>QXWX01000167.1 GCA_009911175.1 Lachnospiraceae bacterium | reverse complement strand
TAGCACGTGCATCTACGAATAGGATGATTCTTTTTGCTTTTTGGTTTGATTGCAGCCGTAGGCTGCGGTATGGGATAATATGGCTGTTGTCCTCCGCAGCCTTCACGCCAACATACCCGTTATGTGCGCTGAATGTTTCAAAACTTAACGCAACATCCTCAAGCTGCTCCGAACCGACGATATCCTCCGAGAGATAGACCATGCCGCTTTTTGTCACCCTTATCTGGTTGTTGTGCCTGTCATTCCCGCAGGCAATCAGCATACGGAACTGTTCAAGGGTAATTGTCCTGATGTCATACGCCTTTATCCTCTGCCCGTTTAAAATAATAGATTTTCCCTTCTGTATGGGAAACATTTCCCCTTGTATCATCCGCCAATAAAAATCCCCGTTTTTACAAAATTTTATATCCTGCAAGTAGCTTCTGGGAGGGAAGCCCACATTGGAATCGCACCATCATCTCTATGACCGTTTTACGGAAGTATCATTATCAGGAAACAGTGTCATGGCGCAAGGTTCCCACACCTTGTTTGCTTTAAAACATCTCTCGCTCTTGCCTGTCCAGTACAGGCAGTCATGGCGTGCTTTGGCACAGCTCGGCTGTTTCATACGTCTTGCAGGATTGTCCGTATTCAGTTGTCAGTAAGCGATGCCTTTTAAGTCCGCATCCCAAATAAGATATATCTATACGTCCAGTCAAATTTCCAACTTGTCCGCCCCGTATTTATGGATAAGCCGGAACAGGATTTCTTTCTCTTTCCCCTCCGCTTTCCCGTACAGCCTGCACAGTGTTTCAAGCTCTGTTTCTGTAAGAGTATTGGTATAGGGCTTGTAGTTTTCCGTGATGAAAACCCCGCCGCCACAACCCGGCTTTGTATAAATCGGGTAATCAAAAGTCAATGCGAAAATGTCATGGTGTATCGTGCGTATCGTAACGCCCAATTCCCACGCAAGCTCCCTTGCCGTTATATGCCCTTTGACGGACAAAATACTGATGATTTCCATTCTCCGGTGTGCCGTGTTCATGCTGCGCCTCCCTTCAATTTTTGGCTTGAAAACCATCTGGTTTTTTATGTATTCCTTTCACAGTACGGCCCAAATTCATGTATGATTGACAGGACAGTTTCCCTGTCTTTCCCCGTACATCCAACAGCGAGTTTTTCCAGGCATTTCAGTTGTTCATGCGAAAGCGTATTCTGGTTTTTCCCAACGCCGTCCATCAGGAAATAGCCGCCGTTATATCCTTTTTTTGAAATGACCGGAAGTTCCTCGCCTATGACTTCAAAATCCCTGCTGATTGACTTCCTGCCCACGCAGTATCTGCCCATAAGTTCCGATACCGTCAGCCTCTTTCCTGACAGCAGCATACGCTCAATTTCACGCCGCCGCTGGAATGCATGGTCTAACACTTTTTCACCCCCTTTCTCCGCTGTTTCTGATGTTAATTGTAGATAAAGTAATGCTCCCTCTATGGGGGCATTGCTAAAAAAATTTCCAAGTTTTTCTCTAAAAGCCGGAAAGGTAAAACCCTTTCCGGACAAGAATAGCAAGCACTGCCTGTGTTCCCTCACAGGCTCCAATTTTTCAAATTCCCCCGAAGCGGGAACTTGAAAAAATTGGCTTGTAGGGGGCATATCCCCCTAACCCCCTTTGCGCTCAAAAAATCACAAACTGCCCTGCCGGAGTTTTTGATTTTTTTGCACGAATGCCCCATGTATGAGGGCATTTATTTTTGTAAAATCCCATTAAAAAACTGATAAGGAGAAAAACCAAAAATGGCAAACCGTGAGCGCAAAAATGAGCTGAAAATATATCTAAGCGACAAGGAGCAATACATACTGGAACAGAAAGTAAAAATCTCCGGCATGAAAAGCAAATCCACCTTCCTGCGCCGCCTGATTTTATACGGCTTTGTCTATGACATTGACTATTCGGATTTACGGGAATACAACGCTACACTCGGAAAAATCAGCGGCAACCTGAACCAGATTGCAAAGCGAATGAATGCCACAGGAAATGTGTATAAAGCCGATGTGGAGGAAGTGAAAAAGCTGATGAAACAAGTATGGGATACACAATTAGCCATGCTGAAAAAACAGCCCTCCATAAAACAGTAAAAACATATCTATGTAGCACAACAGCAATCAATTTTTCAGGAAAATTTACAAAAGTAAAACCTCTATTAAATCCAAAAATGGTCAAAATTCGACATTAAAAAAGGTGTGCTGTAATTCAGTTTTAATCTGATTCACAGTACACCTTGATGTGTGTAACATACCTTTTATTTTTATGAGTGTCCTTAACCTGTTCTTATATATTTGGGATTTTATTTTCATCATTATCCTATTCCTCTATTTTCACCTCTAAACATTCAATAAAAGCACCTCTGCCGTACAACAATATAAATTGTCATACGGCAGATTAAATTGTGTTTTCCTTTAAAAAATGTTCTTTTCCACTCCGCTGTCTTTAACTGAATTTTTCTCTCACTACACCACTTGATGCCTGCAATAAAATCTAACTGCCAAAAACATAAAAATAGGAATTTCAACCACTGCCGATATGAGAATGACATATGGTGTCCAAAAACTCATTCCCCCAATATGCAGAAAATTAAAATCGCAGAGCTGATAAAGAAAATTATTTTTCATGCCAATGCCTGCGGACGGCAGAATACTCCCAATCCATGTATCACCTAAAGCTCCATAAGCGAATATAGGCAACAACAATACCACCATAGAAATCAATAGCACTGTTAATGAATCCTTACATTTGGCAGACAGGAAAAATGTACAGCTGATGACTGCCAATACTGAAATCAATCCAACCAGTACCAAAACAATCTGGAGCTGCCCCAGGTTCATATCTGGCAGGTTGATGACGGAAAACAACATTTGGAAAGAAGTTTCCAGACAATCTGTGCCAAACGCAAGGTTCAGGATTAACAAATGAATTGACATTCCCAAAACAAAAATTACTATGAATATGCTGCTGGCTGCTAAAATCCTTGTGACAGCTAATTTCATGCGCCCGTATTTGGTACAACGTAAAATACTGTCACTCCCGGTTTGATATTCATTCGCAAAAATCGGGGCTGCAATAGCGGTACAGAGGATTGACAAAACTAAGATATACAATGTTGTATAGTCAAAAGCATCCCTGCTCATACCGGGAAACAGATAGAATGGCTGTTTCAGCTTTGCATACTCATCTGCGGCAAACTGCCCGGCTGTCGGATATTCTTTCTGCTCAAGGTTCATAACATGATCCAGATGAGAAGCGCACCTCTCATAAAAATACTGTTCCACTTCATCCGGGGCAATATCCATAAGTTCTGCCCCGATGCCTGTTTTCGGGTCAGCAAAGGCTTCGCTTAATCCTTTCAGCATAGGGCGTATTGCCATAATATTTTCAATATAAACGTCCAGCGGCACATCATCCAGTGTGCCATATTCCTTTACGCACGACTGATATACCCGCAGGGCTTCCGCCAGCTTCTCCGATGTAATATCCCCTGCTGTTTTTGCATAGTAATCTCTCTTAAACTTAATTGCAGGCAAGCCATCTAACTCAATGACTTCGCCATTTTCTCCCGGACGGTTAATAGATTCAAAACTAATCGGCAGATACGCCGATATAACAGACATCAAAATGGCAACAGCAATCAATACCAAAGTACGGCGTGACATTATAATCCGTTTTACTTCTAAACAAAATAAGCGCATATTATTTTCCCTCCCCTTCCAGATTTTCCTGCGGAAAATACCAAAGATATAAGTCCTCAAGCCGGGGCGATACAGCAACTGCTCCGGAAATTTCAGGCGTTTCGGATAAATACCGAATGGATACCTGCCCGTTATCTTCACCACGTTGATTGATAACTCTAAGCCGCATCTCATAACTGCTCAAATCCCCGGCTGGTACGGAACACGTCCAGACTTTCCCTTCAATCTCTTTCACAAGTTCATCTGTTGTTCCTATATCCACAATTTTTCCTGCCTTCATAATGGCGTTTCTTGTCGCAATATACTCAATGTCAGAAACAATATGGGTAGAAATCAGCACAATTCTGTCATGTGAAAATTCCGAAATAAAGTTACGGAAGCGTACCCTCTCTCCGGGATCAAGCCCTGCCGTTGGTTCGTCCATAACAAGGATTTTCGGATCATTTAACATTGCCTGTGCAATACCGACACGCCGCTTCATTCCTCCGGACAGCTTTGCAATTTTTTTCCTTTTTACATCAGAAAGCGTAAGTATGTCCAAAAGGTAATTGATTTTCTTTGTAGTTTCCCTTGCCGGAACATCTTTAAGCGCCGCTACATACTCAAGGTAATCTTTTACCGAGAAATCACGGGAATATCCAAAATCCTGCGGTAAAAAACCAAATATGTTCCGATAAGACTCTCCCATTTTGCGGATATCAGCGCCATCATAATAAATTGCTCCGCTGGTAGGCATCATAATGTCAGCAATCATACGCATAAGGGTAGTTTTTCCTGCCCCATTAGCGCCAAGCAATCCCCACACTCCCGGTGTCAGAGTAATGCAGGCATCATCAACAGCCTTTTTGTCTTTAAACTGTTTACTTAAATGTTCAATTTTCAGTTCCATTACGTCACTCCTTTTCCAAGCCTGTTTCCAAAGGCAAATGCCCCTGTTCAGTAATGATTGTACCAAACAGGGGCATTGCATTCTCAAATTTTAAACTGGAATAATCCTAAGAACTTCCTAATATCAAACATAAATTTTCCTAAGAAGCAGCAGGAAGAGTAATGGTAAAAGTAACTGTTTCGTTTTCGCTCTGCGCTATGATTTCACCGCCATGCAGGTTGATAATCTCTCTTGCGATAGGAAGGCCAAGACCTGCCCCTCCTGTATCAGACAGCCGGGCTTCATCTAAGCGGTTGAATTTTTCAAAGATGCCCGATAACTGCTCTGCCGCAATTGTTTGTCCATGATTTCGGAAAATAATTACAACATTCTTCCCTTTTCTCTCTGAAGATATACTGATTTCCGTATCAGGATAACTGTAAGCGGCTGCATTTTTTAAAAGATTATTGAATACTCTTGCCAGCTTTTCAGGATCACCGGTTATATTCAGATTATCCTCAATAGAAACATTGACACGATTCCCCCTTGCTGAAAGGGAAGGATAGAATTCCTCTATTACCTGTGCCAAAAGAGCATATAAGTCAACCGGTGTTTTCTTTATCTGTACTGTTTCCGTATGGTATCTTGTAATCTCAAATAATTCGTTTATCAATGTTTCCAGTCGTTCCGCTTTATCAAGCGCAATGCCCACATACTTTGCTTTTTGAGTTTCAGGCATATCATGTGCTTCGTCAAGCAGGCTTAAATAACCAATCACTGCTGTCAGAGGTGTCCGAATGTCATGAGCCAGATACATAACCAGTTCATTTTTTCTGTCCTCTGCTTCTTTTACCGCTTTCTGGCTAAGCAATATGGACATTTTAATCTGATTCATCTGCTGTTCCAGTTCCCGGAGTGGTTCCGACAATTCAATGGTATGACTGTTCTGCTCATATACTGTCTGTGTGGCAGCAATCACTTCATCCAGATAATCCCACGGTTTTCTCCAATAATGGCAAAAAATGCCAGACAAACCAATACAGAGATAAAAGAAATATATGACATCCAACCGCCAGTATATCCATTCCATAATTGGATTTTTAAAGCTGGAAAAAATAACCTGATACAACATCAATATAATAATGCCAGCGATTACATATGCAGGCAAAATAACCAAAAGACGAAATTCCAGTTTCTTTCTGATTGGAAAACTCTGTTCTTTCAAAGAAATCACCCCCGTCAATTTACAATTAACAGAATTGCCAAAAGACCTATCACTACTATTGTAGCAACAGCAGCAAGAACCGTAATGATGAAATCTAATCTTTTTTTATTGCGAAATACCTTTACAGACAGCCAGTACAGACCAACACCAGCCATTCCGCCACAAGTATTTGTTATCAGATCCGTCACATCCGTCCGTCCAACTGCCAAAATATATTGGGATATTTCCAGTATCAAACTTGTCATCAAAATAAAAATGAATTTTACTTTTACACTGAAATCATGCTTTAACATGCACAAATAAATGCCAAGTGGAATAAATATCACTGCATTTTCTAAAACTTCTTTCAAATGGAATCCCATTCCAATTTCATTTTCATAATAAAACGGTATCAGGTTTATGCTTCGGTTTGTTTTTAATACACTAATTGAAAATTCAAGTTTAAATAAAATAATCCATATTAAAAGTGCCAGGTAAACAGCGAATAATAATGGTACAAGCAAACCCGTTTTTTCATTTTTCTTCATACTATCTCCTTGTCTGGGAGCAAAGGCTAAATCTTATAACCTACTCCCCATATTGTTTTTATATATTTTGGCTTTTCCGCCGTATCTTTCAACTTTTCCCGCAGATGCCGGATATGCACAGTAATTGTGCTGCTGTTTTTACTGTAATACTCATCTTTCCATACAGAATGAAACAAGTCCTCAAGGCTTACCACCACGCCCTGTTTTTCCAACAGAATACGCAAAATAGAAAATTCTGTAGGTGTCAGAGGTACTATCTCCCCATCCAGCACACATTCATAAGTCTGTGTATTGAGCGATAGTTTCTTATAAGTCAATACTGTAGCAGGCACGTCCTGTTTTTGCGTTGGAGAGTATTTATTATATCTCCTTAACTGTGCTTTCACTCTGGCAATCAGTTCAAGCGGGCGAAACGGCTTTGTCACATAATCGTCTGCCCCCAAAGTCAAGCCTGTAATCTTATCCGTTTCTTCATCCTTCGCTGTCAGCATTATGATCGGATAAGTATGTTTTTCACGGATTTTTTGGCAAATAGAAAACCCGTTAATATCCGGCAGCATAATATCGAGAATGGCAAGGTCAATTTCTTTGCTTTCAATACAAGCCAACGCTTCTTTGGCAGAATAGTATTTATAAATCATATAGTTTTCATTCCGCAGATAAACCTCAAGCAGATCTGCGATATCATGTTCATCATCAACAACTAATATTTTTTCAGACATACATATATCCCTTTCTTTCTAAGAAACGACAATTTCTCACTTAAAGTATACTTGCTTTTAGCTTTGAAATCTCAAAATACCGCATAAAAATTTATTAAGAATTTCCTAAACACATCTACAATTATAAGTACAGATTCAGACAATAGCAAGTATCTAAAGACGCATCATGGAAATGTGCATAACTGGCTATGAACTATGGAAAACCCCATTCACAGCCTGTGGAAAAGCAAAAACAGCTTTCCCACATCCTGCAAACAGGGTTTCCCACAGTTCCATGAACGCAGCCAGTTATACGACATTTCCACAATGCCTGCGCCTACGGAATCCATCTCTCTATCTATCACTTATCCAAAGACACCTTTTTACATATCTATCCCCGCCATTCTTGCGAAGTAAGTTTTCCGCCCGATAAGTTCCGACTGTTTTTCTTTTGAAAGGCTCTCAAATATGCCTTTATACCCTGTTTCCATCAAAGAAGTGCCTTTTGCCATAAAATACAGCTTCATATCAAGCCATTCCTGCCATAATCCCTCAAATAATGCTTTACTATCCGTAAAAGTCGCATCTTCTTCAAATCCATGCGGCGGCATATAGTATTTCAGCATCACAAAACCGTATCTGCCCACGTCAACCACTACAATGTCCGCCATTTCGTACAGCTCCGTAAACGCTTCAGCCACCTTTTTGCATTTTGCCCGTTCTTCCTCTGTGATATAAATCTGTTTTTCCATATTGATTTACCTCGTTTCTTCTAAGATTTTACCATGTTTACTTTATGAGGGCTATCTACATACACCAGATTTTTACCTTGCTTATTCTTCCCATTTTTCACTATACTCACAATTCACACCTGTTACCGCTGTTGTAAAAAATGCCATGTTTCTACCTCTTTCTTTCTCAAAAATAATTTTGTCTAGTTTCCGAAAGAGTTTTTCGTGTAAAATGCCCTGCCTTATGGTAAGATAAAGACAGGGCAATCCTTTAGGAAGAACCCTGCGGGCATCCGGCATATTCAGTTTGGCGATTGCCTATGCCGGACGCTTTGTTTTGTCCTTTCCCAAGTACATTCAAAACTCCGTTTCCGTAACTTTTGGACTTTTTGTCCAGAAGTCCTGTTGCTGGTTTACAAGTTCCCTATTCAGTTTTTTCCATATTCAGTTGTCATGCTTCAATCACGCCCGCATCCTCCACCTCATCAATGGTGTCATTGTCCCTGACTCTTGCTTTACACAGGTTTTTCACATATTTTTCGATGTCTAAGGCGTTCTTGTCATCAAAATCGGACAGAAGCCGGTACTGCTTGTGCTTTGTGATGTCAAACTTATTGGAGAAGAATGGTCTAACCCCTCTAAGCTGCATGATACATTTTCCACCATCCATAACCGAAATCTCATCCATCGACATCAATTCTTTGACACATTGTCAAGTGAAGAATTCATTCCTTTTGCTTTTTCATACCAGCTCTGACGCTTAAAAAATTTTGAATAAAATCTTGCATTATTTGGGGCTATTGCAACGTTTCAATAAAAGGCCAG
>QXWX01000166.1 GCA_009911175.1 Lachnospiraceae bacterium | reverse complement strand
GTACAAAGAGTGCCTCATATTTCTTATTTACCGATTTCATTTTATTTTTAGGTTAGGTTCACGGATTCAGGTTATAGTTATATGGAGAAGATAAGGATACGTTTGATAATCTCACAAAATACAAGATTTTTTTCTGCTGCTGAAAATAAAAGCATATCCAAAGCGGCCGCTTCGCTGTACATTTCCCAGCCGGCAGTAAGTATTACCATAAAGAAGCTGGAAGAAAATCTTACACGACACTTTTTGTCAGAAGATCAAAGGGAGTAGAGCTGACAGAGAAAGGAAGGCTGCTGTACGACAGTGTGAAAAAAGCGTTTCAAATGCTTTCGGATGCGGAAAAAAGTCTTAAGTTTCCGGTATATACAGGTTATTTGCGCATAGCCGCCAGCAATGTATTGTGTAAGCATTTTCTTATGCTTTATCTGAAAGTATATATAAGATTATATCCTGATACAGAGCTGGCCATCACGTGTACATCCTCGGCGGAAGCGTGCGTGATGATCGAGGAGTGCAGCGTTGACCTGGCGCTGGTGGTAAAGCCCCAAAGCCCTGGAAAGCTGGTCTATTATTCTCTGGGTATTATCGAGTATATTTTTGTCTGTACACCGGCATATAGAGAGAAATGGAACTGTAAGAATGATGAAATATTTGAATATGCGAACATCATGCTCCTTGATAAAGATAATGTATCCCGGAAGCATATTAACGCTTACTACGCAAAGAATCATATCATCCCCCTGCATATCCTCGAGGTAAATGAAATGGATATTCTGATCGAATTTGCCAAAATGGGGATAGGGATTTCCTGCGTTGTAAAACAGTTTGTAGAGCAGGAATTAGAAACAGGCTGCCTGATGGAAGTACCCTTGGCTAATCCCGTTCCGTCCCGTGAGATTGGTTTTTTATATCAGGATATTGAGCCGTTCAATGAGAATATTCTAAGATTTATCCATGTCTTTTGAAGAATTGATGTTTTTTGTGCTCCTTTTATACAAATAAAAACAGCCTTTGCCGTTAGAATACCTTTCATCCGGCAGGGGCTGTTCTTGTCAGAATGATTCGTTTGACCAGAATTATTATTTGTTAGGGTTCTGCAAATAACATTTTCAGATCAATATTTTCACAGTCATATCCAACGATTTTTAATCTGTTATTCCCGCTTTTTAACGACAAGGTTTTTGTTACGAATCCATCTGTTGAAGTTTCGGGCAGACATTCGATCAGTGTCGTAACATGATCTTCACTGTCAATATATACTATTTTTGCCTGTCCTTTTAAAAGACTAAGATCAAAATCAATTTCTATATCTTTATTTTCTTTTATTGTTTCTTTCCACAATGTCTCACGTCCATTAAACTTGGAAACTGTAAGTGAATATTCTCCATTTACGGAATTCGCTACAGAATTTTCTTTTGCATAACGGTCTGTGTCCTGAGCGATTTTTTCATCAGAATCATACTCTTGCTTCGCAAATTGATTGCTGCACGCTGTCACCAGTAAGCAAAGCAGGCAAAGCAATATCATTTTCAGCTTCCTATATTTTCTAACTTTCTTCAAATTATTCATTCCCTTTTTCCTTCTTCAATGTGAAATTGTAGTCTGTTAAATATATTTCTATCACTTTCTAAATATATTTATCCAATAAATACCGTTTTCCCTTCAAATGCGAATCCATACTGCCGGATCCGTTTCTTTGGGATGCCTTTTGCTTCCAGCGAAGCAGAATATTTCATGCGCTCAATCTGATCCAATGCTTCCTGCGCCGTATCTGCAAGCGAAGTTTCCTCGTCCGGGTCATGGACTTTAAATTCCAGAATAATAGCGTCGTCTGTGTCAGAAAGAGGCTCAAGGATCACATCATATCTTCCGAACCCGCTTTCACGGTTAGAAGTAATTGTGTACCGTTCAGCAAGATCTACCATCAGGCCAAGAACAAAGCCATGATAAAATCTTTCGGGTTCTGCTGCTTCGGACGGATGCTTTCCGGTATCAAAGTAACTGAAGGTAGTGAGGGCAACCCGGTTCATATACAGATTCATCGCCTTTTTATCATCTAATAAAAGCGCCTTGAGGAACTGATTATAAGCGGGTGTAAATTCTGAGAACCAATCCTCTACCATCTGCTCAAACACTAGTGTTACTTCGCGGTTGGTTAATACGAGCTCATAGATGATCAGGTCTCTTTTGTCCATACTCCATTGCTTCACACGCAGATAGCCGCTTGCAAGCAGCAGGCTCCAGACGGCGTTTTCCCGGCGCCCTAACTGACTGAATACAATCTGCTCGTCAATCTGTGTCCGGAACGCCTTGCCCGAAAGAAGATCCTCCATAACCATTTTTGTATCCGCGCTTCCTTCACGGATCAGTTTTCCGACCAGGCTGTTACTGCTGGTGTTGGCCCAGTAGGGGGAGAATTTTGCAAATTTCAGATAATTGATGATCGACCAGGGATTGTAGATATCGGTCTTATTGCCGAATGTAAATCCGTCATACCATCTTCTGACCTCGTCCTTTTTGGCTGACAGGCCATATTCTTCCAGAGCATCCCATACCTCCTGCTGGGTGAAGCCAAAGCTTTCCGCATACAGATCTGAGGTTGTTGTCACTACCGTCAAATTATTCAGGTCAAAAGAGGAAACGCACTGATGTGCGTGCAGGTTATCAATTCCTGCGGAATTGGTAACATATTCAGAAAAGATTGACTCCTTGCAGACTCTGGTGATTCCGGTCATGATGGCTCTTGCAAGGAAAGGATTTGTCTTAAAAGTGGAATGAAACAGATTGCGGATAAAAGGAACCAGTTCATCCCAGTAGCCATGCACATAGGCTTCCTGCATAGGAGTATCATATTCGTCCAATAGGAGAATCACCTTTTTCCCATAATAACGCATCAGGTAATCCGATAAGGTATTCAGGGAATTGGCGGCCAGATTATGATCCATATCGGCGGAGACGTTCTTGTACGCTTTTTTTCCCTTTCGTTCAAATGGTCGCTTTCCAGAAGGAAATCATATTTGTTATATAAATTTTCTATAATCTGACAGATACTTTTTCTTGCATCAGGAAAGGAGGTTTCTTTCACACCGGCAAAGCTTAAGAAAATGACAGGGTAAGTTCCCTGCAATTCTCTGTATTTTTCTTCCTGCCAGATAGACAGATTCTGAAATAAATCGTCTCTCCCGGAATGTTTGACAGAGAAAAAATGTTCTGTCATACTCAGATTCAGCGTCTTTCCAAAACGTCTGGGACGGGTGATCAGGGTTACGGTATCATTGTTTTCCCATCATTCTTTGATAAACATGGTCTTATCAATATAGAAATTGTCGCTTGTGATCATCTGTTCAAAGTCTTGATGGCCGATTCCAACTATTCTCGGCATAGCAGCACCTCCTAAGGTTTTCTTGTATCTTATCATTCTCCAGGTAGAAATTCAATGAATATGGAGAAGAATTTTTGTTATAATCTGATTTTGGCCCCTGAAAATGTTTGGGGACTTAAGCATTGTCCATTATAATTTACTCTTGACTTATAAATCTTACTGATGTAATATTTGAGTGCGGCAGATATATTTTTTTGGGTTTAAGTCTTACGAGTGTAATACTATAAGTTATAAACTATGAGAACATAATATGAACGAGTTTAAAAAGAGGGAAGGAAGGAGGTCATATGAGAGAAAGATACAGCAAATTCCTTATTTTTATATTATTGTTCTGCATTACAGGATGCAGCAATACATCTCAAATAGAACAAAAGAATATTGAAAATGGGAACAATGCCGAACTTAAGCAAAATATTCAAAAAGAAACAGAACCAGTAGTTGAGATCTGCTATGACCTTTTTAGGAAAGCGGATGATGAAGGTAGCATGGGTGATTTGGAAGTCTTCCGAAGTATCGTGAATCGCTTAGGAGATAACGGGTATGCGGCAATTGACGCAAAAAATCAAATCGATATGACGGAGGTGGAACAGGTAGTCCGGTTCTGTGAAAAAGTAGGTGCAAAGGAAGAGAGCGATCTTACTATTATCAAGATTAATGACCTGGAGGGCGCGTTGGACGGAATCGTGAAATATGATCTGCGGACAAAAGACGGGGAAGTAATTGTGGAGACTAATTACTACAAATATGAAAATAAAGATATGCAGAATGTATTTACGGCCAGTTACTTAGCAGACCACTGGGAGTATACAAAAGACGGTCACTTACTGTTTTCAGGCAGTTATTATTCCGAAGAGCTGTATGTACTCACATTGAGCGATGCAGAAGACTATATCGCGTTCCGAGTGCAGCCGTTAGATGAAAAATGCAGGGAGTTGAACCGGCAGTATATTCTGCCTGTCAGTTATGAGCGGAATAACATGTTCCTTGTGGACTGGAATGAGGCAGACTTTGGAGATTTAGATTTTTATGATTTGTATGACATTTTCTATCCTAAGATCAATAATCAGTGTATCCCCTATGGCATGGATGATAACCTGGGAGTCGGTGCAGTATACAGGATACCGAAGGAAGAGTTTGAAAGTGTAATTAAAACGTACTTTAATATAGAAAGTGACGCACTTAAGTCCAAAACCATTTTCCATTCAGAGGATGAAACTTACGAATATAAACCGAGAGGTTTTTTTGAAGCGGAGTATCCGGAGTACCCATTTCCAGAAGTGGTCAGTTATACGGAAAACGAAGACGGAACGATAACGCTTACGGTTCAAGCGGTATTCCCTTATAAAAGCCTTTCAAAAGTGTATGCACATGAGGTTGTGATCCGCCCTTTGGATAATGGAGGAGTGCAATATGTATCGAACCGGATTATACCGTCGGAAGACAATTATGAGGCAACATGGCACAAACCCCGTTTGACAGAGGAACAGTGGGAAGAAATGTATGGGGAGCCGGAATAGTGGAAAATGTAAAATGGATGATAAGAAGGTGGGGAGCAGGTGACGGATACAGTGAAAATTAATAAAGACCGGATAACAGTAATAATAATGGCACTGTATCTCCGGTCTTTTTTATTTCCATATATTCATATCTGATAAGACGGACATGGTTATTTCGGCCGCATTCGCTCCAGAGGCATCAGTGCCGGCGCCGATATTGGCGGCAAAAAAGTATGTATTGCCGGCAGTTTCAACGTATCCGACAAACCATCCGTTTACATTCGAATCATCAATGCTTCCTGTTCCGGTTTTCCCATAGATAGTTCCTGTTTCTGATAAGGAGAGACAGATGGAATCCTTTACTGCCTCGACATTTTCAGGTTGGAATCCGAAGGCGTTGTTATATAGTCTGACCAGTTGTTCTACCTGTTCTATGGGAGAAATCTTTAGGGAAGATTCCAGCCAATAGAAAGGGAGACCGGCTTCTGTGTTTTCATTGCCATATCCGATTTTCTGAATGTAGTTCTTAACAGAAGCGGATCCAAGCTGTTTATCAATTCCCTGGAAATACCAGTTGACTGAAGAGCGCATGGCGGATGTCAGGGTCTGGTCAGCATTCCATTCCTTAAACGGATAGTTTTCCCCATCCCATTCCATTTTGGAATCTTCCGGTGTAATAATACCTTCTTCCAGTCCAAACAATGCGTCATACATTTTGTATGTGGAGTCAGGAGAGCGCCGTAAAGCGGCATGCTCCATATCGTAGATGCCCCATGCGTCCTGCTCAAGATTATACAAAACAAAACTTCCTTCATATTCTCCAAAATAAGACGAAAGATCCAGGGAGGTGACGTTCTTTGAAGAGGATTTCCATCGGTAGTGGCTGTCCTCTGCCGCATATGTAGATAATATCGGCGCCAGGCTGATCAGAAGAACGGATGTCAGCAAAAAAGCAGCCATGCCTTTCAGCTTCTTCTTTAATGTTGGTGTTTCATAGGTGGCAATGTTCATGATGCGCCGTTTCATCTGTGTCATCGTTCCGCTGAGATTGACGGCAAAAGGGATGGAAGCATGAGAGATCTTTTCGGCAAAACTGATCAATATATTTCCATAATCTCCATAAGAATCACCATCAAGCATGTTCAGTACGGAGGTGTCGCAGGCAACCTCTCTGTCGCATTGCATTTCTCTCAGTGCAAGCCACACAACGGGATTGAACCAGTAAATCATTCTGGCAAGGACTATCAGATAATTAGCCAGTGCGTCTTTATGTCTGTAGTGCTGTAATTCATGCAGCAGCATATATCTTATTGGACGAAGCCCGCTTGTATCAAGGCGGCACGGATTACAGGATACCTTTTGGGTATTATTAATCTCTGCTTCATTTTCATTATAATCTGAGATCAAATGAATCGGAAAATAGATGCGGGGCCTTAGAAGCCCTACAATCACAGGCGATTTCAAAAACGCGGTGCTGTATATGGGAATATTTTTTGTTATCTTCATTTCATGCAGGCACTGATGATACAGTCTGCGGATTTTTGGGTGTTGAAGAGGAAGCGCAGACTGTTTCAGGTTTTGTAACCGGAGGAAAGCCTTCGCCAGGAACACCACCATTACAAGGATGCCTGCAATCCAGATTCCCAGCAGTATGTTTCCGGTAATGGAAGAGGTACCGCTGCTTACAGAAAGAGTAAAATCATTCAGCCAGTCCATATTTCCGGTCGGATCGACAGTCATTCGTTCTCTTGCTGCATTCCCTGTATATGACACGGAGAAATTTTGAAAGAATGCAAGCCGGGAGAATATCCGGGAGAATCTGGCTGGACGCAGCGGTATGAAAGGAACGGCCAGAAGTCCGAGCAGCAAAAACCACAGATGATACTGCATCCGGCCGGACAGGCTGTTTCGGAATAAATGCTTAACGGCCATAAGAAGCCCGATGATACCGCTGATGAACAGATTGCTTATAAGAAAATGTATGATAAAATCAGTCATGCAGTCTGCCTCCTTTACCGGGTTTTGTTGTGGAAAGAAGAGATCGCAGGTGTTCGATCTCTGAATCAGACAGTCTGTCGTTTTCTATGTACTCAGAGAGCATGGCAGTGATATCTCCATCATAGAAACGCTTCAGGAAAGAATTACTTTCCTGGCCAATATATTCCTTTTCCTTTACTAATGGGGTATAGACGAATATCCGGCTCTGCTTTTCATAGGCAAGAGCGCCTTTGGTTACAAGACGTTTGATCAGGGTCTGTATCGTCTTAGGACTCCAGGCGGTGGTTTTCAGTAATTTCTCAGTGATTTCGTTGGTATTGATGGGCGCGTATTTCCATACGACCTTCATTACCTCATATTCAGCTTCGGAAATCTGCGGCAGAGCGGCCATGGTAAATCCCTCCTAATCTTACATGTGTAATAAAGATATTATATAGGGTGTGCGGGGGATTGTCAATTATAGATGAATATAGATGCTTAGGTTTCTTTTTGGTTGCCAGGGAAGTTAATTAACGATATAATAAGGATAAGATATCTTACCTTTTTTCAATCAGGGAAGCAGCGATTGGGAAGAATTACCCTATGGATGTGAAGGTAGAAACTTTACCATCTGAGGGGTATTTGACCGAAAGTGAGACTACAGATGGAAGTAAAGATATCGAAGAACAGATTTCAGATTTTGTAATTAAGATTGGAAAAGAGGTCTATCTTTTGGAGTGCCAGAGTTATGATGATGGATCCATGGCAATCAGAATTGCAGAGTATGCATTTATTGTTGCCAGGCAATTTGCAGCATGGGATATTGGCCATGCAACTATTCCCATGCCGAGATTTTCGATTATTTATATCAAAAGAACGGAAAAAACACCGAAAATAACAAGGATTACATTTACATTTCCGGATGGACAGGAAGTGAATTATAATTCTGAGAATATCATTCTGGAGGAATTTACAAAGGAACGCATTGTTGAAAAGAGATTATTCCCCTATATTCCTTTTTATATTGCGAGGTATGAAAAGGATATTACTTCTGAAAATAATATAGAGAATGCGGCAGAAGATTTAGAGTATTTTAGAAATGAAATGGTTCGGCTGCATAAAAAAGGTGAATTAGCAGATGATGAGATGATAGATCTCATGGGATTTGTAAATACCATTATTACACATATTACAAATGGAAATAAAAGCGAAGAAAGGCTGGTGAATATTATGGGTGGAACAGTAATTGAGACCGAATCTGAAAAGTTGATTCGCAAAGGAAGAGAGGCTGGAAAAGCAGAAGAAATTATTGAAATGGGGCAGGAGTTTGGCCTGGATGATGCGGATATTTTGAAAAGGCTGCAGGAAAAAATTGGGGTGTCCTTAGAAACAGCCGTCGCCTACTTGGAGCGATATGGGAAGCAACTTGTGTAGGCATATGTTAAAAAGGTATTGATATGTTAAATGCTGATATCGGCACTGGAAAAGTCTGGGTGGAGCTGCATGACTTTTGATAGTTGTTTCGCAGTACAATAAACTGGAAGATTATCTACGTCATAGACTGCATCAATTTTTTCTCTCATATCTGTATCGGCATTCAAATCTATTATGGAGAAGTTCGTTGCGTCTGGTTGGGATTTAATATCTATTCCCGCACAACAATGGTTAGAGGGAAAAGCCGATAAAGACACTTTAGTATCAGCAATCAAGCAAGCAGACAAAGAATGTGGAAGCTGTGGCTGTGAATTAGATTCATTGTATAAAAGGGCTATGGAATTGATTTAACTCAAACTTCCCACATCAAAAATGGGATTCGCACATTGAAAAATCAATACTTTAGCCTATAAAATATTTTCAG
>QXWX01000165.1 GCA_009911175.1 Lachnospiraceae bacterium | reverse complement strand
CCAGCATTGGCATAAGTGTTTTTCTTATGCAGAAATTTTGCCATTTTGCGTCAAAAAATATTTATAAGTGGCCTAATCAGAATCATGGCGCGCCGGCTAATCGAAAAATTAACGCCCCTACTCTGCGGCCAGCATCTCCGCCGCCAGCTCCAGCGCAGCCTTCACTGTATCCATCCGGTTCTGCTCCCGGTTCCCGTGAAGGTTCAGCCGCCGGACCTGTACCTCTCCCCGAACACAGCAGCCGATATACACCAGCCCCACCGGTTTTTCCGGCGTACCGCCTCCCGGTCCTGCGATGCCTGTAGAGCTTAAACCCACATCCGCGCCGACCGCCCGGGCGGCGCCGGCCGCCATCTCATATGCCGTCTCTTCACTGACCGCTCCGAACTGCTCCAGAGTTTCCGCCCGCACTCCCACCAAACGCTGCTTTGCTTCATTCGAATAGGTCACGTAGGCCTCGCCGAACACGTCGGACGCGCCGGCCACATTGACCAGCGTTCCTGCGATCAGGCCGCCGGTACAGGATTCTGCCGCTGTAATCGTAAGATTTCGTTCCTTTAAAAGCCGGACCACCTGTTCCTCCGGGGAATCCGGGCGTCTGTTTTCCTGCATCCTACATTCCTCCCTGGGTCAGAACCTGCTTATTCTTCGCCACATAATCCACCAGAGAAATGATGGTGAGCGCCAGAGAGATCCAGATCAGAGCCTCGCAGATCAGGTCAAATACACCGCCGAAATCCGCGATCAGCAGGATCACCATCGCCATCTGGGAAACAGTCTTAAACTTCCCCCAGTAGCTTGCGGCGATCACGATCCCGTTGTCGGAAGCTACCAGACGAAAACCGCTGATGATAAATTCCCGGGCAATGATGATGATCACAAACCAGGCGGTAAGCTGGCCGGAATCGATCATGCAGATCATGGCGGAGCAGACCAGCAGCTTGTCCGCCAGAGGATCCATAAACTTTCCAAAATTGGTCACCAGATTATATTTCCGGGCGATCTTGCCGTCCAGAAGATCCGTCAGGCTGGCCACACAGAACAACACAAGCGCAATCCATTTATTGGCTGTTCCTCCCACATCTGTCAGCATAAAAAACACAAAAAATGGTACCATGATGATCCGCAATACCGTCAGTTTATTTGGCAAATTCATTCTACAAGTCCTCCTATCAAATCATATTCCAATGCACCGGTTACTCTGACCTTCGCGAAATCGCCGGACAGCAGCAATTCTCCTGTCTCCACAAAGATCATCCCGTCCACGCCGGGGGCATCCCGATACGTCCGCCCTACGTATGCATTTTCGTCCGTTACACGACCCTCAATCAGGACCAGTACCTCCCGGCCCACCATAGCCTCGGCATTTTCGAACGCAATCTCCTGCTGCAGCTCCATGATCTCGGCCTGCCGCTCCCGCTTCACTTCTTCTTCAATCTGATCCGGCATCTCTGCCGCAGGAGTATCCTCCTCCGGCGAATAGGTAAATACCCCCAGCCGTTCAAATTCCATCTGGTCTACAAAGTCTACCACTTCCCCATGTTCTTTTTCTGTCTCCCCGGGAAATCCGGTGATCAGCGTGGTTCGAAGGCAGATATCCGGGATCTCCCTGCGCAGCTTCTCCAGAATCTCAATCAGCTGCTGCTTAGACGTTCTGCGGCCCATCCGTTTCAGGATCCGGTCATTGGCATGCTGGATCGGCAGATCCAGGTAATGGCAGATCTTCGGCTCTTCCTTTATGACCCGGATCAGTTCATCCGTAATCTCCTCCGGGTAGCAATACAGAATGCGGATCCACCGAAGCCCTGTAATCCTGCATAATCTGCGCAGGAGCTCGGGCAGCTTCTTTTCCCCGTAAATGTCCTTTCCGTACAGGGTCGTCTCCTGGGCCACCAGGATCAGCTCCTTAACCCCCTGCTCCGCCAGCTCCTCTGCTTCCTTTAACAGCCGTTCCATCGGCACGCTGCGGAAGCTTCCCCGGATCCTGGGGATGATGCAGTAGGTACAGTGCTTATCACAGCCTTCCGCAATCTTTAAGTAGGCGTAATGCCCTCCTGTCGTCACCAGCCGCTTCGTCTCCACAGCAGGAAGGGACTGCAGATCCGCAAGCCGCACCTCCGGCTGTCCCGCAAGCGCCGCATCCAGTGATTCCAGAATCTGGTCATAGGCGGTCGTCCCCAGCACCGCGTCTACCTCCGGGATCTCATCCAAGATCTCCTGCCGGTAACGCTGGGCCAGGCATCCTGTCACGATGAGCGCTTTCAGGCATCCTGTCTTTTTATATTCCGCCATCTCCAGAATATTCTGGATGCTCTCCTCCTTGGCATCGTGGATAAAGCAGCAGGTGTTGATGATGATCGCCTCCGCCTCAGCCTCGTCATCCGTCATCACATGCCCGCGGGAGGCCAGAAGCCCCAGCATCACTTCCGTGTCCACAAGATTCTTGTCGCAGCCCAGAGAAATAAATAAAATCTTCATAATTTGTTCTCCATCTGTCTTTTCCTGACGGTTCCTAAAACAAGACGGCTATCACCTATAGCAGATAGGGATAGCCTGTCTCTCGTATCACTCTGTCGCTGCTTCCACCTCCGGAATCTCTTCCGTCAGCGGTTCCTCTTCCAATACTTCCTCTGTCAGCGCTTCCTCAAATGCCTGCTCCTCTTCCTCGGCAGCCGCACTCTCCGCGATGATCTTTAATTTCCCTTCATTCAGTTCCTGGATTGCCAGGGAAAGCGGCTTTGCCTCGCTCTTTATATTGACCATCGGCAGCTCGCCGTCGATGATCTGCCTGGCCCTTTTGGATGTGGCAAGTACGATAGAATACCGGCTGTTGACAATTTTTGTCTCGCCCTCTTCCACATCCTTATTCACCACTTTCATCAAATCTGTATAAGACGGATGCAACATACTTCTTATTCTCCTTTCAATCTCTGCAGATCCTGCTTGATCTTTTCCATAAATTCCGTATTCCGGAAGCTCTTTCGGTGCTCTCCCTGGACAATGTCGTGCAACTCCTTCGCACACCGCTCCAGGTCGTCGTTGATGATCAGATAATCATACTGACCCATACCGTCCGCTTCCTCCACGGCCCGCCTGAGCCTGGAATCAATGACTTCCTCAGTCTCCGTCCCCCTACACGTCAGCCGGTGCTTCAGCTCTCCCGCCGTCGGGGGTGTGACAAACAAAAGCACGGTCTTCGGAAATGCCTTCTTCACCTTCATGGCCCCCTGAATCTCAATCTCCAGGATGACGTCCTTCCCTTCCTCCAGCTTCTGCTCCACATAGGCGCGGGGCGTTCCATAGTAATTATTTACATATCTAGCATACTCTATCAGCTGATCCTGCGCAATCATTTTTTCAAATTCTTCTGTAGTTATGAAAAAATATTCTCTGCCGTCTTCTTCTCCATCGCGCGGCTGTCTTGTAGTCGCAGAAATCGACAAGGTATACTGTCCGGGATGATTTTTTAAAAGCTCCTTCATCAGTGTGCCTTTTCCCGCCCCGGAAAAACCGGATACAACGATCAAAATCCCTTTGGAATCCATCATACGCTTCACCTCATCTTGAATGATCTACGGAACAGCAGACCTCAGACCCGTCTGCTGCGCAGACTATCCGCTGTTTACACAGCTCCTGTCTGAGGTTTTGGGCGTTCCGCCCAATAGCAGTATGAAAAATCAGCCCTTGCAAGTAAACTTGCAACGTCTGTTTTTTCATACTACTGCTGTTCTGAATCGTTACTCAATATTTTGAATCTGCTCTCTTATTTTTTCGATCTCTGTCTTCAGGCTGATCGCGTAATTCGAGATCTCCTGGTCATTGGCCTTGGACAGGATCGTGTTGGCTTCACGGTTCATCTCCTGTGCGATGAAGTCCAGCTTCCGTCCGATCCCCTCGGGCTCATCCAGTGTATCGCGCATATGAGAAATATGGCTCTTTAAGCGAACCACCTCTTCGTCCGTGCAGATCTTGTCCGCAAACAAGATCACCTCCGCCGCAATCCGGCTCTCTTCCATCTGCACATCCCCCAGCAACTCCCGGACCTTCTCTTCCAGCTTCGCTCGGTACTGCGCCGCGATCTCCGGGGAATGCTCTTCAATCCCGGCGATCAGAACCTCCATCCCGGAAAGCTTCGCAAGGATATCCCTTTTCAAATGCTCTCCTTCGGTTGCCCTTGCTGCCACAAACTGCTCAAATGCTCCTTCCAGAACCGTCCTCAGTCCCTTCCACAGCTCTTCCTCATCTACGGTCTGCTCCTCCATCGTCAGCACATCCGGACACCTTGCCAATGTCGCCAAGCTCAGATGGTCATCCAGGCCAAATTCCTCTGCCATCTGCCGAAGGTACTTCACATACTCCCCGGCAAGCGCCGCATTGTACTTCAGGCTTCCCTGCGCTTCGGATACATCCTCATACATAATGAAAATGTCAATCTTCCCGCGGCTTGCGTAATTTTTCAGCAGCGTCCGGATCGCACTGTCAAAAAAGTTCAGCTTCTTCGGCATCCGGATATTCACATCCAGATACCGGTGGTTTACACTCTTTAACTCTGCCGTAAACTTCCGGGAATCCTGCTGATACTCGCATCTTCCAAAACCCGTCATGCTCTTGATCATGATTCTCGCCCTCTATAGTCTATCATATTTTACACTTATCAAATTCATGTATGCCCGTTTATTATAACCCTGAAATGCTGGTCCGGTCAACTCTTTGATCTGAACTTTTCGACTTTATTACACGGCTTGCGGTCAATCCGAAAATTTTTTAAAATTTCTCTTTACATTTCCGCTCTAATCCCATATAATAGTATTCGTTGGCGGGGTGTGGCTCAGTTTGGTTAGAGCGCACGGCTGGGGGCCGTGAGGTCGCAGGTTCGAATCCTGTCACCCCGATTTTCTTTTATATCCAGGTTTTGTTCTGAATTGCAGAGAGTTTTTTCAGCCGGTAGTATAACATTTCATGTTATACTATTTTTTTATGTATAAAAAGAATTGCTCAGCCCAATACTGGCATTTCTTTTTTAGATATGATATGCTGAAAAAGTCTATCAATAAGACTTCTCACTTCTTGAAATCCGGTTATCATGTGTATGATTTATGTGTTTTTCCTTCTTTGGAATCAAAGCATCGTCAAATTCATTTGTATTTACGTTTCTGATACAAACCACGTGGTAAATACGCCCTTTTCGACATTTACCGCGAACCTTTTACCAGACAGGAGGAAAAACCACATGACTTACAAAGATGAAAAACGAGGCACCTGGTATTGTAAATTTTATTATATTGACTGGACGGGCGTACGGCGTCAGAAGATGAAACGCGGCTTTAAGCTGCAGCGTGACGCAAAGGAATGGGAACGTATTTTTCTCGAAAAGCAGTCCGGAAGTCCCAATATGACTTTCCAGGCACTCTATCAATTGTATCTGGAAGATATTCAATCACGTTTGAAGCGTTCTTCCGTAAATTCAAAAAACCAATGTGTGGAGAGCCGGGTGCTACCCTTTTTTAAGGACAAACCCATCAATCAGATCACGGCGGCTGATGTCCGGAAATGGCAGAATCATCTGATAGAGGATGGTTTAAAGCCCACCACACAGCGTAATATCAACGGACAGCTGAACGCCATATTGAATTTTGCGGTCAAATATTACGGCCTTCCGCAGAATCCCTGCAAGGTAGCCGGTCTGATCGGGAGCAGCAAGCCAAAACGGATGCAGTTCTGGACACATGAAGAATTTAAAACACTGATCGCCTGTGTAAAAAATCCGACGCACCATGTCCTGTACAGCATTCTTTACTATGCGGGACTTCGATGCGGTGAAGCCCTGGCCCTTACCCCGGCGGACATTGACCTGGAGAAAAAAGTCATCCATGTGACAAAAACATTTCACAGGATTCATGGAGAGGATGTCATTACCTCCCCCAAAACCTCCAACAGTATCCGCACCGTTCCGATCCCGGATTTTCTGTGTGATCAGATCCGCGCGTATATCCAGGAAACCTATGGTCTGAAAAAATCGGACCGGCTGATCCCTCTGGTCAACACCTCCATCCGTATCCCGCTGAACAACGTGTGCGAACGCGCGGGGATAAAACAGATCCGTGTACATGATATACGCCACTCTCATGTTTCCCTGCTGATCGAGATGGGTTTTCCCGCCATTCTGATTGCGGAACGGATTGGAGATACGGTCGATATGGTGAATAATATATACGGTCATTTGTACCCAAATCGGCACGAAGAAGTGGCAGATATGCTGCAGGCGTTAGTATCAAAATAGTTGCATGAAGGGGAACGTGGAGGTGAGGAAGTATGATGCGGCGAGAGGTGGGGGATTTTGTATTACATCAAAGAAGATTGTTGCTGTTGCATTAGCTGCAGCAATGTGCTTAGGAATGAGCGTAACCGCTTTTGCATCAAAAAATGACGATACATGGTCTAACGATGCTCTTTGGAGCCCGGATTATTTGAAATCAGTTGGACCTACCAGTCATCAGGGACAGTTTGCAAGCAATATGGCTATGTACACAAGGGCTATGGATCAGGATGGTCATGTTGTAGATATTACTTGGAAAGAGCTGAGTAAAGGCGCCCTTGAGTCTATCGACAGCGAGAAGAAGGTAAAAGAGATCTTCGAAAAGAATGGCTATGATGTAACAGATAAGATGGATTTCATCCCGATGTTAAATGGAAGCATCACATTTGAGGATGGTGTACCGGCAGGCGGCGGAGTTGTTACTTTTGCATTAAATTCTTTGGGTGTTAATTCTGAAGGAATTGAACCTGGCGATACAGTTTATCTGATGCAGGAAACAAAACCTGGTTCAGGCGTATGGGAAGTATATGCAGCTGAAGTAGGCGAAAATTACGATATTGCAGTAAATATCCCGAGAAATGGTTCTCTTGTTCTTGTTAAGGTTATGTCTAATGGTGATGTTATCACAGTAGACAAGACAACAGGTAATGTAGTGAATCGTGTACCGGCTGGTAATACCGATGATACAAAGAAACCTGCTGGAACAACAGGTTCATCTTCCAATGCTTCTGCTGGAACTTCTCCGAAGACAGGTGAGTTTTAAGATAAACCTGTAAAAAGGATAAGCAGCAGTAAAGGAACACTTAAATTTTATAAAATAATGTAATTTCAATAATATACGTTATTTTGTGTGATAGGTATGTTAAGAATCACTTTTCTGTTAGTTTAGAAAAGTGATTCTTGTCAATATATAGAGAACAGACCTGCGTGATCTGATATTGACAAAAAATTTTACTTTTTAGAAAGGGGCAGGAAAGCTATGAGAAAAAGAAAAGGTGTGATTAGAGAGGGGGTGGCATTAGCCTTGTCCCTGGCTCTGGTCGGCAGTGGAATGAATCTTTCAGGAATATCTGTGATGGCTGCAGATATGGGACAGGATGATGCATTTAACCCTGCTGTTACTTCTGAGGGAGTTGCTGGATGGAATAATTCTGATGATGATAAAGAGACGATTACAGAATTTGGAAAAGATCCGATAACTTCTACCGGAAATAATACAATAGCTAGTGATAATGATTCCGACAAGGCACCTTGGAATCAGATTGATGAGTCAGAGGATGAAAATGTAGTTGATGATGTAGCTGACGTTGAACAGGCAGATAGCGAAACAGTGGAAACATCTGAGGGTGCAAATGCCGGAATTGCTTTATTATCTGTTGTAGAGGATGTATTAGAAGCGGATAGTCCAGAACAACGTATTGCCAAGGAAATAATAGACAAAATAAAAGCTGGCGTAGAAACAAGTATTGACGTAGATTTAACAGGTATTGATATAAAGAGCCTAGATTGGGACAAAATTTTTTATACCGTGGTGAGGGATTGTCCATATGATGCGTATTGGATGACCGGTCATATGCAGTCTGATGGTCAAAAGATTACATTTGATATTGCTGAACAGTATAAAGACAAGAATGATCCTACAAAGGTAGATCAGGATCAGATTATACAGGTTACAAATTCTAAAAATACAGCAAAGCAAATTATTAATGAAAGCAAAGACAAAGATGCAAAAGATTTGTTGAAAGCATATCAGGAAAGAATTTGTGATTTAACATCTTATAATGAAACAGAAAGAGATAAATATATCAAGAATCCTAATGATCCTACTATCGATGTAAATGCATACCAGCCATTTTATGTATTTGATAATGATGCAAAGACATCCGTTGTATGCGAAGGCTATTCCAAGGCATTTCAGTATTTGTGTGATGAATCGGAGTTACCGTCAAATACAAAATGTTATACTGTAAGTGGAAATATGTCAGGCGGAACTGGTTCCGGTGCTCATATGTGGAATATTGTCAGGATTGATGGAAAAAGCTACCTTGTAGATGTCACCAATTCTGATACACGTACAGTAGGAGATCCGGCAGACAATGGAGGCACTACTCCGCTGTTTTTGGCCGTACCTACAAGTGGAAGTGTAGCAGAGGGATATACATTTAGGCTTCCTAATGGACAGACAATTACTTATAAGTATGATGATGAAACTTTGAATTTGTATGGCAAAGATAACCCGATTTTAAAACTGGCTAATACACCTTCCGAATCGAAACCAGATGGCACTCCAAAACCGACTCCGACTCCGACTCCAAATCCAAATCCGATTCCGGACTGGGATTTTGAAGGAAAGCCAGACTGGGATCAGGATTCATCAAATTCTGATGTAAATCCAGATTGGATAGATCAGGATTCAACTACAAATCCTGATCTAGATATGGATCCAAATTGGACTGACGATAATCCAATTCCGGGCGGTTCCGTTAGTTCTGACAAGAACAATAGCGGCAGCTCCGCTACAAATAATACGAACAACAACGGCGTAATAAATGGCAACGTTAATATGGATGTAAATAATGGCAATAGCACTGGAAATACTAATACATCCACCAACGCTGCAGGATCAAATGCTCAGCCATCAACCGCATCACCTAAGACAGGCGATCATAATACAATTATGATCTATATGATGCTCATGCTTTTAGCACTTGGTACAATTGGAAGCGTTTGTGTTATTCGCCAGAAAAGAAACTAAGAAATAAGCACACAGAAGATAGGGAGGACTGATTAAGTTCTCCCTTTAATATATTATCCGTAGTTCCCGCTACTTAATTCTCTCTACATCCTGGCGCACTCATCCTCGGTTGGAGTATATGGTATTTCT
>QXWX01000016.1 GCA_009911175.1 Lachnospiraceae bacterium | reverse complement strand
TTTCATTTTCCCCTGATAATCGGAATATCGCAATGCTTCCAGCGGAGATACTGCCGCAGCTCTTTTTACAGGAGTATGAATAGCAATCATCACAATAATAAATGCAAATAGGCCAACCCCGACCATCACACATAAAGCAGTCAGCCAGTACCAACCGGCAGGAACCAGAAAATACCCAATCACATTTCCAATAGCCAGACCAATCGGGATAGCAATGGCAGCAAGTAATTTTCCCTCGCGGTAAACCATCTTTTTGATCTGCCGTTTTGTTGTTCCAATTGTGCGAAGCTGTCCATAGTTACGGATACTGCCTGCTACTGAAATATAAAAAATCGAATAGATTACAATGCCGGAACCAATGAAAGTTATAAAACCGATCAAGAAGTAGAACAGCATATCACTTCCACGATGTTCGTCCTTTAAGTTGAAATAAGTGGAACGGACAATCACATTATCATCGGAAATTTCTAATTGCCGTGCCAGAGTATTTGCATAGTTGGCGGCTTCTTCCACGCTCATATTTTGAGCGCCTTTCAGCCCAATGTAAAAATCAATCATGCCCTCGTCGCCATACTGCTGTCTTACTAATTCTTTCGATATAATGGCTGTATAGCGTCCAATATCGCCGGTTTTCACATTTAAGATTCCCGTCAATTTGAAATCATGGGCAGTGCCGTCAGAAAAGGGGATTCGAATTGTCTGTCCCAATTCACTTGAATAACCCAAACTATCCAAAAAAGATTCCTGTATTACAATTTCATCCTCAGAAGCTGGTAAATCTCCCGAATAGGTCATACTTTGGGATGTTAGCATATCTGCATTTGCATAAGTAAAATTAACGGTTGAATGGTTTACCTGTTCAGAAAATGCGTTAAAAAATTCCCCAACCCATGCAATTTCTTCTTGCTTGTATAGTTCCTGACCCTGTTGTTCAGAAATCGCATGATACATAATCTGCGCTGTTTTTTGGTTGCGGTTCTGCGTTTCCTGCATAACCCCAAAGCCATAGAGGACAATAGCAGACAGCAATGCGCTGGCAAGCGCAATCGTCAAAACAATAAAGATATTTCTTTTTCGATTCGCCGATATACTGCGGTTTGATATGCGCTTTACTATGCCGCTGGTATCATTCTCAAAAGGCCATGTCATAGCCTGCCACCTCCTTATTCCACAATTTGTTCCTATTCCATCGCCCGCATTTGTTCAATCAGGGATTGTTTTTTCTGTCTGCGGATTGTCCAAACAGACAAGATCAGCTCCATTCCGAACAATACCAGAATGAACAGACCCATTTCCAAAACAGGGAATTTGTAAGGTACTACATTTCCCGCAAAAGCACCTATGCTCATTTTTCTGCAAGCAAAGATGGAAGCCGGAAGCCCAACGATCAGCGTCGCCAATGTTGCAAAGAGCGCATAGCACAATCCCTCGCAGATGTTCATTTTACACAGCTGTTTTTGTGTCAGGCCGATGGAGCGCAGAATACTGTTTTCCCGCTTTCGGGCTATCTGGTTAGAGAGGGTCGTATTGATAAGGTTGATAACGCCAAAGAGGAATACCATCCATGAAAGTACCTCCATACTGCCAAACGCAAGAGAATTTGACATTTTTTCATATTCAATCGCTGTATTGATTTCGTCTAGGGCAATATTACTATGGCTGGCTACAATATTTTTCAATTCAGACTCTACATGGTCCGCTTTTTTCGGATCGCTTACAATGCTCCATGAATAATCAAACGAGGTTATTTCTGGATGCAATTCATGGAATAATGCTTCCGGTGCATATTCAAGCGGACCGTCAAGGTGGAGTGCTCCATGTCCATTAGTTGGTATGCTGCCGCCGTCAAATACCCCGGATATCGTAACAGGAAGGGTTGATTTCCCGGAGATAAGTTCAACTGTTTCTCCTGCTCCTATATTATCACGGTTACTTGTATGCGAATCAATTATGATGCTGCGCGCATCCGGTGGCATAGTTCCATCTATCAATGCAGCTTCAACCGCAGAATAGTTTTTTTCAGTCAGTATATCACACATACCACCACCCTCAATTCCGTTGGAACGATAATTTACATGAAGGCTTTGCCTTTTTGCAATCACATCGGTTACACCATCAATAGACAAAATTTCCTGCTTTAGTTCTTCATTTAGTGGATTTCCCGCCGCCATAACTTCTTGTTCTGTCAACTCAGAAAGCAAATAAATTTTATAGTCACCGTCCGGGAAAACCTGTCTTGCAAGCGCCTCTGGGGAGCGCAGCAAAACGAGGGAGGATACCACAAGCAGAATAATTCCACCTAAGCTTAATGACGCAATAATACTGATTGTCTTTTTTCGGTCACTCTTAAAATTCGTAATTCCCATTGAAACCGGATTGAGCTTGATGTTCTTTTTCCGGCTGCGGATGTTCTTTTGTACCGAGGTGAAACGGACAGCTTCAATCGGGGAAATCCCTGCCGCAATTTTTACCGGCTTACGGATGGAAACGGATACCATGATCCAACTGCTTATGAGTGTCAAAATAACCATTGCCACATAGGAAACAACGTTAAATCCCTTGGAAAACAGGAGAAAACCGCCGCATACGCCTAGCACTGTGCCAATCAAAATCCCGATACTGCCGAGTTTGTGTCCCTCCTGTTTTACAATCCGCTTGATTTGTTTTGGCGTCGCACCAATCGTCCGAAGCTGTCCGTAGCTCTGGATTTTGTCATTGATGGAGATACGGAAGATACTCTGGATCACAATGTAGCCGCCGATCAGGGCAATGGCAGTCACGCCAGCCATCAGTGCAAAATCAAAGGATTTAGAAGCATAGACAAAATACTTGCTGTTCATTTTGGGCATAGGAAGCTGATATTCCTCCGCAATCTCCCTGCAATAAGAGGTCATCAGTTCTTCGCCCAACTGCTCGCTGTTTTTGAAATGGACATAGGCACGATACCCAGCCGGGTCAAACCCATTCCATTCTGTCAGGGCAGCTTTAGAGATAATGATAGCACAGGCATTCGCTTCTTTTTCATTTACGCTTTCCATAATGCCGGTAACGACATAATCGCCATGAAAACTCTCTGTATCTAAAGTCACAGTGTCCCCAATTCTGGCATTGTTTCCATAGGTGGAAAGAAAGTATTCGCTTACAACAACTTCATTTGCTTTTTCAGGAACCCGGCCCTCTAATAACTCCATTTGCGCCTTGGTAATCTCCATCATTTGCGCGTCAGAATACACATAGGACGCATGATAGCCCTGTTCCGAAAGTTCCTCACCGAGCATATAGTAGCCGCCTACGCGCTCAAACTCCGGCAGTCCTTTCAGGGTTTCAATGTCGTTTTCCTCTACGCCCATCCAAACCGCCTCATAAGTATCGACAACCTGATTGCGCTGCATTTGTATCAGAGAAGTAGACACAATTCCCGTAAAACAGATCAGAAACGCCGCCAGCGCAACGGCGATCACCACCATCAGATTCCGGCGCTTCTCGCTTTGTAAACTTTTCTTTGCCAGCTTCTTTGTAATGGCGCTGGTATCATTTTCAAAAGGCCATGTCATAGCCTGCCACCTCCTTATTCCACAATCTTGCCATCCTCAATGCGGATAATCCGATCTGCAAGGCGGGCAATGTCATTGTTGTGGGTAATCATTACGACAGTTTGCCGGAACTCCGCGCTGGTGCGTTTGATAAGCCCCAGCACCTCGGCGCTGGTCTTGCTGTCAAGGTTGCCGGTCGGCTCGTCGGCCAGCACGATAGCCGGTTTGGTAATCAGGGCGCGGGCAATCGCCACACGCTGCTGCTGGCCGCCGGAGAGATTGTTCGGCATATTTTTCAGTTTATCTTCCAGCCCCAGCAGGTGAACGATCTCGTCCAAAAACTTCTGATCCACCGTGTCCCCGTCCAATTCCACCGGCAGGACGATGTTCTCATACACATTCAGGATGGGAACAAGGTTATAGTTCTGGAAGATAAAGCCGATGTTGCGGCGGCGGAAGATGGTGAGCTGTTCGTCGTTCTTCTTTGCCAGTTCTTCGCCTCGGACAATCACGGTTCCGCTGGTGGGAGTGTCCAGCCCGCCCATCATGTGAAGCAGGGTAGACTTGCCGCTGCCGGAGGTTCCCACAACGGCCACAAATTCGCCCTCGTCTACGGAGAAGTTCACGCCGTCAAGGGCGCGGGTAATGTTCGGCTCTGCACCGTAATGCTTTTTTAGGTCAATCGTCTGTAAAATGCTCATATTCAAAACTCCTTTCAAGGCTTTCTGCCTGTTGATAAGGGTATTGTAAAACCCAAATGTCCGCGAAATGTTACAGCGGCCCAAAAAATTCATTGAAAATCGGGGTGAAATGTTACAACGCTCGGACATTTCAAAAATTTCTATGATAATTCCCGTATTTGATCTACCAGAGATTGTTTTTTTATCTGCCGAATTGCCAAATACGAGAAAAGAATTTGGACGGCAAGCATAAGTATAAAATAACTGAACATTTCAACTGTCGGAAAATGATAGCTTACGTTTCCAAAAATACTCATTGCACTAAAGACGGCGCAGAGAAGATACCCGATAAGAGTTCCGCATGATATGGAAAGAAGCAGCACCCCTAATGTATAGAACAAGCCCTCTATCAATAACATTTTTGAAAGCTGTTTACTGCTCAAACCAACCGCTTGCAAAACACCCAATTCTCGCTTCCGTGTCAAGATGTTTGTTATCAGTGTGTTTAGCAGATTGATAATGCCAAAAACCCCGATAAACATAACAAAAATGTAAACTGGCATACGATAATTCCATAGTTTTTCGTTGTATGCCTCTACCCAATCATTCAAGGTACTAACATAGAGGCTGGAAGTCGGTGGAATTATCTTTTGGATTTCATCTTTTGCAGCTGCCCATTTACTGTCATCTGTATCTACAATAAATTGATAATCGAGGTTTTCAACAGGAACGATTTTTGACAGCATTTCTAAAGGAATAAATAGCGTATCATATCCGCCATACGGGATATTAGCGTCCACAATTCCCATTACTTTTACTTCCAATGTTTGTCCGCCAACTTCAATCAGAAGTTCGTCCCCAATCGCTGCATCCCACCCAAAAGTTTCTTTCCACTGTGGGCCATTTTCAATAATAATGCCATTATTATTGAGTAGTGCTTGCAAATCTGCTGTACCATCAATCAAATATTCTTCAAGTAATTTTTGAGAGCTTGGCATATATGCGTCTGAAACAATCGGTTCAATATCTCCCGTTGGCATACAAACATTCAAAACGGTGCCTTGGTATTCTTTTATTTCTTCCACACCATCTATGTCCAAAATGGATTCTCTAAAATCTTCTGTGAGCAGATTCGATTTTTGGAGTTCTGAATATTGTTCGCTGTTATGTGCCTGCGGCCCGTAATCGCCTAATTCAAGGCGAATTTCTCCGTAAGGAAAACTCCTGCGCGCCATCGCTAAAGGATCAATGGAATTAAAATATGCAGAGCTTGCCATCAGCATAATTCCACATACCCCTAACGACAGGAGCGTTAAAGCGGTTTTCTTTCTGTTCCTTGCAAAATTAAGGAAAGCTAAATTTTTCGCGGATAGAGAACGATGTAACACTTTTGTACTGTTGGACATTACATCATTATTGCCCGCCACATAACGGACTGCTTCAATAGGCGTAACATGAGCAGCAGTTTTGGCTGGCTTCATTACAGCAATCATAACGCATAGATACACAAACAGAGCTGTGACAGCGGCAATTACAAATATCATTAAAGTGTTCCAGCCTTGTGGGACAAGGACATACCCCGCTATTGCACCGGCTAATATTCCAATCGGAATACCAATTCTGTAAAGATGGAATCCCTCTCTAAAAACGATTTTTTTCATCTGTTTTCCAGTTGCCCCTATTGTCCGCAGTTTCCCATATTCTTTTGTTTTTCTGGCTATGGACACATAGAACAGACTGTAAATAACAAGGGTACAAGACAAAGCGATAATAATACTGATAAATGCTATTACAGCGATATATTGACTGCTTCTCTGTTCAATGAGAGAAAAATAATATGTTGAAAACTGCATTTGCTCCGGCTGTATTTCCAATTCTCTGCACAATGTTGATAATTCAGCTTGTATAGCGGCCTTAGACCAACCATCAGATTCATTCAAACGGATATAAGCGGAGTATGCCGGTTCGCTGATCTTGTTTTCAATATAGGACGGTGACACGAATACGGAATAATTTGAATTTTCGACAGGCAAAATACCACATAAGGTATAATCTTTTTCTCCATCTCCCAGATTTAACGATATCGTATCGCCTATGGATTTGGACAATCCAGCTCTGTCAAGAAACGCCTTTGTGATAGCAATTTCATTTGTAGATTTGGGCAATTCTCCCTCTAAATCAGGATATTTTGCTAATTTCATCAGCGTTTCGTCCATTGAACGAACGGTTAATTTGTAGTCCCCATAAGATACTAAACCCAATAAATGACTTACACCCACTTGAATCCTATCGTCATTTACTAATTTCGTAATGGTATCATTATCGACTTCATTGATAATTGCCTGATAACGCCCAGCCGCATCATTTAATGATTTTCGCTGCGAAGCAAAAAAATACAAGGTCGTTGTCATTATCAAACAGGCAGCTAAGGCAATCGTAATGATAATGAGGATGTTTCTGCTTTTATCTGCTTTTAAGTTTCGTTTTGCCAACTTTTTTGTAATGGCGCTTGTATCGTTTTCAAAAGGCCATGTCATAGTTGTATCACCTCCATATTTGATAAGGCTATTGTAAAACCCAAATGTCCGCGAAATGTTACAGCGGCCAAAAAATTTCATTGAAAATCGGGGTGAAATGTTACAAAGCTCGGACATTTCAAAAATATTTCCACCTGTACGGTTGCAATCCGAAGTCACATTTTTATGCAATTTATTGCAATGAAAATGCGACTGCGGATTAGCATCCAACCGTACAGATGGAAAAATTTCTATTTATCCTTATTATTTTCTTGTTTCTTTTTATCCCGATATTTCCGTATGAGTTTATTACGGATAGGAACAACAACACCGATCAAAAGCACAACTGCTAAAATTGTGAAATCCATACAATCACCTCACATTTCTTTCTTCTTCATAATCCGAATGGACAAGATGATGGAAACCGTATACATCACGACAATAGCAAAAACTGCAAGGAAAACGAGAAGGATCGGGGAAGATTCAATGACTGAAATAATTGAGTTTCCGATAGCCGGCATTTTAGAGAGAAGAAGTAAAGTCACCAAAAAACCGGCCACTGGGATATACATAAATACCCGGCCTTTGATTGAACCGTACTTGTAATATCCCGGAATCTGGAACACCGTATAGAGTGCAAATAAGAATACTCCTGCAATAGCGGCAGTCACAATGTCAAATACACCAACTGTTTCACCCAGCACTTTCAAGACAAGCGGCTGTACAATCAAAGAAATAATCAGGGAAAGAAGCCCCATTGCAAGGACGAAAACATATCGTCCGATTACAAGCTCGCTTTTACGAACAGGTAAAATACCAAACAGACGATCCATGCTGTTTTTTTCTGTGATGGAAAAGGGATATCCCGTTGTCATGGCAATAAAGCACATAGCGAATGATACCCCTGTCAGCAAAGAACGGTTGATTGCAGCAAACACAATCGGCAGGAGCAGGGTAAAGCAAATTGTCTTAAAATATGGTTTTACCAATGCAATATCTAATTTTGTGGATTTCAAAATATTACTCATAATCGTCACCTTTCTTGCTTGTAAATACTACAATTTCATCAATAGTGGCAGGCTCAACGGTCATGTTTGAAAAACCGCTAATATCTTCAGTTTTCATCAGAGCTTCAAATCCCGTAGGGAATGTACGAATACCAGCCGCCTTATTTTTCAGATCATCGGACAGTTCTTCGATTCCACCTTTTACAATGCGGAATATATCTACAAAATCATCTTTGCTACCAGTAAAGAACAGCTCGCCATAACTGATGTAGGTAATATAATCGGCTGCGCGCTCCAAATCGCCTGTGATATGGGTGGAGAACAAAACACTATGCTCGCCATCTTCAATATACTCTGAAAGAATTTTCAAAAGTTCATCTCTGGAAACCGGATCAAGTCCACTGGTAGGCTCGTCGAGAATCAGCAGTTTAGCGTCGTATGAAAATGCACAGGCAAGCATTAACTTCATCTGCATACCTTTGGAAAGCTCTTTTACCTTTTTGGTGGGTGCAATGTGAAATTTCCGCAACATATCCGCAAATTTCTGCCTGCTCCAATTTGGATAAAATACCGAAATGGATTTTTCAACCTGCGACACTTTCCAATCATCACTGAAATAATTTGTATCGAAAACAACGCCCAGCTCTGATTTTACTTTTTGTTCTTCTGTGATATGATCCAGCCCCATCACTTTGACTGTGCCGCCGGTGCGCCCCAGCATATTCAAAATCAGTTTGATTGTCGTCGTTTTGCCAGAACCATTCGGACCGATCAAGCCCATAATATAGCCCTTTGGCAAAGTAAAGCTGATATTGTGAAGCTGAAAGGAATCAAAAGATTTTGAAAGGTTCGTTACCTCTAAATAATTAGTCATCTGTTTCTACCTCCGTTAAAATGTCCAAAAGGCGATGTAACTCCTCTGCGGATAGATTTGCTATTTTTGCTGCTTTTATTGCTTCGGTAAGATTGTTTTCTACTTTGCAAATAAGCTGCTCCTTAATCAGCTCTGAACCAGACCCCATTACGAAACATCCGCGTCCCTGCACATTTTTAACAAAGCCTTCTTGTTCTAATTCTGTGTATGCCTTTGTCACTGTTAAGACACTGATTTTTAAGTCTTTGGCAAGTGTTCTAAGAGAGGGCAAAGTTTCTTCGGCTTGAAGCTCGCCAGATAAAATAGCCGCCTTGATCTGCTGTTTAATCTGCTCGTATATGGGGACGCCAGATACATTTGAAATAATCAGTTTCATTGCTGTATCCTCCGTGTGTTTTAAGTGTTATGCTGTTATGCATAACAGTATAACACAAAGAAAAAATAATGTCAATGAATGGATATTTGTATTGTCAAGGTTCAAGAAAATATAACGGAAATAAAATACTACTTTACATCAAATTTCATTACATCCTCATAATCTGACATGAAATGTACAATGATATAGGGTGATATGAGAAGGAACCAAGATGAAAGAAGGTTTGACTTTCATGTCCTCGGGACGGCACTCAAACGAGCCAGAGAAGAAAAGGGCTGGACACAAGCCTACGTTGCGGAATTCGTAGACCGTGACTCCCGTACCGTTATGAATATTGAGAACAAAGGTCAGTATCTCAGCTTCGACCTTTCTGTCATTTAACAACTTGTTCGGGTTTCATCACGGCAAATTTAAAAAGCAAGATTTGTTCTATATTGGCTTTTTGCGCAAATTCGGTTTTTGTTGCTCCGGGACAAAGCAAAGTGATTTTTATTCCTGTATGTCTGTATTCTCCATAAAGTGCCCTTGATTTTGCCAGCATATTGTTTTATCATAGTGTACATGGAATCAATCTCCTTTGCTCTGGTAGGACTTTTAGCCGCTGCCGATTATTGATTATATGTGCATTATAGTGCGTTAGCAAGGAGATTGGCTCTTTTTTGGTTGCGGTCGAAGATCTGCGCTATGAATTGCCTGGAAAATGATGTGAAGCTGGTTTATGAGATTGTTGAAGGACAAAGGATATAAGCAGGTATCCCTGTCCGTACAGAAAGCAAATTATGCTGTAAAAATGTATAGAAAAGCCGGGTTTGAAGCAGTGGATGAAAAGGAAGAGGAATACATCATGGCCTGCCGATTGCAGGGGAGAGACTTATGGTGATACAAGAAATCGACAAAGTAAAATTCAGGCTCAGAACACCTCGTGATCTCACATGGATCAAAAAGTACGGAACCGTATTTTCTGTGATTGACGCGACTGGTTCAGGATGCATCTGTTTTGGTGTGGAAGATGAAAATGACAGGTATTTCATCAAAGTGGCAGGCGTGGATACTGTGGATGCGGAAATCTCGCCGGAGGAGTCGGTGGAAATCCTGAAAAATGCCGCAGGCCTGTATCAGACCTTAAAGCATCCCAGCCTGGCAGAGCTGATCGAGCATTATCCGGTTTCTGACTATTATGCGGTAGTGTTTCGATGGGCTGAGGGCGGCTGCCTGTTCGATTACTGGAATTTTGAGAAATACGGCAGGAACCCGGGGCTGACCAGCCCTGCGGAGAGGTTCAAAGGCCTGCCGTCCGAGCGGAAGCTTTCTGCGGTAGAATGCCTTTTCTCTTTTTTGGAAACCGTTGCGGCTAACCAATATGTGGCTGTGGATTTTTACGATGGGAGTCTGATCTATGATTTTGAGACAGACAAGATGACAATCTGTGATATTGATCTGTTCCGGAAGCAGCCTGCCCGCAATGATATGGGAGAGGCATACTGGGGGACAAAAAGACTGAAAGCTCCGGAAGAGTATATCCTGGGGGCCGTGATTGATGAGACGACCAATGTATTTACATTAGGGGCGCTGATCTTCGATTTCTTTGGAAAGTATACCCGGGAGGAAATTGAAAGGAGATATACGGAAAATCGATTTCTGCCATGCGATGCAGAAAATTGGACATTGGACAGAGACTTATATATCTCGGTGCGAAAGGCTGTTGAGCCTGACAGGACAAAAAGGTACAAGACGATCTCTGATTTCCGAAGAGCATTTATACGGCAGGAATGACAGAGATACGAGATTGAGTATGATCTACATTTTTATATTCGGCAAGGCACCATTTGAAGCAGGGACTGCGGGAATAAAAAAATTCCTTTGATTTCCTTTCTTTGATTATCATTCAGAACAAAAATGCCGAAATATCATAAGAAGGCATCAGCCTTTTCAACAAAAAAGGTATTTACCATACCGGAAAGGAGATGACATTATGGCAGTTGGTTCAGTATCCAGTTATAGTCCTATGTTTAACTATCAGGGCTGGGTTGACAATGCAAACTCTCGGACAGAAGCTTTGTCGGAGCAGATTGGTTACGATCCTGCAGAGAGTACGGATAAGACATCAAGTTCCAGCAGTACTTCAAGCACAAATAAGACATCCAGCAGCTACAGCAACAGCAGCGCTGCTACGAGCGCGTCTTCATTTTTGCTGAATTATAAGCAGTCCCTTATGGATCTGGAGTCCGCTTCTCAGAAGCTGCAGGTTGGCGCCAAGGACAATGTGTTCTCAAAGTATGAGAGTGCTGTTTCGGCATTATCCAAAGCAGGAACCGAGGACGAGAGAAAAGCAGCGCAGGCAAAGGTGGATAAGGCACAGGAAGATATCATATCCGCAATCACTGATTTCGCGGATAAGTACAACAATACAATATCTTTCCTTGAGAGCAATTCAAACCGCAGTGCGGGCGCAGCGCGTCAGCTGGAATCTCTGAAGAGATCCCTTCCGACCGAAAATGCAATGAAAAAAGCACTGGGAATGAGCCTCAGTACCACCGGCAGGCTCCAGGTGGATAAGGACGAATTAAAGAAGTCGCTGGATCGAGGCTATGATCTTGCAAAGGACGTGATGGGCGGCCAGTATGGCATTGCGCAGCGTACCGGTTCAAAAGCAAGCACAATCCTGGATTCATCAATTGACACTGTAGTGGGGAGTTCTAAGACACAATCTTCTTCGACATCTAAGGACAAGAATTCTTCCGCGGCAGGTGTTGACTTCTCCGATCTCTCATCGGATGATTCTATGTCCGCATACTTTACATCTTTTGCAAGCTTTGCAAAGAGCGGAGCTTACAACCTCAGCAATTATTATGCGGTTGGTATGCTTCTGAATACTTTGGTATAGGGATGTGGAATCAAAAACCCACGTAAATGATGAGTTTGCGTGGGTTTTTCATATACAAAAACTGCAATGATGAGAGACTTTATCTGCAGATCGGATCAAAGCATAACCGTATCAGCAGGAAAGGGACGAAGTGTTCAAAGGTGTTCAAGCGACAAAGTACGAAAAAGTGGAGGAAGCGCCCATTTTACAGCGCTTCCTCCACTTTTGAGAACTGCCGCAGACCGGAATCGAACCGGTACGGGTATCACTACCCACGGGATTTTAAGTCCCGGGCGTCTGCCAGTTCCGCCACTGCGGCATATGGTATGGGGCCTATAGGGCTCGAACCTATGACCCTCTGCTTGTAAGGCAGATGCTCTCCCAGCTGAGCTAAGACCCCATCAACCTTTAAAAATATCAGATAAAATATAAATAACAATAATCTTATCTGATGAACGACCCAGAAGAGACTCGAACTCTCGACCTCCGCCGTGACAGGGCGGCGCTCTAACCAACTGAGCCACTGGGCCGTATGAAAAAGATACAATACATTATAATAGATTATCCTGTACTGTGCAACATATAAAATATCGAATCTTGTCAATATTCAAATACTTTATATGAAAATGGACCTTCGGGGACTCGAACCCAGGACCGATCGGTTATGAGCCGATTGCTCTGACCAACTGAGCTAAAGGTCCAAATTATGTCCCTTATAGGAACAAAGCCGATGATCGGACTCGAACCGATAACCTGCTGATTACAAATCAGCTGCTCTGCCAATTGAGCCACATCGGCAAATAATATCATACAAGCAAAAACCGGATCATACTCTGCGTATCATATTATGTAAATAGAACACAGAAACAAGATGATCTGATGACTCCGACGGGAATCGAACCCGTGTTACCGCCGTGAAAGGGCGATGTCTTAACCGCTTGACCACGGAGCCAGTATTATGCGCCTTGACAAGTGACATCGTAGCGACAATTTGAATAATAGCATATATTTTGTCGGTTTGCAAGCATTTTTTTATTTTAATATTGCTGATTTTTTGGAAGCGAAGTATAATCGTTACAGGTCACGCAGGTTTTCATTTATACTCACGGCCCATTTATCTGGCGCTCAGTATAGAACAGCGGTATCTCCTACAATAAATATAGAAAGAACAGAGGACAGAGTTATGAATGTGGATGCGGAGAACGCCAAGGCTGTAGAGGGAGGGGACACATTTCCCGAGCAGTTGACAGAAGAACATAAATTAGACGAAGAGCTTCATATACATATGCATGAAAACGGCATCGCCCACAGCCATGGGAAGGGGCACAGGCATGTTCACAGCAAGGCGGAAAAGAAAGCGGTACTGAACCGGCTTTCCAAGGCGATCGGCCATCTGGAAGCGGTCAAGCGTATGGTGGAGCGGGATGCGGACTGCAGTGAGGTCCTGATCCAGTTGGCGGCAGTCCGTTCCGCGATCAACAATACAGGGAAAGTCGTTTTGAAAAATCATATGAATCACTGTATCGTGGAAGCAGTGGAAGAAAACGACCAGGATGCGATCACAAAGTTGAGCGAAGCGATCGACAAGTTTATAAAATAGCGTAATGAAAACCAGCCGAATCGGGCATACTGTTCATGCAGGAAGATAAGGAGGCTGGTTTTTATGATAGAAGAAGATACAATAAAGCTGCTCAGAGAGTGTGACGCGGGAATCAAGATGGGGGTGGCATCCATTGACGAGACGCTGCAGTCCGTAAAAAGTGAAGATCTGAAAAAATATCTGGAGCAGTGTAAAGCAAAGCATGAAGTATTGAAGGAGGAGATCCAGGTGCTTCTGGAGAAGTATCATGATGAGGGGAAGGAACCCGGCGCGATGGCAAAGGGAATGTCCTGGATCAAGACCAACGCAAAGCTTGCCATGGATGAATCAGACAAGACGGTTGCGGATCTGATGACCGATGGCTGCAACATGGGAATCAAAACTTTAAATAGGTATCTTAATCAATACGAGGCGGCGGATGAAAAATCGAAGGACATCGCAAAACGACTGATCAAGCTGGAGGAAAAACTGGTGGAGGAGATCCGGCAGTTTTTATAAATGCACAAAGACAGCGGTGCTTCTATCAATACAAAAATCCGGCAGCGTTGACTTTTGACCGCATTTCCTATATCATTACCATATAAAACAGACAGAGGTTCAGAAGCGGGCCGTGTCTGACAAGGCATACCCGGAGGGAATCCCATAACTCATATCCTTTTCGGGACGGACTTCGTCTGATAAAATATGGAAAGGCGGATCACGGTGTATCGGATTTTAATTGTAGAAGATGAGGAAGGAATCGCGCAGGCAGTCAAAGAACAGGCGGAACTGTGGGGGCTGGAGGCGGAATGCGTCAGAGATTTTCGAAATATCATGACAGCATTTGCGGAATATGCCCCGCATCTGGTCCTGATGGATATTGGACTGCCTTTTTTCAATGGGTACCACTGGTGCGGCGAGATCCGCAAGATTTCCAGCGTACCGGTTATGTTTATCTCTTCGGCATCGGACAGTATGAATATTGTCATGGCGATGAACATGGGGGCGGACGATTTTATTGTCAAGCCCTTTGACGGCAGTGTTCTGATCGCCAAGATTCAGGCATTGCTCCGCAGGACATATGATTTCGCGGGATCGGTTCCGGTGATGGAGCATCGGGGGGCTCTGCTGAATCTGGGCGACAATACACTGGTCTTCCAGGGGGAAAGGATCAACCTTTCGAAAAATGAGTACCGGATCCTTCTGGCGCTGATGGAGAACAAAGGAAAGGTAGTCAGCAGGGAGCGGCTGATGGAACGGCTCTGGGAGACGGACAGCTTTGTGGATGAGAATACACTGACCGTCAATGTGAACCGGCTGCGGAAAAAGCTGGACGGCGCCGGACTGGAAGGCTTTATAACGACTAAAGTGGGCGTGGGATATATCATCACGGTTGATTAGGAACTGTATCGGCTATTTTCTGTAGATCCTTAGCAGAGTCGTGCCAGTGAAAAGGAGTTTTATGAATTTTATCATCGGATATTTCAGACAGCGGAGAAAAGGGATTTTTGTATTTTGTTTATTCTGCCTTGTGTTTTTATGCGCATTTTTACTTTACCATCTTCCGGCCGGGGCGGTTCTGTATCCTGCATTCGTGTGTACAATGCTGGGGCTGCTTTTTCTGATTTGGGATATGCGCCGGGCACGGCAGAGACACCAAAGGCTGGAAGAACTCAGCAGACTTCCTTCCGCGCTCCAGAACGATTTCCCGGATCCGGTTTCGGCGGAGGAACGGGACTATCAGCAGATCATCAAACGGCTGTGCGGGGAGCAGAAAGAGTTGGAGACGCAGATGAACCTCCGTTATTCGGATATGATTGATTATTATACGGTGTGGGTGCATCAGATCAAAACTCCGATTGCATCCATGCGGCTGAACCTGCAGAATCAGGACTCGGAGTTTGCAAGGAGGATTCTGGAGGACCTGATGCGGATCGAACAATATGTAGATATGGTGCTGGGGTATCTCCGACTGGACTCTGATTTTACAGATTATGTGATTCAGGAGTATGATCTGGATGAAATTGTAAAGCCTGCTGTGAAAAAATTTGCGGGACAGTTTATACGGAAAAAGCTGCAGCTGGATTACCGTCCCTTACATACCAAAGCAGTGACGGACGAAAAATGGCTCCAGTTCGTTCTGGAGCAGGTGATCTCCAATGCGCTGAAATACACGGAATCCGGGCGGATCACGATCGAGATGGAATATGAGCCGGACACAGAGGAAAACAGCACGGTTCTGTGTATCCGGGATACGGGGATCGGGATCGCGCCGGAGGATATTCCCCGTATTTTCGAAAAGGGATATACCGGATATAATGGAAGAAGCGATAAAAAGGCAAGCGGGATCGGCCTCTACCTGTGCCGCAGGATCTGCAGCAATCTGGGACATACGATCACAGCCAATTCGTCCCTGGAAAATGGAACCGTCATCCGGATCCGGTTTGGGAAGCATCTTACAAAACTGTAAGATGAACAAAGAGAAATGTAAGTCAATTCGATGGCAGTACATTTCTCTTTTTTGTATGATGATGGAGAAACAAATGATATAGAAAAAACGGTTTCCACGAAAGCTCTTTCGTATCTGCCGCAACCGGTGGATATTCGGCGGAGTACAGAGAGATTATGGGACAGGATTGAAAAATATGGAGGGATTGCAATGAGTATCTTGGAAGTCAATGGATTGAAAAAAGTGTATGCGACCCGTTTCGGCGGGAACAAGGTGGAAGCTTTGAAAAAGGTGACCTTCAGCGTAGAGGAAGGCGAATATGTGGCGATCATGGGGGAAAGCGGTTCCGGAAAGACGACCCTTTTGAATATCCTTGCGGCATTGGATCGGCCTACCGGCGGTGTGGTCAAGCTGGATGGCTGGGATTTTTCACGGATCCGGGAGTCCGCCGTGGCCGCGTTCCGCAGGGATAACCTGGGATTTGTATTTCAGGACTTTAACCTGCTGGATACATTTTCACTGGAGGACAACATCTATCTTCCTCTGGTGCTGTCGGGAAAGCATTATGCGGAGATGAGCGAGAGACTTGCGCCTATCGCGGTACAGCTTGGGATTACCGACATTTTGAAAAAATATCCCTATGAGGTGTCTGGCGGACAGAAACAGAGGGCGGCTGTGGCAAGGGCGCTGATCACCAATCCCAGACTGGTGCTGGCGGATGAGCCCACCGGGGCGCTGGACTCCAACGCGACGGAAGAACTGCTCAAGCTCTTCAGCGAGATCAACCGGAACGGGCAGACGATCCTTATGGTGACCCATTCCGTAAAGGCGGCTAGCCATGCGGGAAGAGTATTGTTTATCAAGGACGGGGAGGTATTCCACCAGATCTACCGGGGCAACAGCACAGATGAGCAGCTCTATCAGAAGATTTCTGACACACTGACCGCGCTGGCGTCAAAAAAGTTTCAGGGAGGTGAGGGGCGATGAAAGGTATGTTTTATCCAAAACTGGCCTGGATGGGAATCCGGAAAAACAGCCGCCTGTATGTTCCCTATATCCTGGCATCCATGGGTATGGTCATGATGTACTATGTTGTGGCGTTTTTAAATACCAGCAGCGCACTGCAGTCTGTTCCGGGCGGGGAGGTCATGCAGTCCATGCTGGGATTCGGGATGTATGTGATCGTTGCGTTTTCACTGCTGTTTTTGTTCTATACCAATTCCTTCCTGAACCGCAGGAGGAAAAAAGAATTTGGCCTTTACAATATCCTGGGCATGGGGAAATGGAATCTGGCCAAGATATTGGTGAGCGAAAGCGTGATGAGCGCCATGATCTCTATGGGCGGCGGCCTGCTGGCCGGGATCACATTTTCCAAGTTCGCGGAGCTGGGAATGGTCAATCTGCTGAAGGGCGAGGCGGAATTTTCCTTTTCGCTGGGAGCAGGGGCGATTTTGGAAACGTTAAAATGGTTCTCCATCATTTTTCTGGTGATCCTGCTCCAGACCTTATGGCAGATCCGGGGAGCCAGCGCGATGGAGCTGCTGCGCAGTGAGAATGCGGGGGAAAAACCGCCCAAAGCAAACTGGCTTCTGGCGCTGGCGGGCCTGGTGATTCTGGCGGCGGCTTATTATCTGGCGGTTACCATTGAGAATCCGATCGAGGCGCTGCTCTGGTTTTTCGTGGCGGTCATCATGGTCATCGTCGCGACGTATTTACTGTTTATCGCAGGCTCTGTGACGATCTGCAGGATTTTGCAGAAGAACAAAAGCTACTACTATAAGACCAGCCATTTTGTGTCCATTTCCTCCATGGTTTACCGCATGAAGAGAAACGGCGCGGGCCTGGCGTCCATCTGCATCCTGTGTACCATGGTGCTGGTGATGCTCTCGGGAACCGTGTGCCTGTATGCGGGGACCGAGGACAGTCTGCGAAACCGCTATCCGAGAAATATCATGATCGATGCAAGCTTTCGAAGTATGGAAGCCATGGAATCCGGGGTGACGGATCGTGTTCGGGAAGCTGCCGGGCAGGCCGTTTCGGCAGAAGGGGACGGGACTCTGATCGCAGAGAATGTGCTGGATTATCCGCTTGTGGATTTTTCATGTATCTTGGCGGAAGGTCGGTTTCGTACCTATGATGAAAATACCTCTGTGCTTCAAGTGAGCGACTATGCCGATACATGGCAGATATTTCTCGTGCCGCTGGAGGATTATAACCGTATGATGAACCAGAAGGAAGCGCTGGCGTCGGGAGAGGTCCTCATCTATACGACGAAACGTGACTATGAGAAGGATACCATTACAGTCAATGACGGAGAGGCGATGCGGATTAAAAAGGTAGTTCCGGAGTTTATACAAAACGGTGTGGATGCAGAGCAGATCATCCCATCCATGTTTATCTTCGTCCCGGATCTGGCGGAAGCGGCGCGTCCGCTGGAAGGGCTTGTGAATGAATGGGGAAATCCGATTCTGGGACTCCACTGGAATTATGGATTTGACCTGGACTGCGGGGATGAGATGCAGATGCGGATCCACGACAGGGTCCAGGCAGCGCTGGAGCAGGAAATGACGCGGATGAAGGCAGAGCAGGACACGCCGGACAGTACGGGGGAAAGTGACGGCGCAGAAGAAGCTTCTCCTTTCCTGGCATACAGCCGGTGCGCGGCAGAAGAACGGGCGACGTTCTACGGCCTGTACGGAAGCCTGTTCTTCCTGGGAATCCTGCTGGGTGTGGTGTTCGTCTTTGCCGCGGTGCTGATCATTTATTATAAGCAGATCTCGGAAGGCTATGAGGATCAGGCCCGGTTTGAGATCATGCAGAAGGTGGGCATGACGGAAACAGATATCCGGCGGAGCGTCAATTCTCAGGTGCTGACGGTGTTCTTCCTTCCCCTGATCATGGCGGGAATCCATCTGGCTTTTGCGTTTCCGATGGTCCATAAGCTGCTGATCCTGTTCAGCCTGACCAATCTGAAGCTGCTGCTGATCGTTACGGTCTGCTGTTATCTGGCATTTGCGGTATTCTACATGCTGGTATACCGGATCACCTCCAGAGGATACTATCATATTGTAAGTATGTGGGCGGAGAAGAAATAAAATGCACTCGTCTTCTGTGGAAACTTCCGTAAGCAGGAAATCCTGCAGATTGACAAACGTGCGCTTGTGGGATAATATAATGATGAAGCTACAGTCCGGTTCCGTAACGGGACTGGAATCCGGCCTCTTGCCGTAAGGCGGCTTCCCATGGGCCGGATTTTGCTGCTGTTGGATACTGCAGGTGAAAATGGCAGTATAGAGTGATGATAGGACAGACGACCATCACGTTAATAAAAATTCGGCTGGATATCACAAGTGCCGCATGTGCGGCGGAAGGAGAGAGAAGAAATGAGTAGCGAAATCAGAGACATCGGCCTGGCGGAGTCAGGCGAACAGAAAATCGAATGGGTGAAGAGAAACTGTGACCTGCTGCGCATGCTGGAAGAAGAGTTCAGCCGGACGAAACCATTTATAGGGAAGAAGATCACCCTTTCCGTACATTTGGAGGCAAAGACGGCTTATCTGTGCAAGGTGCTGGCAGCAGGCGGGGCAGAGATGTATGTAACGGGTTCCAATCCGCTTTCCACCCAGGATGATGTGGCGGCCGCGCTGGTGAAGGCGGGGCTGGAAGTCCATGCATGGTACGGGGCGACGGAGGAGGAGTACAATTCCCACATCCGCGCGGTGCTTTCCGCGGGACCCAATATCATCATTGACGACGGCGGCGATCTGGTGCATATGGTCCACACAGAGATGCAGGAGCTGATCCCAGCCATCCTGGGAGGCTGTGAGGAGACCACAACGGGCATCATCCGCCTGGAGGCGATGAACAAAGCCGGCGATCTGAAATTCCCCATGATCCGGGTAAATAACGCGCAGTGCAAGCATTTCTTTGATAACCGGTACGGCACGGGGCAGTCTGTGTGGGACGGTATCATGCGGACTACAAACCTGATCGTGGCAGGCAAGATCGTGGTGGTAGCCGGCTACGGCTGGTGCGGAAAAGGTGTTGCCATGCGGGCAAAGGGCCTGGGCGCGAGGGTCATCGTGACAGAGATTGATCCGGTGAAGGGCATTGAAGCTGTGATGGACGGATTTGACGTGATGCCGATGAAAGAGGCTGCGAAGCTGGGCGACTTTTTTGTGACAGTGACCGGCTGCGACAAGGTCATTGATGAAGAGGACTTTGTGGAAATGAAAGAGGGCGCGATCCTCTGCAACGCAGGACATTTTGACTGCGAGATCAATATGGCGGGCCTGCGTGCCATGGCAGCGGAATCGAAGGAAATGCGGAAAAACATCCAGGGATACAGGCTGCCGAACGGACGGTGGATCTTCGTCCTGGCGGAAGGGCGTCTTGTGAACCTGGCCGCAGGGGACGGACATCCGGCGGAGATCATGGATATGAGCTTTGCCATCCAGGCGCTTTCCGCAAAATATCTGGTTGAGCACGGAAAAGAAATGACGGAGATGCTGGTGGATGTGCCGGAGGAGATCGATAAAGACGTTGCGGTGAGAAAGCTCCGTTTCCTGGGGAAGGAGATCGACACGCTGACTGCGGAGCAGGAGGCTTACCTGAACCAGTCCCTGGTATAAGGAAGAAGATAAACTGCCGCTTTGCGGATATATATTAAGAAAAAGAAAAGCTGCCTCAGGCAGCTTTTCGTATGTATGGATTCTATCTGTTCGCCAGCGCGCTCAGCTCTTCCAGCATCTTGGGCAACTCCGTATCCATCGTTTCGTTGCTGAACTGGCAGGTGCCGACCTTCTTGTGTCCGCCGCCGTTATATTTCAGCATCAGGCTTCCGACATTCACATCCGACGTTTTGTTCAGGATGCTGTAGCCTACTGCGGCGGAACAGCCCTGTCCGCCACGGCCGCTGACGATCCATGCGGAGATGTTCTGCTCCGGATACATGCTGTAGATCATAAAACGATTGCCGGTATAGATCGGGTCCACGTGTCTCAAATCGGTGATGATCAGATTGCCGTCCACCCTTGTATGCTCGGACACCATCTGTTTGAACTTTTCAGTCTGCTCATTATAGATCTCGATCCGCTCCCGCACATCCGGAAGGGCCAGGATCTCTTCGGTAGTCATGGTCTGGCAGGCTTCCATCAGCTTTTCCATTAACTGATAATTGGAAATAGAAAATTGTCTCCAGCGTCCCAGCCCGGTCCGGGGATCCATCAAGAAGCCGACCAGGATCCAACCTGTGGGGTTCATGACCTCATCAATGGTCAGATTGCCGGAATCTACCTTATCGACTGCTTCCATCAGATCATCGAACTGGGGGAACTGTTCCTTTCCACCGTAGTATTCGTAGATAATCCGCGCGCAGGACGGGCAGATGCGGCTCTCTCCTTTATATTTGCCTTCCAGCTCCAGACGTTCGTGCTCGCTGGAGTGATGGTCAAACCAGAGTCCGCAGCCCTCTACAAATGGTACGTTGGCAAGGCAGTCATTCTCATCAATCTCCAACAGGCCGTCCTGGATATCCTTGGGGTGGGCAAATTTCCAGCTGTCGATAATCCCTGCCTCCAGAAGCAGCGCGCCGCATGCAAGACCGTCAAAATCAGAACGTGTTACTAATCTCATCAATAACTCCTCCTTGTATCTTTAAATTTATAAAATTTCTGAAATCAGACACAAAAACTTATGCCGTTTTCCGCTGCTGTTAGTATTATTTGTCACCAATTTCCGCAGGAAATTGATGACCTGCTTGCGCCTCAGCGTAATTCTTATTATAGCATATCCCTTGTTTTTCAGCAAACATAAATTGCAGAGAAGACAAAAAATGAGGACAGAAAGAATTTTCAAAACATAAAAAAAGATTGCATTCTTTGGAAAATCATGTATAATGATAGCGTAACTCAGAAAAAGTTAGAAACAGAAAATAATATTTTTTGAGGAGGTCTTTGAATTATGAAAGTACAGAATATTACAGACATAGAAGGATTTTTCAAGGTGGTTGATCAGTGCAAGGGGAAGGTAGAACTGGTGACAGGAGAAGGGGACAGACTGAATCTGAAGTCCAAGCTTTCCCAGTACGTATCTATGGCGAATATCTTTTCCAATGGTGAGATTCCGGAGCTGGAGATCCTTGCTTATGAAAAGGAAGATACAGACAGGCTGATCGGATTCATGATGAACGGAAGCAACTAATACGGAGCAGGCTGGGTGGTTCTTGTGGGAACCACCTTGTTTTTTTACACAGGAAGTAAATATTTACAAAACGGCAGTCATTTTTGGCGGAAATAGAAAAGCGGCTGCGGGCGGGAGGTGAAGCATGGGGTTTGTGCATTTACACGTCCATACGGAGTATAGTCTCCTGGATGGTTCAAACAAAATATCGGAATATGTGGCAAGGGTAAAGGAACTGGGCATGGACAGCGCGGCGATCACGGACCACGGAGTCATGTACGGGGTGATCGACTTTTACCGGGAAGCAAAAAAAGCAGGGATCAATCCCATCCTTGGATGTGAGGTCTATGTGGCGCCGGGCTCCAGGTTCGACAGGGAGATCACGGGCGGGGATGACCGTTATTATCATCTGGTCCTTTTGGCGGAGAATAATACCGGCTATGCCAATCTGATGAAGATTGTGTCCAAAGGGTTTGTGGACGGGTATTATTATAAGCCTCGTGTGGACAAGGAACTTCTGCGGGAGTACCATGAGGGGATCATTGCATTGAGCGCCTGCCTTGCCGGGGAGGTGCAGCGATACCTGGTTCGGGGGCTGTACGAAGACGCGAAGGAACAAGCGCTGGAGTATCAGGACATTTTCGGGAAGGGCAATTATTTCCTGGAGCTGCAGGACCACGGTATTCCGGAGCAGAAGCTTGTGAACCAGCGTCTGCTGCAGATGTCCGAGGAGCTGGGGATCGAGCTGGCGGCCACCAATGACGTGCATTACACCTATGCGGAGGACGAGAAGCCCCATGACATCCTGCTCTGTATCCAGACGGGAAAAAAGCTGGCGGATGAGAACCGGATGCGCTATGAAGGCGGGCAGTACTATGTCAAATCTCAGGAAGAGATGACAGCGCTGTTTCCTTATGCGCGGCAGGCAGTGGAGAATACACAGAAGATTGCTGACCGCTGCCATGTGGAGATTGAGTTCGGCGTGACCAAGCTGCCTAAGTACGACGTGCCGGATGGGATGACCTCCTGGGAATATCTGAACAAACTGTGCTATGAAGGGCTGGATCAGCGTTACGGCGAAGAGGCTCAGGAGAATCGGGAACGGCTGAAATACGAGCTGGATACGATCCAAAATATGGGGTATGTGGATTATTTCCTGATCGTGTGGGACTTTATCAAATATGCCAAGGACCACGGGATCGCTGTCGGGCCGGGAAGAGGCTCCGCGGCGGGCAGCATCGTGTCTTACTGCCTGGGGATCACTGATATCGATCCCCTGCGGTATCAGCTTCTGTTCGAGCGGTTCCTCAATCCGGAGCGTGTGTCCATGCCCGATATCGACGTGGACTTCTGCTTTGAACGAAGGCAGGAGGTCATTGATTACGTGGTCCGCAAATACGGCAAGGACCGGGTGGTGCAGATCGTGACCTTCGGAACGCTGGCGGCCCGGGGCGTGATCCGGGATGTGGGCCGGGTCATGGACCTGCCCTACGCGTTTGTGGACTCCATCGCGAAGATGATTCCGAAGGAGCTGAACATTACCATCGCGAAGGCGCTGGAGATGAACCCGGAGCTGAAAAAAGCCTATGAGACGGATGAGCAGGTGAAAAATGTCATCGACATGTCCAAACGTCTGGAAGGATTGCCCAGGCACAGCTCCATGCATGCCGCCGGCGTGGTCATCAGCCAGGAGCCCGCGGATGAATATGTTCCGTTATCCCGGGCCCAGGATGGTTCCATTACGACGCAGTTCACGATGACCACGCTGGAGGAGCTGGGGCTTTTAAAAATGGATTTCCTGGGATTGAGGACCCTGACCGTGATTCAGAACGCAGTGCGGATGGTGAAGCAAAAAGCGCCGGAGCTGGATCTAAATGCCATTGATTATAACGACCAGGCCGTGCTGGACTACATCGGAACCGGAAAAACAGACGGGATCTTCCAGATTGAAAGTCCGGGGATGAAAAGCTTCATGAAGGAATTAAAGCCTCACAGCCTGGAAGATATCATTGCGGGGATCGCCCTGTACCGTCCGGGGCCGATGGATTTTATCCCCCAGTATATCAAGGGGAAGAACGGGGCGGGATCCATTGTATATGACTGCCCCCAGCTGGAGCCCATCCTGTCGCCCACCTATGGCTGCATCGTCTATCAGGAGCAGGTCATGCAGATCGTCCGGGATCTTGCTGGCTACACCATGGGGCGGAGCGATCTGCTGCGGCGGGCCATGTCCAAGAAAAAAGGGGATGTGATGCGCAAGGAGCGGCAGATCTTTGTCTATGGCGATGAAGAGACCAATGTACCGGGGTGTGTTAAGAACGGGATTGACGAGAAGGTTGCAAATAAGATCTATGACGAGATGATCGATTTTGCGAAATATGCGTTCAACAAGTCCCATGCCGCCGCCTATGCGGTGGTGGCCTATCAGACCGCATATTTAAAATATTATTATCCGGTGGAATTTATGGCGGCGCTGATGACCTCCGTCATTGAAAATCCGTCCAAGGTGGCGGAATATGTATATGCCTGCCGGGGGATGGATATCCAGATCCTTCCGCCGGACATTAACCGGGGCTATTCGGATTTTTCGGTGGATTCCGGACAGATCCGTTACGGACTTGCGGCGATCAAAAGCATCGGGAAGCAGGTGATCCAGGCTATCGTATCGGACAGGGAGGAATTTGGCAGCTTTAAAAACCTGGAAGATTTTATTAACCGGATGTCTATTAAGGAAGCATTGAATAAAAAGGTGATCGAAAACCTGATCAAGTCCGGCGCGCTGGACTGCCTGGGAGGAACAAGGAAGCAGTTTATGAGTATTTACCTGCAGATCCTGGATCATGTGAACCAGGAAAAAAAGTATGCCATGACAGGGCAGATGACTCTGTTTGATCTGGTGGAAGAGGAGGAAAAGAGCCAGTTCGAGATCCGGCTGCCGGATGTGGGGGAATATACGAGAGAGAACCAGCTCGCATTTGAAAAGGAAGTGCTGGGGATCTACATCAGCGGACATCCCCTGGATGCTTATGAAGCGGCATGGAGAAAAAATATTTCTGCCGTCACGCCGGATTTTCAGCCGGATGAGGAAACAGGGCGTTCCAAGGTTCACGACGGAGCCAGGGAAACCATAGGCGGACTGATCACGGACAAAACAGTAAAATATACGAGAACAAACCAGATGATGGCATTTGTGACCGTTGAGGACCTGCTGGGAACCGTGGAGGTGGTCGTATTCCCGCGGGACTATGAGAAGAACCGGGAGCTTTTGGAGGTGGACCAGAAGGTATTTATCCGAGGAAGAGTGTCCGAGGAAGACGAGAGGCCAAGTAAGCTGATCTGCGAGAAAGTGATCCCCTTTGACCGAAAAAAACGGGAGTTGTGGATCCAGTTTCCGGACAAGGCGGACTATCTGGAACAGGAACAGACATTGTTCGGACATCTGAAGGATTCCGACGGGGAAGACGAGGTGGTGATCTACTGTCAGGCCGAGCGCGCGGTAAAAAGACTGCCCAGAAACCGGAATATCCTGATCACTCCTCAGGTATTAAGCAGATTGATGAATCAGTTTGGGGAAAAGCGGGTAAAAGTAGTCGAAAAGACTATTGAAAACCGTATATAAATAGTATAAAATAAATCATTGAAGAATGTACAAAATCAGGCGGTGTAATTCCTGAATCCTGGTTCCTTGTTTCAGGCGCGGAGGCAGCCGGGAACAGATGTGCCTGGTAAATTCTGATGCTGCAGAAATTCTGCCGGCGGCAGAGTTTTTGCAGGGTACTTACTTTTAATTATATGATATTGAGCGGCAGATTTTTCTGGCGCTCAATACACCTGAGGAGGAAGGAAGCATGGGAGAAATGGAAAACAAACAGGTATTGGATGAAATGGAAGACACGATCCGTACGGTCGGTGTCCTGACAAGCGGAGGCGACGCTCCCGGAATGAATGCTGCGATCCGCGCAGTGGTAAGGACGGCTTTGTCACACGGCTTAAAGGTACGCGGGATCCGCAAGGGATATCATGGTCTTCTGAAGGAAGAGATTATTGATCTGTCCGCCCGTGATGTGTCGGATACCATTCAGCGGGGCGGAACACTTCTCCAGACTGCGCGCTGTAAATCCATGCGTACAACGGAAGGACAGCAGAAAGCAGCGGCGATTTGTAAGAAATACGGTATTGACGCGCTGGTGGTCATCGGCGGCGATGGTTCTTTTGCGGGCGCGCAGAAGCTTGCCAATTACGGGGTGAAGACCATTGGGCTTCCGGGAACCATTGATCTGGACATTGCATGCACAGAGTATACCATCGGGTTTGATACGGCTGTGAATACGGCGATGGAAGCCATTGATAAGGTCCGTGATACTTCTACATCCCATGAGCGGTGCAGTATCATCGAGGTTATGGGACGTGACGCGGGATATCTGGCTCTCTGGTGCGGTATTGCCAATGGCGCGGAGAGGATCCTGCTTCCCGAGGAGAAGGAGAACTTCGATGAAGCGGCGCTGATCCAGGATATCATGGCGAACAAGAGACGCGGCAAGAAGAATTACATCATCATCAATGCAGAAGGTGTAGGCGATACGATCAACCTGGCAAAGAGGATTGAGGAAGCGACCGGAATCGAGACCAGAGCGACGATCCTGGGACACATGCAGCGCGGCGGAAGCCCGACCTGCAAGGACAGAGTCTATGCGTCTACCATGGGGGCTATGGCAGTGGAGCTGCTCCTGGCCGGCAAGTATAACCGTGTGGTAGGCTACAAGGAAGGCGAGTTCGTTGATTACGATATCAACGAGGCATTAAGCATGAAGAAGAAGATCTCCAATCATCAGTATGAGATCTCCAAGGTGCTGGCGCTGTAATCGAAAGGCTGCCGCACCGGATACCATCATGTGCAGAAAGGCTGCCAGTGGCAGGCTTTCTGTATTATTGCGAAAAAGTAAAGACCCAGGGGATAAAACAGTATGGAGTGTAAAAAAGGGGCACCGGTCGGTGTATTTGATTCAGGAGTAGGCGGCCTGACCGTAGTGCGTGAGATCATCCGGCAGCTCCCGAATGAAAATATTGTATATTTTGGAGATACTGCCCGGGTACCTTACGGCAGCAAGTCTCAAAAGACAGTGATCCGCTTTTCGGAACAGATCATCCGTTTTCTGAAGACCAAACAGGTCAAGGCGATCGTCATTGCCTGCAATACGGCCAGCGCTCTTGCGCTTGAGGCGGTGCGGGATGAATTTGATATTCCGATCCTCGGAGTGGTAGCACCCGGAGCGAGGGCCGCTGTGAAGGTGACCCGGAACCGGAAGATTGGTGTCGTGGGTACGGATGCCACGGTCCGGAGCGGGGTATACACAAAAGTTATCCAGGGAATGGACCCGCAGATCCAGGTCATTGAAAAGGCATGCCCGCTGTTTGTTCCTCTGGTGGAAGAAGGCTTCAAGGAGCATGAGGTGACCCGGGAGATCATTGAGTATTATCTGGAATCCCTGCGTGCTACGGATATAGATGCCATGATCCTGGGATGTACCCATTATCCTCTTCTGCGTTCCCGGATTCGTGTTTATATGGGCGAGGATATCCAGATCGTCAATCCGGCCTATGAGACGGCGCTGGATCTGAAAGCGCTCTTGGAGGAGCGGGATATGGCCAATGGAGACAGGGAGACGCCGGGGAGCCGATATGAATTCTACGTCAGCGATACGGCTGAGAAGTTTCGGCATTTTGCCAACACGGTGATGCCCTTCGACGTACCGGAAACGAATGTGGTGAATATAGAAAGCTATTAAGGATGTCAGGACTGTGCATTCACTGTGCGGTCCGTACAGTGTAAGACGGCTGCAATACATGGAGGATGGAGTATGACAAAAGATGTGCTGGTGAGTATCTCAGGTCTGCATCAGGACGCAATGTCCGATCTGACGGAAGAGAATGAACCGATTGAAGTGGTGACTCCGGCGAGCTACTACTGCCGGAACGGAAAGCACTATGTGATCTATGATGAGCTGATGGAGGGGACTCCCGGAGTGACCAAAAATCAGATCAAGATATCGGGGGATGACAGCCTGGAGATCATTAAGCGGGGGCTTTCGAATTCACATATGGTTTTTGAAAAAAACAAGAAGAACCTTACTTATTATCAGACGCCGTACGGACAGATGCTTGTAGGCGTCAATACGAAGAATATGGAAGTGAAGGTGACAGACAAGAAGATTGATGTTTCACTGGACTACGAGCTGGATGTCAATCATGAACCGATGGCGGACTGCACGATCAAAATGAACATCATGTCCAGAACTGCCGGCGATTTTTCCTTGAATCTGTCATAAAAATCAGCACACATCCTGGGGAATGTGTGCTGATTTTTTTCAGACGGATTATTTCTTTTTGTCATCCTTCTTTTCTTTTTTAAAACGGTCCATGAATTTTTTCTTGGGCTGCGGCTTCTCCAGGGAACCGCGGATGCCCTTTACACTGGTTATGTAAATTCCGCTTAAGACTGCCTTGATGGGCTTGCCGCCTACCGGAATTAACGGATAGACCTGCGCGTCGCACATCAGAGACATGATCTGCGGACCGATCTTGGCCTTTACGACCGGAACCTTGGAGCGCCGGAGGTACTTGGGGGTATTCTCCACAACTACAGCCGGGAAACCGGCATCTTTCAGCTTCATTTTTTTCTTATCGATCACCATCATGGTAACCGTCTGCGCAATGGCATCCATCTGCTCCTTCTGCGCAGCCTGCTTTTTTTCCATCTTCTTTCCAAAAAAATAAAGTGCAATAAATGCTGCGATTAAAATCGCTAAGATCACCAGCATTACGATCGTTACTGTACTCACGGCAAATCCTCCTGTTTACTCTTTTTCCGTAATCTATTGTAACATTGTTTTCGGTGAAGTGCAAGCAGACATTGGACGAACTGCTTACTTTTTGCGCATGGCGGTGTGAATACGAACAGAAACTTGACAAACAATACATTAAGAAGTATTCTTGTTACTGTTCACGGTGCCCTGCGTCTTGCTGCAAGGCATCCGGCAATCGCTGCTTTCGAATGATGGAGGATTTTTTTATGGCGGAAACGATCTGGAACGGGACTGCGGTCACATATCATTTTATTATGGATCATCTGGTGATCATCAATATCTTACTGTCTCTGGTGATCATTTTTTTTCAGCGAAGGTCTCCGCAGACGGTGTGGACGTGGCTTTTGATCTTATATTTTATCCCGATTCTCGGGTTTGTCATGTATCTTATGATCGGACAGGATTTTCATAAGAGCCGGATGTTCAAGGCAAAGGAGATTGAAGGGGAATTGAAGTACGCGGTCCGCCGGCAGGAAGAACGGATCTACCGGAAGCGGCTTCGCCTGGCCAATCCGGAGCTGCGGCGTTTTGAGGATCTGATCCTGTATAATCTGGAAGCCGGTCAGGCAGTGCTGACAGACAACAACGACGTACGCGTCTATGCGGACGGAAAAGAGAAGTTCCGGGCATTGATCGATGAGATGAAGCAGGCAAAATGTTATATACACCTTCAATATTATATCATCCGGAATGATGAGCTGTGGCAGAAGATTGAGCCGGTGCTGATCCAGAAGGCAAGGCAGGGAGTGGAAGTGAGGATTCTCTTTGACAGTATGGGCTGCCGTACGATGCATAACCGGGACTGGCACCGTCTGGAACGCGAAGGAATCCAGGTGGCGGAATTTTTTCCGGCACTTCTGGGGCAGTTCCAGCTTCGGATGAATTACCGGAACCACAGGAAGATCGTCGTCATTGACGGCAGGATTGGTTTTGTGGGCGGCTTCAATGTGGGCAGGGAATATCTGGGAAAGAATAAAAAATTCGGCTATTGGAGGGACACTCATCTGTGTATTGAGGGGGCGGCAGTAACCTCGCTTGCGGTCAGATTTGTGCTGGACTGGAACTATGCCGCGAAGGAAAATCTGTTTCAGCAGGATAATCTGTTTGAGATTCCCACATATGTCAGGAAGGGGCGCGACCCGGTGCAGATCATTTCCAGCGGACCGGACTCCAAGACCAAGACCATTCATGACAATTATCTCAGGCTGATCCACAGTGCAAAAAAGCATGTCTATATCCAGACCCCATATCTGATCCCGGATGACTCGATTCTGGATGCGCTGATGATCGCCAGCCGTTCCGGGATTGATGTACGGATCATGGTGCCCTGCAAACCGGACCATCCGTTTGTGTACTGGGCGACCTATTCCTATCTGGGCGAGCTGGTTCAGGCCGGAGCGAAATGCTACGTCTACAACAACGGTTTTCTCCATGCGAAGACGCTGAGCGTGGACGGGATGGTGGCCTGTGTCGGGACGGCAAACATGGATATCCGCAGCTTTGAACTGAACTTTGAAGTCAATGCGGTGATCTACAGTGAGCCCACCGTACAGCGTCTGGAGCGGATCTTTGAGACGGATATGACGAAATGTACTCATGTTACCAGGAAGGTCTATGACCAGAGAGGATTTATCATCCGGGTGAAGGAACAGTTCAGCCGGCTTTTGTCCCCCCTGCTTTAAGCCGCGGGATTTATAAATTGGAAGCGAATACCGGAATTAAATCTAAAAATGACTTTTTTTCAATCATGGAATATGGTATACTTGAACAGTAATCGGCAGACCATACCGATTTGCCGAAAAAGCTTTTGCAAAGAATTATGAGGTGAAAAGATGAAGAAAAAATGGATCGCAGTGCTGGTAAGCAGTATGCTGGCTGTGTCTTTGGCCGGCTGCGGCTCGACATTATCGGATGAATACATCACGATAAACAAGTACAAAAAACTGGAGATTCCCAAGCTGGAGAATACGGAGGTGTCGGATTCGTCAGTTGAGAGTTCGATCAGCAGTCAGCTGGCTACATCTCAGGAGCGTAAGGAGATTACGGGCCGGGCAGCCAAGGACGGAGATACCGTTGACATTGACTATACGGGCACCATCTTCGGAGAGGAATTCGACGGAGGCAGCGCTGTCGGCGCATCCCTGATCCTGGGCTCCGGACAGTTTCTGCCTGCTGAGGGAGAGTACAAGGGTTTTGAAGAACAGATCGTGGGGCACGAGCCGGGCGATAATTTTGATATTACTGTAAAGTTTCCGGCAAACTACCGGAATGAGGAAGTAGCAGATAAGCCTGCGAATTTTAACGTTACACTGAATGGGATCTACGAAGTGATCACGCCGGAGCTGACGGACGAATGGGTCAAGGAGCACAGCGAAGAATCCAAGACAGTAGAGGAGTATAAGGAGGAGATCCGGAAGCGGCTGCAGGAAAACAGCGAGCTGCAGGTGAAATCTACTCTTGAGAGTAATGCGCTGATGGCTATGCTGGATGAGACGGAGGTGAAAAAGCTTCCGGAGGACCAGGTAGATGCGGAGTATCAGACGACGGAGGATACGTATAAAAGGCTGGCGGAGGGATATGGCCTGGAATTTGAGGAATTCCTGAGTACATATATGAAGCAGACGGTCGAGGAGTTTGAAAAGGAAGCCCGGGAGTCTGCGGAGACGATCGTCAAGGCGAATCTGGCATGCAGCCTTCTGGCAAAGGAAAAGAAGCTGGAGCCTTCCGAATCGGAATATGAGAAGCTGATCGAGGAATATGCAAAAGAGGCAGGCTCTGATGATGTGGAGGCTTTTAAGGAGCGTGTCGGAGAAGACCTGCTTCGCAAGGCCATTCTCCAGAGAAAGGTGGCGGAGTATCTGGTAGACAAGTGCGTGCAGGTGGAACAGGCAGACTCGGAGGAATAAAGCCGCAGGCAAAACCGTGATATACAGCGGAAGCTTTCAAAGGAATGCACTGGCATGGGAAAAGGAGGAGAAGACGATGAAATTGGAAAATGAAGTCCTCAGCGTAGAGATCGCGGAGCTTGGCGCAGAGGTTACAGGAATTTCTGACAGAGAGAAGAACACAGATATTTTATGGGAAGGGAATCCTTCCTTTTGGAAGCGCCATTCTCCGGTCCTTTTCCCGAATGTCGGAAAAACATATGGGAACGAGGTGCTGATCGAAGGAAATAAATTTCCTACAGTGCAGCACGGATTTGCAAGGGACAGCGTATTTACCTGTGTATCATCTTCTGCGGATGCGGCATCATTTCGTCTGGCCTCTTCGGAGGAGACGAAAAAGGTTTATCCATATGATTTTGAATTGTACATCACTTATACTCTCAAAGGAAAGAATCTGAAGGTGGAGTGGAAGGTGAAAAACTGTTCCGAAAAGATCATGTACTTTACCATCGGCGGGCACCCGGCTTTCCGTTTTGCTGAAAAGGGAGAAAAAAAGGAAGATTATCTTTTGAAATTTCCTGGAAAAGAATCTCTTACTTACATATTGGTGGATCCGAATACAGGAACCGGTGTGCCGGATCAGACGTATACACTGGAGCTGACAGACGGGATGTGTCCGGTCACAGAGGAGATGTTCCTGAGGGATGCGCTGATCTTTGACGGCGGACAGTTTGAAGAGGTATGGCTGTGCAGAAAGGATGGAACACCTTATGTGGGCATGCGGTGTGAAGGATTTCCGAATTTCGGGATCTGGTCGGTCAAGGACGCGCCCTTTGTCTGCTTGGAACCATGGGAAGGAAGATGCGACAATTTTGGCTTTGCGGAGGAGATTTCAAAGAAGCCGGGAATCATTCGGCTGCCGAAAAATGAAGTCTTTATAAAATCATATGAGATAATTTTGGCATAGGATTTGACCTTTTACAGAAAATGATGTATAATAGACCCGTCATAGAGTGTTTTACTACTCAGTATATTAAAAGTAACGTAATAGTGCGACAAACGGACTTTGTGGCAGCAGTTATAAAGGAAGTTGATACTTGAGTGTTTTTAGGAGGGAGCAATTATGGCATCGAGAACAAAATCAACTAAATCAACAAAAGCAGCGGAAAGTACGTCTGCAAAGGAAGTAAAGGCAACAGAAGTAACCGAAGAAAAATCAGAGGCGAAAGCGGCTGAGGTGAAGACAACGGAAAAGAAGACAACGGAAAAGAAGACAGCGGAGAAGAAGGCAGCAGCGGAAAAGACATCGGAGAAGAAGAAAGCAGAGCCGAAGCCGGTACCAAAAGCAATCGGAACAAAAAAAGATACTACAAAAGCAATTGAGACCAAGGCAGGAGTCCTTGTAGAAGAAAAGCCTGCAAAGGCAGAGAAGAAACCGGCAGCAAAGAAAACTGTGGAGAAGAAGACGGCAGCAAAGAAGACTTCTGCGAAGGCGGAAGTGAAGACCGAGATGTTCCTTCAGTTTGACGGCAAGGAATTTACTGAAAAAGAGATCTTCCAGAAGGTCAAGGAAGTATGGACCAAGGTTCTGAAGAATAAGGTCGGTGACATGAAGGAAGTGAAGATCTATCTGAAGCCGGAGGAATCAGCTGCTTACTATGTAGTAAATGACGATACAAGCGGTAAGATAGAACTGTAACAATTGGGCGAACAGGCTGAAAAGGCCTGTTTTTTCTATACAGAGGGAAAAATGTTCGGGGGTACGTTAAGGAGACCGGACGCTACATACCGGTCAGTATTTTTGAATATGAAGGAGAGAGAGATGGAGAAAAATCAGCAGCTGGAAAGGCTGGAAAAGCAGATCCGTTTTATTGTAGAGATTGATAAGGTGAAGAATATCTTCCGTCAGACCTATCTGGCGGACGCGGGACGAAAGGAAAATGATGCAGAGCATTCCTGGCATATTGCATTGATGGCATATCTGCTCCAGGAATATGCGGAGAAGCCGGTGGATGTCAGCAAGGTCATGCTCATGGTCCTGATCCATGATCTGGTGGAGATCGACGCAGGAGATACCTATGCATATGATGACGCGGGAGCAGAAACAAAGCGGGCACGGGAGGAGGCCGCGGCTGACCGGATCTTCGGCCTTCTGCCGGAGGACCAGGGGAAGTATTTCCGTGAGCTCTGGGAGGAATTTGAAGCCTACGAGTCTCCGGAAGGAAAGTACGCGCATCTGCTGGATAACTTCCAGCCTCTCCTTTTGAATGACGCTTCTGGCGGGCTCAGCTGGCAGGAGCATCAGGTGAGAAAATCTCAGATCTATAAGAGGAATGAAAAGATTGAAGAAACTTCGGAAACTATATGGAATTGTATGAAGGAGATCGTTCAGAAGCATATCGAGTGCGGACATGTGGAAGAGGACTGCCGGGAGGAATGAAAATGTATGATCAGGAAATAGAGCAGCTGCAGAAAATGATTGATGAAAGCTCAAGCATCGTATTTTTTGGCGGCGCAGGAGTATCGACAGAGAGCAATATCCCGGATTTCCGGAGCGCTGACGGCATTTACCATCAGGCATATAAGTATTCTCCGGAACAGGTCGTGAGCCACAGCTTTTTCATGGCCCACACGGATGCCTTTTTTGAATTTTACAAAGAGAAAATGATGATATTGGATGCAAAGCCGAATCCGGCGCATTTAAAGCTGGCAGAGCTGGAAAAGGCCGGAAAGCTTTCCGCCGTTGTGACACAGAATATTGACGGGCTGCATCAGGCGGCAGGCAGCAAAGTGGTATACGAGCTGCACGGAAGTATTATGCGGAATTACTGTATGGATTGCCATACGTTTTATGATGCCGAATATGTAAAAAACGGAGACGGTGCTCCAAGATGCGAGAAGTGCGGAGGACTGGTCAAGCCGGATGTCGTACTTTATGAGGAAGGGCTGGATTCCCAGGTGATACAGGGAGCGATCCGCGCGATCACGGATGCGGATATGATGATCATCGGCGGAACGTCGCTGGTCGTTTATCCGGCAGCCGGATTTATTGATTACTTCCGGGGAAAATATCTGGCGGTCATCAACAAATCTGATACAGGCCGCGCGGTGAGGGCGGACCTGTCGATCTCTGCGTCGATTGGGCAGATCATGAGCCGGATCGAAGTAAAATAGCTGCGTCAGGTTTTCCGCATATGACCTATATAAAGGGCGGCCGGAAAATGACTGTATATCTGCAATCCATTGCTGCGATCCGTAAGATTTCACAACAATAGATTGCGGATAAACAGGATTTTCCGGCCGCCCATTTGCATACTGCAGATCAGTCTTCGTAGAGCTTCATCCCGGTCCAGGATTTCATATGATTCAGCATCTTCCGATCCGGTTCCATATAGATACAACTGACACCCTGTTCCAGCGGGATCATGACTGCGTAAACCTTCGCGTCCGCATTGCCGGAAGAGAAGTCCTGAGTCTTATTGGGGTGATAAGAATTCAGTCTGGGAGAACCCTTCGGTGCAATGATCTCGGCCTGACGGATATCAAAGGATGTGATATTTTTCCGCTTTTCCTTGCTGAAAATGGCGGCAACATCAATGTCGTAGTTTAAAAGAGTATACTCATATTCGACATTGAGACGCGGGAAAATAAAATAGTATGCGCCCATTGCCAGAAGTACGGCAATGAAAAAAGCGAGAAAACCAATGAACAAAGTCCCTACAACTGCGACCGCAGCAATGAAGACAATGATCAGGATGCGGATCAATATATCCAGAGGCTTGGTTTTCCTGGTTACAAGTTGTTCATAAAAAGCATCATTCATGTTCTGAGTTCCTTTCTGTCTGTAAATAATTCATCACCAGGGACGCAATCTTAAAGGTCATGGCATCCTCAAATCTGCGGAGATCCAGTCCCGTGCGTTTTTCCACCTGATCCAAACGGTAGATCAGTGTGTTGCGGTGCATATGGAGCTGACGTGAGGTCTCCGCGATATTCAGATTATTATGAAGAAAGCGGTTGATAGTTGCCATAGTTTCTTCATCCATGGAATCCGGTATATCGTTTCCAAACAGTTCTTTTAAAAAGCCCTCGCAGATCGGAACAGGAAGCCGGTAGATCAGCCTTCCGATCCCCAGCCGATTATAGGGAAATACGGTCTGCTCTGAATAGAAAAGCTTTCCCACCTTCAATGCCAGACTGGTTTCCTGCCAGGCACCGGCAAGATCGGTAAGATGGCCGATCACGCCGCTGTATGCCACCCACACCTGAGTCAGGGCTTCCGCGTTCAGAGTATCCACGATCATGTGGGCGAGCTGTGAGATCTCCTGTTCGGATTCCGCGGCTTTTACCGGGCGGAGTATGGCAACGCCGCATTCTGTCATGGGAATCAGATACGCCTTAGTCTGAGAAGGAAACAGATTCTTCAGAATCTCCTTTACCGTATCATTCAGCGGACCTTTCTTCTCCAGAAGAAAAAGGATACGCGGTTCCTCTGGAGCGATATGCAGACGCAGCGCGTCCTCCATTGCTTCTACGGGAGAAACACTTCCGGTCATGAGGTTTTTCAGAAAATGATTTTTATTAAATTTTTCCTTGTAGGCATTGCACAGGCATCGGAGCTGCTTTAAAGCACGTTCCTCATCCTGGGCGGAGTCTGCCGAAACTTCCAGTCTGATACCGGTGATCCGCTGCAGTTCATTGACAGCGGAGTTCAGCTGTGTCGTATATTCCATGATCCTCCTCCGTGAGTTCGTCATAGGGCAGCTGTTCGGCGCGGCAGGTCTGCGGCCTGCCGGGAACAATTCGTAATATGAAAAAGGCTGTACACTGTACAGCCTTTTATTTTGCCACGCCGAAGCGTAAGCTGCTATTCTTATTTTAAACTACTAGTTTGTAATAGTCAACTCTGTTTCTTTGTCAAAGAGATGGATCCGATCCATTTCCAGTGCAAATACAGCCTTGTCGCCGGTTCTCAGCGGTGTACGTGAGTTAACACGCGCGGTCATCTGAGTTCCTGCTACATCGAAATACAGATATACTTCTGCGCCGAGCAGTTCATAAACCTTAACGGTAGATTCCACAACACTGTCAGGATTTGCAGCGATAAATTCTTCGGAATCATGTACATCCTCCGGACGGATACCAAGAACAACGGTCTTTCCATTGTAATTGCCCTTGATCAGAGCCTGCTTCTTATTCTCCGGTACCTTCAATACATAATCGCCGACCTTCAGAGAAACGTCATTGCCGGAAATGTTGACAACTGCATCCAGGAAGTTCATCTGCGGTGATCCGATGAAGCCTGCTACGAACAGGTTGCAAGGTGTATTGTAAAGGTTCTGAGGAGTATCTACCTGCTGTACGATACCGTCCTTCATAACAACAATCCTGGTACCAAGGGTCATAGCCTCTGTCTGGTCATGCGTTACGTAGATGATGGTTGCGCCCAGGCTCTCATGGATCTTGGAGATCTCGATACGCATCTGAACTCTCAGCTTAGCATCCAGGTTTGAAAGAGGCTCATCCATCAGGAATACCTTAGGATTACGTACAATGGCACGTCCCATGGCAACACGCTGTCTCTGACCACCGGAAAGAGCCTTCGGCTTACGGTCAAGCAGCTTATCCAGGTCAAGAATCCTTGCGGCTTCACGAACCTTCTTGTCAATCTCATCCTTCGGTACTTTACGAAGCTTCAGACCGAAAGCCATGTTGTCATATACTGTCATATGCGGATACAGAGCGTAGTTCTGGAATACCATTGCGATATCACGATCCTTCGGCTCAACGTCGTTCATAACCTTGCCGTCGATCGTAAGAGTACCGCCGGAGATATCTTCCAGACCAGCTACCATACGAAGTGTGGTAGACTTTCCACATCCTGAAGGTCCTACGAAGATGATAAATTCCTTATCTTCAATCTCAAGATTAAAATCCTGCACTGCATGAAATCCGTTAGGATAAATTTTCTGAATCCCCTTTAATGATAAACTTGCCATTTTAAATAGCCTCCTTAAGAAAATGTTTTTCGTTTGTTTCTGGACTTAGTATATCGGAGAATGGAAAAACAGGCAATATAACAAGTAACTAAAAAAAAGAAAAAGATATGTACATTTCAACCAGAGCAGGCAAAAATCATGAGGCGGATTGTTTTATTTGAAAAACATAAATTGACGCGGGGCAGATTTTTCGTTACAATAGGTACGGACTGTTCAGCAAAAATCAAAGAAAACATAAAAAGGAAAAGAGGACAAGACTATGGCGAATCCAGTTGTTACATTTGAGATGGAGAACGGCGATATCATGAAAGCAGAGCTGTATCCGGAGATTGCGGCCAACACGGTTCGGAATTTTATTTCCCTTGTAAAGAAAGGGTATTACGACGGATTGATCTTTCACCGCGTGATCAGCGGCTTTATGATTCAGGGCGGATGTCCGGACGGAACCGGTATGGGTGGTCCCGGCTACAGCATCCGGGGAGAGTTTTCACAGAACGGATTTGAGAATCTTCTGGAGCATGACGCGGGAGTGCTGTCCATGGCACGTGCCATGCATCCGGATTCCGCAGGCTCCCAGTTTTTCATTATGCATAAGAAGTCATCCCATCTGGACGGGGCATATGCGGCATTTGGAAAAGTGACGGAGGGAATGGACGTGGTCGATCGGATTGCGGAGACCGCGACGGATTATCAGGACCGGCCTCTGGAAGCGCAGGTAATGAAAAAAGTGACTGTGGAGACCTTCGGTGGAGCATATCCGGAGCCGGAGACTCTGGCGGAATAAAGATGCCGGCAACTGCTACTTACTGGCCGGATGCCCGCCTCATCACTGAATTGGCCGGATGACGTGCGGCAGTGCGCGACACCGTGTGAACAGTAACACAGTAACTTTAATTTACAGAAATTTAAAAATGTAAGCATTGCATTTAGAAATTGCCTGCTATATACTAGAATGACAGAAGGACAGAATATGAAATGCGAGGGAATGAAAGTGGATGCGATTATTCGGGCAAAATTAAAAGAAATAGAACAGCGGGAGCAGGTCAGGATCATCTGGGCTGTAGAGGCCGGAAGCAGAGCCTGGGGATTTTCCTCCCCGAACAGTGATTATGATGTGCGTTTCATATATGTAAGAGATCCGAAGGAATATCTACGACTGGAGGAGATCCGGGACTCGATCGACGCGCAGCAGGACGACCTCCTGGATATGGAAGGGTGGGATCTGCGCAGGGTCCTGCGTCTCGTATACCGGTCCACGCCGGAGGTGCATGAGTGGTTCGCGTCGCCGACGATTTACCGGTCTACTCCGGAGGGGCTTGAGCTCCAGAAGATCCTGCCGGAATATTTCTCTGTGAAGAAGTGTGCCCGCAATTATCTTCACACGGCATCTCTGGACTTTCGGACGTATTTCCGGGATGACGAAGTCTGGCAGATCAAGTATTTTTACCTGCTCAGGCAGATGCTTCTGGCGAATTGGCTGCTGGAGGAGGGCAGTATGCCGCCCATGCTGTTTGAAGAACTGGTGAAGCAGAAGCTGGATGAGCAATGGAAGGATTACATATTAGAGCTTCTTCAAGAGAAGAGAGCTACATCAGAGCTGGGCAAGGCACAGAGAAATAAAAAACTGATCGACTATATAGAACAAAGCATCAGCAGGATGGATGAGGATGTTTCAGCGCTGAAGGACGAAGAAAAGAAATCATGGGAAATGCTGAATCAGTATTTCTACAGCGTATTGAAAAAATGAGATCTATCATAGAGAAGAGATATAAAAAAGCATCTCCCGTGAATGACGCGGGGATGCTTTTTTTATCAAATTCATGCTTTTGTATGTAGAAAACCGTCGATGACAGCCTTTTTATATAGTATGAAGAAAAGCTGTCAGGAGCAGGTTTTCCACAGGTTTTCCTGTCATGAGGTCTGCGCCTCCTGTGCGGAAACCAGATAGTCGGCATAGCGTGCCGCTACATAAAGGTAATCAGACAAACGGTTCAGATACTGCATTGCCTTCGGATCTGCTCCGTAATTCACGGCTGCCTTCCGGAACCGCCGTTCGGCCCGTCTTGCGACTGCGCGTGCCATATCCAGGCGTGCGGACTGTTCACAGCCGCCGTACAGGACAGAGTCCTTGATTCTTGGAAACAAGCTCTCCATATGATCAATGCCTTCTTCCAAAATCAGAGTTTCTTCCTTACTGAAACGATGGTCGGGATTGCGAGGATCGGCGATCCCTGACATCATCTGCATCAGCTCCTGCTGTCTTCTGGCAAGTTCGTCATAAAGCGGATGATCGGCAATGACCTTTGCCAGCCCAATGGAACTGTTCAGCTCATCAATGGTGCCCAGAAGTTCGATCCTGTCATCGGACTTGGACACGCTGATGCCGTCCATCAGCGAAGTCTTCCCGCTGTCCCCCTTCTTGGTATAGATGCTCATAGCCATATCCCCTTATGGTACTTTATAATGATTGCAGACCACATCATACAGCGGTCTGTTTTATGTTTTGTATTGTATACCCAAAGGGTATCACATTCTGGCCATTCGGCCGTCTCGCAAGGTATACACAAAGGTATCCCGTTCTGGCCATTCGGCCTTATACAAGGTATACCGTCGTATCCAACATGACCTGTCAGCCGGACTGCTGGTGACGGTCATAAAATTTTCATAATTCATCGTCCCCCTTTTGTAATAATATAGTTTCTAAAAATTGATATACAAGCAACCATTTCATCAAAGAGTGAAACAGTTACTTATGTATATATTATATATCAAAGTTCTGCGGATGGCAATGTGGTTTGTAAAAAATACACAAAATTTTAATAAATGGTGAGGAATATATACAGGCATTACCTTCATATGAAGCGCGAAGCAGATTCACTTTTTCTTTAATTTTCTTAAGAAATTCTTTTGTTTGTTCTAACAGTCCGCTTTAGATATGTCCGGTAGAATAAGGATAATCAAAGAAAGGGGGCTGGCATTATGACGATCCAGACATTGACACAATTTTTTCTGCAGTACGGCGCGTTTTTTATATTCGTGATCGTGTTCCTGGAATACCTGAACCTTCCGGGCTTTCCGGCAGGGGTGATCATGCCGCTGGCGGGAATCTGGGCGGCAAGGGGAGAGATCAGCTTTCCGCTTGTACTGCTGATCTCCGTAGGCGCGGGACTGGCCGGGAGCTGGGTGCTGTATTTTCTGGGGCGGCTGGGAGGTCAGAAGCTGCTGGAATTCTACTTCAAAAAATTTCCAAAGCAGCGGCCCCTGATCGAGGACAAGATAAAAATGCTGCGGGAAAAGGGCGGCGCGGGTGTGTTTGTAAGCAAGCTGCTTCCCATGGTTCGTACACTGATCTCGATTCCGGCAGGAGTGGTGCGGATGGATTTCCGCGTGTACACGGTAAGCTCGGCTATGGGGGTATTCCTCTGGAACCTGGTATTTATCGGGGCAGGGTATTTCTTTGGGGAGGCGGCGATCAATGTACTGTCGTGACAATGATTGAACGATTTGACAATCCGGCAGTTTATTCGTATCATACTGGTATCGGCAGATGCGTGAATTTGATAAACAGTTCTGCCGGCTTATATAAAATTTTAGAATATTATTGACGGAACTGTTCAGTGAAAAAATACAGATGACAGCAGAGAGGACGGGCGAGATGGAGATTAATCATGTGTTGGTAGTAGAGGATGACAAGGAGATTCGGGAAGGGGTGCAGATCTATCTGCAGAGTCAGGGATACCAGGTTTTTCAGGCGGCGGACGGCGTGGAAGGGCTGGAGGTCCTGGAAAAAGAAGAGATCCATCTGGCGATCGTAGACATTATGATGCCCCGGATGGACGGAATCCGTATGACGATGAAGCTGCGGGAAAAGTACGATTTTCCGGTGATCATGCTTTCGGCGAAATCAGAAGAAGTGGATAAGGTCATGGGGCTCAATATCGGGGCGGACGACTATGTAACGAAACCGTTTACCCCGATGGAGCTGATGGCAAGGGTGAACTCCCAGCTCCGTCGTTACCGGAAATTTATGGAAAAGCTGGAACCCAAGGAAAATGTACATGTGATCGGCGGGCTGGAGATCAATGAGGATACGGTGGAGGTAACCATGGACGGAAATCCGGTGAAGCTGACGCCGATCGAATATAAGATCCTTCTGCTCCTGACAAAGAATCCGGGGCATGTATTTTCCGCGGAAGAGATCTATGAGCGGGTGTGGCAGGAAAAGGCCATCAATACAGATACGATCATGGTGCATGTCCGCAATATCCGTGAAAAAATCGAAGTAGACCCGAAAAATCCAAAATATTTGAAGGTGGTGTGGGGCGTTGGCTATAAAATTGAAAAACAGTCCTAGATTTGGAATTCTGTTGGCTGGAATCGTACTTTTATTTTCTTCATTTGCCATGATATCCTCCTATCCGGTGCTTGCGGATCTGATGGAACCGGAGCTGAAAGGCGACTTTGCGGCAGGCATCATGGAAGATTCTATGGATGAACTGCTGCGCGGCGGGTATTATCTGTATAATGAAGTGCATGAGAATCTGGAGCTGAATGAAGTGATGCAGCGTTTCGGGAGAGACAACTTTTTCCTGATGCGCAAATATATGGATTATGAAGTATTTTCCGGGGATTCGGAGGACGCGGACGGGGAAAAAGGCCTGCTAGGCAGAAGCAGTTCCGCTGACACGAAAAAGCTCCTGGAGCAGAATACGGATTATGGGCTTCGAATCGTGCTGGAGTATGATCGGAACGAAAACCTCAATACCGTGGAAGTGGATGGAACCTGCGCAAACGAGGATGAGCGGTACCGTCTGGAGCAGGGAGTATTTAACTGCCTGGATGAGCCCTATGATTATGTGAAAGGGGAGCGGATACAGTATTTTCTGACGGATCCCTCTTCGGTAAAGATCATTTATGCGTTTACGGAACAGAATCTGCAGAGATTTCTGCAGAATAATTATTTTTCCGGCGGCGTATACAATGCCAATGTGGAGATCCTGTCCAATATGAAGCCCTATCTGGTCTTTGAATGGGGCTTATGCTTTCTGGTCATGGCGGCCGCGCTTCTGATTCCCTGCAATAAGAATTGGGATTTGGGAAACTTCCCGGTTTTTAAAATGCCGTTTGAGGTGGTATTGCTTGCGGGCGCATTTGCCGTTTCCATGGAACAATCCTTTGCTTCCGTTGTGTGGAATACACTGAACCATCGCCTGGCAGGTTTTATAGGCGATATGGGGATCCCGGAGCAGCTGAATTACGGTGTGGAAAAGCTCTTGAATCTGCTGATGTGGTTCTGTATCTTTGGAATGGCCTATTGGGGAACGACCTGTCTGCGGGCGATATTTACGATGAAGGGAAGGTATTGGAAGGAGCGTACCCTGACCGCGCGGATCCTTTATTGGGCGGAGGGACGCAAGGATGAGCTTGGCGAGCAGGTGCGGCAGGGCGCAGGAGAGGCTACGGGGCTGTTCAGGAGAATGTGGAAGGGAATCCGCGGCCTCCAGAAACGGATTTACGACGGTTTTCTGCATGTGGATATTACGGAGCAGGCGAATCATGTGATCTTTAAGATCGTCCTTGCGAATTTCATTGTCCTGACATTGATCAGCTGCTTCTGGTTTTACGGGATTTTTGCGCTTCTGCTGTATTCCGGGATTCTGTTTTTGTTCCTGCGCCGATATTTTTTCGATATCCAATGGAAATATCGGCTGCTGCTGGCATCCATGAACCTGCTTGCGGAGGGGAACCTGGATGCTCCGATCGAAGGGGATCTGGGAGTATTCAATCCAATGAAGACGGAGATCCAGAAGATTCAGAGAGGATTCAAGAAAGCGGTGGATGAGGAAGTGAAGAGCGAACGGATGAAGACCGAGCTGATCACCAACGTTTCCCATGACCTGAAAACACCGCTGACTGCGATCATAACCTATGTGGATCTGCTGAAAAAGGAGGAGGATCCGCAGAAGAGGAAGGAATATCTGGCAGTGCTGGAGAAGAAATCCCTTCGGCTGAAGGGATTGATTGAGGATCTGTTTGAGATCAGCAAAGCCACCAGCCGGAATGTGACGATGAATTTTATGAGAGCGGATGTGATAGAGCTTTTAAAGCAGGTGGGCCTGGAAAATGACAGCAGGATCCGGGAGGCGCGTCTGGATATCCGGTGGAGCCTGCCCGAGGAAAAGGTTGTGATGCTGCTGGACAGCCAGAAGGCATACCGTATTTTTGAAAATCTGATCGTGAATATCACAAAGTACGCAATGCCCCATACGAGAGTTTATATTGAGGTGAAGGATGAGGGGAATGAGGTTTTGATCTCCATGAAAAATGTGTCTGCGGCGGAGCTGGATTTTGACGCAAATGAGATCACGGACCGTTTTGTCCGCGGGGACGCGTCCAGAAATACGGAAGGTTCCGGCCTGGGGCTGGCGATTGCGAAGAGCTTTACGGAGCTGCATTACGGGACGTTGGAGGTGACAACGGAGGCGGATCTGTTTAAGGTCAATATCCGGCTTCCGAAGCGGACAGAGGAGTTTTCAACACGGAATCAACAGAAAAATGATGGGAAATCAACAAAATAGACTGACTTATCCCCCGCCTTTTTCTTGACTTTCCCGGCAATTGCGAGCACAATGGAGGAGCAGCAAGAAATGGAACGATTCAGAACGGCAGCGGACAGGTCTGCGGTCTGCCGTTCTGCATCGTTACCAGAAAATGAAAAAAAGAGGGAAGGAGAGTAGTTTATGCGCTATGAGATTAAAGGTGAGACACTTCCGGTTGTTCTCTGCTATCTGGACAACGGAGAGAGGATGATCACGGAGAGAGGATCCATGAGCTGGATGTCCCCGAATATGAAGATGGAGACAACATCCAACGGAGGAATCGGAAAGGCAATCGGGAGGATGTTTGCGGGAGAGGCCCTGTTCCAGAATGTGTATACGGCAATGGGCGGTTCCGGAATGATTGCGTTTGCCTCCAGCTTTCCGGGCAAGATCGTGGCTTATGATATCGGACCGGGCAGGGAACTGGTCGTTCAGAAGTCCGGATTCCTGGCATCGGAGGCAGGGGTAGACCTGTCCGTATTCTTTCAGAAGAAGTTCGGAGCCGGACTGTTCGGCGGGGAAGGCTTTATTATGCAGCGTCTGACCGGGCAGGGAACGGCATTTCTGGAATTTGACGGGCACATCGTGGAGTATGACCTGGAGCCGGGGCAGCAGATCGTGGTGGATACGGGATATCTTGCGGCGATGGAATCGACCTGCGGCATAGATGTCAGATCCGTGCCGGGTGTGAAGAATATGGTATTCGGCGGAGAAGGGATCTTTAATACGGTTATCAACGGCCCGGGGCATATCTGGCTGCAGACCATGCCGATCTCCAATGTGGCGGGAGAGATCGCGCGGTTTATTCCGTCGAAGTAGGAAGACGGTGGGAGACTGTCCCTGAATGCGAACAAAGGATGCGGGAAGGGACGGATGGAAGGGCTGCCGTATGGATTTTGGACGGTCACCAGGCAGATCGGCCGGAAAGCTTTATGGCAGCACTGATTCATATACCATGAGAAAGAGCGCAGAACATACAGGAAGTTCCACGCTCTTTTCATTTTACCGATGTTCTAAGTGCAGATATTTTTCTCTGGTAGCAAGTCCGCCCCGGATATGCCGTTCGGATTTGTTCGTGTCCAGCACCCTGCGGGTCTGCGCCGCGAGTGCAGGATTGATCTGAAGGAGCCGCTCGGTAACATCTTTATGTACCGTACTTTTGCTGATCCCAAACTTCTTTGCCGTCTGCCGTACAGTGGAGTTGCTTTCTATGATATAATTGGCGATTTCTACGGCTCGTTCTTCAATATAATCTTTCAAGAAAATCCCCCTGCAAACCTTGTTTTTACAATGTATGAAAAACGGGGGAGGTTTATTACTCTATTCTTCCTTAGCTAGCAGGGCAGTTCCTCGTTTGCGTATTATTTTAGCTATAAAGGAAGAGCCACTGGATATAATTTATTGTATACACAGAAGGGGGAGTTGTGTTACGATAGGAAAGAGGTTACTGAGGGAAAGGAAGGATGAAATCATGAGGCGTATAGAATTGCCTGGATATGTACGCGGGGCAAAATGGATATGGATGAGTGCGGTTTTTCTGATCTGTGTCATGCTTTTTGGAGGGCATGCATCGGCAGAAGAGGAGATTCAGAGCACAGGAGCAAAAAAGGACGGCCCAGTGTGGTATATCGCTCTGGGGGACAGCATCCCGAACGGATACTATGGGACAGGTGAATCAGAAGTTACAAGTTACCCGATCCTCATTGCAGGTGATCTGCATAGCGTCAGCGGGAGAGAGATCTGGATCAGCCGGTTTACGAAAAACGGGCTGACGGCAAAAAAGCTCAATTCGACAATGCTTCTGGAGACGGATGTTCAGCAGATGCTTTCGCAGGCGGAGCTGATCACACTGACGATCGGCTCCAATGACCTGATGAATGAATTTAAAAAGGTGTCCAGGGAGATCTTGAACAATCAGACTCGTTTTTACACGGCGGATGAAGCTCTGGCAGCCCTGCAGGATGGGATTGCGGAAAATCCTCTTCTCCTGATGAACATTGCTTCGGCAATAGGAAGCTGGGATTACTCCTCATTTGAGGACCAATGGGTACTTGCCATGGACACGATTGCCCTGTGCCGCAGAGAGGATGCCCAGATTGCGGTTACGACAATCTATAATCCGATGAAAGGGCGGGAGCTGCCTGGTACATTGAACGCGGTGGTAGAGAGTGTGATCTCCGGAATGAATGAGATCATATGGAAGTATGCGGAAGAATATGGATATCATGTGGTGGATCTCTTTGACTCGGGAATTGAGGACCTGACTCAGTCTGACGGGCTGCATCCCAATCAGGAGGGGCAGGATATGATCCGGATGTTGATGGAGAATGAACTGGATCTGAGCTTGTTCCAGAATCCGGAATCCGATGAGGAAGTGCTGAGAATGCAGAAGGAGCTGGAGGAGGCTGCCCAAAAGAAGGCGCGGGAAGCAGAACAGAAGCGGCAGCAGCAGCGCGGGAAGAGGGTTCTGATCGGAGTCGGGATCGGAGCAGCCGTATGCCTGGTGCTTGCGGGGATCCTCCTGCTGGTAAGAAGAAACCGGCGTAAGAAGGCTGTAACAGGAGAGCCGGAAGCGCAGGAAAAGTCAGAATTATCATAAGAATTTCATGTGCGGGAAAAGTACGGAAAAAAGAGCAAATTTTTATGCGGGCTTTTGCTTGACAGAACAGGAGCAAAGTGATAACATACAGATTCGATTGAGGAAAGAAGGGAATATTTGGAAGATTCATTTTAAAAGAAAGTAACTGGCTCCTTCTGTCCGCTTGGGCGGACGGCCCGGAGCATGATGAAGATGCAGCTTTTCAATGGAAGCGTAGGAGGGCATTATGGGAAGTGAAGATTACAGCAAGGCGTATCGATTGGGAAAAAAGGACTATCAGTCGCGGATGCTCCGCGGCGTGAGGCCTACTTTGCAGGTTTTGGATGATTTTATGCCGGAGAAGGGCTCTTATTCGGAAATGCCCCTCGGGCTGGTACAGATTCCCGCAGACCAGATCGTGGGGACGAAAACCGTCGGAAGAAGCAACTCCTTTGCGGGAAATTTTATGCCGATTCTGCGTGAGACCACGGAGTTTGCTTCGAAATGGGCTTCTTTAAGCACCAGCCATGTGGAGGAAGGAATCCGGGAGCCGATTAAGGCATATGAATATATGAACAAGTTCTACGTGGAGGAAGGAAATAAGCGGGTCAGCGTTATGAAATATTTCGGCGTTGTGTCCATTCCGGGCAACGTCACGCGGATCATTCCGAAGCGCACAGAGGAAAAGGAAAATAAAATATATTATGAATTTCTGGATTTTTACCGGTGCGCGCCCATTAACTATATCTGGTTTTCCCAGGAGGGCAGATTCGCGAAGCTGCAGGAAGCTGTCGGGAAAGAGCCGGAGGAAGAATGGACGAAGGATGAGCTGCTGAAATTCAGCTCCATTTATTCCAGGTTTTCCGGGGAATACCAGACGCAGGGCGGGAGCAAGCTGAGGATCACCGCAGGAGACGCGTTTCTGGCGTTCATCACATTATATGGATATGAGGACATCGACGAGAAGACGACCAGCGAATTGAAGGAATTGATGACAAAGAGCTGGGAGGAATTTGAGCTTCTTCAGGAGGAGCAGGTGGTGGACCTGAAGATGGAGCCCAATGAGGAAAAGAAGCCGCTCTTAAGCATCCTCCTGCCGCTGAGTATGCCGAAGCTCAAGATTGCGTTTATTTATGAAAAGACACCGGGAACCTCGGCGTGGGCCTACGCCCATGAGCTGGGGCGGCTGCATCTGGAGCAGGCATTTTCGGACGAGGTGCAGACGGTCAGCTATGAGAATGCGACCCTGGAAAATATCGAAGCTCTGCTGGCGGAGGCCATTGATTCAGGCTGCAACCTGATTTTTACGACTACGCCGTCCTTCGTACAGGCAAGCGTAAAGGCAGCCATTGCCAATCCGGAGATCCGAATCCTGAACTGCTCCTTGAACACATCTCACCGGTATATCCGTACATACTATTCACGGATGCATGAGGCGAAGTTTTTGATGGGGGCCATTGCCGGGGCGATGGCGGAAAACAACCGTATGACCTATATCGCGGATTATCCGATCTGCGGTTCCATTGCAAATATCAATGCGTTTGCCCTGGGAGCAAAGATGATCAACCCGCGGGCGGAGGTATTTCTGGAATGGTCCACATTGAAGGACGTGGACATTGATGAAAAGATCAGGAGCAACGGATCTTCCTGTATATCCGGACGGGATATGGTAATCCCGGAAGAAGCTTCCCGGTTCTACGGACTCTACCACCAGGAAGGAGGCTGGATGCGGAATCTTGCCATGCCGCTGTGGCACTGGGGCAAGTTTTACGAAAGGCTGATCCGGACGATCATGGACGGAACCTGGAAATATGACGACAACCCGGCGTCTACCAAGGCCATCAACTACTGGTGGGGCATGTCGTCAGGGGTGATCGACGTGATCTGTTCCAAGAACCTTCCGATTGGAACAAAGCGCCTGGTTGAACTGCTGAGGGCGACCATCAGTTCCGATCTGTTTAACCCGTTTTCCGGTATTTTGTATTCCCAGACAGGGATCGTGCAGGGAGAACCGGACCGGATCCTGGCGCCGGAGGAGATCATGACCATGGACTGGCTGGCAGAGAATGTGATCGGTTCCATTCCGAAAAAGGAAGAGCTGAAGGAAGAGGCAAAACCTGTCATTGAGCAGCAGGGAGTACAGAAAAAGGAAGGTTAACTGACGTATGAAGATACTGGCGATCGCGGATGAAGAGTCCAAGTATCTGTGGGATTTTTACGAAAAAGGAAAATTGGACGGGATCGACCTGATCATCTCCTGCGGGGATCTGGATCCGAATTACCTTTCCTTCCTGGTGACTCTTTCTTCCGTACCGGTTCTGTATGTACACGGGAACCATGACAGCAAATATGAACGCATTCCGCCGGAGGGCTGTATCTGCATTGAGGATCAGATCTACGTCCATGAAGGGGTACGGATCCTCGGGCTGGGCGGCTCCATGCGCTATTGCTCCGGGCAGCATCAGTACACGGAGCGGGAGATGAAGCGCAGAGCCGCAAAACTGTGGTTCAAGCTGTTTCGTCATGGGGGCTTTGATATCCTGGTCACACACGCGCCCGCCTATCAGTTAAATGATGGGCGGGATTTGCCGCATCAGGGTTTTCAGGTATTTAAGACATTGATTGAAAAATACCGTCCCAAATTTTTCCTCCACGGGCACGTACATATGTCCTATGGAAGAAACCATAAGCGGTATGATAAATATCAGGATACCCATGTGATCAATGCATTTGAGCGGTGCGTGTTTGAATTTGAGGATGAAAACCCGAAGGAACATATTTTTTAAGCGCTGATTGAAACAAAAAGGAGAAGAACGCGTGATTCTGACGGAAAAATTGATACGTGATCACACTCTGGCCAGGGAAGAGTACGCGCGGCTTCTGGAAGCGTCCGGCGATCCGGAAGTACGCTCCAGGCTGTCGCGGGAAGCGGTCCGGCTCCGTAAGCTGTATTACGGAGATAAGGTCTTTACCAGAGGGCTGATCGAGTTTACCAATTATTGCAAAAATAACTGCTATTACTGCGGGATACGGTGCCAAAATCCGCATGCCAAAAGATATCGTCTGAGTCGGGAGGAGATCTTGGACTGCTGTGAAAACGGATATGGGCTGGGATTCCGGACCTTCGTGCTTCAGGGCGGGGAGGATCCTTTTTTTACAGATGAAAGGATGACGGAGATCATCCGGGAGATCAAGACACGCTATCCGGACTGCGCCCTGACCCTGTCCATCGGGGAAAGATCCTTTGAAAGCTACCGGAGGTTCCGGGAGGCGGGGGCGGACCGTTATCTGCTGCGGCATGAGACGGCGGATGAAGCGCACTACCGGAAGCTGCACCCGGAGAATCTGACGCTTGCCAATCGGAAGCGCTGTCTGAGGGATCTGAAAGCACTGGGATACCAGGTGGGCGCCGGTTTCATGGTAGGCTCTCCGGGACAGACCAGTGCAGAGCTTGCAGAGGATCTGTGCTTTCTGGAAGAGCTGCAGCCGGAGATGGTGGGGATCGGACCGTTTATTCCGCATCATGAAACACCGTTTGCGGAGGCGGAAGCGGGAAGCGTGGATCTGACGCTGTTTTTATTGTCGGTGATCCGGATCCTGCTGCCGAAGGTACTGCTCCCCGCAACCACCGCGCTGGGAACATTGGATCCCCGGGGCCGGGAAAAAGGGCTGCTGGCCGGAGCCAATGTGGTGATGCCTAATCTGTCTCCGGTAAAGAACAGGAAGCAGTATGACCTGTACGACAATAAGATCTGTACCGGAGAGGAAGCGGCAGAGTGCAGGGAGTGCCTGGCGCACCGGGTAGAGTCGGTGGGATACCGGCTGGTCACAGAGCGGGGGGATGCGGTTTCATAGCATTATACTGAGCGCAGCTCCCTCGGCGTCATGAGAAACTGCTTTTTAAACAGGCGGTTGAAGTTGGAGAGATTGTCAAACCCGGTCTCCTGGGAGATCTCCAATACCGTTTTATCCGTATGCTTCAATTCCAGAAAAGCCTTTTCCAGGCGGAACCGGTTGAGATAGCGGATAAAACTGGTCCCTGTCACCTGGCGGAACCAGCGCATGAAGTGGCTGGCGCTGTAACCGCATACATCAGCGGCATCTTCCACCGTGAGGGGCCGCTGATAATTTTCTTCAATAAAATGAAGGATGGATTTGAGCCGGTCGATATTGGCGGGGAGCGGATGCTCCTGCTCGGCCGGGGCTGCCATCCGCAGCAAAATGGAAAATAATTTCATCATATCCGCTTTAACTTCCAGCTCATAGCCGACCGGGCGGAGGCCGCACAGCATGTCGGCATTGTCGAGACAAGCGGAGAGCTTATCATAACAGGCATCTGCCGGGGTAATGCGCAGAGGCAGATGCAATTCATTTCTCAGCAGGGGGATCAGATATTTCTGGCTGCACAGGTCGATCACGCCGCTTCCTAAAAACGTCATGTCAAAAATAATATTTTCATATTCCATCCGAAACCCGTGCAGATGCCTTAACCCGTGGAGATGCCCGGGCGGTGCAAGGATAATATCACCTGCCTGGACTTCAAAAACAGACAGGTCCGCCTGCGCCGTGCCCCGTCCTTTTTTGATGTAGATGATCTCCATGGTATCCTGCCAGTGCAGCGGGACGGACGGAAAATCATCCGGGATCGTACAGGGATAGACGTTGTAGGGGAACAGAAAATCCGTGTGCTTTTTTGTCTCATGATATCCGTTTATGGAATTGTCTTGAATCGGGAAATATGTATCACTCATGATCGTATTGTATAATATGTTGCGTCAAAAGTACAAGTATTTTGTGACGGAATGTGGTAAAAAATAATCACAGGCTAAGGAACTGCGCAAAAATAACTTGCCTTTTTGCGCAGTTCCGAAAGTCCGCTGTAGATTTTGCCTGGAAGATCCGATGACAATACATGAGAGTTGAAAAAGATGATTTCATATGCGAAAGGAGTTTTGAGCCATGAAGACAAGATTGGAAGCAATTTGTAAAAAGTCGATCGCAGAGAGCAGTTATGAGGAAATTTATAAAGCACTGATGACCATTGTGAAGGAAGAGAGCAGAGTGAAGGAGAAGGCAGTCAGGGGCCGGAAGCTGTATTATATATCCGCGGAATTTTTGATCGGGAAGCTGTTGAGCAATAACCTGATCAATCTGGGGATCTATGATGAGGTGGATGCGCTCTTGAAGGAATCCGGAAAATCTCTGGCAGAGCTGGAAGAGATCGAGCCGGAGCCCAGTCTTGGAAACGGGGGGCTGGGACGTCTGGCAGCCTGCTTCCTGGATTCTCTCGCAACGCTGGACCTGCCGGGGGACGGTGTGGGGCTGCGTTATCATTGCGGGCTGTTCCATCAGAATTTCCGGAATCATTTTCAGAATGAGACGCCGGACTACTGGCTGAACGGCGCTCAGTGGGCCGAAGATACCGGGAAGACCTACCCGGTCAGCCTTGCCGGAAAGGAGTATGAGGCGCGTCTGTACCGGCTGGATGTGACCGGCTACGACGGACGGACCAATAAGCTGAATCTGTTTGACCTGGATACGGTGGACGAGAGCATCATCTCGGAGGGGATCGGTTTTGATAAGACAGAGATCGTCAAGAACCTGACCCTGTTTTTGTACCCGGATGACAGTGATGAGGAAGGCCGCAAGCTGCGTATCTACCAGCAGTACCTGATGGTCAGCGCCGGGGCGCAGATGATCCTGGAGGAATGCGAGGAGCGGGGCTGCAAACTTCACGACCTTGCGGATTACGCGGCCATCCAGATCAATGATACCCACCCGTCCATGGTGATCCCGGAGCTGATCCGGCTGCTTGAGGAAAAGGGGATCGAATTTGAAGAGGCGGCGGAGATCGTGACCAAAACCTGTGCGTATACGAATCATACCATTCTGGCGGAAGCATTGGAGAAATGGCCCGAAAGCTACCTGGAAGAGGTGGTTCCGCAGCTCATGCCCGTGATCCGCAAGCTGGATGAAGCGGTCAGGGAAAAAACGGACAGGGAAGATCTGGCGGTCATTGACAAGGGGCATCTGGTCCACATGGCGAATATGGACATTCATTTTACCCACAGTACAAACGGTGTGGCGGCCCTTCATACGGAGATCCTGAAGGAAAGCGAGCTGAACCAGTTTTATCAGCTTTATCCGGAGAAATTTAACAATAAGACCAATGGGATCACGTTCCGGCGGTGGCTCCTTTCCTGCAACCACGAGCTGGCAGCGTATATCGAGAGCCTGATCGGGCCGGGCTTCAAGAAGAACGCGTCGGAGCTGAAAAAACTGGCTTCCTTTGCGGAGGATCATGCAGTCTTAAAGCAACTGATGGAGATCAAGACTTCCAATAAGAAGAAGCTCTCCGATTGGCTGTACAAAAAGCAGGGGGTTAAGCTGAATCCGGATTCGATCTTTTCCATTCAGTCCAAGCGCCTGCATGAGTATAAGCGGCAGCAGCTGAACCTGCTGTATCTCATTCATCAGTATTTTGAGATCAAGAGCGGACACCTTCCGGCGGCGCCGATCACCGCTGTGTTCGGGGCAAAGGCGGCTCCGGCCTACATTACGGCGAAAAATATCATCCATGCGCTATTGACCTTGTCGAAGGTGATCGAAAAGGATCCGGAGGTTTCCAAGTGGATCCAGATCGTGCTGGTCGAAAACTATAATGTGACTGCCGCGGAAAAGATGATCCCGGCCTGTGACCTGTCCGAGCAGATCAGCCTTGCTTCCAAGGAGGCGTCCGGCACCGGAAACATGAAGTTCATGCTGAACGGAGCGGTCACGCTTGGAACGCTGGACGGGGCAAATGTGGAGATCGCGGACTGTGTGGGAGGAGAGAACATCTATATCTTCGGGCAGAGCAGCAGGCAGGTGATCCGGCTCTATGAGAAAGGGGATTACTGTGCACGGGAATGGTATGAGACGGATCCCAATCTCCGGCGCGCGGTAGACTTTATCGACGGAGAGCGGATGTTGGCAGAAGGAGATGCGGGGAGTCTTAAGAGCCTGAAAAACGAACTGGTTGGAAAAGACTGGTTCCAGACATTCCCTGATTTTAACGCTTATGTTGTGCGCAAAAACCAGGCGGTCACGGACTATGCCGTGAACCCGGAGAAATGGGCGAGGATGGCGCTGATCAATATCAGCGAGGCGGGATACTTCTCTTCGGACCGGACGATCGCGGAGTATAATGAGGATATCTGGCATCTGGGATGACAAGGGTACCTGTTGTAACGGCTGCGGCCCATAAGAAAAGATTGCAAAAAATTATGACGACTGCCATGTAAATGGCAAAAATAAAAAATGCTATGTAAGAGGTCTGCAATAGGGGGATAGAATTAGATCCCCCTATTATTTTTTTGAAAAATGCATTGACATTCAATCTTAATGGGAAAGAGCCGGGAATCAATGAACGGTTTGATTATGTCGCCAGAACCCAGGAGAGGCTTGCATCTTGTAGCAGGCTGCATTTATCGGAAGAGGCTGCGTGGAATAAAAAGGATTTGGATTTTGTGCTCGGGTTCACGGAAAATCATGCCGGGGCGGATCGGATTGGAACCTACGCCTTGTCCTGACAAAAATATCAGGCGCATTATTCACCATTATATACGCAATGCTGTACTAGCCCGAGTTTTTGGCAAATTTAAGGCATCAGCCTGACCGCAAATAGAAAGACGCCAAAAATTCAGTTCGGATTTTTGGCGTCTTTTTTGGCCTTGTATATTATTTTTCTGAAAAATGGTATTGACTATTCTTTTGTGTTCATATACAATTCATACTAAGAATATTTAATACAAAAAGAGGAGATGGAATGCTAACTAATTTTTTGCTGATTATGTCACTTTCGGGAAGTGTTATTTTGCTCTTGTATCTACTCGTATCTCCAATTGCGAAAAGGTATTTTTCATTGGCATGGAGATATCGTATTTTAAAGATTGCGCTCGCTTTTTATCTGATTCCGTTTCCGGCTGTCTTACCTGAAATCAGGGATTCGATATTTGGCTTCTGTCCGCTGGCGGTTAATCTGTTAAGCCGGCCGGTCAGCCTTATGAACACAAGCTATGCAATTTATGCAGATGGTGGTTCCTTATATGTATCATCAGGGTTGGAAAAAATGCTCATATTCATACTGGGTATGGGAGTTCTCTCATTTGCGGTTATTTCGTGGTATGCCCTTCGATATTGGAAAATGAGAAAAATATGTCTGAACTATTCAGATATACCAGTAGGGCAGGAGCAGCAGGATATGTTTCATGCGATAAAAAATGAATTGGACATCAGAAGGAACGTAAAGCTTTTATGCTCTGAATACTGTAAGGCCCCGATCACGATGGGAATCTGTTCCCCAACGGTCATAATACCTCCATGGAACCGGGATGAGGCTGACCAGGACTTATATCGTGATGTGTTAAAGCATGAGCTGGTACATATTAAGAATAGGGATGTCCTTATAAGATTTTTAGGTATGGCGGCTATAGCAGTCCATTGGTTCAACCCGTTTACATATATCCTGTACAATGAGATTTTAAATATCAGTGAGATATATTGTGACAGTATTGTGTTGAGAGGGAAAGAAGAACAAGAGCGCAAAGCATATGGCGAATTGCTTCTGAAGCTTGCGGTACAGAAAAGTATGGCCAGTAATGAGTTTGCCGTTGGAATTTTAGGTGGAAATAGTAAGAGAGCTTTCAAAAGGAGGATTGTAGAAATGAAAACAGTTAGAAAAAACAAAAGAATTTTGTCTGCGCTGATGACGGCATTGATCTCTCTAATGGGCGGGCTTACAGTCTGTGCGTATGATCCGCCGGTGAATATAACGGATCAGAGGTATGGCTATTCTGAACAGGGATTTGACTTTCAGTTTACCGTGGGGGAATTAAAGCTGGAGGTTGAAGAACTTCCATATGAGCAGTTCTTTGCTGACAAAGCCGGAAATGTTTATGAGATCAAGGATGATAATAATTATACAAGGGCCGCCTGCAAACACAAATATGCTGCTGGGACAACAACATCCCATAGTAAAAACAGCAGCGGAGACTGTTCGGCGACAACTTATGAAGCGCAGAGGTGTACTTCTTGCGGCTATGTAAAAACAGGTGATGAAATTATGCTGAAATGGTATGAAAAATGTCCGCATTGATGAAGGAAAGGGGAAGATCGTATGGGAAGAAATTACGGATTGTCTAATACGGAAATGCTGATTATGGAGCTGCTGTGGCGGACGGGGGAACCTATGTCTTTTAAAGAGATCATGGACGTAGCACAGAATGAATGGAAAAAAACATGGAAAGCGCAAACTTTAAACACGTATTTGATCAATTTGCAAAAAATCAAAATGGTAGGAACAGACCGGAGCTCTACACATTATATGTATTATGCATTGTGTAGCAAGGAGGAGCTGATCCATAACTGGACGCGGCATTTGGTAGAGGAATGCTTTGACAATTCCATCAGCCGGCTATTTGCTGCCTTTATAGGCGACAAAAAACTCTCCGAGGAAGAGGCAGAGGAATTGAGAAGGATGATATGAAAGATTTTGCAGAGAGTTTGAGAGGAAATTAAGAAAGAGGGTGATGTGAATGAGATATGCTATAGAAAATCGAGACAAGACATATGGAGTTGCAGACTCAGGTTTTCTATGAAAAAATGTGGCAATAAACGAACAGTTTGATTTTATTTGTAAACTTAATAATATTATTTAAAAGCATAGAAAAATTAGGAGTGATAATTATGACCAGAAATATTACAGAAAATCTATTAATAAATAACGTTTTATATAAGCAAGTTTTTCAGAAAGAAGATGTGGCAGAGAATACAACACAGCAGGAAAAGGCTTCTGATTTGTCACAAATGCAGAAGCGATACGACATAATAGAATATCAAGATAGTGAAGATTCAGCCGGAATTTATGAATTGAAAAAAGATGGAAGCGGGGTATTGCAGATCAGATTTAATCATCCCGAAGACGAAGATTCTAATGTATCTGATAATATAGAGAATGTTGATAAAAGTGAAGAAGATAATAAAAATAATGAAGGGAGTGGTGAAAAGCCAATAGTTGTGGTGACAACCTTAGATTTGTCTGCTGTTGAGAGGGAGATAAAACAATTGAAACAACAGCAACAACAATTAGAACAGAAATTGAATTCGGCACCAGAAGAACAGAAAAAAGATATACAGGTAGAACTCAATCGGGTAATTCAGGAACTTAAACGGAAGGATACAGATACCTATCGTGATAGTCATGCCTATCGTAGACAATATACTCTTGATTAAAGTACAAATTTTTTGCTGATCATGTCACTTTCGGGAAGCGTTATTTTTATCTTGTATCTGCTCATATTTCCAATTGCGAAAAGGTATGTTTCATATGATAATACAGTTAGAAATTATTGTGAATGATAAGTTTGAAAAGCGAGGAGTGATGAATCATGACAATATCAGAAAGAATTACCGGACTGCAGGTTAAAGGAGTTCTTTTGAGCGGGAAAGAGAGTGTAAAATAAATCGACATTTTACTTGAATAGTAATGATCGATCACCGCATGTTCTATTTTTAAAGAAGTATGTTCCCGGTTTTCTGACATGATATGGTACAATTATTTATGTGACCGGTTGGATTATGCATTATAAGTGTGTTAAGGAGGGGATGTTATAATGATTGGCATTTCTTATGGGAATGCTCTTTTGACAGCAGGACAGCGCAAATATCAGACAGCAAATAGCAACAGGAAATACAGTGGGAAAGGCGGATTTGGGACAAAAGTGCCCAATGAGGAGCGCTATATTAAAACGGTATCGAGAGGAAATTTTGAAACCTGTGCCGAGGTGGATAAAATACCATGTAAGTATGCGCTCAAGGATGAAAAAGCGATTGGATGGCACTGGAAGGCTCCAGGGATTGAATACAGATTTTTCCATGCGGCCGAATCCACAGAAGAGAACCCGGTATTGGTTGCGAGAGGTGTAGATGAACATGGAAAGCTGTTTGAAGAAAAAATTGCCGTGAAGCAGATTGATCCTTATAATACCACACCTCTCGAAATAGATGCGCTGTCATATTTCAGGCCGGGAGAGCATTATTCGATCAGCACCTACAATCTTTATGGGAAAGAGCCGGGGATCAATGAACGGTTTGATTATGTCGCCAGAACCCAGGAGAGGCTTGCGTCCTGTAACAGGCTGCATTTATCGGAAGAGGCTGCGTGGAACAAAAAGGATTTGGATTTTGTGCTTGGTTTCACGGAAAATCATACTGGGGCGGACCAGATTGGAACCTGTTTTAAATTGGATTCAGATATTCTTAAAGGTTTTACCGAAGAAAATAAAAGAAATCTGGAACTATATTCCAGTGCTGTCAGGGAGAGGATGATATCCGGTATGGCAAGGAAATGTTCCGAAGAACTATTCGAGATGCATCTGGAACAGGAACTTTTTTCGCGTAGCAGAAATCATCCATTGGAAAATAAGATAGAGGAAAAAGGAGAGGCAGCGCCATCTGCGGAAGAAGATGATTATGAATCCATCAGTAAAACATTTCTGGAAATATTAGGCATCAAATTGGATAAGAAAATCAATTGGAATGCCGATGGCACCAGCGAACTTACAGAGGATCAGATTCAATATCTGCGGGAAAAGTATGATGTAGAAAATATGTCAAAAAGTGATTTTTATAATCTGCTGGCAGAATTATCAGACATGAATGTGATTTCTCATAAGGATGTTGAAAATCAGTTTTTACGTTACGTTGATCCGGCGACCGAAGTAATCATTGCTGCGAATGAATATTCTTCCCAATGGATGAACAGCGGGAATAATTATTTGAGTCGGTTTCAGAACGAAGAACGGATGTATGACTATTTTATTCAGGCATTATTGGATGGAAGATCATCTATCCAGGCATCTGACATACTTAGAGCAAGGTCATACTATGAAGAGCAAAAAGAGAGCAGCGGCAGACTGGCCCGAGTTTTCGAAAAACTAAAATCAGTATAAGTTTTAATAGAAAGACATCAAAAATTCAGTTCGGATTTTTGGTGTCTTTTTCGTCTTGTAATGAGTGGAAAGATTCGATATAATGTTACTGTTAAAAGGAGGAGCAAAACCGATGGTTTTAAATCATTGTACGGTCTGTGCTGTCTATGAGTCAGACCAGGGGGATCAGAAAAGGATCCCGGTAAAATGCGACGGGGGACAGATCTTACTGCTTTTGAACCGGGAGCAGGAGTTGTCCGATACGGCAAAGATCCGGATTGATTTTTTTGACAGCCAGATCGGGTGTGTCAAGGCGTACTGCGGGCTTGCTGTCAGGAGGAACTATGACGCGTCCATACAGGCGCCGTGGCTTGCGGACTGCGAGATCCTGGAAGTGACTGAGATCGTAGAGGGGCGGAGGAGCCTGCGGTCAGGCATGGAGAAGGAGACGGTGTTTACGGGTTCGAATCAGGAAGAATATACGGGTGTCATTCAAAATATTGGTGAGGGCGGAATTTATTTTATCACCTGGACGAGACAGCAGTGCGGAGATATGGCTGAATTTTCTTACTGTTTTGTAGAGACGGAGTACCGGATGCGGGTCAGCATCCTGCGGGAAGAGATATTCCGGGACGGGAGATATGGCTATGGCTGTCAGCTTTTGGATTATCCCAAGGGGGCGGAGAGGGACATCAAGCGGTACCTTCATATGAGGCAGTCCGGAAGGATTTGGTAGACCGCCGGAGAGAAAAGCGGTATAGAGGAATGAAATTCGGAGTAAGGGATGTCCTTTCAATAGAGGGGCATCTTTTTTCGGGTAATAGTACTTTGACCTATCTATAGTTTAGTTTTTAAAGTAATTTCAATGTCAAGAATATAAGTTATATTATTTTGCTGGCGCAATTCTTATAAATTAAAGGATATTTTAAGCGGAGTGTCAGAAATAGTTTTTGCATATTTGCTATTAACTTTAAAGTGGCTTTAAAAAACCGTACAGTTGGAAAAAAATTAGTATATTGGAGCTTATGCTGACCGTCATCTGCGTTGTGTTTGTAGCAGAAGCGGCCGCGCCTGTCGCGGCGATCGGAAACAGCCAGTTCTTTTGGTGGATTGTCTTGATCTTTACATTTTTACTGCCCTATGGATTGATCGCGGCAGAACTGGGTACGACCTATGAAAGCGAAGGTGGTATGTGCGATTGGGCGGAACGGGCGCTTGGGCGCCGCTGGGGTGCGAGAACCGCCTGGTACTACTGGGTGAATTTCCAGATCTGGATGACTTCGCTCGCGGTAATGGTGCCGGAACTGATCAATTATATGTTTGGCATAGAACTTGGTACCGTGCCATATCTGATCAGCGTATTTGTATTTATCTGGGTGGTTACCCTGATCAGTACTTCGCCGGTATCTGAGAATATCTGGATCTTGAATATTGGGGGGATTGTAAAGATTGCTCTTGCCCTTGCTCTTGGCATTTTCGGATTATATACAGGCGTGACAAAAGGATTTGCCAATCCAATGACAGTCTCTTCCTTATTCCCGCACAGCCTGGGAGAGCTTTCTTTTATCTCTGTGGTACTGTTCAACTTTCTTGGATTTGAGGTCGTTTGTACATTTGCGGACAGTATGGAGAATCCGAAGAAGCAGATACCACAGGCAATTATGGTAGGAGGTCTGGTGATCGCGGCAGTCTATATGTTCAGCTCCTTTGGTATCGGCGTAGGTATTCCGATAGATGAAATTTCCACAAGCTCCGGTATCGTAGACGCGTTCCAGGCTATGACAGGCACAACTACAGGACTGATCATCTCAGTAGCGGCAGGATTATTCCTGGTCACACTGCTCAGTAATATGATTTCCTGGTTCATGGGTGTAAATAATGTGGTCACTTTTGTATTAAAAGATATTTGTGGGAGTATGGGAATGACAGAGTACATTGTCGCCAAGGCGGAACCCTTTTTGTTCCCATCCATATTTCCCGCAATGGTATTTGTGCTGGGAGCGGTTCTGGCATTCTCTACCGGTTCTGACTGGGGCATGAGTTCTATTATTACTCCGATCGTATTTCCACTCGGGGCGGTGATCGGCGCAAATCCTGTATTGATCATGGCCGCAGTGATCTCTGGAGGAACCTTTGGAAGCCATGCCTGCTTCTATTCGGACGTAACGCTTTTGGCGGCCCAAAGCGCAGGTATTGATAGTATGGAACATGCGCTTTCCCAGCTTCCCTATAATGCGATCGCCTGTGGTCTATCCATTATTGGATTTATAGTCACGGCAGCTATATTATAAAAGAATGTAGGAAGGAAGTTTATCAACCGGATATTTTTCATGATCTGAAAGTTCTCATTTATAACTGGGAAAATAAGAGGACAGATGCAAAAGAGTATGTTACAATGAGTAAAACAGTGAAAGCATATAGGATTTAGAAAAGAGGCGTATTATGGCAATGTATTTGAACAGTATAGCACTTTATGATAAGTACAAAATGATTACGATGGATCCTTATTTTGTAGATAAATCTGCACTGTTGGAAGAATTGATACCTGCGCTGGGACGGGAACAGCGCTTCTTTTGCATTACAAGGCCGCGGCATTTTGGAAAAACTGTTATGGCAAACATGATAGGAGCTTTTTTTGGAAAAGCAAAAGACAGCCATGAGATTTTCGATCAGTTGGAGATCGCGAAATCAAAACAATATTTAAAATATTTGAATGGATATGATTTGATCTATATTGATTTTAGTGAGATCCCAAAGGGGTGTGAAAACTATCAGAATTATATATCAAGAATAGAAGAAGGAATCTATCAGGATCTGAAGGAAGCATATCCGGAACTAAGACTGGATCAGGATAAAGCGATATGGGATCTGTTTTCCTTGATATTTGAAGAAACAGAACAGAAATTCTTCTTTGTGATCGATGAGTGGGATGCGCTGTTTCATATGCCCTTTGTCAAAGAGGGAGATAAGATGGATTTTCTTCTTTTTCTGAAATCTTTGCTGAAAGGGAAAATCTATGTGGAATTTGCATATATGACAGGGATTCTTCCTATCGCAAAATATTCGGATGGATCGGAACTGAATATGTTTTTGGAATATGATATGGCAACGAAGATTCGCTTTGGAGAATATTTTGGATTTTCAGAAGCGGAAGTGGATATGCTTTTTACAAGATATATGGCTCATACGAAAAATCTACGTATTACCAGAGGAGAACTGGCAGAGTGGTATGACGGTTACCATACGGCCCTGGGAGAATGTCTGTACAATCCCAGATCCGTAGTAACTGCGCTGGCTAATAATCAACTGGCAGGCTATTGGACAGGTTCAGGAACATATGATTCCGTATTTTACTATATCAAGAATAACATTGAGGATATTAGGGATGATATAGGGCTGATGGTCTCAGGGGAACATGTGGAAGCAAGGATGCAGGAATATGCGGCAACGGCAGCAGAATTGGAGACAAAAGACCAGATTTATTCAGCGATGGTGGTTTATGGGTTACTGACTTACGAAGACGGAGAAGTGTTTATACCGAATAAGGAATTGATGATGAAGTATGAAGAAATGCTTATGAATAGGGAATCGCTGGGATATGTGCACCGTCTGGCAAAGATATCCTCAAAAATGTTGAGAGCAACGTTGGATGGAGATACGGATACCATGTCTTTGATTTTGCAATATGCCCATAACACGGAAACACCGATTTTGTCTTATAATAATGAAACGGAATTGTCTGCGGTCGTGAACCTGGCTTACCTTGCGGCACGGGATAAATATAGGGTTGAGCGGGAAGATAAGGCAGGAAAAGGATTTGTGGATTTTATTTTTTATCCGAAAAAAAAGGACCAGGACTGTATGATACTGGAACTTAAAGTGGATCATACACCGGAAGAAGCAATCCGGCAGATTAAAGAAAAGGAGTATGTGCTGCGTTTTCAAGGGAAACTTGGTGAACTGCCGGAATACACCGGACAGATCCTGGCAGTGGGAATCGGGTATGGTAAGGAAACGAAGGAACATACATGTAAGGTGGAAAGATTGAATTAAAAGAAGAAATTTTATAGCCACAGATTTCTAAAGAAAGAAGTCTGTGGCTTTTTATGTGCGCGGATGTTATAAGAGTACAGCCAGCATCTACACAATAAATGAATTTTATGCCCTTTGATATCTTGAGTACCAGAGTCCTGTTTTTGTTAAAAATTCATAAATATAAATTCACATATTTATATATATTTTACAAATATTTGAAATTTGACGATAATATCGTCTTTGTGATTGCATTATCATTTTTGGCATATATAATGAACCTAAATATTATAAGCATAGTATTCCAAAAAATATGAATAAAGGAGGTTAGTATGTATGTCAGATATGAGGAGGATCCAATCACACATTGAATGGCTTAAAAAGATATCTGAACCTTGTACAGCAGGAACTACTCGAATTGGTTTTACACAAACATATCGCCAGGGCACAGAGTATTTAAAAGATGCAATGCGGGCTATAGGGTTAAGTGTAAGAGAGGATAGTGTGGGAAATGTGTATGGGAGATTAGAGGGTTCAGAGAAGAATTTTCCAGCCATACTTTCGGGGTCTCATATGGATACTGTACGCTGCGCGGGAGCTTATGATGGAATAAGCGGAGTGATCTGTGCCCTTGAGGCTGCCAGAATGTTAAGAGAGGATAAAATTATTTTAAAGCATCCATTTGAAGTTATTGGAACCATGGAAGAAGAAGGAACCCGGTTTGGTCAAGTGTTGCTTGGCAGTCAGTATATTGCAGGAATATTTGGCGAGGAAGAATTAGATAGGATCAAGGATTCTGACGGAATCACATTAAGAGAGGCCAGGCAGATGTACCTGCCAGAAGATACATGTCCTGCATACAGGGAAGCAAATGAAATATTAGCATTTTTAGAATTGCATGATGAACAGGGGCCGATTCTGGAAAAGGAGAATATCGATATAGGAATTGTTGAAAATATTGTGGCAATTTCATGGCTTACGATTACGGTCAAAGGTTTTGCCGGCCATGCAGGAACGGTACCTATGCCTCTTCGGCAGGATGCTATGACAGGTGCCAGCCGCCTGATTCAGGATATCGCGGATTTTACAACAAAGAATTATTCGTACAAAGCAACTGCAACTATCGGAAGATTAGAACTTTTGCCTGGATCTTCAAATTGTATTCCTTCAAAATGTACATTTACCGTAGATTTACGTTCCGGAAAAACAACCAGCATAAATGAACTGAAGGATTTTATCAAAATAAGATCCAGGGAAATAGCAAATGAATTTGAGCTTGAAATAGATGTGCATATTGACTCGTACAAAAATTCTATCGCAATGGACCATCAGCTACGTCAAATACTGAAAAAAAGTTGTAACAGGCTGGGATATTCATATAAAGATATAGATAGTGGAGCGGGGCATGATGCGATGATATTTGCCGGACGCTGGCCGACAGCAATGCTATTTGTCCCATGTGTAAAAGGAATCACTCATAATCCTGAGGAATACGTATATCCTGAGGCACTGGAAAAGGGAGCAGATGTGTTATATCAGACAATTCTCGAATTAGACGAGAAACTTTAAGACTGTGTAAATATGTTTATAGTATGAATTTTTAGTAGGAGGAATAATCCGGTGGAGACAAAAGAAAATACAAAAGTAGTTGTAGATATGAAAGATAACGAGAGTGACGATCCGACATCATGGGCAACTTTATTCTGCCGTCTGTTTGCGCATGTGGCAAAAGAGGTTGTCGAGAAATTCGGGGACGAGGGCGAGCAGGCTATCAAAGACGGCGTATGGGCTTTCGGTGTAGAACGCGGACGCAATATTGCTGAGCGTGTAAGGAAAAATGGATGTGAGATTAACGCTGAGAATTATCTGTCAAATTACGATATGGGAAGAGGCGATGATTTTACTGCGCAAAATATTTATGGAGATGATCAGGTAGAGCAATTGTTTACCCAGTGTGGATTTGCAGATCAATGGATTGCAGATGGAATGGAAAAATACGGGAAACTGTATTGTGATATGATTGATCCGGCTATCGCAAAGGGATATTGTGAAGACATGGAATGCATACACAGTAAACGAGTATATGAAGACGGAGTCTGTGCGTTCTGTTTCCGCATGAATAAAAAAGAAGCATAAGATTAGAACAAAAAAGAGGACAAAAAGATGAATCAGTATATTTATAACAACTATGTAAATATTTTGTGCAGTGAATTAAGACCTGCCCTGGGATGCACAGAACCAATTGCTATTGCTTATGCGGCGGCAAAGGCTGTCTCGCTTTTAGGGTGCCGTCCGGAACATATTCAGTTGTATTGCAGTGGCAATATTGTGAAAAATGTACAAGGAGTAACTGTTCCAAATTCCGGAGGATTAAAAGGAATAGAAGCTGCCGCTATCCTTGGGGCATTAGGAGGAGATGCCTCAAAAGAGCTTGAGGTGCTGGAAGGAGTGGATGCTGCTGCTATCGCAGAAGCAACAGCGCTGATCGGGACCGGATATTGTGAAAATATTCTTGCGGAAGGTGTCGCTAATTTATATCTTCTTGCAAAGGTTTTTGCGGGCGATCACAGTGCTGAAGTGGAGATTGAGCATACTCATGTGGGAATCATCCGCATGACAAAAGACGGCGAGGTTGTTTTACGCAATGAATCCGAGCAGCATACGGATAAAAAAGGGAATAAAGAGCTGTTAAATATATCTGATATTATGGCATTTGCTGATACTGTGGATTTAGATGAGGTGAAAGAGATACTGGCTAAGCAGATAAAAATGAACAGTAATATTTCCAGTGAGGGCTTGAAGGGCAATTACGGGGCATGTGTAGGCAAGACACTGCTCAAGGTATATGGTGATGATGTGAAAATCCGGGCAAAAGCGCGTGCTGCCGCAGGTTCCGATGCGCGGATGAGCGGCTGCTCACTTCCCGTTGTTATTAATTCCGGAAGTGGTAATCAAGGAATGGCAGCATCTCTTCCGGTTATCGAATATGCACACGAGATAGGTGCTTCTGAAGAAAAACTATACCGCGCCCTGATCGTCAGCAATCTGATCGCACTGCATCAAAAGAAATATATCGGCAATCTGTCTGCTTATTGTGGTGCTGTGAGTGCAGCTTGCGGAAGCGGTGCGGCAATTACCTATTTGTACGGAGGTACCTACGAGGAGATTTCAAAGACGATTATAAATACGATTGCAAATGTTGGAGGAATGGTATGTGATGGGGCAAAGCCTTCCTGTGCGGCAAAGATAGCATCCGCAGTAGACGCTGCGATCATGGGACACTATATGAGTGTAAATGGTCATGTGTTTGGCAACGGAGAAGGACTTGTTCAGGAAGATGTTGAACATACAATACGAAACATTGGTTATGTCGGAAAAGTCGGCATGAAGACAACAGATATAGAAATCTTAAATATCATGCTATCTGGCGATCAGCCTGATAGACAAAATGTCTGATACTTAAAACTTTTTGAACATATTGGATAAGATATGTGGTATAAAAAAGGCATATAAAAGAGTGGAAGCCGGAGGACCAATATGTCCCGAGAATAATAATGTTGATGATTTGGAAGAAATAGTTGAACTAAAAAAAGGGGTTAATCTATTAAGTTTTATTTTACCAATTCTAGCGTTGATACTAGCAGCATTTTATTTCGAATTTAATATGGTAAATGGATTTATGGCCGCAGTTGTAATTGAAGTTATTTTATATGTTTCCCAGAGACTTATAAAAGTATCTGATATTGTTCCGATCGCTTTAGAAGGAATTGCAAATATGGTTGAACTTGGAGTAATATTCGTGATTAGTTTTACTATGACAGCGTTCATTGAACAGACTGGGTTTGGTGTTTTTGTAGTAACATCAATCTCTGGATTTATGACTCCGTGGGCACTTCCTGTTGTTGTGTTCCTGGTATTCTCATTTACTGAGTATTTGATCTGTTTAAGCTGGGCATTATATTTAATTGCGTTTTTACCTGTTATTCAGCTTGCGCAAATAGTTGGATGTAATGTATATCTTGCAATCGCAGCGCTTGTTTGTGCCGGCGCATGGGGGGCCAGCGCAAGCTTTACTGCCGATAATGGACTCGTTGTTGCCAGTGCCTGCAAAATTAATCTATATGAGCAAAATGTATCACAGTTGGCATATCTTGTAATTTCGCTTGCATTATCCGCAGTTGCCTTTTTAGCAGCGGGAGTGATAATGGTCTGACGTGAGAAAGCATAAAGTATAATAGATGTGGGGTATAAGAGTATAGAAATGATAAAGAGGACTGGAATATACGATCCTCTTTGACTTTTTTTATTAGTATAATATAATAGCGAAGAACTTCTATAACTTTAATTATCATATTGGTAAGGAGATTTTTCATGAAAGAAAAAGTGAAAATAATTCAATCTGTCCAGCGTGCTATAGATATCATAAATTGTGTTGGAGATGCAGAAAAAAGGATTAGTTTGAGAGAAATCAGTTCCAAACTGGATCTGAATATTAATACCACCCGGGGACTTGTTCAAACATTACTTGTTAATGGTTTTTTATCTAAAAATATAGAACAAGGAACTTATTCATTGGGGTATGAATTTCTGACAAAATCAAAATTAGTGTATCAGTTACAGATACAGCGATTAAGAGATAGTGCGTATCCGCATATGGAGAGAATTTCTGAGAAATACGGGGTTTCGTCCTGGTTACAGATTAGCTTTTACAGAGAAATATATACTGTAGAGATAGTTGAGCCTTCTAATTCCCACTATTCTTATGCACCGAAGTTTGGTTCCAATCTCCCTTTACATGCATCTGCGTCGGGCAAACTTCGTATTGCATATATGTCTGATAATGAGAGAAGCAAGGTGCTAAAGGGTATACGATTAGAGAAATTGACACCGAATACAGTTACCGATCCTGACGAGTTCGAACGGATGATCAAGCAAGTGTATACTCAGGAGTATGCAACAGAGTTGGAGGAAATTGATATGGGAATAAGCTGTATTGCAGTTCCTATATTTAATGCATATGGTGAGTTGAAAGGAACATTAAGTATTGCGGCATCAGCCGCTACGGTAAAATACAATTTTAGAAGTATACTGGCAGATTTGAAACGAGTACGAAATTCGATTGAAGATAACGGCATAGGGCGATAATAGAGAAAAATTACCATAGCAGTTCTTTTTTTGCAATATGGTTTCTTTTACATCGCTTACTGTATTTTCTTTGTCCGCAGAGTCCTGTTTTTGCTAAAAGTTCATAAGTATAAATTCACATATTTATATTTATTTTAAAAATATTTGGAATATGACGATAATATCGTCTTTATAATTACATTATCATTTTTGGCATATATAATGAACATAAATATTATCAACATCTTATTGCCAAAAATATGAACAAAGGAGGTCAGGTGCAGAATTCACTGTTAATTACGCAATGCTGTACTAGAGGGGGCATGTAGAAAATGAGGATTCTGCAAGCCCCTGTTGTATATCTGGAGCATTGGAAACCATTACAAAAGAATGGAGTAAACTATGGAACAAGGTTTAAGAGCTATTATCATCACATTCGGTATTATTAAATGTGTGGTATTTCCTGGTTCCTATGGGAGTTCTGGTGGCATTGGCAGTGATCACCGGTGATATTCTGGTATCTGTAGTGGTTGCGTTGGTTGTGTGCTTTGTGTTGTATGTTCCCAGAGAAGTACTGACTGTTGACGAGTTCATGAATAACACGATCGCGGGATTCAGCGATATTTTTATGATAAGCTGTAAACACAATAACTATAGGAAGGGAAGGTAATTTATGAAATTAAGAGAGAACGCTCATTCGTGTACAGGAGATAAGGGAGAAATTTCCAATATTTCCCTGATTCCTTACGATGAAAATGATTACGAGTTATTAAAAGAAAAGGTTACGGCAGAAAGAGTCAAAGCTTATTTTTCAGAAATCTGCCATGGCGACGTCATCCGTTATGAATTGGACGGCCTGAAAGTCTTCAACTTTCTCCTGGACAAAACACTCGGCGGAGGCGTTACCCGTTCGCTTGCCATTGACAAACACGGCAAAGCGCTGGGAAGGGCTTTGCTTGAAATGGAGATATAGAGTGACGCGAACCGAAGGCTTTTTTTATGTGACAGCAAAAATACCCCCGTGGGACAAATACTAGAATCCACACTAATTGCATTTATGTTTCGTGCAGGATAATTTTCATATGCAAGATTGAAAATTATTCTAAAAATTCTTGGGTTTATTTATGTTAAAGAATGATATATACTAAAATAGTATTTCGTAACTAATGAAATCCATGGCTTGCCGTTTAAAGTAAAGAGGTAACTGAGCTAATGCATAAAAAGATTACTGTCGAAGAAATTGAAAGAATTGTAACCCAAATACGCTTTGAAAATAATGAAAACAATCTGAGCAGGTTACCGTTAGAGATGGAGAAGAGATATTTTGACAAAATCAGAGAGGGACGCTATCGGGAAATAACATTCATGGACTTTGAACGAATGAAGCAGGTAATGGGAAAAAGTACCAGGGATAGCATAAAAATGTTTGAATATGTTACCGTGTCTGCCATTGCCATGTCTACACGGGCAGCCATCGAAGGCGGAATGGCAGCGGATACAGCGTTTGATTTATCAGATGGGATGCTGCAGCGCCTGGAACAGGCGAAAACGCCGGAAGAAATGCATGACATTATTGAATTGACAGGGATCATTATGGCACATGAAGTTTTAAAGGCCAGGATGTCCAGAGGATCTTATCTTGTAGAACAGATTAAGAATTATGTCAGCAGCCATATTTTTAAACGAATTTATTTGAAGGACATTGCACAATATCTGGGAATGTCACCGGAATATATATCCAGTATGTTTTCAAAACAGGAGCAATATACCATACAAGAGTATATTCAAAAGAAAAAGACGGATGTTGCCTGTAATCTTTTACGATACTCTGAAGCATCGATTGCGGAGATTGCCCAGTATATGGGATATCAGTCTCAGAGTAATTTTTCCTCAGTCTTTAAAAAATGGAAGAAACAAAGTCCGTCAGAATATAGGATGCAAAACAAAAGTCTGCTGTACACAAACAATAAGAAATAATGTAGAGGGAGTCCGTGCGACTCCCTTTTCTGTTATACTGCAGCCTGAAATGACAAATCTTAAAATAGCGACAATTATATTAAAAATGAGATATCCCTTTATTTTTGTCCGTGATAAACTGCAAACAAAAAAAGGAGGCAGGATGAAATGCAACAGAAAAATGTCCATCTACTGGCAGGGAAAAAGAAGCACGGCAAGGAAATGACTCACATGAAGGAGGAAATTTGTTTATGAAAGAAGCAAATAAGAGACCTGTATTTTTAAATGGTATTTTGTGGTCAACAAAGGCAATTCTCTTTAATATACCCAATACGTTGATCGTAACATATATATCATTTTATGCGACAGACGTACTGGGAATGAAGACAACTCTGGTGGCAGCGATTTTGCTGCTGACAAAGCTATTTGACGGTGTGACGGATCTGATATCCGGATTTATTGTCGACAATACCCATACCAGATGGGGAAAAGGCCGGCCATATGATTTCTGTATGGTCTTTATAGGAATTTATACGATTTTACTGTTTTCCGCACCGCAGTCAGGCGAGATTCTCCAGACAGTATATCTGTTTGTGATGTATTCTCTGGTACAGGCGGTATTTGTAACTCTGCTTGAGACCGCGGATAAGGTGTATCTGCTCCGTGCATTTCCGGATGAAAGGGAACGAAATAATACATTTAGTATTAGTGCGATTTTTGGTCAGGTCGTTAATATAACTATTGGTGTGATTTTGCCGGTGATGATTGCGTCTGCAGGAACAGATCATTCTTCGTGGACAAGAGTCATAATGATGGTGACAGTTCCTGCCACAATAGTCGGTATGCTCCGATTTTTCTTTATAAAAGAAGTGACAACGGATATACCGATGGCGGAGAAAACGGCTGAGCAAAAAGTAAAGGCACCGCGAGTGGGGGTTAAAGACGGTGTGCGTGCGATTTCGCAGAATGGGTATATCCTGATACTGTCTCTGTCTATCTTCATTATCGTGATCAGCAGCGGTTTTTTAAATACTTCAGGAGTCTATTACTTTCAGTATATCGTTGGTGATATGAGCAAAATGTCAATCGTGTCACTCGGGACGTATGCATCGTTATTGATGCTGGTTATTTTTGTGCCGTTGGCCAATAAATTCGGAAAGAGCAACATCGTGAAATTTGGTCTTATCGTCACGACACTGGGAAGCCTGATCCGTTGGTTTGGCGGGACAAATATTATAACATTAACAATTGGAATGGGAATGTTGATGTTTGGAGTTATGCCGATCAGTCTGTATTTCCCGCTGCTTTTGTTTGATATTATGGATTATGGTGAGTGGAAGAGCGGAAAGCGTGTGGAAGGCTTGTATGCAGCGTTTCCAACATTTGCCAATAAGGTTGCCGGCGGTCTGTCGGTTTCTTTAGCAATGTTCGTCCTGGGGGCGGCAGGATACGATGGCTCAGCGGCAGTACAGTCTGAGGCAGCGTTGAATGCGATCAATCTTACTTATAATGTGATACCGACAGTGCTGGTAACTGCCATGACAATAATTATGATTTTATTTTATAGCATAGATAAGAAAATGCCGCAGGTAAAAAAGGAATTGGAGGAACGTCATGCGGCTGAGAAAGTGGAAGCAGAGCAATAGGAGAGTATGTTTGAATAACCGAAGCGGCTGACAATATGGAGAAAGTATGGAAAAAAAGATAAAAAGCCTGTTAGACAGGATGACATTAGAAGAAAAGGCCGGTCAGCTACAGCAATGTGGCCCGTCTATTGTGGGGGCATTTGATGTGGACTTTGAGGAACTGGTAAATATGGTATATGACGGCCGGATTTCAGGAGAGGAATTTCAGAGGCTGATGAGTACGGCAGAGCAGGATTATCACGAGAGTGAACTTCGGGCAGGCAGGATCGGGTCTTATAATGGAATCTCAGACGCGAAAATTGTTAATCGCCTGCAGAAGATTGCAGTGGAGGAGACCCGTCTGGGGATTCCTCTGCTGTTCGGATATGACGTGCTTCATGGATATCGCACAGTAACGCCGATTCCTCTGGGGGAGAGTTGCGCATGGAATCCGGACTTGTGGGAACGGACAGCCCGTATGTCGGCGGAAGAGGCAGGCGCGGGAGGAATCCATATGACCTTTGCCCCTATGGTGGATGTGTCAAAGGATGCACGATGGGGAAGGATCAGCGAAGGCGCCGGGGAGGACGCATATCTGAATGCAAAGTATGGTGTTGCTAAAGTGAAAGGGTTCCAGGGAAGCAGCCTGAAAGAGCCGGATACTATGATTGCCTGCGTGAAGCATTTTGCAGGCTATGGGGCAGTGGAGTCGGGAAGGGATTATAACCGGGTAGATCTGTCACCGCAAAAATTATATGAAGAGTATCTGCCTCCATATGAGGCATGCGTCCGTGCAGGCGCAAGGGCTGTCATGCCTGCATTTAACGATCTTGACGGCGTGCCCTGCACGGTAAATCAGTGGTTGCTCAGGAAGGTGCTGCGAGAAGACTGGCAGTTTGATGGGATGACGATCAGCGACGCCAATGCCATTGCGGAGTGTGTGGAACATGGAATCGCTGCAGACAGAAGGGACGCGGCGGCAAAAGCACTGCTGGCCGGAGTAGATATGGATATGACTTCGGACTGTTACAGCCAGCATGTGGTACATCTGGTAGAGGAAGGGATCCTGCCGGAAGAAGTGCTGGATCAGGCGATAGGAAATATTTTGCGTATCAAGATGGAATTGGGATTGTTTGAGCATCCTTTCAGGACAGATGAGGAGAAGGAGAAGAAAACAATCCTGAAGCCGGAATTCCGGGAGACGGCGCGCAAAGCGGCGGAAGAATCTATGGTGCTGCTGGAAAACAGCGGGATACTTCCGCTTAGGACAGAATGCCGGATAGCGCTGGCGGGGGAACTGGCAGGGATTTGCAGTGAAATGTCCGGGACATGGGCGATCAAGTGCAGCGGAGAAGACTGTGTCAGTATCGCGGATGCCTGCGCTCAGCGGGGAATAGAATATGAGACGTACACGGAAGAGGAAATCATCCGGTGCGATTCTGTCGAAGAACTGTTTCAAGGTTACGATGTAATTCTGGCAGCAGTGGGAGAAAAAAAGAATCAGAGCGGTGAGGCTGCAAGCCGCACAGATCTTACCCTTGCACCGATACAGAAAAAAATGCTGGAGCGGCTGGCAAAGTCGGGCAGACCGGTTGTGGCTGTGATTTTTAACGGACGGCCTCTGGCTATTCCTGAGTTGAAGGGACAGGCGCAGGCAATTCTGGAAGCCTGGCATCCCGGGGTGGAAGCAGGAAATGCGATTTTAAATATACTATTTGGAACGGTCAATCCATCCGGGAAGTTGACAACAACTTTCCCGCATGCCGTCGGAGAATGTCCGGTTTATTATGACCACATCCGCACAGGAAGACCCGCCGGAAGAAGTAAATTCACATCCAAGTATCTGGATGTACCGTCAGAGCCGGTGTATCCATTTGGATACGGATTGAGTTATACTGCCTATACCTATTCTGATCTGGAGATAGCAGAACGGAAAGAAAGTGTTACTGTATCTGTCAAGGTAAAAAATGTGGGTGATGTGGATGGTATGGAGATCGTACAGTGCTATTTCCATGATCCGGTGGCTTTGCGTGTACGGCCGGTGAAAAAGCTGATTGATTTTGTGAAGACTCCTTTGTCGGCAGGAGAGGAAAAGCGAGTGGTTTTTGAGATTCCAAAAGAAAAATTAGGATATTATGACCCGCAGATGCGGTTTGTTGTGGAAGCTGGGGAGTATGAATTTTTTGTTGGAGGAAACTCATCTGACTGCCTGGTATGCCGGACCAATCTTTGCGGATTGTCAAATTGAAATAGGATATAGTTCTTGTTATTATCGTAAACAAGAAGGAGTAAAAATCAGATTGGAGAAACGAAAAACATGAAAACAGAAACCATCATTTTAAATGAAGAGAGAAACGTAACTCTTACTGCATATATTCAGGAAACAGAAGGCGAATTTGGATTTTCCAGACGACCGGCCATGCTGGTGCTTCCCGGGGGAGGTTATGCTATGTGTTCCGAACGGGAAGCAGACGCTGTGGCGGCTGCTTATCTAAAAGCAGGTTATCAGGCATTCATTCTTCGTTATACGGTTAAAAATGCAGGCGGCTGGCCGCTCCCGCTTCTTGACTATGAAAATGCAATGTCGCTGATTGAAACAAAAGCAGAAGAATGGCATATTGACACTACAAAAATCGCGGTTGCCGGTTTTTCAGCGGGTGGGCATCTTGCAGCCTGTGCGGCAACGATTTCCGAACACAGACCCTGTGCCGCAATCTTAGTATATCCTGCCATTTTGAAAGATATCGTAGACATGTGCCAGCCGGGGATGCCATATCCTCACGAACATGTCACGCCGGAGACCTGTCCTTGTTTTCTCGTTGCGGCCAGGGATGATCGAACGGTCGCTATCCAAAATACATTGACTATGGAACTCGCTCTTGCCGATCGGGGTGTTGCCTTTGAAAGTCATATCTACTCTTATGGCGGACACGGATTTTCCACAGGAGAGGACTGGATTAACACAAATTCCGTCTGCCCGCGCCTTCCTCATTGGGTAGAGGATAGTGTTGAATGGCTGGGCGAGGTGATAGGTAAACTTACACGAAACGGTTTTACAGAGCCAACGGCCGCGATCAGTATGAATGCTGATTTTGCACCGATACTTGGCATAGAATGCTCACTGCGGCATATCCGGAAACAGGGCGAAGAAGTTCAGATCATGCTCGCACCAATGTTTGAAGGGATTGAGGCAGTGGCAGAAGAACGGGGATTTCAGGCAGATAGACTGATGGAAGCAATTGGCAGCAACACGGTACGTGAGATTATGGAACTTTGTCAGATACCGGCAGAAACAATCGGTGAAATTGATACCCGGCTTCATGGCATGGTAAACAAACTGGAGGTATGAGAATGAGAAAAGTAATAACATGTGTACAGGCTCCGCACAGGAGGCGGTTATGATGGCGGCATGGATCTGTCATCCCGGAGACAGCCGGGAGACGAGGCTCGTACCGGTGTTCCGCCGAAGATTTGATGTTATGAATGGTTTAAAAGAAGCGAAGCTTCGCCTCAGCGCACACGGGATTTATGAGGCGGCGGTTAATCGTATTCCGGTAACAGAGGACAGGTTTACACCGGGATTTACCAGTTATTATCAGCGGATCCAAACGCAGGAATACGAGGTCACAGCCCTTTTGTCAGAAGGTATGAATGAATTACATGTTACAGTGGGAGACGGCTGGTGGCGCTGGAATAATAATTTCGGATATACGTTGGCCCTTTGGGGTGAATTAATTCTTGTGTATGAGGAGGAGACAGTTATTGTTGCGACCGATGAAAGTTTTGAGGTCACAACTGGCCCCATTGTTAGCGCTGATCTGCAAAAGGGCGAGATTTATGATGCAAGGATTACGCTGACGGACTGGCAGCCTGCCGCGCTTTGTACCGAACATACGGAAGGGGAGCTGATTGAAAATCAGAGTGTTCCTGTACGGGAGAAGGAACGGTTTATCGGAAGACCCTTCCGGGATAGTGCCGGGAATCTGGTCATTGATTTCGGACAAAATATTGCCGGTTATGTGAGGATGACACTTCACCATACGAAGCCCGGACAGAGGATACATTTAAAACATGGAGAAGGGATTGATCCGGATGGCAGATTTTCCACAGCCAATTGTGACGGAGGAAAAGCGGAATTTCAGGAGATAACCTATATTTGCCGCGGCGCAGAGCGAGAGGAATATACACCGCATTTTACTTTTTTCGGTTTTCGTTATGTACTGGTGGAAGGTGTCTGTGACGCGGATTTTGTTGCAATTGCGGTTTATTCAGATATGGAAGAGACCGGCGATTTCCGTTGCTCCAGCAAACTCATTAATAAACTGGTGGAAAATGCCCGGTGGAGCCAGAAGGGAAACTTTCTGGATGTGGCGGTGGACTGTCCCACCCGGGAGCGCAATGCCTGGACAGGCGATGCTATGATTTATTGCCGCACTTCTGCCTGGTTCATGGATGTAGATACTTTCTTTTACAAATGGTTACAAGATCAGAGTATCGAGCAGTTTGAAAGTGGTAAGTTAGGAATCACGTTTCCTTCCACTTCCAGTGTCCATAACCCGGAGGAATTGAAGCAGGTACAGGCTGTCAATCCCGCTATGGCAATAGCCGGTCCCTTTGGGAATGGAAATATTGGTGAGGACAGCGTGGGGTGGGGGGATTCTGCCGTATGGATACCGTATCAACTCTATCTGATGTATGGTGATAAGGCTATTTTAGAGGAACACTATGATACTGCAAAACGCTGGCTTAACTATTCTCTCCTTTGCATGAAGGACAGTAACCCACTATATGCAGAAAAGCCATGGTATATAAACGGGGATGGAGAATGGATCTATGACACCAAATTTCATTATGGAGAATGGAATGAACCTCTTCCTCCGCCACCGGAGGTTATTGAGCTCTTTGCTAAAGGCGGTACGGCAATAGACTATGTAAGTCACATGGCTAAGTATGGTCAACCGGAAGTGGCCACAGCGTATACAAAGCGTTCCTGTGACAACTTAAGCCACATAGCACAGATTCTCGGAAGGGAAGAAGATGCAAAACATTATGGGGGATTGTCTAAAAAGATTAAAGATGCTTATAACAAGTATCTTATTGCGGAAGATGGTGTGATTCAGCCGGGGCATCAGGCAGCCTATATCCGTGCCTTGGCTCTGGATCTTGTCAGTGAGGCAAAAAAACCGCTGGTCATCCGGCAGCTTAAGCAAGAACTGGAAGCAGCGGATTATCATCTGAACACAGGCTTTCTCAGTACCGTTTATCTTCTGCCGACCCTCTGTGATAACGGACTTATAAAAGAAGCCTTCCGGGTTTTGGAACAGATGGATTTCCCAGGCTGGCTGCATCCCGTTACGCTGGGAGCCACTACAATGTTGGAAAGCTGGAATGGTATGGACCTGTTTCAGGACAGCTTCAATCACTATAGTTTTGGCGCGGTTTGCCAGTTCTTCTTTGAGTATATTGCAGGTATCCGTCCTACATTCGAGGCACCCGGGTTTAGAGAGTTTGAACTGAAACCTGTGGTTGGCGGCTCGCTCATGTGGGCAGAGGCAACATATAAAACGCGATATGGTGTCATCCGATCCTGTTGGAAACGTGATGAAGACAAACTTTTCTATTCGTGTCAAGTTCCGAATGGCACAAAAGCACACCTCATCTTACCGGATGGGACAAAGGAAATCCTGACAGGCGGCTCCTATGAATTCAAAGTAAACATGATCATTAAGTGATACTTGCTTTCATGGTAATCCTGGTAAGAAAACGTTATATAACATAAGAACAACTATATTGACGAAAGGAAGACGGACGAAAAATGTTAAAATCAGATTTGAAGTGCTTGGAAGTTCAAAAAATAGTGTTTGAAAAAATGTATCATGGCATGGAAGTGAATTCTTTTGCGCCACGAAAGGAACAGGGAGAAAATATCCGGGATGATGGAATCGTATATGTAAATGATATATGTTACGGTGATGTCTATCCTAATAGCTTCCTCGATATATGGTATCCGGATAAAGATAAATCCGTACGGAGACCTACTGTTTTTTACATTCATGGCGGCGGTTTTATTTTTGGTGATAAGGTGACGGGAGATCCGCTGGGAGCAGGGACCGGCAGAGATGTAGATTTCTGCGCAGAGATTGTCAAAAGAGGTTATAATGTGGTAAGTCCCAATTATGCGCTGGCACCGGAATATCGTTTTCCGGTGCAGATAGAACAGATGAATCAGATGCTTGGGTTCTTGACGGAACACCAGGAGGAGTACGGATTAGACATGGGCCGGATCTTTTTAGGCGGCGGCAGTGCGGGCGCTGTTCTGTCTGAAATATACGGGACGATACTGTGCAGCCCGGATTATGCAAAAAAGCTTGGGATTGTACCAGCGATAAAGAAAGAATGTGTTCTGGGGCTGCTGATTGATGAGGCAGTATCCTCTGTGAGAAATTTTGATGAGAATATGTGCGCGCTGATGGGATGTTGGATTGGAACGGATGATTTTTCTGATATGGAGGAACAGCAGAAGTTGAATACCACGAAATGGATTGGCGATTCTTACATACCTTCCTTTATCAACAGCAGCAATATGCAAATATGGTTTTTCGATTCCGCTAAGGAGTTGGCGGAAATCTTGGAACGGAACGGAACCGACTATGAATTCTTTTACAGGGGCCCTGAGTGTGATGAACTGGAGCATGGATATATGCAGAGATTTGCAGATAATCAATATGCCCGGGAATGTTTGGAGCATATGCTTAAGTTTATAGAAAAGCAGACGTGTAAAAAACAGTGAAAGAAATAACCAATATTGGGAGCACAGTCATGTTTTTGTCGGAATGGCTGAAAAAAGTGCAGGCGTTATGGCTGGGCCGTTTGGTATTATGATTTTTACGTTGTTCATTGATATCCCTTATTCCTATAGCACGGTTTCCAAGGTCTATGAATTGCTGCCGACGAATCTGCTGATGACGTGGGAATTGTGGGACGACAGGCTGCTCTCTGTTTTGGGGAATTATATGATGCTCTTTCAGATGGCGCCGATGGTGTATATTTTGGTTTCCGCATTGTTGCTTCTCATAGGAAAACGAATCTGGAAGCGGTGTCAGGTGGGGGCCTGAGGAAAGCATTTTTATCAATGTGCCGTGTGTTATTGAAAAAAGTGGCTGGAAATGATACGATTGTGAAAAGAAACGATGCAGGAAAAACAGCAGGGCAAAGGCGTTTGCTTTTGGGAGGTCTGAAATGGAACAGGTCAGAACATTCAATATTCATGGAATTTGCTATCCGGACAGGCATTATATGGTAGATTTGGGCGGACGGTTAAGAGAGACAAAAAAAATGATAGACCGGGGGGAATACTTTGTGATCAACAGAGCGCGCCAGTATGGAAAGACCACATTACTGTACGCTCTAAAAGAATATCTCAGGCCGGACTATGCGGTGATCTCCATGAGCTTCCAGAAAATGAGCACCGCAAAATTCCGTGATGAATATGCTTTCTCACAGGCATTTGTCCGGGGCTTTCTGAAAAAAGCGGAAAGGGAAACCGGGTTGAGCGCCGAGGCTCTGCAAAATCTGGAAAAAAGCCGGAAGGAAGGCGAAGGAAGAGAGCGGTTCGATCTGACGGAGCTGTTTGAAGGACTCAGCGAGGTATGCGGGGCGGCGCGGAAAAAAGTTGTCCTCATGATCGATGAGGTGGATCAGGCATCCAACAACCAGGTCTTTCTGGATTTTCTGGGGCAGCTTCGGGAGTATTATCTCGGCAGAGAAGAGACAGCAGCATTTCATTCCGTGATCCTGGCAGGCGTCTATGACATAAAAAATCTGAAGCAGAAGATCCGGCCGGAAGAGATCCACAGATACAACAGTCCGTGGAATGTGGCAGTCTCATTTGATGTAAATATGAGTTTTCATCCGGCGGATATCCTGACCATGCTGGAGGAATATGAAGCCGATCACCGAACAGGGATGGATCTGCGGAAGATGTCGGAGGAATTGTACCTGTATACGGGCGGATATCCGTTTTTAGTGAGCTGCCTTTGCAAAAAAATGGAGGAAAATGACAGGGAGTGGACGGTACAAAGCCTGCGTACAGCTGTGCGCGACCTGCTGAAAGAAAAAAATCCCCTGTTCGAAGATGTGATAAAAAATATCCGAAATCATCAGGAATTTTCGGATCTTGTGGAACAGATCCTGATCAACGGGGCAAATGTGGTATTTGAGATCATGAACCCGGCAATTGACCTGGGGGTCATGTTCGGGATCTTGAAGGAGCAGGATGGGAGGACTGTGGTTTCAAACGTCATATTTGAAACACTGATCCTGAACTATTTTACCTCCGTGCGAGGGACGGCAAGCCTGGAAAATTCGGACTATATAGAGAAATCCCAGTATATCCGAAACGGGCGTCTGGATATGAAAAAAGTGATCGGGCGGTTTGCGGCATTCATGAAGTCCGAATACCGGGAGGAGAACGGAAAGTTTATAGAGAATCATGGACGGCTGTTGTTTCTGAGTTTTTTGCGGCCGATCATCAATGGGACAGGGCACTATGCAGTAGAGCCGCAGACCCGGAAAAATCGGCGGATGGATATTCAAGTATTCTACGGCAGTGAAGAATTTGTTGTGGAGTTAAAGGTGTGGCGAGGTTCCGCTTACGAAGAGAAAGGGTATGATCAGTTAGCGGACTATCTTGACGTAAAAGGACTTCGGGAGGGATATCTGGTCAGCTTCAGCAGAAATGTGAAGAAGCCGCGGGAGGGCCGGGTATTTTCGTACCGGGGACATGAGATATGCGAAGTAATTGTAGAATGCGGAAATCCCTGGACGGAACGGCAAAGCGATGGACTGAAATCCGATTGATTTTTCTACATCTTTTGTTCTAAACTCTTCTAAACCCTTTAAAAACAGAGCGCTTCCGGTGCTTCTGCACGGAACGGGAGGACAGGGCCGAGGCGGGAAAAATTTTGACTTTTTTCCGCTTTTTTGTTATTGTTATTTTGTTGTATTTGCTAGAGCGGGTAAGGAGGGGGACAATATGGAGTCTACGATGTTTTATCTGGGGATGGGTACGATCATCGTATGTGTTCTTGCGCTGTCTCCGGCTCTCCTGCTTTATGTGAAAACGAAAAAAATTCTGCATTTATATATCTGCCTTCTGTTGGCAAATTATCTGATCGAACTGGTTGAACTGCTCTACATAGCCCGTTTCTGCCTTCCCGAGGATATCCGTTATTTCAACCTGATTCATTTCCCGGTTCTGCGGATCTTTACTACAGTTTCCACCCTGCTTCTGGATCTGCTGATCCTGCTGCGGATCATGAATCTAAAATTCCATAAAAGCTGTCTCCTACTTTTCGCGGCTGTGGCTCTGTTCTGCGCTTATACTGCCTGGCTGCCCCAGACGCTTCTGACGATCTGGCTGTTTTACATGCCGCGTCAGATCTGCCATTTCGGATACGGTATTTTTTTCCTGATCCGCAGGGGACTTGAAAAAGATGAGGCGGTCCGCAAAAGAATGGAGCGCTGTTCCTTTCTGGTTCTGGGTGTGTTTTTACTGAGCGTATCCATACTTTTGGAGGACAGCCTGCTGATCTCCCACATCCAGACGTATTTTACGGACATGCTTTCCGTAACAGAGCGGAATTTTTCAGAAAATATCCTCTGGCTTTTTATCATGCTGTGTTCCATGGTCTACTGTGTCCGGGAGCTGGAACAGGGCGGAACGTCTGCCGTAGTATCCGGTTCTGGGCGTACATCCGGATTGATGCCTGCGGCCGCAGGGGCCGAACAAAACAGCGGTATAGGGATGGCATCCGAAGCGGCGAGGTTCGGATACCTGGCGGCTGTGTCGGAGGAGTATAAGTTTACACCCCGTGAAATACAGATTCTGGATTGTATCCTTCAATATAAGACAACTGCGGAAATCTGTGAAGAGCTGAACATTTCAACCGGAACCGTGAAAACCCATACCCATAACATTTATATGAAGGCCAATGTGAAAAGCAGGCAGGAATTGATCCGTGCCCTGACAAAGACGAGATAGAGGATTCAATCCAGAAGATGGCAACGTTGATTTTTTCTGGAGTATTCTCGGAAATCGGCTGCACAACGGAGTTCCTGTGAGTGCTCTCCAATAAAAAGAGGTAGAAGATTTGGAAAAGGTGATATTTTTTTACAGTGTAATATTGATCAGCGTTTGCGCGGCATCCATCTCCCCGGCAGGGATTCTCTATCTGCGGACAAAGAAACCGCAATACCTGTATCTGATCCTGCTGTTCGTCTGCTGGCTGATCGAATTAGTGGAACTGCATTACATCGTATTTGTCGGGCTTCCGACAGGTCTGATCCACCCAGAGGATCTGAACCACATCAGCTATCCGGCACTCAGAATCGGAATCTCCGCGGGAATCCTCCTGCTGGATTTGCTGATCCTGCTTTGGATCACCGGGCGGAAATGGAAAAACAGGGATGTGCTGACCATCCTGCCCATGCTTGCGGTCTGTATATATCTGGTGTTTCAGCCTCAGACTGAGCTGGTGGTCTGGCTGTTCTATTCCGTACGCCAGTTTTACAGGATGGGGTATTGTGCCTGGTTCGGGATCTGCCTGTTTCTGGAACAGGAGCCTGAGAGAAGGGAAGAGATGGGCAGGCATACCCTTCCTGTTTTCGGAGTATTTTTGCTGAACATCTGCATCCAGCTGGAGGATAGTCTGGTCATTTCCCATATTGATTTCTTTTTGTCGGATATCTCGTATATCTCGGAACGGAATTTTTCAGAGAATTTTTTGTGGATGTTTCTCTGTATTTATTCCATGGGCAGATGCATTCCGCAGATTGATAAGGCGCCGTCCGTCCGTGAAGCCCCGGAGGAGCCGTCCATACCGCCGACGGTCTCAGACTTTGCCGGGACGAACCTTCGGGAAGGGGTTCCGGTATTTACCCAACGGTACAAGCTGACCCCGCGTGAGGCGGAAATCTTGAGATGCATGGCGGACCACAAAAGCACCGCGGAAATCTGTGAAGAGCTGTATATATCTATGGGAACGGTGAAAACGCATACCCACAATATTTATTCGAAGGTCAATGTGAAAAGTAAAAATGAATTAATCAAAGCACTGCTGAATGATTCGCCGCAAACAGAAAGCAAGGGGGAATGATCATGTCGTTACAGTTTATTTTCGGAAATTCAGGGGCTGGGAAGTCTCACTATTTATATGAGCAGATCGTAAAGGATTCCATAGAGCACCCAGAAACAAATTATCTGGTGCTGGTGCCGGAGCAGTTTACCATGCAGACCCAGAAGGATCTGTGCATGGCCCATCCCCGGCATGGGATCATGAACATTGATGTGCTCAGCTTTGTACGCCTTTCCCACCGGATCTTTGAGGAGCTGGGGAAGGAGGACCACCGGGTGCTGGACGATGAGGGGAAGAATCTGATCCTGCGTAAAATTGCTGGGAAGTTTGAAAAAGACCTGAAAATCCTGAAGGGGAATTTGAAAAAGCAGGGGTATATCAGCGAGGTGAAGTCCGTGATCTCCGAGTTTACCCAGTATGGGATCGGGCTGGAGGAGCTGGACGCGTTTCTGGAAACGCTGGAGCCGGAGAGCTATCTGTATTACAAATTATCGGATATCCGGACGGTATACGAAGGTTTTGAGGAGTATCTGGCGGACAAATATATCACAAAGGAGGAATTGCTGGACGTCCTGAGCGATCTGGTTCCGGAGTCGGCCCTTTTGAAAAACAGCGTCGTGGCATTGGACGGATTCACCGGATTTACCCCAGTGCAGAATAAGCTGCTGGGAGAATTGATGAAGGCGTGTAAAAAGGTGGTAGTGACGGTTGTCATGGATGAGAGGGAGGATCCGTTTGTGTATCTGCATCCCTATCAGCTGTTCGCCATCAGCAAGCAGATGGTGACCGGGCTGGTGAAGATCGCAGGGGAGCAGAAGACCATGGTGGAGGATCCGGTGTACCTGTATGGGAAACCGGTGCGGCGTTTTCAGGAAAATCCGGCGCTGGGGCTGCTGGAAGAACGGCTGTTCCGGTATGCGGGGAAAGGACGGAAGACGGCTTTGGATGTAGTTTCTGCGGAAGAAGGGAAAGATCGAACCAGCAGCGCGGAGACGGCAGACGCAAAAAAGCATGGAACCTCTGGTATGGGATCTGCAGACTGTGGAAAGAATTTTGCGGCAGACTCGGTTTCCCTCCATGCTGTGCGCAACCCGAAAGAGGAGGCGGAATTTGTGGCGTCCCAGATTCGGTGTCTGGTGCGGGAAAATGGATACCGTTACCGGGATATGGCGGTGATCGCCAGCGATATGAACACCTATGCGACGCATTTGGAAAAGGCATTCGACACCTTTGGAATCCCGGAATTTATGGATCACAAGAAAAGCATCCTCCTGAATGCCTTTGTGGAGTATTTGCGGAGTCTTCTGGCAATGGCGGATGAAAATTTTTCCTATGAAAGCGTATTCCGCTTTCTGCGCACCGGGATATCCGGGTTTACAAGGGATGAGACGGACCGGCTGGAGAATTATGTGATCGCGCTGGGGATCCGGGGCCATAAAAAGTGGCAGGAGCCCTGGCTGAGGCCGGCCAGGGGATGCACGGAGGAGGAGCTTCAGCTTCTCAACAGCCTTCGGGTCCGGTTTGTGGAAAAGCTGGAAAATCTGCTGTTTATTTTGCGGAAACGAAAGAAGACGGTGGGGGACATTACGCTTGCCGTGTACGAATATTTTGTGCAGGAGAAGCTCCAGGAACAGATCCGGAAGCAGGAGCTTTTGTTCCAGTCCATGGGAGAGCTGGCGCTGGCAAAGGAGTACTCCCAGGTTTACCGCATTGTGATCGAGCTGTTTGAGAAATTTGTGGAGCTTTTGGGGGAGGAGCCGGTGTCCCTGCAGGAATACCGGGAGCTTTTGGATGCCGGGCTGGAGGAGGCCAAGGTGGGGGTCATTCCTCCCAGCCTGGACCAGGTGGTCATTGGGGATGTGGAGAGGACCCGGCTGAATAACCTGAAGGTCCTGTTTTTCATGGGGGCCAACGACACCTTCCTTCCGGGAAATCTGGGGCAGGGGGGACTTCTGTCGGAACGGGACAGGGAAAAATTTACCAAACAAAAGCTGTCCCTGTCTCCGGGAGCAAAGGAAAAGACCTATATCCAGAAATTTTATCTCTATATGAATCTGACGAAGCCGTCTCAAAAGCTGTATCTTTCTTTCAGCAAGGTATCCTCCGACGGAAAGGCTCTGCGGCCGGCCTATCTGATCCAGGATATCCGCCGTCTGTTCCCAGAGATTCCGGTGTCAGATGAGGAAATGCGCACCCTTTCGGAACAGGAACTGACCCGGGATAGGGGCGCGGCTTTTGTTGCCAGGGGCCTTCGCGGCAGGAGGCAGGGACTGGACGGAGAATGGAAGGAGCTGTATACCTGGTATCGGAAGCAGGAGCCGGAGGGAATGGATCGGATCCTGGACGCGGCATTTTACAGGAAGGAGCCGGACCTTCTGGCAAAGGCAGCGGCGGATCGGCTGTTCGGAGAGGCTTCCCGGGTGAGCGTGACCCGGCTGGAGCAGTTCGCCTCCTGCGCCTATGCTCATTTCCTGACCTATGGGCTTCGACTGTCAGAGCGGGAGCAGTACCAGTTCGAATCACTGGATCTGGGAAACATCGCCCACCAGTCCATGGAGCGGTTTGCGCGGAAGGCGGAGGAGTACCGGATGGACTGGACGGAGCTGACAGAGGAGCTTCGAGAGCGGCTGATTCGGGAGAGCGTGGAGGAGAGCATTGCGGACTACGGCAATACAGTGCTGTTCAGCAGCGCCCGCAATGAGTATATGATCACACGGATCACGAATCTGATCCGGCGCTCCGTGTGGGCGCTGACGAAGCAGATGGCTCAGGGGGATTTCCGTCCCAGCGGTTTTGAGCTGAAATTCGGCAGCGGGAAGATTGACAGGATTGATACCTGCGAGGATGATGGAAATGTCTATGTCAAAGTGACGGATTATAAGACCGGGATGAAAAGCTTTGACATCACTGCATTTTATCATGGACTTCAGATGCAGCTTCCGGTGTATCTCAACGCGGCCCTTGAGCTAGAAAAAAAGAAAAACGAAAAGGGAAAGGATTCGGGGAAGGAAGTGGTTCCGGCGGGAATCTTTTACTATCGTATGCAGGATCCTTTTGTGGAGAAGGAATCAAATGACCGGGTCCTGGAAGGGAAACTTTTGAAGGAGCTCCGGCTGGACGGTCTGGTGAACGCGGATGATACAGTGATCGAACATCTGGAACGGGGGTTGAGCGGCAGCTCCAATCTGATCCCGGTGGGGAGAAATAAGGACGGAAGCCTGAGCAAAAGCTCCCGCGCCCTGCCGCCGGAGGACTTTGCGCTGTTTCTGGCCTTTGCAAGGAAGAAGGAACAGGAGCTGAAAGCCCGGATGGGAGAGGGACATGCGGAGGCCGCGCCTTATGAGCTGAACGGGAGTACAGGCTGCGATTACTGTGCCTACCGCGGGATCTGCGGCTTTGATCCGCGGCTGGACGGGTATGCTTACCGAAGCCTGGAGAATTACTCAAAGGAAGAGGTCCTGGAGCATATCCGGGAGGAAGCAGAGGAAACATACCGCGCAAGGCGGCTACAGAAAGAGGAGAATGAAGAAATAATTGCGGATGCAGGGAAAGGAGGGGAGCTGTAAATGGGAGTACAATGGACCGAGGAACAGAAAAAGGTGATCGAACTGCGGAACCGGAATATCCTGGTATCCGCGGCAGCAGGCTCGGGAAAAACAGCGGTGCTGGTGGAGCGGATCATCCGGATCCTGACAGATGCGGACCATCCGGTGGATGTGGACCGTCTCCTGATCGTTACATTTACAGAGGCCGCGGCCGCAGAGATGAAGGAACGGATCCGGGGAGCCATTGAAAAGGAGCTGGAAAACAGGCCGGAGGACGTGCATCTGCAGCGTCAGGCGACCCTGATCCACAGCGCGCAGATCACCACCATCCACAGCTTCTGCCTTTCGGTGATTCGGGAGCATTTTCATGTTATTGACATTGATCCCGGGTTTCGGATCGCGGAGGAGGGGGAATTAAAGCTTTTGAAGCAGGATGTCCTGGAGGATCTGCTGGAGGAATGCTATGAGGAGAGGACGGAAGGTTTTCTGGAGTTTGTGGAAAAGCTGGGGAGCGGGAGAAATGACCGGAAGCTGGAGGAACTGATCCTGCAGCTCTACGAGTATTCCAGAAGCTATCCCCAGCCCGAGAAGTGGCTTAGGCAGTGCGCGCAGATGTATGCGCCCTGCGCGCAGGGGCAGCCGGAAGGCGCAGGCGGGCAGAATCTACCGAACACGCCGGATGCGCCGGAAAGATCAGAAGCGGCAGACGTGCGGGACGCAGCGGAAGCCGTGAGCAATGGCGTGCAGGAGCCGGTGTATTTCCGGAAAGCCATGGCGCAGGTGAAGCAGTATCTTGCGGATGTCCGGGAGCTTCTGACTCAGGGAATCCGGATCTGCGAGGAGCCGGATGGGCCTTATATGTATGGGGATATGCTGGAATCAGACCGGGAGATGCTGGAGGGGATCTTGGCTGCGGATACATTTGCCGGATTGTATGAACGGATCTTGTCTGCCAATTGGAAACGGCTGTCTGCGAAAAAGGACGAAAGCGTGTCTCCGGAAAAACGGGACCAGGTTAAGGCGCTCCGGGACCAGATGAAAAAGCTGGTGAAGGACCTGGCGGCAACCTATTTCTATGAGAGACCGGAGGAATTGCTGGAGGACATGGAATCTTCCTACGGTGTCATGAAGGTGTTTACGGAGCTGGTGATCCGGTTCGGAGAGGCATTCGCGGAACAAAAGCAGAGAAAAAATATGATCGATTTCAGCGATATGGAGCAGTTTGCGCTGAGGATCCTGACGGAGGAGCAGGAAGGGGAGCTGATTCCGTCCCTGGCGGCCCGGGAATATCAGGAGCAGTTCGCGGAGGTCATGATTGATGAGTACCAGGACAGCAACCTGATCCAGGAGGCGATCTTGACCAGCGTTTCCACGGTGGGCCGGGGGAAGAACAACATTTTCATGGTTGGGGACGTGAAGCAGAGCATCTACCGCTTCCGTCTGTCCAGGCCGGAGTTGTTCATGGAAAAATATGATACCTATGATACCGGAGACAGCGACAGGCAGAGGATTGATCTGCACCGGAATTTCCGAAGCAGGGCGGAGGTGCTGGACAGTGTAAATGACGTGTTCCGGCGGATCATGCGCAAAGAGCTGGGCGGAATCGTGTATGACGGTCAGGCGGCGCTCTATCCCGGCGCGGACTTTGAACCTCTCCTCAGAGAGGATGGAACTTCGGTCAATGAAACAGAGCTGCTTCTTCTGGATACCTCGGAATCGGAACTGCCGGAAGAAGAGGACGGCGCAGAGTATGCCAAAGGGACGGACCGGCAGCTGGAAGCCCGGATGGTGGCAAAGCGGATCCATGAGTTGGTCCGGAACGGGCAGGTGAAAGATAAAAAGACCGGGGAGTACCGGAAAGCCAGATATCAGGATATGGTGATCCTCACCCGGAGCATCCGGGGCTGGGCAGATGTATTTTCGGCGGTTCTGATGGAGGAAGGGATCCCGGCCTATGCAGGCAGCAGGGAGGGATATTTTGAGGCCTATGAGGTCAGCGTACTGCTGGATTACCTGCGGCTTCTGGACAACCAGAGACAGGATGTGCCCCTAGCGGCGGTGCTGGCGTCTCCTTTTGCGGGTCTGGACGCGGGGCAGATGGCGGAGCTCCGCGCGGCGGCTCCGGAAGGGACATTTTATGAAGCCGCGGAGCAATATGTGAATGCGGGGCGGATGCAGGATCCCGGGGAAGAAAACCAGGGGCAGGAGCTGTGGAGGCGTCTGGACGCATTTTACCGGCAGCTGGAGCATTTTCGGGATATGGTTCCCTTTACGGCAATCCATGAGCTGCTCTGGAAGATCATGGAGGACACCGGGTACGGTCTGTATATTGCCGCAATGCCGGGGGGCGAACAGCGTTCGGCCAACCTGGAGATGCTGGTGGAAAAGGCGGCGGCATTTGAAGGGAGCAGCTACAAAGGACTGTTCAATTTTGTGCGTTATATCGAGCAGCTTCAAAAATACAATGTGGACTACGGGGAGGCCAATATTGCGGACGAACAGTCTGATACGGTGCGGATCATGAGCATCCATAAGAGTAAGGGCCTGGAATTTCCGATCGTGTTTGTGGCAGGCATGGGCAAGCGGTTCAACACCCAGGATGTGAGGGGCAGCATGATCATCCATCCGGAATGGGGCGTAGGGATCGACGCGGTGGATCTGAAACGGAGGACCAGGATCCCCACCCTTTTGAAAAAGATCATCCAGCGGGAGGTCATGCTGGAAAATCTGGGGGAGGAGCTGCGGGTGCTCTATGTGGCCATGACCCGTGCAAAGGAAAAGCTGATCCTCACCGGGCAGCTTCCGGAAGCGGAAAAGGTGCTGGAAGAAGCTGCCCGGCAGGGGGAAGGAGCCGACCGGGAAGGGGCGCTCCCCTTTTACCGGCTGGCCGGCGCGAGATGCTGTCTGGATTGGGTGCTCCCGGCTGTCTGCGGGAGAGAGGCTCCTATCCGCATCCAGATCCGAAGCAGCCGGGACGCGGCGCTCCTGGACGCGGCCGAGGAAAAAGGAGACATGCTGGCAAGAGATGTGCTGGAGCACTGGGATACCAGCCGGGTCTATGCGCCGGAATTGAAGGCGCGTCTGGAGGAGCAGGCCGGATTTTCCTATCCCTATGAGAATGACCGGAAGATGAAAATGAAATTCACGGTGTCGGAGCTGAAAAAACGGGCCTACCTCTCGGAAGAGAGCGGGGAGCAGATTTTTGAGGAGCCGGACGTGATCCCTCTGATCCCCCAATTTCTGCAGGAACAGGAGGAGCTTGCGGGGGCTTCCCGGGGAAGCGCGTATCATAAGCTGCTGGAGCTTCTGGATTTTACGGCAGAATATGAGGAAGAGAGCTTGAAGCAGGCCATCGGAAGGCTCTGCGAGGAAAACAAGCTGTCCGGGGAAATGGCGGCCTGCATCCGGATCCGGGATATCCTTGGATTTCTGCGCTGCGCCTCCGGAGCGCGGATGCACCGGGCTGCCTGTCAATCCCAGCTTTACAGGGAACAGCCATTTGTTCTGGGGGTGGACGCGAAAGAGATCTATCCGGAGGAGACCGGCGGGGAAGCAATCCTGATCCAGGGAATCATAGACGTATACTTTGAAGAGGACGGAGAGCTGGTGGTGCTGGACTATAAGACGGACAAGGTAAAACGGGCTGAGGAGCTGAAAGAAAAATACCATGCCCAGTTAGAATATTATGCGGAAGCGCTGGAGCTGTTACTTGGAAAAAAGGTGAAGGAAAAGCTGATTTATTCTTTTACATTAGGAGAAGAGATCCAGGTTTGAAAAACGAAGCGGAAAAGGATTTCGCTGACGATCGGATATGTGCCGCGCGTAAAGAACTGCTATACAAGTTCTTACGCGCGTTTTGCATAAAAAATATAAAATAATATTGACAAACAATATTATATTGAATATAATATGAAAAAAGAAACAATATAAAGAAGAATGTAATATTATTTGGATTGTGAAGAGTGTATCATCATATGGATTAGCCGTGAAAGTTTATCTCATACTAATCTTAAAAGAGCATTCTCGCAAATCTGGGCACAAAGAGTTTCCGAGAATGCTCTAAGACAGTAAAGAGGTGATTGAATGGTATTTAATACTGGCGCGGCGCTGCTGGACGCGATCGTCCTTGCGGTGGTAACCCGGGAGGCGGAAGGGACCTACGGATATAGGATCACGCAGGACGTGCGCAAGGCGATTGATGTATCAGAATCGACGCTGTATCCCGTTCTGAGGCGGCTGCAGAAGGATGAATGCCTGGAGGTCTACGACAGGCAGTTTGACGGAAGAAACAGACGGTACTATAAGGTGACGGAAAAGGGTGCGGTACAATTGAATCTGTACAAGACAGAATGGAAGAATTATTCTAAAAAGATTTCGGATATATTTGAAGGAGGGATGACTGTATGAGCTATGAGGAATTTATGAAAGAACTGGGAGGACTGCTTGCAGGAGTCCCGGAGGAAGAGAAGGAGGAGGCGCTGCAGTACTATTCGGACTACTTTGCGGATGCGGGCAGGGAGAACGAGAACCAGGTGCTTTCGGAGCTTGGAAGTCCGCGGAAGGTTGCCGAGCTAATTAAGGCCGGCCTGAGAAACGGCGGAATGGACGGCGGAGAGTTTACGGAATACGGATACACGGATGAACGCTTTGCGAAGAAAGATGATCTGATGCGCCGGGAGCCGAAGAAGGAGAAGAAGTCCCAGAACAGGTATTCCTACCAGGGGCAGGAGAAAAGCTCCTATAGCGGGAGCGCATATGGGAAGCCGGAAGGAAGCGACTATTCCTATGGAAACGGAAGCAAGGCGTATGAAAGCGGCGCCGGCGCATATAATAATGGAAAGGATACGTATGGAAATGCATATGGAAACGGGAATCAGGGGAATACTTCCTATCAGCAGAAAGGCGGGCCATGGACGAACCGTAGTCTAAAGATCCTGCTGGTCGTGCTGATCGTCTTTTGCGCGCTGCCGGTGGCATTTCCGGCTGTGATTGCTGTAGCCGCGGTTATTTTCGGGATTGCCGTTGCCGCGATATCCATATTCTTTGCGCTGGTGATCGGCGCCGCGGCAGTCGTGATCGCCGGGATCGTGATCATCTGCGTGGGGCTTTCCAAGCTGATCCTTCTGCCTTCCGCGGCGCTTCTGACAACGGGGATCGGGCTTCTGATCTTTGTGATCGGCCTGGTGGCGGCAGTGGCGGCGGTACGCCTGTGTATGCTGGTCTATCCGGCATTGTTCCGGTTTCTGGTGGGGATCTGCCGGAAGCCATTCCATAGAAAGGCAGGGGTGTAGAAGATGAAAAAACGTTGGAAGGTATTTTGGATCATGTGCATTTCTCTTGGCATCCTGGGGATCGCACTGTGCATTTCCGGATGGCTGCTGGGAGCGACCATGGAAACGATCCGGAGCGCATTCGGTCTCCGGGATGTGGACGCGCGCTTTTTGGAGGATCATTATGAAAACTCTGTCCGTGAAGACAGAGAGTTTTCCGAAGACTATGATGGGGAAGCAGAGAGTTATGATGACGCAAATGACAGAGAACACACCGCTCCACAGGCGGAACAGCAATTTTCGGATATCCGGGAATTGGAGATTGATGTAACCCGTCTGGACGTGGAGATCTTGGAATGGGACGGCGGAGAAATCCTCGTAGATACCGGTGATATGGAGCAGGATATCCTGGATGATCTGGAGATATCCCACAAGGATGGGGAACTTAAGATTGAACTGAAAAATAAAAAGAAATGGGAAAACCTGGTGTACAGCGTATATGAACCCGAAGGAACCCTGCTCATTCAGATTCCCGCGGGCCAGCGTTTTCGGGAGGCTTCGGTCAAGGTCGGGGAAGGCCGCCTGACAGCCGATCACTTTCAGGCAGAGGAACTCAAGATTGAGGTCGGAGCAGGACAGGTGTATCTGGATTCCTTTACGGCAGACGAACTGGATCTGGAATGCGGCGCCGGAGAAGCCGATCTGTACGGAGATGCCCTGAAAAAGGTGAAGATCGAATGCGGGGTAGGAACCGTCAGATACTCGACAGCGGGAAGCAGGGAGGATTATGATTATGAAGTGGAATGCGGGATCGGCTCCGTGACTGTGGGAGACGATACCTACAGCGGGCTGGGCAGCGAACGCAAGATCAATAACGGCGGAAGCAGAAAGATGGAGATCGAATGCGGCATCGGCGTGGTGGATGTGTCCTTTGACGGCTGACGGCAGCCGGCGGAATGCCTGCCTTTAGATTCAGAACAATGAAAAAGTCAATCGAAGCAGAAGGGAGAAATGAATCATGGATGGAAAGAAATTATATCGTTCAAGGCAGAATCGGATGATCTGCGGAGTGTGCGGAGGCGTGGGAGAATATTTTAATATCGACCCGACGCTGATCCGGCTGGGTGTGGCGCTGGCCGGGGTGTGCAGCTTCGGTACCTGCGGGCTGGCGTATTTTGCTGCGGCAGTGATCATACCGGATGAAATGTAAAACTCAATTACGGCTCACAGTCATATACCCGGGCTGCTGAGAAAAGGCATTCTTTTGTGAATGCCTTTTTACTTTCTGGCAATACTCCTTGTGTACGGCGGGAAACGGCATCAGCGCGGCGCGTAAAGATGCGCGGACCCAGCGTATTATGTTTTATATAAAAGAAGGAGGCTGTCATGTCTGGAAAGAAGAATAAGAAGATCGACTTGAAGAATCTGGAGCCGGAGGAAAAGTTAAAATATGAGATTGCGGAGGAGCTGGGGCTGCTTGACCGGGTCATGCAGGATGGATGGCGTTCCCTGTCCTCCAAGGAAACGGGGCGGATCGGCGGAATGATCACCCGCAGAAAGCGGATGCGGGCAGAGGAAAACGGCGGGAAGGCTTCGGAAGCACAGTAAAGAAACAGAATGAAACGGTAGGATGCCCAGAGGCGCATATCCCGCGGGGAGTTTGCCTGCATGACCGGCAAACTGTTATAAAAGTGTGAAATTAAATCCAGATGGTTGAAAAAAGAGGACATTTTTGATACAATTACTAAGGAAAGCATCTGATTCATCACAACAAAAAAGCAGGAAAAAACCTGCTTTGAATCTGATGATTTCC
>QXWX01000164.1 GCA_009911175.1 Lachnospiraceae bacterium | reverse complement strand
TGCGCATCATGAATCCATCGTCAAGGGGGTAGACCTGCCGGGCTTCGTCATATGGAAAATACATGTGATCTATGATCTTCTGCCAGAGCTTCAATTCCTCCTCCGAAAAATCCAGTTTCTTTTTCAGGCGTGCAAGTGCTTCCCTGTCGTGCCGGGCCAGATATTCCACCGCGCCCTTTGCGTCCCGGAGATTCTCCCTGGCCATCAGGTTTGTGTAAAAATTATTGTCCACAAGCACATTGTATTCGTCCGGCCCGGTCACACTGCAGATACAATATCTGCCCCCTTTGCACTCCGCAAAGCTGCCCACATCCGCCCAGACCCGGGCGGTCTCGATGAGGATTTCCGCTCCCTTTTCTTTCAGGTAGTCCACATCCCCCGTCACCTGCAGGTACAGGGACAGTGCATAGGCAATATCCGCGTTGATATGGTACTGGGCGGTTCCCAGCGGATAATAGGTGGACGCCTCCTCCCCGTTGATGGTGCGCCAGGGGAACAAAGCGCCTTTGTCATGCCCCAGAATCCTGGCCCTTTCCCTGGCCTGTTCCAGGGTGCCGTACCGGTAGTCTAAAAGACGCCTGGCCGTCTCCGGCTCGGTATACACAAACACCGGCAGCACATACATCTCCGTATCCCAGAAATAGTGTCCCTCATACCCCTCTCCCGACAATCCCTTGGCCCCCATTCCGGTCCTGCCGTCCCTTCCCGCAGACTGCAGGATATGAAACAGGTTGAACCGAAGCCCCTGCTGCAAAGCCTGGCTGTCCTTTCCCTGAATCCGGATATCCGCCGTGTCCCAGAACCGTCCCATATAGGCTTTCTGGCTCTTTTCCAGTCCTCCGAAGGTTTTCTGCTCCGCTTCTTCTAAGGCGTCCAGAATATATCCCTTCAAATCCTCCGCCGGCAGATCCAGATCCGTGGAATAGCAGAGCATTTTTTCCAACACCACGGCACAGCCCTCCTTCGCCTCTGCCGTCAAAACCGCCGTCCCTTCCAGTTCCTCTATACAAAACTCCCATCCCGTCTCACATCCGCTGCCGGATACCCTGTGGCTGCACCCGCAGGCTGCGGTGAGCCGGCTGTTTTTCGTAATCCCTTCATAATACAGGCGGTGTCCTTCCCCCTCCAGCCTGAGAGGTTCCAGCCTTCGGCCGAAGGGGCCGTAATCCACGATCGGATTCGTTTTTCTCGTATGGTTTTCCACATCCGCCTGCAGCCTTGACCGGAACTGGATCTTCCCGGAAAAATTCAGCGGTGTGACCTGAACGCGGATGGCCATGATATTTTTCATTTCAAAGGACACCAGCCTTTGGAACCGGATCTCGGCCTTCCTTCCCCGGGGCGAAGTCCAGACCAGGCTCCTTTTCAGCACCCCGTCCTTCATATGCAGGATTCTGGAGTAGTTTTCTATCGTCCCCTCCTCCATGGTGAACCATTCATCCTCCAGGAGCACCCTTGTCTCTTTCATATTCGGCAGGTTCAGCAGGGACTGGCTGAACAGCGGCGATCCGAAATTCGCTTCCCCGTAGCGGATCTGCTCACTCTCATAGAATCCATTTACAAAATTCCCTTCCAGCCCGGTGTCTATGTCAAAATCATAGGCTTCCTCAAACGTCCCCCGGGTTCCGATGTACCCGTTGGAGAGGGAAAACGTCGTCTCATTCCTATAATTATATTTCCGGTCAAAGGAAGTCTCCGTAATGGTCCAGGGCTCCACAGGGTAGATCGGCTTTATTTCCATATTCATCATTTCCGGTCACACTCATCCTTTCACTGCGCCTGCGGTCAGGCTTTCCATCACCTGTCTCTGCAGGACGATAAACACCAGGATCGTCGGCAGCACGGTCATCACCACCGCCGCAAACAATGCGGAATAATTGTTGGCAAAGGTTCCCATATAATAATTCAGCGCGATCGGAACCGTCCGCGCCGTATCCCCGCTTGTAAGCATCAGCGCAAAATAAAACTCATTCCAAGTATTGATAAACTGCAGAAGCGCGATCGTCACCAGCCCTGGCTTCGCAAGAGGCAGGATGATATGGACAAAGGTCTGCAGAAACGACGCTCCGTCAATATAGGCGGATTCTTCCAAGGCAGTGGAAATGGTTTTATAATAGCTGACCATCACGAAAAACGACATCGGAATCCCCATGGCGGAATACACGATGACCAGTCCCAGCTTGGTATCAAAAATCCCCAGCTTCTGGAAAATCATAAACAGCGGCTGTGAGATCGCCTGGGCCGGAAGCATCAAAGACGCGGAGATAAAAAGAACCACCAGCGTTTTCAGCTTAAAATCAAACCGGGAGACAATGTAGGCGCACATGGCAACCAGAGCCACCGTGACAAGCACGCTGCTGCCCACGATCACAATACTGTTGAAAAAATATTTCGCAATCGGCGCATACTGAAACGCCGCCTTATAATTGTCCAGATTGAAGGACGACGGCAGGGACAACGCAGAGGAATTGATCTCCGCATAGGTTTTGAAGGAACTCAAAAACGCCCAGAGGATCGGCCCGGCTGCGATGGCCGTAAACACCGCCATGAACACATATTTGCATAATTTCGCAATGGATTTCATCTCCTTTTTTCCCCCTGTTCTCTCTTTTCCTGGAACATCCTCTGAATCAGAAGCACCAGGATCAGTCCGATGGCAATCTGTACGGTTCCCACCGCATTTGCCTTTCCGTAGTTGTTCTCAAGGGTTGCCGCCTTGTACAGATAGATGGGCAGATTCAACGTCCTATTCCCCGGCCCCCCTTTTGTGGTCATGTAAATGATGTCGAACTGGGATACCATGGCCACCGAAGCAAGGGTCACACAGGTCCCGAAGATATTTTTCATCAGGGGCAGGGTGATATACCAATCCAGCTGCCAGGGGCTGGCCCCGTCCACCGTGGCGGCCTCGTAGATCTCCTTGTCAACTGCTCCCATCTCTGCCAGAAAGATAATCGTATTGAATCCGGCGTAGAAAATCCACGTAGCGGTAACGGTCCAGAACGCGTATCTGGAATTTCCGAACAGGTTCGGCACCTGGCTCACCTCCACCCCGATCATTTCCAGAAACGGCTTTACAATCCCGAAGGCGGGGTTCAGAAGCAGCGTAAACATCACCCCCGTGGCGGCCGTGGGTACAATATTGGGGATCATATAGGCCGTGCGCGCCACCTTCCAGCCTTTGGGCTTGCGTCTGAGGACCAGCGCCATCACAAGCCCCAGGGACACATGGAAGGTAGACTGCAGAAGCACCCACACCAGGGTATTTTTTATGGATTCCAGAAAATCCCCGTCCCCGAATATGTTCACGAAATTTTTCACCCCCGCGAATACCGGCCCGGAAAAGGTCGTATAATCGCAGAGCGACGTATAAAGCACCGTGACGATCGGAGCCGCATACACCAGGGCGAACAACAGCATGCAGGGCATGGTAAACAGCACGATCCACAAGCCTTTATTTTTGATTCTCATTGTGCAAATCCTCCCAGTATAAAAAGGGGCAGGCCCGCAAGTATCGTCACCGTTGCAGTTCACGGCCTGACCGGCCGCAAACTGGAACTGCTTACCTGCAGACCTGCGGTTTGTCTCTGACTTACTCCTGATTCTTTGCCGCGGATTCCGTCAGTTTGCTGCAAAATTCTTCTGGTGTGATATTTCCGAAGGCCAGCTCCGGAAGCTCTGTCGAGAAGGTGTCGATGGTGTTCTGATACCAGTACGCCTGATTCTGTCCATAAGTAGCCTCGGCCTCGTTCTGGATCTGCAGTACTTCCGCCATCAGCGGGTCGCTCTCCGTAAGGTCCTCCGGGATATCCAGGTCATTGGATACCGGCTGCAGCCCTGTCATTTCCAGCGCCTTGATCTGATTCTCCGGGCTGGTCTCAAATTTCAAAAACGCAACAGCCGCTTTGATCTTCTCCTCGTCTGATGCCCCTACCATATCCCCAGGTGTGGGAACCATTTCCATGCCCCGGCCCGGCATCAGCATAATGCCCACCTTATCATAAAATCCTTCCGGCGCTTTTTCCGTCTGTGAGAAATCCGGAATCATCCAGGGGCCGTTGGGAATCATCGCGATCTCCCCGTTGAAGAAATGGGTCGCCATGGGGTCGTATTTCCCGCCCACCGCATCGTCTGTGGTGTATTCCTGGAACATCTTCTGGATCGTCTCCGCCGCGGCTTCCACCTCCGGCGTATTAAAGTCGTCCGGATACATGGTGTTCATCCATTCGTTTCCGGCCTCCCCGCTTGTACCGATCAGGGCGCTCATCCACAGGTTGGTAAGCCACCCCATGTCCGCGGTGTCCATGCCCACCGGCGTGATTCCCGCCTCTTTCAGCTGATCGCAGGCCGCAAAGAAATCGTCCCAGGTCTCATACCCTACCTCCGGCACTTCCACCTTCGCCTTCTCAAAAAGCTCTTTGTTGTAATAGATGTAAGAGATTTCCTTGGAAACCGGTACGCCGTAGATCTTCCCGTCTACCGTATTGAAGTCCAGCGAGGTTTCATCAAACAGCGCTTTCCACTCCGGATCTTCCTCAAAATACTGGGTCAGGTCCGCCACCTTCCCTGACTTAGCCGCCAGTTCGGTGATGTTATTCCCGCCGTTGAACACGATATCCGGCAGATCCCCGCTGGAGATCAGCAGCTTGATCTTCTGGTTGTAAGCGTCCGTGGTCGGAATCTCCTCAAACTTGAACTCTACGTTCTTCCCTTCTTCGGTTTTCTGAAATTCCTCGAACAGGTAGGCGTAGTAGTCCGCCGCGTAATCCGTTCCTACGTGGTAGTTGATGACATTCAATACGGTCTTTCCCGTATCTTCCGATGCCCCGCCGGATTCCGTCTTGCTTTCCGTCCCCTGTCCCCCGCCGTTTCCGCAGGCTGCCAGTCCCAATACCATCGTACCCATAAGCGCAGATGCAAGTACCCTCTTCAAATAGTTCTTTTTCATACTCGTTCCTCCTACAATTTTTGCAGCCGGTTTGTAGGGCAGACAGATCCTCCGCCTGCCTGTATGGAATCATCTCCCATACGTCTCGGCTTTCCTTAAGCTGGTTCTATTATAGTACGCCTGCTGCCCGGATTTGAATAAAGGGATATGCTGTGTTCTTTGAATTTCATAGCCGGAACACCCTCTCATCAGCCCCCGCCCTCCCGGCGCTGTGCATTGCTTTAAATTATTTGCTGCTTTCTTTGGAATTTTTTGCTTCCGCCCCAAAACCGATTGAAGACAGGGGCGGATTATGTAATAATAATATGTAATAAGAATTGCGCCGATGCGCAAGCAGGTCATCAATTTTTTCTTGCGAAAATTGGTGACAAATTATATAAATGGAATACAGATAAGGATGGAAAAAAAACAGATATGAACAGAAGCAACACGATACACATCCCCTCCCTGCGCTCCTTCATCACCGTTACCGTCTCCCTGATCGTAACCCTCATCCTGCTCTGTTCCTTTTTCTTCTATTATATAAGGACAGACCGGATTCTTACAACCAGTTATGAACACTCTGTCACCGGCCAGTTTGGACAGGTCAACCAGAAGATCAGCGACCAGGTGGATTCCATTGACTCGGTCATCCCCCTTTATGTATCCAACGCCTCCATTGCCGGGATTTTAGAGGATACCGCCCACAAGCCGCTGAGCTCGGAGCGTAAGATCCATATAGAAAAACAGATGACGGACCTCTATTACAGCACGCCCCTGTCCGCAAAAAATTTTACAAACGGGATCTACATCCTGAACGTCCAGGGGGACGTATTCCGCATATCCACCTCCGCCTCCCCTGCCGGGAGCCTCTCCGGAAGCCATGAGCTCCTCCGGGATCTGGATCAAAAAGAACACCGGCTGACCTGCCGGATGCTGCCCTCAGACGGAAAAAACCTTTATTTTATCCGAAATCTTTTCAGCGGCAATACGGGAAGCTACAGCGGAACCTTCATCATCGCCGTGGATCTGGAAAAATGGCTTGCCTACTGTGTAAACGGACTGGCTCCTTCCTGGTTCATCTGCCTGTATGACCGGGACATGAATCTCTGTTCCAGCCGGGACATGGAACCCCAGAGCCTGGAGCTGCAGGCCGCGCTGGATCAGGGAAGTACGGCCTTTGTCTCCTTCCAGGAGCTTACGCTGTGCTCCGACGCATATTTTACCGCCGTGCAGAAACTGGACAAGATCCAGCTCACCGCCGCCGTGGCCGCACCGAAAAGCATCCTGTTCCAGGATCTCAACGATACCTTAAAGACTTACATCCTGCTGCTGGCATGTACGGTATTGGCTGCGCTCCTCCTGGCCGTGATCGTCAGCCGGGCAGTCACCAGGCCCATTGACCGGATGATCTACCACATCAACCAGATCTCAAAGGGGGAGCAGGCCAGCCTGCCGCCCATGAAGATGTACCGGGAGTTTCGGGTCTGGGCGGACGCCTTGAACCGGATGCTGAAACAGCTGGATATCTACTACAATGACAATTTTCAGAAACAATTGCTGCTGAAAAGCTCGGAAATCCGGGCGCTGCAGTCGCAGATGAACCCCCATTTTTTGTTTAACGTGCTCAACACCATCGCATGGAAGGCACAGATCAGCGATCAAGAGGAAATCTATCAGATGATCATTTCCCTGGGGGAGCTTCTCAAGAAAAATACGCTGTCTAAAGAAACGGACTATGTGCGCCTTGCCCAGGAGATTGAATATGTGAAGTTTTACGTCTACCTGCAGCAGATGCGTTTTGAGGACAAGATTTCCTGCGTATTCCAGGTCCCGGACGTGCTGATGGACTGTATGGTTCCCACGTTCTGCATCCAGCCGCTGGTGGAAAATGCGATCGTACACGGCCTGGAGCCAAAAGACGGAAAGGGACGGCTCATCGTACAGGTCATCCCGTCCGACGGCCGGCTCATGGAGATTTCCATTATCGATAACGGGATCGGCTTCGACCCCATCCCGGATATACGCAATATCCGGCCCTCCGGGGCGGACGCCCACACCCATGTAGGACTTTGCAACCTGGATAAACGGCTGGAGCTGCTTTTCGGGCCGGATGCCCGCCTGCGCATCGACAGCATCCCGGAAAAATGCACCACCATTTCCTTTCAGATTCCGATCCGCACAAAGGAGGAAGACCATGACATTCAAACTGTTAGTTGTTGACGATGAAGCCATCATGCGCAAAGGCATTGCCAATTTTATAGACTGGGATTCCCTGGACTGTAAGGTGGCCGGAACGGCCGGAAATGGAATGGAAGCCATTGAATTTATCAAAGCCAATCCCGTGGATATCGTCATCACCGATATCAAGATGCCTGTGGCAGACGGCCTGGCTGTGGCAAAATTCATCTATGAGCATCAGCCGGAGATCAAAGTCATCCTGCTGACCGGATACGCGGATTTTGAATACGCAAAAACAGCCATCAAATATAACGTGTCCGCTTTTATCCTGAAACCGACCAATAAAAAGGAGCTGATGGAAGCCATACAGGACGCGCAGAAGCAGATCGTCACCTCCAGAAAACAGACCTCCATCGCCGAAGAAGAACTGGCATTTCTGAAAGACCAGCTATTGCTGGAAATGACCGGCTCCGCCTTCCTCCCCTCCTTTGAGGAGCGGCTTTCGAATCTGGGAATCCGTCTGGACCACTATTATGTAGCGGCATTCCAGATGGTTCCCCTGGAAAATGACACCGCCTTTTTAAAGAGCATTATCCTCGACGGAAAAAAGGACGCCTGCTGCTACCGCTACAACAACCTGATCATTGCGGTCTATTTTTTGGAGGGCCGCTGTGAATCTGTACCGGATGCGGTTCTGGAGAATTGCCGGGAGATCACCGTGATCGCCCGGACGCTGGATTCCCGGGAGGTGTCGGTCGGAATCAGCCGGTACCACAGCAGCGCTTCGGACTTTGGCTATGCCGTGTCCGAGGCGATCCACGCCCTGACATTTCATTTTTATTATGAAAAAAATATTGCCCTCTTCTCCGACGCGCCGGAGGACGCGGACTATGACCTGACTGCGGAAAACTCCCTGGATCTGTTCCACTTTGAGAACCACCTGCACAACTGGCTGTTTGAGGACGCCGGCGGGGTTCTGCATAAGATCTTCAATAAGTTTAAGTCCAATTTTGTCAACTCCGCGGATGCCAAAAATATCTGCGCCCAGATGTATTACATCTGCTGCCGGGTGCTCATCAAGCGTGAAAATGCCGCCCCTCCCGGCGAATACCTGTCCAGGATCACCCAGGCGTCGGATATCTTTTCCCTGGAACATACGGTCTTTGAACTGATGGCTTATACAAAGGATCATTTTGTAGGGACCGCCGCCCAGAACAAGCTGTTTGACCATGCGGTAAAATTCATCCACAGCCATCTTTCAGAGCCCTTGTCCCTGGAGGTCCTCTCGGACCATCTCCATATCTCCGCGTCCCACCTGAGCCGGACGTTTAAAAAGGTATGCGGGGAATCTCTGACGGAATACATCAATCACGTGCGGATTGAAAAAGCAAAGGAATATCTGCTCCGGCAGGATATCCTCGCCTATGAGGTCGCGGATCTGGTGGGATACCATGACGCCACGTACTTTTCGTCTATCTTTAAGAAATATACGGGGGTGAGCCCTACGGAATATCGGCAGGGGGCTTTGAAGTCAAATACCCCGCAGTAATGATGGGGCATCAAAATTCTAGCGCAGCAAGCTGCGGGGGGATTTGACCCTCGCGGTGGGCTGCCAAAGCCCTCTTAACAAACTTCTTTCCATATGCCCTATATCTCAATTATATCATCAACACATTTGTACAACTTATAGCATTTCTGATCACTTTCCTGCACAAATGTATTCATATCTTCTTCAAAATCTTCATAACTGTTTCTGACTTTATATAAATGATATCCTTCCTCCGTAGAACAAAGCGTAACAAAAGTAATTCCGACTTGCTTTCTCAGTTCCAAAATTCTTTTCTCACAATCATTCAAAAGAATATCTCCCAGATAAATCTTCCCGTCTCCTGTTTCAGCAATCTTTGTCCCCTGGTATCCGCTATGTACAGCCAAATAATTAATATTAACAGTACCACCCATAGGTTTATATATTCTATGATTACCAACTATTTCTATCTAATCCACACAGCCGACTTCAATATTATAGTAACCGATTATAAAATCTTTTTTATCAGACAGCACCACATAAGTAATGCCCTGGTTTTCATCCAGAGCATCTCCATTTTTCAGAAAATTGTCAATAATAATATTCCCACATTCGAAATGATTCTTTAAATTTTCAAATTCTCTTGTGTATTTTTTAATTTCCATTCTAATTACCTTTATTCGTTACAACACTAATTAATTTTCCGGCAGGATCAATATCAAAGGAGAACTCATGAGAATTGATAAACTCTGTCATCTTCTTATTATCTTCCGATGCAGGAGTTCTAGACAATACCGTATTAGTAACAAATGGTAAACCAGATTTCATTGCACATGCATTCATTTCTTTTTCTCCTTCCTATTATGTCAAGCCCTAAATGTAAGTTTTTTGCGGGCTTGACGTGTTTTTATACCTCTTAAACAGGAG
>QXWX01000163.1 GCA_009911175.1 Lachnospiraceae bacterium | reverse complement strand
GATTAAAATATCCCATACCTTATTTTATTTGAAGAAAAACTGGGGGTTTTGGTTCAGATAAACTAACGAATAACACGCAGGAATGACCGTAGAGGAATACGCCGCAAACGGCTACGAACCTTATACCGCAGAGCTGCCCGACCCCTCAATCACTGTCAAAGATATGCAGGAATACGGCTATTCATGGGCCGGTATGCTGCCCCTAAAGGAAGAAACCGCCCTGCACCTTTACGACAAAGAGGATATGCAGATTTTTTTACTCCATGAGGACGGAAGCGAAAGCATACCCGACAGCCCGGAGGACATAAAAGCCCATGCGGAAAAAGGCGGGATTTTCGGCGTACACAAGGAGGACTGGAACGCCCTCACAGAGTACCGTGCCATGAAAGAGAAATTAGCCGGGAGCGAAGCCGCAAAGGAAATGTTGCAGGAATACGGCGCAGCGGAGCAGGCAGAAAATACATTCAGTATCTATCAGTTAAAAGATGATGTACCCGTAGATTTTCATTTCCGACCACTGGAAGAAGTACAGGGAAAAGGGCTTGCGGTAGACCCCGCCAACTATGAAAAAGTATATACCGCACCACTCACGCCGGGCATGGGCTTAGAGCGCATTTTTGAAAAATTCAACATTGACCGCCCGGAGGACTTCAAGGGACATTCCCTATCCGTTTCTGACGTGGTAGTGCTTCATCAGAACGGCAAGGACACCGCCCACTATACGGACAGTATCGGTTTTGTGGATATATCAAAAGATTTTCTGTTAGAGAACCCGCTAAAAGCCGCCGAGCTTTCCACCGAGCAAAACGCAAACATGATTGACGGCGTTATCAACAACACCCCCGCCACTGACGGACTGGAAGCAGCCACCGGGGAGCAGATCTCTCTTGAACAGTACGCCGAAACGCTAAAGCCGGACGAAGCCGCCGAGCCGGACACCGCCCGTATCACAGCCGCCGCCAAAAGCCGCTATGACGGCATGGTAGCCCTCTTTACTATGGACGACAAAATCTATATTGGGAAAAGCGAGAATTACGACAACAAAGGGCATTATGACAATAAAGACAATTCCCTGCTCTACGTCACGGACTGCCAAGCGGCTTTTACATTCTTATCAAGCGAGGGCTGCATACATTCACAGGACGAAGCACTGAAACAGGGCATTTATACCAAAGAGGACTACGAAGAATTTTCACGGATAACGGACTTTCTATCGCAGGCAGGCTTTACCCCGGAAAAGGAATTTTTCTTTGCCGACAAGCCCTTTTCCCTGCAAGCAGACACGCCGGAGCAGACCGCCCCGGAAACGAAAAGCATTTATTACACAATCAATGAGGGGGCTGCCCGCCGTGCAAACGATATGAACAGCTTTTCCGACTACAAGCCCGGCAGCGCAACCGCAGAATACCGCCAAATGGTAGACAAAGCCGTGGAGATTGGGGAACGGCAGAAAAAGCGTGTAGACCCCATGTACCATGAAAAGATTGACAGCCTTGTTGACACCTACGCCCGGAAACTTGCCGAGAACATGAACAGCAGTTTTTCCATTGAAGCCCGTGTACCCTCTGTCCTCATTGCGGGCGGCTCAAATTTCCCGGTACGCAAAAAGGAAAAGCAGAACGCCGCCCGTGACAGGAACATGGAGGACTGGAACGAGATACAGGGCTTGCTTGACAAGATACGCAGTACGGGCATGGGCGGTATCAGCGCAGACGACCCGCAGGCAATACAGAAGTTAGAAGCCAAACTGGAAAAGCTGCAAACGGCGCAGGACACCATGAAAGCGGTAAACGCCTACTACCGAAAGCACAAGACCCTTGACGGCTGCCCCAACCTTTCCGCTGAACGTATCGAAGCCATGAAAGGGGAAATGTCGTCACAGTGGCACATAGAGGATAAGCCCTATCCCTCATGGGCTTTATCCAACAACAACGCAGAGATACGCCGGATAAAAGGGCGCATTGCCGATTTGACAAAGAAGCAGGAAACCGCCTACGCCGGGTGGGAGTTTGACGGCGGCATGGTGGAAGCCAACAAAGAGGACAACCGCCTGCAAATCTATTTTGAGGAAAAGCCGGACGAAAAGACCCGTGAAGCCTTAAAGGAAAACGGCTTCCGTTGGTCGCCCAAAGCCGGGGCGTGGCAAAGGCAGCTCAACGACAACGCCATTTACGCCGCTGACCGTATCAAGTGCATACAGCCCCTTTCCGGGAAAAGCCCCACGGAGATACAGAAAGAAGCCCGCACAGCCGCCAAGACGGAGAAAAAGCCCTCTATCCGGGCGCAGCTTGCACAGGACAAAGAAACGCTGAAAAACGCCCCGAAAAAGGCAGCGGAGAAAACAAAAAAGCAGGATTTAGAAAGGAGCTGAACCATGCAGAAATTTGAAAACGTGGATATATTGAAATCCCTCAAAGCTATCATGCAGACCCACACCGAACACTTCCAGTCTGATTTTGACATAGACATAAAGACGTTGAAGCAGGCGGCAAAAAGCCAAAACCCGGAGGACAAAAAATATTTGTGGATATGCCGCCCCGCCGGGACGTGGTGCCTGCGGGAGCGTGACACGTTCATCAAAGGCTCACGGGAACATAACACGTTCTGTTTCTATGCCGAGCAGACAAGGGACAAGATACTTGCCTACGCCGTGGAGCTGACAGGGATTGAGAAAGGCAGGGTAACGGGAAATCTCTACGAACTGGACTACCAAAAGCACTACGAACATGTCAAGGACGCTTCCATAGACCCCGGAGCTACCAAGCTGATCTACGAGAACGGGGAACGGACACAGGAAGCCGACAGGCGCATTACCGGGGACGCTGACCCCGACTTAGGGAAATTCGTCAACTTTGAGGAACAGCCCAAAGACCCCGCCGCCTTACAGAATGTACTTAGGGGCGAAAAGCACAGCCGGGAACGTCTGAAAAGCGGCGACATTAAGGAGCATATCGAAACACTGTCCGGCAAGGGGAAAGAGAAAAAGCCGTCCTTACGGGCGCAGCTTGCACAGGACAAAAAGACCGTAAACGCCGCCCCGAAGAAGCAGGCGGCAAAGACCAAAAACAAGGGATTGGAGGTATAAGCGCATGGGACAATTCAATTTTGAGGAAACAAACCTTATCTGCTGTTACAGGAGGAAAACAAGGGCTGATACGGTGGCGGCAATGACCGCCGCCCTGCCCTACATGGAAATGGAGATACAGGAGCTTGCAGGGCGTACAGCGGAAAAGCTGAAGAAGCTGACCGAGGAAGAATTTGCCGAGCTTGTGTTTTTGCCTGCTGAAGATATGGAATAATGGAACGCCGGGGAATGGCAGCTTATACAGTGCTATTCCCCGGCACTTTTATATTTTCATAATCAATCTTGAAAACAAATTTTTTGATATACCATATTTGTAACTTGAGGTCATTTCTATTATGCCGTATAATCAAAAATGTACTAATAAGCAACCAAATTTTAAATAAATTATGTTTTATTGGAGGATACAAAAATTGAAAAAAATAGTAATTATAGAAGATGATACAGATATTTGTAATATGATAACAAAATTTCTGTCAGACCACAGTTACGAAGTATGTTCTGCCACTAATGGCAAAGAGGGAGTAGACTTATGCCAAAATTTTTTTCCAGACCTTATCATTTTAGACTTAATGCTTCCAATTTTAAGCGGCGATAATGTAATAAAACAATTAAGAACATTCACAGATATTCCTATCATTGTTGTGTCTGCAAAAACGATGGTACAATCCAAAATAGAGTTGCTACGTTTAGGTGCAGATGACTATATGACAAAACCTTTTAACCTCTTTGAGTTACTTGCAAGAATTGAGGCTAATTTAAAAAGAAGTGTACCTGCTTCCTCAAAAGAAGATATTCATTTAAAATACAAGGAGATTGAAATTGAAAACTGTACTGTATATATAAAAGGAACTATTGTGCAATTTACATCAACAGAATTAGCAATTTTAATACTTTTGTTACAGCACTCACAAAAGATTTTTTCAAAGCAAAATCTTTATGAATCTATCTGGCAGGAAGAATATGCCTATGATAATGATACAATTAACACGCATATTAGTAATATTCGTAAAAAAATAAAAAAGTTTACTGATACAGAATATATAGAAACAGTGTGGGGAATTGGATATAAATTGAATTAATTTTCATTCCTTTAGATTTTTTTTAGATTTGAAATATAAACTAACATGGAAAGGAGTTGATAAAATGTCAGAAATTATATGTCAGACAACAGAACTTTGTAAAAATTACAAAAATTTCCATGTATTGCAAAATGTAAACCTCTCTATCAACCGTGGCGAAATATACGGACTGATTGGTGAAAACGGGGCGGGAAAATCTACCCTAATTCGTATATTAACAGGATTAGCTTTTCAAAGCAGCGGTGTGGTTTCTTTGTTCGGAAAAACAGAGAATCTACGATATGAACGTGCCAAAATTGGTTGCACTGTTGAAATGCCTGCATTGTACAAAGATATGACTGCGAAGCAAAATTTAGAAATACAGCGGGTACAGCGAGGAATACCAGAAAAAAAATGTATTTCCAAGACATTAGAACTTGTGGGACTCAACAATACAAAAAAGAAGAAAGTAAATGACTTTTCTTTGGGAATGAAACAGCGATTAGCATTAGCTATTGCCCTATTGGGCGAGCCGGAATTTTTAATATTAGATGAACCTGTCAATGGCTTAGATCCAACAGGAATTATTGAGCTTAGGGAATTGCTCAAAAAATTAGCAAAAGAAAATCATGTGACAATTTTAATTTCAAGCCATATTTTGAGTGAGTTAAACCAACTGGCAACTTGCTATGGTTTTTTACATCATGGAAAACTGCTCAAACAAATTACGGCAACTGAGTTAAGCGAGGAATGCAAGCGGCATATCAAGCTGAAAACAGATGATACAAAAAAAACCGTCACTGTCTTGGAAGAACAACTAAAAATCAAAACCTTTTCTATATATCCAGACAATTTTATAAGGGTATATGAGAAACTGGACGAAACACATACGATTTCAAAAGCACTTTCTTCTAATGGGATTGTGGTTGAAGAAATATCTGTACAGGGAGAAGAATTAGAAACGTATTTTGAAAATCTAATAGGAGGTAAAAAATATGTTTAACCAGTTAAAGTCTGAATTTCTCAAATTGAAATATTCCAAGTTGTTTATAGCAGTCCCGCTTCTTCTTTTTGCAGGATTGATTTTATACGGAAGTTTTAGCCTGTCCGCAGGGGGAACACAGCTATTTGTTTCAGAGGGCGATGAAGAAACAAATGCTGCCATACAAGGCATTATTGGTTTTTTTGCATTTACATTTGAAAACATTGATACTCCTAAATTTAGCGAAATTATGCAATCCTGTCTATCCTGCAATGTGTTTCTCTGGATTGTTGCCCTCATTTTAACCATACAATTTTTCTGTTATGATTACTCTGTTGGCACAATTAAGCTGCCCATTGCTCATGGAATAAGCAGAGTAAAAGTTTACTTTGCGAAAGTTATTGTTATAGTTTTATATAATGCAATCTGCTATTTTCTATTCAATGTTATTACGCTATGTTTTACTTGCATACAGATTGGATATACCCCCAATATAACTGAACTGACACAATATTTAGGTTATATCGGATTGAATTTTTTAGTAATGATTTCCTTCATTTTACTTTGCATTAATATATGTATCTGTTTGAAAAATACTGGTATCATCGCAACGGTCATGTGTTTATTCACTTTAGGTGGTGCAGTAATTTATACTGGAATATGGCAGAATTTTCACAGCCACATAATACTAAAATATTTAGTCTGGCTCAATCCATTATACTATTGGATGAATATGGGAACTTTTCGACTTGAATATGGACTGGTCAATGAAATAATTGTATATTTGGTTTTCGGTTTACTATTTTTGCTACCCCTGTCTGTTATATTTATTAAAAAACAGGAGTTTAAATAGTTATTCTGAAACTGCTAACTTATTGGAAATATTTTAAAATTTACCGAAGGAGAGAATATTAATGATTTATTTATTATTGGTTTTATTAAATATAATATTGATGTTCTCTCTTTTTTCATGGAAACGCCAAATTTGTGAAATAACAAAACAGATTAGCGAAAACAGAAAACTACGAATTTCCTTGTCAAATAAGCATATAGAGAAATTAGCAGGTATAATCAACGAAAAAAACGATTTGGAACGGAGAGCAAAATTACAGATTTTGCAGGAAAAAGAACAGTTAAAACAATCTATTGCAAATATCAGCCATGATTTAAGAACACCTTTAACATCAATACAGGGATATTTAGTACTTTTAAAAAGTTGTCAAAATAAAGAAGAACAGGAACACTATTTTTCTATCATTCAAGCAAAGGCAGACTATTTAACCGAACTATTACAAATATTTTATGATTTGTCATTGATAGATAGTGAGGATTATATTTTAGAAGTTGAAAAATTGGATATAAATAGAATTGTAACTGACTGTCTAATTGATAAATATAGTGAACTAAAAAAACTGACACCTACTGTTAAAACAGAAAATGCCCCTGTATGGATAACTGGAAACACGGTTGCCTGCAAAAGAATTATTGAAAATCTAATCACAAACGCAATACGATATTCAAATGATTATGTAGAAATTGTGATAGACGCAAATGGTATTTTTACAGTGAAAAATACTACATCAGAATTAAAGAACATTGATATTAATATGCTCTTTCAAAAATTTTATACAGTAGATGCATCACGTTCAAATGGAAATACAGGTTTAGGGTTATACATTGTAAAAGAGTTATTAAACAAAATAGATGGTGGTATAGAGGAAATTAGTTACAAAAATAATATATTAACAATTTCGATTTATTTTAATCTTTGTTATTAAACTTACATCAAAAAAGTGATTTTTAAAAATACATATTATTTTATTAAACCGAGGTGATCCTATGGGAAAATACTAGTGCTGACACTAGATGAACAGGAAGAAAAAGCGATTGACAAAATCATATCGGCAATAGCTGACCATATTTCACTTGAAACCGTACAGACTATTCCTGTTCCTGTTTCGGGAATGTTTTTTCCGGGACTGGAAATAAGGCAAAGCCAACACAGAGTAATTCAAGACGGGAAAGAAGTCAACCTTACCCGCCTTGAATACAGCACTCTTGTATTCCTTGCTTCCAATCCTGGCATTGTCCTTACACAGACACAGATTTTTGAAGCTGTTTGGAACATGGATAGCGATAGCTGCCATTCAAGCGTTGTCAACGTGATTTGCAACCTGCGGAAAAAGATAGAGCCGGACAGCAAGAACCCGGTCTATATTAAAACCGTTTTAGGTGTCGGCTATAAATTCAATGGGTAAATGCCGGGGAATGATGATTGAAAGACTGTCATTCCCCGGTGTCTTTTTCTGCCCTTGTAGACGCTTAGAAGCCCTTTTCCGGGCGTTAATGGGTATTTCCCTGCCTATGCTCCATAACGCCCCGGAAACGCCCTTAAAACGTCTTACACGCCCGCCCTAACTGTCCGCATTACCTCTCTGTCTGTTTCTCCCGTTCCTGCTGCTTCGCCTGCCGCAAAATACTGTCTACGTTCTGCTTGATTGTGTCGTACTGCTTCACTTTCTTTTTCAGTTTCCCGTACTCTTGATATAACTTGTCTTTTTTCTCCGCAAGCTCCTTGTACTCCGTATGCAGTTTCTTGAAATCGGGCAGCTTCCCGCCGTTCTTCGCCGCCTGCAACGTCTTAGCGGCGGCTTCGTGAATGATAATGCTGCTCTCATTGCCACGCAGGAACTTTTCTTTGTCCTTTGCCTTTTTGTACTGCATATAGACCGCCTTTGTCTGTTGGTATGCGGATATGTTTTTCATCAAAAGGGATATGTCGGACAGCCGCTTTTCCAATCCTTTCAGCGTGGCGGCGGTATTTTCGCTTTCCGTATGCACTTCATCAAGAACCGCCTGCAACTGTTCATACTCTGAAATGTCATGCTCCGTAAGGAAATTCAAAGTCTTTGCCGCCTGCTTCAAGTTGTGTATCTTCGCCCACTGTTCGTAGCCTTTGCTTTCCGCTGCCTTGATACTGTTCTGAATGTCTATCAGCATGGAAACGCCCGCCTTTTCCTGCCTTAACGCTTTCGGCTTCGCCCGGTACGTCCCGGCAATCCTCTCCGTTATGGCTTCCACGGTGTAGGCTTCCCCAAGCGTCTTAGAGCGTGTGAAGCGTTCCTGCCCCGGCGCACGGAACGAAACGAACTTCCCCCGCTTTATCTCATAGCCCGCCGCTTCCATGAGCCGCAGGAAATCATCAAAATCTTTTGCTTTGGGGATTGTATCGTCAATCACGGCTTTCAGCTTTGCTTTCCAACTTGTCCCTTTCCGTTCAGCGTCCCATTCCGCATACTTCTTTCCCTTGTCCTGTCCCGGCGTGACGACCGACAATCCATGTTCCTTACACAGCCTGTCACTCTCATTCCGTATCTGGTAATAGCTTTTCTTGTTGGAAATATACTTGCGGTGTGTCGTGAAATCCACCGCACAAAATATGATGTGGTTATGGATATGCCCCTTGTCTATGTGGGTAGTCAACACATATTCATATCTGCCGCCGAGAACCTTGTCCGCAAGCTCCTTTCCTATGCGGTGGGCTTCCTCATAGCCCACTTCCCCCGGCGCAAAGGACTGTATCAAATGGTGTCCGAGGTTATCCCCCTTGTCCCTTGCCTTTGACAGCGTAAAGCCAAATTCAATATCTGCCGTCTGATACGAGCAGCCATAGGAGGAAATCAAAATCTGATTGTCCGTCTTGTCGGGATTGCAGATATAATCTATCGCCTTATTCAGCGTAGTTTTGATAGGGTGTATCTTTGTAACTGCCATATCTTTTCCAATGCCCCCTTGATTTCCTCTAAGTCCTCTTTGTAGGCGTTCCCGGTGGAGTTGACCCGCCTTGCTATCTGGTTCACATTTACGCCGACTTTCTGTATTTCTGCCGTCTGCTCCTTGACTGCCGTATAGTCCAACTGGATAATATAGCCGTCAATCGCCATTTTCCGTAAATAAGCCCCCAAGTTGTCCGTTTGCAGCAGCTTCATTTTTTCCTCAATCAATATGCGCTCCTGTTCCGTCACATAAAATTTTAACTGGATAGCCCGCTTTCTCTCTGCCATATCCCCGCTTCCTTTCTGCTTTTTCAGAGGGTTTGGGACACTTCCCAACAAGCATTTTTCACGCCCGGACGGTACGCCGGAAACGGGAAAAATACGGGATTGGGTACTCAATCCCTATGCTTGCTATTCTTCCCCCTATAACTTACTACGCATGGAAACCCCAAACAGGCAACCTTAGAGAAAAGTTTTTGAAAAAATAAAAAGAAAAGAGGGGAAGCCGATTTTTTTATGGCTTTCCCTCTTGACTGACCCATAAGCGGGAACGGGCGGCGGGGGCAAGGGCGGGCGTTTTTTGCCCGTGCATTTTACCCTTGCGGCTGCCGCCTGTTCCTGCTATCCGTTGTCGTCTGATGACTTCCCCGCAGCGGCTTTTTTCTCTTTTCCCTTATGCAGAAAATTGTCTTACTTTGCAGAAACTCTTAATGCAATCGTGATACAAAGTAAGCGATGAATAACCTGCCGGTTTTACATATTCTAAAATCTGTGGGATAATCTTTTTGACTGACAAGTGAAA
>QXWX01000162.1 GCA_009911175.1 Lachnospiraceae bacterium | reverse complement strand
TGCGGTGAAAGTCGCATGTCCGGTGCTAGCCGGGGGAAAAGCCGGAGATAACATCAAAGGCTTACCTATCGGAACCGGGCATACTAAAAAAGCGGGGCGGCAGCTCCGCAGAATGAAGAGGAGGATTTTTCAAATGAAAAAGAGAGTGGTATGTATCGTATTGGCTGCGGCTATGGCAGCAGGCTCACTGGCAGGCTGCGGAAGCAAACCCGGCTCCGGCGGCTCTGACGGCGGGGCGGCAGGAGAAGCATCCGGCGGCGAAGAGGGCAAGGTCATCAATATCTATAGCTGGAACGATGAGTTCCGGGAGCGTGTGGAGGCTGTTTATCCGGAAGTGAAGGAGACCTCTTCGGACGGAACCGTGACTACGTTAAACGACGGTACAGAGATTCACTGGATCATCAATCCGAACCAGGACGGTGTCTACCAGCAGAAGCTGGATGAAGCGCTGATGAAGCAGGCAGACGCGGCAGCAGATGATAAGGTGGATATCTTCCTGTCAGAGACGGATTATGTCAATAAATATACGGACGCGGAAGCAGACGTGGCAATGCCTCTTACAGATCTTGGAATCGACCCGGATTCGGAGCTGTCCGACCAGTATGAATTTACCAAAGTAACGGCTTCAGATACGGAGGGCGTCCAGAGGGGATCCACCTGGCAGTGCTGCCCGGGGCTGCTGGTATATCGCAGGGACATTGCGAAGGAAGTATTCGGTACGGATGATCCGGAGGAGATCGGCGAAAAGGTCAAGGATTGGGATACCATGAAGGCAACGGCGGAAGAGCTCAAGGCGAAGGGGTATTTTACATTTTCCTCCTATGCGGACACATTCCGGCTGTATGGCAACAGCATTGAAAATTCCTGGGTGAGTCCGGGAGAATCTACCATCAAGGTGGATCAGAAGATCGTGGACTGGATCAATGATTCCAAGGAGTGGCTGGACGCAGGCTATCTTGACAAGACGGTAAAGGGCCAGTGGAATGACGACTGGAACAAGGCAATGGGCTCCGCGTCTAAGGTATTCGCGTTTCTGTTCCCGGCGTGGGGAATTGATTTTACCCTGAAACCGAACTGGGATGGAGAAGACGGCGTATGGGCCGTGACCAATCCTCCGCAGGAATACAACTGGGGCGGTTCCTATGTACATGCATGTACAGGCACGGATAATCCGGAGCATGTAAAAGACATTATCCTGGCGGTCACCGTGGACAAAGAGAATCTGCTGAAGATTTCCAAGGACTACTCAGATTTTACAAATACGACAAGCGGAATGCAGGAAGCGGCAAAGGATGATTCCTATGCTTCGGAATTCCTGGGAGGACAGAATCCGTTTACATACTTTGCGCCGGTTGCGGAAAATATCAAGATCGCGCCTCTCTGCGCCTATGACCAGGGATGTGTGGAGCTGATCCAGAACTCGTTCAGTGATTATCTGCAGGGAAAAGTGGACTACGACAAGGCAAAAGCAAACTTTGAGACTGCGATCATAGAACGCTATCCGGATATTACCGCAGTAGAATGGCCGGAGTAAAGAGAGAAGGCTTCGGAGCGCCGCGGTTCACCGGCCAGCCGGTGGACCGCGGCGGATTCAGTGCGTTTTAAGCCGCCTTCGGTTCGGGTATGCTTTGAAAAAAAGAAAGGAATGACAGTCTATGAAAACAAAACGTAAAAAAGTGGACTATTCAAAATGGGGCTATATTTTTATCCTTCCGTTTTTTATCAGCTTTTTCATTTTTTCCCTGATCCCTCTGGTAGATACTGTCCGATACAGCTTTTTTGAATACTACCGTTCGGGAATTAAAGAGATTGGACCCAATTTTATCGGGATGGCCAATTATGCAAGCCTCCTGAAATCGGATATGCTGAAATACGGCGCAAATACCCTGATCCTGTGGATCATCGGGTTTATTCCCCAGATCGTGATCGCGCTGGTGCTTGCGGAGTGGTTCGTAGACGCGAGGCTCAAGATCCGCGGTACACAGTTCTTTAAGGTGGTCATTTATCTGCCGAATCTGATCATGGCGTCTGCCTTTGCCATGCTATTTTTTACCATGTTCTCCACCAACGGACCGGTCAATTCGATCCTGATGTCTATCGGGATTATCGGCGAGCCCATCGATTTCCTGGGGACTGCTTTTGGGACCAGATCACTGGTCGGATTCATGAACTTTTTGATGTGGTTTGGAAATTCAACCATTATGCTGATGGCCGCGATCATGGGGATCAGCCCAGATATCTTTGAGGCATCAGATCTGGACGGCTGCAACAGCTTCCAGCGGTTTTTCTATATTACACTGCCGCAGATACGGCCGATCCTTGCCTATACGTTGATCACGGCTATCATCGGCGGTCTGCAGATGTTCGATGTTCCGCAGATCCTGACAAACGGACAGGGAACTCCGGACCGTACGTCCATGACGCTGATCATGTTCCTGAACAGCCATCTGAAGAGCAGGAACTACGGTATGGCAGGCGCGCTGTCTGTTTACCTGTTTATCGTCAGCGGGATCCTCTGCTTTATCGTATACCGTATGACCAACAATGACGATCCGGATGGCTCCAAGGCAGCGGCAAAGAAAGCAAGAAAACAGCAGCGAAAGCAGCAGAGGAGGGGATAGTCTATGAAATCACAACAGCCAAGTCATTTACGGAGTATCATCGCACATATCGTATTGATCCTTCTGTCGTTTATGTGCCTGTTTTTCTTCTACATCCTGATCGTCAACGCGACACGGTCCCATGCGGATCTGCAGAAGGGATTTTCCGCGCTGCCGGGAAGCTATCTGCTGAAAAACCTGAGCAGTGTGGCCAATGACGGAACCTTCCCGATGTTTCGGGGGATCCTGAACAGCCTGATCGTTTCCGGATGCTCCGCGGCGATCTGCACGTATTTTTCGGCATTGACGGCTTACGGCCTGTATGCGTACGACTTCAAATTGAAGAAGGCAGCATTTACATTTATCATGGCGATCCTTGTCATGCCGACACAGGTAACCGCAATGGGATTCCTGCGTTTGATCACGAACATGGGAATGTATGACTCCCTGCTTCCGCTGATCATCCCGTCCATCGCGTCGCCGTCCGTGTTCTACTTTATGCACAGCTATCTGCAGTCCTCCCTTCCGCTGTCACTGGTGGAGGCATCCAGAATTGACGGCTGCGGAGAATTCCGGACATTCAACCGGATCGTGCTTCCGATCATGAAACCGGCCATCGCGGTGCAGGCAATCTTTTCCTTTGTCGGCTCCTGGAACAACTACTTCGTTCCGGCCCTGGTCATCCAGTCCAAGGACAAGATGACGGTGCCGATCCTGATCGCGACACTCCGTGGCGCGGATTATATGAACTTTGACATGGGGAAGATCTATACCATGATCCTGGTGGCCATCGTGCCGATCATCATCGTATACCTGCTTCTGTCCAAGTACATCATCGCAGGCGTAACACTGGGCGGCGTGAAAGAATAGCCGTCAGGGACCAAAAAAGACAGGCATTCACAAGTTTGTTTGTGCGGCCTGTCTTTTTTGACTGCAGCCGGTTGGCAATCATTCCGACAGCTTGATCACAACCAGCTCCCCTTCCCGGACTACGGAACCCTGCCGCGGCCATGCCGGCATCCCTTCCACGAGCTTCTCCGCCGCTTCCCATTGCTGCGCGTCCGGATTCTGATATTCGTAACCCAGCACATGCCAGTAACTAAGCACCCTTTTGCAGGTCCCTCCCGGGACCGTCTGATCCCATTCATAAAAAGAGTGTCCCAGAGTTTCTCCCTGGATCATGGAGGGATTACAGGTCGGCGACCATTTTCCAAGGATGGCTACCGCCGTCTCCTTCCTGCCGTCTGCCGCGGACTCTGCGGAATTGCCCGCCGCCGCTTCCTCGCCGCCCGCCGTGGACTCCGCGGAATTGCCCGCCGCCGCTTCCCCGCCGCTCACCGTCTCAATCCGCTCGACCAGCCGCTCCGTCAGAGCATTTTCCTGCTGGCTCACCACATAATCCGAATAAAGCAGACGGTTATCCATCACAATATTTCCCCTGAAAATAAGAAGAAACAGGAACGCTGCGGCGGCAAGCCCGATGGCCTTGCCATGCTCCGAAAGCATTTCCGCAGATTCCAGAAAACGTTCCACGATCATTTCCGTACCCGCCGCCGCGACAAAGGGCAGCGCGAGCTGTCCGCGGACAACCAGCGGCGCGCCCAGCAGGGCGGGCAGGAAAAACGGCGAAGCCAGCAGCAGGAAGGTCACGAAAATAGAATACGGATAAAATTTGCGTTCTGCGTTTTTTTTTCTGAGCTTCCAAAATGCCGACAGCAAGAGGCCGACAGCCGCAAATAGATACCATCTGTTCCAGAAAATATTTTTCGCCAGCACAGTATCGTTGATATAGAGCTTCAGAGAGGTTATGATCTCGTCCAGGGGCGCTTTTCCCCAGCGGATCATATTGTCCGTGTAGGTTCCGGCTTCGACGCGCGCCAGGAACATCAGGATTTTGCCCAGCAGGGTACAGATCAGATAATCGCACAAAAATACGGAGGCCAGCTTTACGGAAACCAGAAAGACACGGCTTCCGATCTCGTCACTCCGGTAATGATATGCCAGGAGAAAGGATGCCAGGGACGCGGAAATATAGACCGGCACGAATGCCTGATAGGAGGCAAAGCACCAGACTCCCAGCATGACAGACAGCAGGAGCCGGAGGATCCCGCCGGACAGGATCCACTGCCATTCCAGCAAAAGCGCCGCTGCGCAGAGCAGCATGGCAAATGCAACTTCAAAGGACTGGCACTGGAAGTTGCTCAGCTCCACCATGGGGACGCTGGAAAAGAACAGCACCGGGAATACCCAGCTCAGCTCCGTCCGGCTCAAGTCCCTTCCTTTGATCCAATGAAAAAAATACATCCAGGCCAGACTGTAGCCAAAGGTCGTCAGCACCATCAGAACCGCGGCGAATCCGGGAATCAGGCTCAGCAGTCCGGTGAGCCATTTTGTAAAGACCAGACCATACCGATTGATCCCGATCCATCCTTTATAAAAATTCATCTGCAATACGACACACGCCTCGGTGTCGATGGAAAAGCTGAAATGAAACAGCATGAATCCATAGGTCAGAAGCAGCATGCTCAGTATGATGAAGATGGAGCTCCGGTTCGTTCTGCAGAAATAAGTGAAACCTTCGATATGTCCCTCCGGACGGGGTGTTGTGTAATGCGTTGGCGTTTCCATAAATCTAAGCTCCTCATAGCGATACATTTGTCGTTTTTCATGAATCAGACATAGCTGAATCATATATAGTATAGCCAGGAAATATGGAAAATATTCCAACTGTACGGTTGGATGGTCTTAAGATCATCCAACCTGCGCATCCCCATTCGCAAAATCCGTGCTATCGCACTCTGGCGTCTACAGAATCCCATTCATCCAGGACAAAGACAAACCGCTGATCTGTTTTCTGATACAGCATTGTATTGGCCATCACGCTTTTTCCGAATCGGCGCGGCCGGGTGATACAGAAATAGCGCTGGCTTGTCCCCAGCGCTGGGATGAGCTCAGTGAGCAGCTCGGATTTATCTACAAAGTAGGCTTCCGAAGCAGTAGCCCTGTAAGAATCAAAAGGATTCCTGCATTTACAGATCCGCAAACACCTCCATCTGTTTTTTCAATTCCTCTACGATCTCCCGGTTCACATCCATACGCCCGGTGATATCCGCCATATCGTCCACCAGGCTCTTTGTACTGCCTGCTACGCCCGTGATCCCGGACGCCCCTTCGTCCAGAGCCTTTGTGATGCTCCCGATGGAATCAGCGATCTCGTTCATGGAATTTCTCAACCGGTCCGTCCGGCTGTTGAAGGCGTCGATCATTTCCTGTACATAATCCGCGTCCTCCTTATACTGCCTGCCGGAATGCACAAATTCCTGAAATTCCTTCAGGATCGTTCCGCTCAGGTAATCGGCCATGTCCTGAGAATGCCGGGAAAGATTATGTACCGCCTTTGTCACCACCTCGTTGACCTCCTGGATGCGTCCCGCCGTTTCGCCGCAGGAATCCGCCAGGCTCTTGATCTCCTGCGCCACCACCGCAAATCCATTTCCCGCGTCGCCGGCCCGCATGGCTTCTACGGAAGCATTAAGGGCGATCAGGTTGGTGGTGGAGGAAATGGCTACGATCTCATTGGTCAGGCTGTTCACCTGATCCACACTTTTGCTGTTCTCGATGGCTTCGCCAAGCACCTCCAGGATATCGGAAGCCTTTTTCCGGATCACCTCTGTGTTTGTCTGGGCGGATGATTCCATCTCATTGGCCCGCGTCTTCATAGCCGAAGAATACTCCATGATGGCGCCGCATTCCGATGCCATATCCTGGACATCCAGCTTGATATCCGAAGCGCTGCTGTTGATATTGGACGCGTTGCTTGCCACCTTTACGATCGCCTGGGACAGAGAATCCGCAAGAGAGGAAAGCCCTTCTGCGCTTCTGCCCGAGGTCCGGGTGCGCTTGAGCACCTCGCCGGCAACGCCGTTCAGCTTTTCCGAGCTTTCCTGAAGCGTATTCACCGTACCCTTGATCGGCGTGATCACGTAGGTCTTGATGATCTTGACTGCCGCAGGCACCAGGATCACACAGGCCGCAATGGACACGGCCGTGATGATGAGTGAAATGATATAGACGGCCAGGAGCTTTTGCCTTGCGTCCGCGGTCCGGGCGCTGACGGCCTCGTCCAGCTCTGCCGTATTGCTCTCAATGGCTGCTCCGAAGCTTGCCACGTCGCCGTTCGCGTATGTGTAGGCATCCTGAGTCTTGCTGTCTGCGCTGGCGCACACCAGATAGACCAGAGAGTGCTTGAAAGACTCATAGTTGGATATAAGCTGGGAATAGAGCGCTTCCTCATCCTTTGTGATATATTTTTTGTATTCCTCTAAATAGGACTCCAGCGCCTCTTCTTCCTCCTTGATCTGCGTCACGACGGTGATCATCGTGTTGTAGTCCGTGGCAACAATGTGGGACAGCGCCATTTTGTGGATGTTCGCGGTGGCGTATCGGATATCCTGCAGGGTTTCCGAGCCCACCATATAATTGTCCACGATCTTTGAGGCATTGGAGTTGACATTGTTGATGCTGAAAACCGACAGGAGATTGGAGATCAGCGCCACGGCTCCCAGGAGTAGGATGGGAAGTATCAGTCGCTGCTGTATACTAAGCTTTGTTTTCATGTGGTCTTAACAAATCCTTTCGATAGATAATGCGGTCTTTGTATTCTGTAATCTACCTTGCGCAGACGCCCTCCGTCATCTGGTCAAGCTGCTCCTGCAGATCCTGTCCGGTGGGATTTCCCGCCGCCATATTACCCGCGAACAGGGAAACCGGATCCCAGAACTTTCCGCCCACCCGCTGCAGCTGGGAAAATTCAGACTGCTCCAGGAGGGCCGCGATCGCCGGGGACTGCTGGATCTCGGCAGATGCCGCAACCGTGATATTGGCCGGCCCCTGTCCCCGCAGCTCAAACCGGAGACGCTGGTTTTCCTCATTGGTGATCCATTCCGCAAGCCGGGCGGCCCATTCCGGGTGCTTAGAATATGCGTTGACCCCGATCAGCTTGCAGCCGGAAAAGGAAGCCATCTGTATCTGCCGGTCAGCGCAGGTATAGGTGGGCAGCTTGGCCGCTCCCGCATGCTCCCCCCAGGCCTCCTCAACTGCAACGGCATTCCATACGCCGCTGATGCCCGCGGCCACAGACCCGTTCCGGACCCCGTCCACAAATTCCGTATCGATCCGGCTGGCGAACCCGGGGTTTGCCGCGATCCGGAGCATGGCCTGTGCCACGTCGATCCCGCGGATGTCCCCTTCCGTCTGATTCCAGGTGCAGTAATTGGTGATGCCGTCGTCGTTGAGCCCGATCTCCAGGCCCGTATTTCCAAAGAAGGAGTATACATACCAGGCTGAACTCCAGTCCATCACGAACTGCCGTCCGCCTGCCGCCGCGGCCTCCAGGATTCCGTCCAGCGTCTTCACCTGCTCCTCACTGATAAATTGCTTATTATAATATAGAAAGTATCCGTTGTCTGCCGTCAGCGGATAAGCGTACAGCGTATTGCCTACCGAGGCCGCCTCCGCTGCGCTGGTCAGGCTTTGACTCCGGATCTCGTCCGCATTGTCAATGGGATCCACGGCGCCTGCCGCGGCCAGCGCATTTAACTGGTCGTCCGCAAATGTAAAGACATCCGCGCCCTCCTCCAGGCCGCCAAGCAGCGCGTCCTTGCAGGCCGATTCGCCCTGCGCCTGAAATGTGATCTGAAAATCCGCCTGGCCCTGATAATGGTCCCGGAAGCTCTGGATGATCTGATTCATCAGCTCCGCATCCTCCTCAGCGCCCCAGACTGTCAGGCTGACCTGTTCCGTTTGCGTATCCGCGGGAGACTTTTTCTCAGAAGCCTTACATCCCGTAAAGGATGCCGCGCAGAGTACGGTTAAAAATAAAAGGTATATTCGTTTTTTCATGTCTGTCTCGTTCCTTGTAAAATCAAGATGATAGCATTTATCCCTTTTTCGCTTCTTAGCTGCATATGAAAACAGGGAAATCTTATTCTTAATTATATAATCGGACGGGGAGTTTTTCAAGCATTAAATATCGCGGAGATAAGCTGCTTGATAAGCGCTTGTTACTGTTCACACGGTGCCGCGCACTTGCCGCGCGGCATCCGGCCAATTCAGTGATGGGCTGGATGCCGTTACTGTGAGCGCCCGGTCAGGGTATGAACAGTAACGCCACATAAAAGCTGTTATTCAGGTCTGTTTATTTCGGTTGCCAGAAGAGAGAATTGACGATATAATAAGGGTAAGATATTTTTCCATCAGGACATGGAAGAAAATATTTCCAGCTGTGCGGTTGGAATATTCGGAATTTACAAAAGAATATATTGTGGAAAAGAGGTTGTTTCCCTATATCCCTTTTTATATTGCAAGGTATGAAAAGGATCTTATTTCGGAAAGTAATATAGACAATGCGGTAAAGGATTTGAAATATTTCCGGCATGAGATGGTTCAGATGCAGAAAAAAGGTGAGTTATCGGATTATGAGATTGTTGACCTTATGGGATTTGTGAATACGATCATTACCCACATTACGAATGGAAATGAAAATGAGGAAAGGCTGGTGAATATTATGGGAGGAACAGTAATAGAGACAGAGTCTGAGAGATTGATTCGTAAAGGAATAGAAGCCGGAAAAGCGGAAGGAAAAGCGGAAGGAATAGAAGCCGGAAAAGCGGAAGGAAAAGCAGAGGAAATCGTTGAAATGGGACAGGAATTTGGTTTGGACGATGCAGCGATTTTAAAAAGATTGCAGGAAAAAATCGGGCTATCTCTCGAAAAGGCAGCCGCCTATTTGGAGCAGTATGGAAAACAGCTCGTGTAGATCGTAAAAAAGGTGTTATACTGAGTGCCAGCCGCATAGGGAATTATGCCGCTTTTCGGCTGGCGCGATATTTATGAGTTACTATTCACAGTCATTTCACTCACATGCGCAAAAACAGTCGGCAAAGCCGTCTGCCGATGCTTCGCATCTTGATTTTTTGCTTATGTGGGTGAAGTGACTGATTCCAGTCAGATAAAAACTGTCAATCAGCTTCTTACAAGCTTCGCTTGAAGAAGCCGACTGCCATTTTTTATCCGACTGTGAATAGTAACATTTATGACAGATTTCATCGACCGTGAGTATAGGTCTGCAATTAAAATGGGACAGTGCGGAAAAGGCGCTGTCCCATTTTGGTGTGCCCGGTGGGCACACGTTCTAACGGGTGAAAGTCCCCAATCCGCCCGGCAGTGGGAAGGATACAGCC
>QXWX01000161.1 GCA_009911175.1 Lachnospiraceae bacterium | reverse complement strand
AAACATATCGCCAAAGGCATAATATTTTCAAATTCTCCGAAAAAATTTCACCCAAATGGTTCACGGATTCAGGTATATTGTAAAGCCCTTTGAACTGGATGAGCTTGGCGCGCGGGTGGCGGCGCATTTGCGCAGGGAGCAGCGCACGCTGGATAACCGGGCGGCCGGCAGGGCAGTTCGTTTTTTCGGCGAACTGGCGGTTGATTATGGGACCCGAAGTGTGTCGGTAAACGGAAATCCGGTTTTGCTGACGAAAAGAGAGTTTGACATCCTGGAACTGCTCTCTAAGAATATGGGACAGGTATTTGACCGGGAACGGATCTATGACATGATCTGGGGGATTGACGGGGAAGGAAACAGCGGCACTGTGATGGAGCATATCCGCAAGCTCAGGGCAAAACTGGCCGAGCATACGCTTCACAGCTATATTGAGACAGTCTGGGGGTGCGGATATAAATGGAACGCCTGAAAAAAATGGGGCTAAAGAGAGCGTTTTTTGTGCTGTCTTCCCTCTGTGTCGTTCTTTCGCTGTGTCTCCTTTTACTGCTTTTCGTGTGCTGTGAGAAAGTCCGGGACAATTACCCGTCCGGGGGAATTGAATTCAGGGCGGATGGAACGAATGTACTGCTTCAGCAGCCGACAAAGGGGCAGCGGAGAATCCTGCGCATGATAGACGGCTTTCAGCTTTTTGCATGTATCTTGCTGCCTGCCGGCGGAATCGGGACTGCAGGGCTTCTGTTTTACCGTATCAAGCTGAAAACGCCGATTTCTGTCCTGAAGATGGGGACGGAGCGTATCCTGAATCGGGATCTGGATTTTTCCATTCCGGATATTTCAGAGGATGAACTGGGGCAGATCTGCAGAGGATTTGAGATTATGCGGGCAGAACTCCTTCAGGCGAACCAGGAATTGTGGGAGCAGGCGGAAGACAGAAAGAGGCTGAATGCCGCATTTTCCCACGACCTGCGCAATCCGGTTGCTGTTTTAAAAGGAACGGTTAAGCTGATACAGCAGGGGAAAGGCGACCAGAGAACCTTTGACAGGCTTGCGGGTTATACGCTGCGTATCGAGAATTATGTTGAGGCGATGAGCAGTATCCAGAGAATGGAACAGCTTCCGGTCCGGGCTGTAGAATGTACCTATTCCATGCTTGAGACAGAACTGGCGGATACGGTAAAGTTTCTTGCTCCGGCATTAGAATCTACAGTTACGGTGGAGCCCAGAGGAAGTACCCGGCTGGATTATGGGATTTTCCTGAATGCTGCCGAGAATCTGATCAGTAATGGGGCGCGGTTTGCTGTGAAAAAGCTGTCTGTACTGCTAAGGGAGAAGGATGGCAGAGTCGTTTTGACGGTCATGGATGACGGCTCCGGATTCCCTCTGAAAATGCTTCGGGAGGGTCCGAAACCTTTCGGAAAAATGAACGAGGAGGCGGAACATTTTGGAATGGGATTATATAGTACCCATGTTCTTTGCCTGAAACATGGAGGGACGCTTAAATTAGAAAATCCGGCAGGCGGAGGAGCAGCGGCAGCCGCTTCGTTTAGAATTATTTGACAATTTTATAATCTTGAACGTTTCTTGAGATTTATGAGTTACACTCTTCTTATACGGATATCCAATGGTTTACATTCCATTACGGACATTTGGCCGTTTTACAAAATATAAGGAGAGTGTTTTTATGATCATTGAGGCAAGAGAACTATCGAAAATCTATGGCAGCGGGGAGAGCCGCGTGGTAGCGCTCGACAAGGCAGACCTTAAAATCGGGCAGGGGGATTTCCTTTCTATAACAGGCCCTTCGGGTAGCGGGAAGAGTACGCTGCTTCACCTGCTGTCCGGTCTGGACCGTCCCACATCAGGGCTGCTTTCCTATGGCGGCAGGGATATTTACAGTTTCCATGATAAGGAGCTTTCCGCTTTCCGGCGCAGGCGTATCGGATTTATCTTCCAGCAGTTTAACCTCCTTCCGGTTCTGACGGCTAGGGAAAATATCATCATGCCGCTTCTATTGGATAAAAAGCAGCCGGATGAAGCTTACCTTAGGAAGCTTACAGAACTTCTGGGAATCCAGAAGCGGCTGAATCATCTGCCCCATGAGCTTTCCGGAGGGCAGCAGCAGCGTGTGGCCATTGCCCGTGCCTTAGCGGCACAGCCGGACATTATTTTTGCGGACGAGCCGACGGGAAATCTTGACAGCAAAAGCGGCGGCGAGGTGATGGAGCTTCTTTGCAATATCAGAAGGGAGCTGGACAAAACGCTGGTGGTCATTACCCATGACAGCCGGATTGCGAAGATGACTGACAGGCAGTTTGTAATCGTGGATGGAATACTTTCAGAGACAGGAAGCGGGGTGGAAGTATGAAGTCCTACAGAACTTTGGCGTGGAGGGAGCTGTGTGCACAGAAGGTTACTTCCATATTAATACTGATTGCGGTGGTTCTCTCTACAGTCATAACAACCGTAATCGGCCAGTCGCTTGGGATTCTGAATGCGATGAAGGAGCAGCAGGCAGCCGCCCTTGCAGGGAAAAAGTATGGCTCTTTCGTGCAGCTTTCAGAAGAGCAGCTTTCAGAAGTGAAATCCGATTCCCGTTTTTCCTATGTCGGAGCGGCCATTGACCTTGGGACAATCCAGTTGAACAGCCAGCTAAAGCTTAGCCTTGTAGAATATCTGAACCATAGTTATGAGATGTATCCGGCTTTTACAGAGCTTCTGGAAGGACGGCTTCCGGAACATCCAATGGAGATTGCACTGTCAGAGGATGTGTTAAGGTTTCTTGGCTTTCAGGGAAAATCCGGAGATCGGATTTCCCTGACGGCTTCTAAATCGTGGCGGCATGGGATTCTGCCTGCAGTGGATTATACGGAGGAATTTACCCTTACAGGAATCACGAAGAGCAACTATGTAGCCTATACTTATGGCATGCTCCCTGGTATTGTGGGGGAGGGGACGGCTTCCCGGCTGTTCCCGTCAGAGCAGATATATTATGTGGCGGATTTCTGTACCGCGGATAAGAAGACTATGCAGAGTACGGTGGAGGATGTGGCAGAGAACCTGCAGATTCCTGAACTGGATGTGACCTACAATATCGTCTATCTTTCGGCAGTGGGCATCCCCTATGAGAATCCGGAAGGAGGCGGGGAGGATGGAATGGACGTTTCCTTCCTTAAGATTGCGGGTATCATGGTAGGCGGCCTTGTGCTTCTGGCATCAGGGCTTGTGATTTACAATGTGCTGAAAATTTCCGTGTCAAAGCGCATGAAAGAATACGGCGTGCTACGCGCCATCGGAGGCGGGAAAGATCAGCTCTGGGTGATAGTTTTCCTGCAGATATTGCTTTTGTGTGCAGCCGGAATCCCGGTTGGGATGCTGGCAGGATATTTTTCAGCAGAAAGTATCTTTTCGATGGCAACGAGCTTTGTGTCCCCGGAGCTCTTTATGGTAAATGATACTGCGGGATTAAAGGAGCTGATCCGGGAAAACAGCGCAGGGAAGCCACTGTTTCTTGCCGCCAGTGCATTTCTCACCTTGTTCTTTGCATTTGCCGCGGCAGTACCGGCGGTCCGGTATGCGGGGAAGGTGGCGCCGACTGTAGCCATGTCAGGCGGGAACACGAAGATCCGGCGCAGAAACCGCAGGACAAAAAGGATTAAGAATTTTGCGGCTTATTATGCCCGGCTGAATCTGAGGCGGAGCCCCGGACGGACGGCCATTACAATCCTGTCTCTTGTGATGAGTATTTCGGTGTTTATTGCCCTGCAGAGCTTTACTTCGCTTTTAAATGCTGCCAGTCTTATGGAAGAAATGCGTCTTGGGGATTATTCGATTATCAATGAGACGGCCGGCTTTACAGAAAAAGATTTAGATGAGTTATCTCAAAATGATGCTGTTGAATCTGTTGCGGCAATCCAGTTTTCTCTTTATGATACGGAAGAACTGGTTGCCGGGATGTCTCCGGGATTTGAATTGAAGCCGGGGGAGACCTTGCAGGTTGTAGGGTTCAATGAAATGTATATGGACGCTTATACGGAAGGGAAGCTTTCAGAAGAAGAGTTTCAGCGTCTGATGGCAGGAGAGGGCTGTGTGATAAAGAATCCGTTTCCGGTAGTTTATGAGGGGGAGGAGTTGGAACATTCAGAATTTGCCGCAGGCGATACAGTTTCCATAAAGGGAAGGGAGCTTCCGGTCATGGCTGCATTTGACGGGACGGATGGATTTGCGGGAATCGGGAATCAGGGATTTACAAATGGCGTGCAGGTGATTGTATCTGACCGGATTTATTCGGAACTGACGGGAAAGAGCGAGTATCAGGAAATGCTCCCGACGCTGAAGGAGACGGCGGACAGGAATTTATTTGATCGGACGGTGGAGGAATTATGCCGGGAAATTCCGGGCACGACTTATCTTTCCTATGAGGATACGGACCGGCAGCTTGAGGAGAGCTATGAGCAGATCCGGCTGCTGGCATGGGGGCTGATTTTGTTTGTAGGTCTGATTGGCCTTTTGAATATCGTGAATACGGTGTATACGAATATCCATACCAGGGTGACGGAGATTGGGATGCAGAGGGCAATCGGCATGAGCCATGGGGCATTATATCAGACATTCCTGTGGGAAGGGGCGTATTATGGAATCATTGCTGCTGTGATTGGGGGTATGACTGGGTATATCTGCACGATTTTTGTGGAAGCTGCCCGTACAGATACCATCCAGCTGGTCTCGATTCCTGTAGTTTCCCTGGCGGAGGCGGCCGTAATGTCTGTGCTTGCCTGCCTGATTGCAACGTGCATACCATTGAGGCGGATTGCGAAAATGAGTATTGTGGATTCGATTGAAACGGTAGAGTGATAAATACTATTCGGATTTATTTGCTAAGTAGAAAGACGTATTTTTTAAAACTGTCTCATTGCATATGGGCAGGTATTGTATTATGATTTACGAAAAAAGAGATATGGCGAATGAAGATAAAAAAGATTTTAATGCAATGTTGCATGAAAGTAAGGATATGCCCAAGATTCAAGTGATTACGGATCAGAAGAGTATTGACAAATATGGCGGTGACAGAATGTATTTTGCACCGCCAATAGAGTATGATAAAATTATGAAAAGGATTCCTTACGGGAAGGTGATAACCGTGGGAAAGATCCGTGAGTATTTTGCTAAATTAAGCGGTGCTGATTTTACAGAACCTATCACTGCCGGTATTTTTGTTACTATAGCAGCATGGGCAAGCCATCAGAGAACAAAGGATGAGACGCCTTATTGGAGGACGTTGAAAGCAAAAGGAGAGCTAAATCCCAAGTATCCCGGCGGTGTTAAGGCCCAAAAATCAAAACTGGAAGCAGAGGGACATACGATCATTCAAAGGGGAAGAACGAATATCCGGTATTATGTAAGTGATTATGAGGACTTTCTGTTTGATTTAACATAAATGTGCTAAACTGAACGCAATAATAATTCGGAGTTAGGAGGATAACTTTGTGAACATAATCGAATATTTCAGTACAAATAACAAAGAATATTGGCTTTCAAAGATTAAAGAAAGTGATTGGGGGGCAGGTCAGTTTTTATATGAACTGTTAAAAAATCAAAAGTTAAAGGAATATGTCGGTGAAAATACAAAGGTACTTATGTTGACAGAGGGAGGAGATTTGATTTCTTTTTGCACATTTGCTGATAAGGACGATATTCAGCCAACAGAATTAACACCATGGATTGGGTGGGTATATACCTTTCCGCATTATAGAGGACACCGTTATGTTGGAAAGCTGTTAAGTTACGCTGAAACATTGGCAAAAGCAGATGGAATTAATAGCATTTATATTTCAACAAATCATAATGGGTTATATGAGAAATATGGGTATGAGTTTTTTAGAATGATGAAAGATATGCATGGAGAAGATTCAAGAGTATATGTAAAATATCTGTAATTTCCAGCTTGCTGGGAAGCTGCATGGAGTTTAAAATCGGGATTTTTTAAATAGCGTAGAAAATATGGATTATTTAACAGAATTTGATTTCCAACTTGTCAGCAACCCTCCAAAAAAGGCAGCCGCTCCCCTCAAAGCGTCTGCCTTTTCCTGTCCCCGTCCTTTTACTCGTTCCTGAAAACCTCCGCCATCATCTTTGCCCCCAGCTTAAAACCGTCAATGAACATTTCCGAGAATTCAACGTAATCAAGACCGTTGGTATCGTCATGGATTCTTTCTGGCAGTTCTTTCATTTGTGACCTCCTGTATTCAGTTTTCCAGAATCCAGTTGTTCGTGTCCCTGTTCATGTGAATTTATTAGGCAACTGAACTCTTCACGAACAAGTATGGCATATCTTTTCCTTTTCTTTGTGATTTAACCCTACCAATAACAAAATCGAAAGACAACCGCATAACAATAGAATTATAATACTTGCAATTAATTTCTCAGTAGTAGTTTCATAGTAACCTGCAACACCCAATACCGCCGTAATAGGATAGAACGCTCTTAAAGTGCCGGACATACTCATAAACATTCCTGCAAAAGAGTACATTTCTGTTAAGATTAGTGCTAACCAATAGCTTTTCTTTGTATATGTTACTAATGCAATGATAGGAGAAACAGCTAAAAATACGCCTATTCCCTCTAAAAAGTATGTTTTCAAAAAATCGAAAACCATTCCTGCCGACAATTCGGAAAAATGTAAATATGCTTCCGTCAAAAAAGTTATAATAAAAAGCAACACATAGACAAATATACTGAAAGCAAGAGTAATCACCAGCTTTACGATAGTCAATTTTACTTCATTGACAGGAATCAGCCTTAGCGTTTTCATTGTGTCGTCCTGTTCCTCCCGGCAAACCATATAACTTCCCAACAGAGCGATAACAGCAGGAATAACAAGCAAAGTAGCCCAAGGCTGAACCATTGTCATGTACCACCCCGCATTATCAATATACTGTCCTTCTAAATCCATACTGTTCCCGCCGATAAAAACAACAATAGCGACTAATACGGTTGCAAATATGGTAAGTAAGACGATACTTGAGCGACGAAGCTTTTGACGTTCCGCCCAAAGTAATTTCATCATGGAACACACCTCACTTCTTTTTCAAAGCAATATTAGCAAGCAGGATAAAGATAATATCCCAAGCAGCAATACAGAGCAATGCAAATGGAACATTTATCGTCTGTGAAAAAGCAAGCCCTGGAATATCGCTGTCTCGCATGATGATAGCCGCAGTTGAACAAATCGGGTGTAGATATATGTTCGTGTTCATTAAGAAAAATCCTAAGAGGGCATATATCAATGTGATACAGGAAGGGAGAATATATCCCTTTGTCATTGTTGCGATTGACAGAACAGGTAATAGTGCAAAGGCTGTAATCACTCCTATTTCTAAACATCTTTCAAACAAGTACAAAATATGATTCCCGTCAAATCCGATATATCCGGGAAGCACACCAAACGCCGCAGAAGCTATTGCAGTAATCATCATAAAAACGACTGAATAGAATAAAACCACAAAAAACTTACTGAAAAAATAGCTCATTCTGCTTATCGGTACGATCCAAAGCTGCTTTGCTACATCATGCCGCTTTTCTTCATAGATAAGCATTACACAAAATATCCCCAACACGACTGGTAGAATAATAAAAAGCGTATAACCAAATGCAGACCACCGATAAAACTCTAATGGGTTTATTCCTGTTTCTCCTTTGTAGCGAAACAGCAGCATTGCGAAAAAGGGCATAATAAGTGCTGCGAGCAGCATAATCAATAAAAGTTTTCTTCGGCGAAGTTTCAGCAGTTCGGTTTCAATCAATTTAAGCAATGCCTTCCCCTCCTGTAATTTTTTTGAAATAGTCCTCCAATGTATCGTTGCAGACCAGAGAACTCATAACGGTAATATCCTGCATGAAAAGTACCTTGTTGACTTCGCCCATATCAAGGGAAGCGTCATAAAGCCGTAACGTATGGTCGTCTTGAACAGAATAATCGGTCAAATGGAATTGACGTTCTAAAATCAATGTCGTCTTTGGAATATCGGACACTTGCAGCAGGATATATTTACGGTTTTTCTTTTCCAGTTCCCGCATGCTGCTTTCTTCCAAAAGAACGCCATTATCAATAATTCCAATATCGTCGGCCAACAGTGAGATTTCAGAAAGAATATGGCTGGATATAAGAATCGTTTTACCCTGTGCCGCACTTAACTCTTTGATAAAATCCCTTACTTCTGCAATGCCGATAGGGTCAAGCCCGTTTGTCGGCTCGTCTAAAATCAACAATTCCGGGTCATGCAGGATAGCGTTTGCAATCCCAAGTCGCTGTTTCATGCCAAGGGAATATTTGCTGAATAGCTTTTTATCCTTATAGGGCAATCCAACTATTTCCAGAGCGTTTTTTACTGCATGAGGGGCGGCTGTGCCGCGTAGCTTTGCAAAGATTTCCAGATTTTCTGTTCCGGTTAGGTTTGGATAGAAACCCGGCGTTTCGATAATTGCACCAATACGGGGATATACAAGTTTTTCCCGTCCTTTGACATTTTTACCGAATACATCCACTTTGCCGGAAGTAATAGAAGCCAGTCCTAAAATCATTTTCATAATTGTTGTTTTTCCGGCTCCGTTACGCCCTAACAGACCATAAATCCGTCCTTTTTTTACATGGAGATTTACTTTGCTGACAGCCGTTTGTTCTCCATATATTTTTGTCAGCTGCTTTGTTTCAATTACGAAATCATTCATAGATGTTTCCTCCTTTTGCACTCCCTATTATAAATCACTAACCTTGCCATAACCTTGCCGATACCTTGCTTTTTTCTTGTTTTATTAAGAAAAGCCCTGCACTTTTTACAGGGCTTTCGGAAGCAATATGGTAAATTTGGTCCCATGGCCGGAATTGCTTTCGGCGGTGATGGTTCCTTTATGAACGCTGATAAGTTCCTTTGTAATCGCCAGACCTAATCCGTTTCCTTTCGCGGACCGCGACTGGTCGCACTGGTACATTCTTTCAAAGATATGTGGGAGATTGTCGGGAGTTATTCCTTTTCCATTATCCGATATTATAATTTTAGCTTGCCGCATATCCTCGAAAATATGCAATTCCATTTTGTCACCCTCACTGTGAACAATCATGTTTTGCAAAAGGTTATTAAGGACGCGGGTATATGCATTTACATCTATACGGATAAAATACTCTGTTTCGGGTATGACAAATTCATATTCAAAAGAACTGTTTTCCAAGACAGGAATCCAGTCTGCTATAATGTTGCGGGATAGTTCATTCAAATCAAATTTTTCAAAATGAAAAATCTGCTCCCCAGAATCCAGTTTTACCCACTCAAACAGATTTTCCACAAAGGATTTCAGATATTGTGCCTTTTCATGTGTGACATGGATATATTCGTCTTTTTCCTCCCCAATGACTATTTTGTTTTCTACCGCTTCCAGATAACCCACAAGGGAGGCAAGCGGGGTTTTTACATCATGCGAAAGGCTTGTCATCAGCCGTTTATATGCCTGTTCAGATTGTCTTTGCCGTATAAGCTGCGCCTGACTGTTTACGGCTATTTCGTTAATACCATAGCAGATTTTCTTTGTCATGTCGTTTTCGCCTGCTAAAATACGTCGGTTCAAGTTCCCGCCCTCTATGTCCTCTAAGGCGTCTTTTATCAGCGCAAGCTGTGTTCGCACGCGCCGTAAGGCAGAAATGAGATACACAATGATAAGCAGCATGAGGGCTGACACAATGAAAAGATAAACAGTGATGTCCATGTTATGCCTCCTTGTTAAAACGATAGCCGACACCCCGGACAGTTAAAATGAGTGGTCTCGGAAAGTCACTGAAACTGCAATAGAAAATAAAGCAGTATGAAAGAGCTTAGCAAGTGAAGCGAAAAA
>QXWX01000160.1 GCA_009911175.1 Lachnospiraceae bacterium | reverse complement strand
GGATGCGGGAAAGCTGCACGTCCGGTTCTGAGAGGGGTAAGCCCCGCAAGGGACTTACCTACTTACCAAACTTCTCCCAATTTTCCTATAGAATAAAAAGCACTCCGGGGGATTCCGACTTTATAATTTGTCACCAGTTTTCGCAAGAAAATTGGTGGCCTGCCGGTACTTCTGCGTAATTCCTATTATAGCAGAGAATCAAGATTCTCACATCAAATTTTTTCCACCTGGATGTGCGTACAGGTGGAATTTTTTCCAACCAACAAAAAATATCAATAGACTTCATCTGCGCCCTGTGCTATACTTTCATAAGAGGATCGGTCTGTCATGGACAAGCGGACGGCTGATCAGAAAAGGCTATACGTAACAATGCAGGCGGAAATGGAATTGCTCGAAGGGAGGGGCATCATGACTGAGAATGAATTGTTGTTGGCTATATCTGATATGATGGACCATAAGTTAAAATCTGAATTGCAGCCTATAAAAAATGATCTCCAGACAGTAAAGAATGAAGTCCAGTTAGTAAAAAATGAAGTCCAACTGGTAAAGGAAGATCTGCAGGCAGTGAAGGATGAAGTACAGCTGGTGAAGAAAGATCTGCAGACAGTAAAGGATGAAGTGCAGCTGATGAAGGAAGATCTGCAGGCAGTAAAGGAAGATCTGCAGACAGTGAAGGATAAAGTCCAGACCGTAGAAAACGATCTGCAGGCAGTAAAGAATGAAGTTCAGACAGTAAAGAATGAAGTTCAGACAGTAAAGAATGAAGTTCAGGCAGTAAAGGATGACGTGCATCACATGAAGCTGTACCAGGAAAATATCATCATGCCGCGGCTGAATACGATCGAATCCTGTTATACGGATACATACGGCAGATACCGAAATTATTCCGATAAAATGGAAGCTGCCTTTGAGGACATTGAACTGCTGAAAAGGGTAGTATCGGAGCACAGCATGAAACTGCAGGCATTGGGATGAAAGACATTATGACCGGTATGGATCAAGCTCTTACCGTATATATACTTGCGGTCAGCCTTCTGACATGGATCCTGTTCGGATTGGACAAGTGGAAGGCCATTCACGGAAAATGGCGGATCAGGGAATCGACCCTGTTGGGGCTGTCGTTCATCGGCGGGGCAGCAGGCGGGCTGGCAGGGATGTATCTGTTCCGGCATAAGATCCGGAAAATGCGTTTCCGGATCGGAGTCCCATTGATGTTTCTTGTACAGGCAGCGCTTTGGCTGTATTTTAAAAGTGCTTAGGAAGTGTAGGAAAATAACTTGCCTTTTTGTACAGTTCGTTAGACAGCTGAAAATAGAAAAATGAATAAAGCTTTGTAAAGAGCGCAAAAATCAACATCCCATTTTTGCGCTCTTTTTACTATAATGAAAAGTCACGTTCTCTCCATCATAGGAATCAATTCTGGAAGAGGCGACCGCGGGTCGGGCAAAACTTGGAATGGCAGCGGAAAGGATCTGCACAGGCTGCTGCTCCTGCGTGGCGTGGCTGATGATGGGAAAGGGCCGGGGAAACTGCATCCACAAGGATGATACTATACCGATATCGTAGGTCTGACCGCATCGGCGATCCCGCTGTTCTGGTATAAGCTGGATAAGAAGACGATGGACCAGATCCGCAAAGAGCTGGCGAAAGAAATGCGGCAAAAGCATAATAAATGAGGAGAAAAATGTCCAGTCTGGCCGCCGGATCAGATGGTAGGATCAGGAAATATCTGTACCATCCGCACAGCGGGAATCACTAAAATGTAAAAAAGGTTAAAATAGATATAGCCATGCGGACAGGATTCCGTTACAATTGACAACATGCAGTCTGGCAGTGCGTCGCATTGCGAAAAAGCAGCAGACGCTATTTATTTTGGAATTCATGCAATGCTGTACTAGAGCATCCCCGGACACTCAGCCGCAAAGATGGGGCAAGGAGTTTCCGGAAGTGCTCACAGATGTCAGGAGGGAAGAACAGATGCCGCATGAGATTATCAGATGCCAGTTTTCTACAAAGAAGGAACAGGGGATGCACCTGCATCAGGATATTGAGATCCTATACGTGTTGGACGGTTGGCTGGAGATCGAGTACGAGGAGGAGACCTATACTCTGGGCACCGATCAATTCATGCTGATCAATTCCAATGTGCGCCATGGGTATCATGCCGTGCTGAAAGGCGGGGGCGGACCGGACGGGAATGGAACGGGCGGGAGCGGCGGCGATATCCTGCTGGGCAGCCTGTTTATAGACAATAAGCTGCTGACGGAGATGTTCGGTGGGGAGCAGCAGTTTTTCTGGTGCAATTCGGTACAGGAACGGTCGGAGAGCTACGAAAAAATGCGCTACTTTATCCGGCAGGTCTTCAACTATAATCAGACCACGGAGGGACAGGGGATCGCCCTGAAAAACAGCATTTACTACCAGCTGATCTATCTGATCACCACGGATTTTATCGTGAAAAGAGGGATGCGCAAATACGAATCCCTGCGGGGGATTCGGGATGAACGGATGAATGAGATCCTAAGCTTCCTTATGATGAATTACCGGGAGCCGATTACCTTGAAGGAGCTGGCGGACCGCCTGTTTTTGTCCCATACCTATCTGTCCAAATATATCAAAAATAACTTCGGAATGAGTTTTTTAAAGCTTTTGAATAATATCCGGCTGGATCATGCGGTCAGCGACCTGCTGCATACAGATAAGACCATACTGAAGATCGCCATGGACAACGGATTTCCGAATCAGGCCGGCTTCAACCACGCGTTCCGGGAATGTTACCATACCACGCCGGCGGAATACCGGGAGCAGATGGCGGAAAAGCTGGACCGGGGAGAGCAGGAGGACAGCAGCCAGGTGCAGGAAAAGGTGGAGCAGTATCTGACCTCCAACCTGGTTAGAACCTCGGAAGCAGCCGACTCCATTGTGCAGGAGATGGAGATCGACACCTCCCGGAAGGAAGAGGTGAAAAGAAACTGGTGTCGGATCATCAATATCGGCCCGGCTTCCGATCTGCTCAGGTTTGACGTGAGGGAACAGCTCCGTTATATCAAGGAAAGGCTTCACTTTGAATATGTGCGCTTCTGGAACCTCCTCACCGATGACGTGATGATCGAGCTGAAAGAAAAAAATTCCCGGTATAATTTTAAGCTGATCGACCAGATCTTTGATTTTTTGATGGAGATCGGTGTGAAGCCCCATATTGAGCTGGGATTTAAAGGACGGGAGCTGTTTGTGGAAAAGGTGGGGCTGAATATGCTCAGCCAGGATCTGAAAAATCAGATCAGCCTGCTGGAAAAAAATAAAGTCCTCCTGGAGGAACTGATCCGGCATCTGACAAAACGGTATGGGATCAGTAAGGTGGAAGAATGGTATTTTGAGCTGGAACAGAATGCGGTGGTCCAGAAAAAGGTGCCCATCGAGCATTATTTTGAAGCCTTTGATCTGATCGCGGGCATTTTCCGCAACTACGCCCCCGGCGTGAAGCTGGGAGGGGCAGGGTTCAGCATGAATTATATCGGGGAGGAATTTCCCGAGATCATTGCAAAGTGGGCGAAAAGGGAGCAGCGCCCGGATTTTATTTCCATTTATTCCTATCCTTATCTGGTCAAAGAGCATCTGCTGGACACGGGAAGAAATCCCTTTTCCCCGGATGAGGACTACCTGTATCACCAGATCCGGGCGGCGAAGCAGGTACTGGAAGAGGCGGATTTCCATATTCCGGAATTTTTGGTGACGGAGTGGAGCTCTACGCTTTCCAACCGAAACTGCCTCAATGATGGCTGCTATAAGAGCGCCTATGTTATGAAGAACCTGATCCAGAACTACGATGAGGCGGACGCGGTGGCATACTGGATCGCCACCGACATATTCGCCGAAAGGATCGACTCGGAAGATCTCTTGTTCGGAGGCTGCGGGCTGATCAGCAGGGACGGGATCCGCAAGCCGGCTTTTTTTGCCTTTGATCATCTGAACCATCTGGAAAAATATTTCATGGGAAAAGGCAGGAATGCCATTGTCTCCGGCGACGGAAAGGGCCTTTTCTATATATGCTGCCACAATTACAAGCATTTTAATTTCCGGTATTATTCTCAGGATGAAAACCAGATTGAGGTCGAGCAGCAGTCCCGCCTGTTTGCGGACCGTGAAGCCATCCAGATGAATTTTAAGCTGCATCCGGTCAATAACGGGATATATCAGGTGAAGATATTTTCCGTGAGTCAGGAACATGGAAATGTACAGGATGAGTGGCGGAAGCTGGCCTATTTTAATTCCCTTTCCGTGATCGAGATCCAATATCTTCAGACCGCCTGCCAGCCCGCGCTGACGATCCATAAGGCAGAAGCCTACGACCATACGCTGGTGGTGGAGACCCGGCTGAGCGCGCAGGAGATCCAGGGGATCGTGATCGCGGAGATATAAGTTCCCGGGAGGTCCGGGATCGTGACCGGAGAGTTCCTTAGCAGCGGTATGATCAAAACTGCCCTTAATCCGTTACTGTTCACGGTGCCTTGCGCCCTGCTGCAAGGCATCCGGCCAGGACAATAATCAGATATCATTTTTTAACCTTTGCTCGTTGAAAAAGGGAAATACAGCGGCAAAGGTTATTTTTTTAACTATAAATCATTAAAAATAGACAGGTTTTATTCCTTTGAATTCCTTAAAATAAAATTATGCATTCCCGCTCAGAACAGCAGGCCGCAGATCCGCCTGCTGTTCTGAGCGGGAACAGGGATTCAAAAGAGAGGAGCAGGTGAGAGATGAAATTAACAGAGCAGCAGAAAAACCGGGTAGAGGAGTTATTATCCCGGATGACACTGGAGGAGAAGATCGGGCAGATGAACCTGGAATCCCCGTCCATTGTGGGCGGCTTCGATGTGCCCTTTGAGGAACTGATCGAAATGATGACAGACGGAAGGATTTCCCAGGAGGAATTCCAGAAGATCATGTCCACGGCGACCCGGGATTTCCACGAGGAGGACATCCGTGCCGGACTGGTGGGCGCTATGATGGGGGATGACCCGGTGAAGGCCAACGAGCTGCAGAAAATCGCGGTGGAGGAGAGCCGCCTGGGAATCCCGCTGATCATGGGTTTCGACGTGATCCACGGGCTTCGTACCGTGTATCCCATCGCCATCGCGGAGGCAGGGGCATTTGACGAGGACTTGTTTGAGCGGACTGCCCGGATCGCGGCCAGGGAATCCAGGGCCCACGGGATCGGGTGGAATTTCGCCCCCATGATCGACGTGGCAAGGGACTGCCGCTGGGGACGGGTTTCGGAAGGCCCGGGGGAGGATCCGTTCCTGGCATCCAGCTTCGCGAAGGCAAAGATCCGAGGCCTGCAGAATGACCGGACTTCTCCGGAAAACTACGTGGCGGCCTGCTTAAAGCACTATGTGGCGTACAGCGCCTGCGAATCCGGGAGGGATTATAACACCACCAGCATGTCCATTTCTCAATTGCACAATGTGTATCTTCCTCCCTTTAAAGCGGCGGTGGAGGAGGGAGCGGCAAGCGCCATGGCGTCCTTCAACGACCTGAACGGCGTGCCCTGTACAGTGAATCCCTATACCCTTCGGGAACTCTTAAAGGGAGCATACGGTATGGACGGCTTTGTAGTCAGCGACGCCAACGGGATCAAGGAATGTGTGACCCACGGGATCGCAGAGGACGACAGGAACGCGGGGATCCAGTCGGCCAATGCGGGGCTGGACATGGACATGGGTACCCACATTTACAAAGATCATCTGAAAGAAGCAGTTGAAAGCGGCGCGGTTTCCATGGAGGTACTGGATGACGCGGCGCGCAGGATTCTTTCCGTGAAAATGTGGCTGGGCCTGTTTGAGAATCCCTACGTATCGGAGGAAGCCATTGCCAGATATGCGGGCAGGATCCCGGCGGAGCATGCGGAGACGGCCCTGGAAGCGGCGAAGAAGTCCATCGTCCTTTTGAAAAATGAGGGAAATGTGCTTCCGCTCTCGAAAAAGCAGAAGATCAGCCTGGTGGGTACGCTGGCCGCAAAGGAAGAGGAAGTGATCGGCGCCTGGGCCATGAGCTGGAAGAACGAGGACTGTGTGTCCATCCTGGACGGACTGAAAAACTGCGGCGCGGATGTGACATATTATCCCTGCGGCGGGCCGGAGGATGAAGTGGATCCGGACGAGATCAAAAAAGCCTGTGAGGAGGGAGACGTAGTGGTCGCAGTCGCGGGCGAGCTGGTGAACATGTCCGGGGAGGCTTCCTCCAAGGCGAATGTAGAGCTTCCCGGAAAGCAGAAAAAAATGCTCTCCCTCCTGCTGGAACAGACTGCGGCGGCAGGAAAGCAGCTTGTTACGGTGCTGATGAATGGCCGGCCGCTGGCTCTGGGCTGGGAGGCGGAGCATCTTCCGGTGCTGGTGGAGGCATGGCATCTGGGCGTACAGATGGGAAACGCTGTGGCAGCGGTGCTCACCGGCGAGGAGAACCCCAGCGGGAAGCTGGCATCCTCTTTCCCCTCCGTAAACGGCCAGTGCCCCATTTACTACAACCATCCCAATACCGGAAGGCCGGGCAGCAAGAGCAAGTTTACCTCCCGCTATCTGGACGCGCCTTTTGACGCTCTGTTCCCCTTCGGCTATGGGCTGAGCTATACGACATTTGCATATTCGGACCTGAACGTGGAGGAAGAGGAGGAAAAGCTCCTCGTCTCTGTCCGTGTGAAAAATACGGGGGACAGGAAGGGCACGGAGGTTGTCCAGCTGTATATGCAGGATGTGACCGCCAGCCTGGTACGCCCGGTGAAGGAATTGAGAGGATTCCGGCGAGTGGAATTGGAAGCGGGAGAAACGCGGACGGTGGAACTGGAATTGAAGAAGCAGGATATGGGATTCTACAACAACCAGGGCGAATATGTGCTGGAGGACGGACTATTCCGGATCTATGCGGGCGGAAATTCCCGGGACTGTCTTTGTGAGGAAGTAAGGGTGGCTTTTTGAGACAGAATGAAAATTTTTCAGGTCTGTCCTGGAACCTCTTTGGACGGACTGTACTTTTTATATCAGGAGGAATTAACGATGAAGAAAAAATTGATCAATCCAATCATCCCGGGCTTTTACCCGGACCCGTCCATCTGCAGGGTGGGTGGTGACTATTATCTGGCGTGCTCCAGCTTTGAACTCTGCCCCGGCGTGCCGATTTTTCACAGCCGGGATCTGGCCCACTGGGAGCAGATCTGCTATGCCATGACCCCGGAAAATGGATTCCATATGGAGCGGGACAGCGGTGTGGGCGGCGTCATGGCTCCTACGCTCCGCTATCATGACGGACTGTTTTATATTATCAATGCCAATTTCAGCGATAAAGGCAATTATATTGTAACAGCGGAAGATCCCGCAGGCCCCTGGTCAGAGCCCCACTGGCTGGACGATGTTCCGGGAATCGATGCTTCTCTCTTTTTTGACGATGACGGGCAGGCCTATATCATGGGAACTGGTGACGTGTGGGACAACGGAACCGGCGTGAAAGAGCGGGGGATCTGGCTGGCAAAATATGATGTGGAGCATTTCCATATGCTGGGAGAGCCGGTGACCATCTTCAACAGCGCCCTCCGGGTGGGAAGCTCCCCGGAGTCGCCCCATTTGTACCATATCGGGGAATATTATTATCTGATCATCGCGGAAGGAGGAACCGAGCATTATCATGCGGTCATGGCGGCAAGAAGCAAAGAGCTTTTTGGCTTTTATGAAGGCAATCCGGCCAACCCGGTGATGACCCACCGCCACTTTGGTTTCAAAAGTCCCATTATCAATGTGGGACATGCGGATCTGGTGGAGCTGCCCGACGGAAGCTGGTACGCGGTGATGCTGGCCTCCCGGCTGATTGAGGGAAAATGCAAGAACCTGGGAAGGGAGACCTTCATCTGCCCGGTGGTATGGGAGCGCGGCTGGCCCCTGTTCAGCCCGGAAACCGGAAAGGTGGAGTGGGAATACGATGCGCTGGAGTGCCTGCCCTGGGAAGAGGATGCCCATTCGGGAGGATTCGGCGTGGTTTATGAGGATTTTGACAAGGAAGAGCTGGACCTCTGCTGGTCATTCTGGGGAAGGCCTTACCATGATTTTTACAGGATCAAGGATTCTGCGCTGCACCTGAAATGCATCCGCCAGTCCCTCATAGAAGACCTGCGCCCCATGTCCCTTGAGGCGGAAAAATCGGAAGAATATGATACCGCATTTCTGGCATGCAGGCAGTGCGGCATCAATACGACGGTCACCTGTGGTATGAAATTCCTGCCGCAAGGATTGGAGAGCGCCGGACTTGCGGTTGTTCAGGCCATGAACCACCAGTACCATCTGGAACGGGCGGTCAGCCAGGGCAGGCAGGTGCTCCGCCTGCTGCTGTATACAGCAGATTACAATGTGCCGCCGTACTTCCCCGGCTTTACCAGCGAGACCCATCGGGAGGTGATTGCGGAGGTGCCCTGGGAGACGGAAGAGATCGTGCTGCAGTTGGGGATCGAAGGCGAGAGATTTGCGGTCCGTTACGGGGAAACAAAAGAGGCGCTAAAAGAACTCTGTGTCGCGGACGGAACACGAATCAATCCGGAAAAGGTGGGCTGCATGACAGGAACCATGATCGGGATGTTTGCGTCCGGCAATGGAGAAGACTGCGAAAATCAGGCAGAGTTCGGATGGTTTGAGATGAAATAGGACCAGATTGGAAGCGGCCGTCAAGAGCTCTTCATCTGTGCGGCCGCGAATCGTAACGTATCTGTCCCATTGAAAGTACTTTTGTATTCGACGTTCACACATTTTCCAGATAATAAATGGCTTTGCGCATTTTGGCCTCGTTGACAAGCTGCTTAAAGTTTTTCCCGGTGCTTTTTTTGATGATCTTGGAAAGATACGGGACAGAGTAATGGTACAAAAAAATATCCAGAACATGTTAAAATAATTCGCTGTTAGTTCCGATTACAATTCGTCGTTCAACACATTTTATAAATAGTGTCTTGTATAATCGTAAAAATTATAGACTGGGAACCTGTCTTTAGATTCCCAGCCTACAATTTTGTCTATGCACTTCTATCAGCTTTCAGTTGTTTTACTTCTTCAAGAGAAAGTCCTGAAATATTAACGATTTCCTCCAACGCATATTTGCCGGCTGCCAGCATACGGCGTGCCGTAGCTTTCATGCCTTCACGGATGCCTTCCTGTAAGGATTCGTTTCTCATATCTTCCATGGCCTTACACATAATTTCAATTCCCTCCTTGCTCTCTTTGAAAAATCTCACCCTGTCCGCCAGTGTCCCATAGTACATATCCGCTGCGTCTGTGCAGGAGAAGTCATGCATTAACTTCCCGATTGGCGTATCTCCACGGTAAGCGCCATTTACATACAATATGTGCGAACCGTCCTCAAATCTTTCCCCGGTTTCTAAAAAGCACCGCTCAATCGGATAGAGCGGCAGCCCTTTTCCCATTACGTCATTCTCTGTGATAAAGATTACCCACGTTTCCGGCAGCTTGTCGAAGTCCTCGCCTTTCTTCAAAAGGTTTGCGTCCATCATGCTGCTGTTGTACCTGGCTCTTTTTCTCCCGGCTCCTTTGTCGGAGCGCTGTACTTCCACATTCAGTTTTGCCGCTGTGCTGTCCGTAGCCAAGATATCCAGCCTCACCGAACGGTTCAGCAGGTTCTCCACAAATACCTGAGTACGGACGTCCAACACCTTTAAATCCGGTTTTTCCAGTACAATCTGCAATACCAGTTCTATGCTTGCCGTATCTCCCTCAAAACACTTTGTGAGGAAATCATCATCAAGCAAGCGAAAGCCTCTTAGCCTCTGTAAATCTTCCTGATGTTTCCGGTCTATCTGTTCCGTCACTGTCAATCTTCCCACCTGCTTTCCCCTCTGTTTTCGTATCTCCATACTACCATATACCTCCCAATTTTACAAGCACATGGCTATTTGTGCAGCTTTAAAAGGTGATTTTGAGTTAGTTTTGTCTAATTGCGTATATATTCATTGTCAGCCAATTTTTCAAAGTTT
>QXWX01000159.1 GCA_009911175.1 Lachnospiraceae bacterium | reverse complement strand
TTTATCCGTAAGTAACATGAACACATCCTCCAATATTTTTCTTTATTGTACTTGAAATTTGGAGGAAATGCAAAAAAGCTTTTCCGGTTTATCCGGGTTAGGTGTTTTCAAGAGAAGGTGAAAACAAGCGTAGTTCTTTTTGGTGAAACCACAGTTCAGACTGGTGGTTCAGGTAGATCATCTGCAAGGCGGCAAGCGCCCCGCTTCCATTGGGGGACCAGGCCATTCCATTGTGTTTCTGCCGCTGTGCCACGGCCAAATCGCTTGCTTTTTCGACAGGATTGCTGGAATTCCTGACGCCAAGTTTTTGCCCTTAGCGCATAACATGTGATGGCATCCCCCTTTTTTTCGAAGTATCCGATGAGATTATCAAGCCATTTCCTATTCTTGATGTTGGCAGGATCCAAGGATAAAAGGTATTCTGAGGCGCTCGCCACATCATCGACCCAAAGGTAGCGCGGCATCTTTTCAAGAATGGCATTCCGCCTGTCTTTTTCGCGGATTGCCATACTGGATATGTGCGGCCGTATTCTCAACATACTTGTAATCCCTTATGGAGCCTTCTTTGCGGGAATCGTTCACTGCGGCAATCCTCTCATTGATCTCCGGCTTACCTTGTTCTGCGACTTGGGCAACGGCGGCAGCCGTTATGTTGTCAGAGAGTACCATGCCCTCTAATGGAAGGCCGCTTTCACCATCGAATCCGTACATGGACAAAATGTGCGCGGTAACATTGGAAAGTTCTTTGGAAATCTCGGCGCCAATACGGCTTATGCTGTCCGATAATGTGCGGAGTTTGACCGAATTTATGTCTGTCCTTCCGAGAAAACGGTTGAGGATATCGGCCACATCCCGGTAGCTTGCTTTGGTACATACACATGAGGCGGCTTCCAGATATTCACGGGACAGTTCCCTGTTAAGCTTTCTGCTGGTTTCGAGGACGGTTTTTTCTAAAAGGTCAAAGTCATGGAGAAGGTCATCCCGTGTAGAAAGGTCAAAATCCTCAAGGGAAGGGAAATCCCCCTCCGCGTTTCTTGACTACAAATCATCCTGCCAAAGGGCATAATAATACCCTTGTTAAAAGAGATAAGGGCTATTAACTGAAAAATCCAACCGCACAGGAGGAAATATTTTAAAGAACGGTATTTCAATATATTTTTACTTCTCGGATTGTCCCTGTGTTTCATTGCCCTTTTATATTGATTGACATATTTTGTAAGTCCATAGTGCATTTTTTGCTCATTTTTTAATCACTGCAAATTCGCTGCTGTCAATTGTTGGCTTATCATCAGACAAAAAGAGCGGATCTGTGATGATGACTGCTTTTGTATAATCAAGATAGGCATCTCCTATAGTATAGAAAGAGTGCGGATGCTTCATGTGATGGCGGAAAGGTACTGCGAATAACAATCCATGGAGCCTTCTTTTGATTATGCGCCTTGCGCTCTACTGTACAAGGAGAATCATCCATTGGGGCGCCTTTACTTTCGGCTCGCCCGGCTCTTAGGCGATGTTCTATTACATTTTAATTATATGCGATTATATATAAAAATACAGGTATTAATAAAATGTTAAGAAAATTTGTTCCTATCCGTTAAAAAATTTTCTGTATGATCATCTTATAATAAATGCTGTTGATATATCGACAGGAAATCGGTTTGTTATGTAAATTGATTGCAGATGAAGGAGGAACGGAGATGGGAGCAGCACAGGAAAATGCGTCAGGCATAGAGATACAGATGGGGGTATTTGAGTCGATTACAGATCTTTTGGTTTTGAAGCTGGTCTGTTTTTTGGGTTTTTTGATCATAGGAGTCCTGTTAGTTGCTTTGGGCAGAAAAAAACAGCTTCCTAAGATAAAAATATGGATTGCGTCACTGGGACTATATTATTATCTGTGTTTGATGCTGAATCAGATTGTGGGGATTCCGACACGGAGTGAATTTGTCAGGCTGTCTGGTCTGGGGGAATCCTTTTTTCATCCGAAATTCAATCTGATCCCTTTCTATGATGTGGGGATTCTGAGCTTTATACTGAATATTTTTCTGTTTATTCCGTTTGGATTTCTGTGTCCTGTGATCAGCGAAAAGTGTCGGAATATCCGGAATATGCTTCTGCTGGGAGCTGCTTTTTCTGTCGTGATCGAATTTGGTCAAATGTTTACCTTATATCGGATTACGGACATTAATGACCTGCTTACAAACGTATTGGGGACAGCAGCAGGGTATCTGTTCTGGCGGATCATTGCAGGAAGGAGAGAAAAACAGCCTGCGATTGCGGGAAAGGATGCTTATGCATATCTTCCGGTCATGATTGTTGTGACTGCATACTTGATCTGTTTTTTTGGCGGATGAGTGTTAAAAATAAAAAGGAATGCTGCAGAGAATTGCGGCATTCTTTTTTTGGGTGTATAATATAAATCAGCTTAGTGGAAGCTTTAGTTTTGAGAGAAAGGACAGGCAATCTAGCAATGGAAGAGATCATCAAAACAGGGGATGATACTGCCGGCAGGGGGATTACTATCGAGGCAGCAGGTTTTTTGGCGTTGCTGGGAACAGCGGTGCTCTTGAATTATGCTGATCCGGGAATGGAAGGAAAGGCAGTGGACGGACAGATCACGAAAATGGAAAGTGAAGGAATTGCAGGCAACATAGTCAAGGTCTGGAATCCGAATGACAGAGCGCATGTGTTGGAAGACGCGGAAGGATTGGTGCTGAAAAAGCTGCTGACGCAGGACAGCCCCGCTGCGGACCTGGTTCATACAGAGGACAACGGTTCAGACCCGACATTGATGTTGCCGGATCTTTCGGATGGAGATGTATGGGGAGCGATACATTTGGAGACAGAGGAGATGCAGGGAGGATGGGCTGCTGCGGATCCGACTGTGCCGGAGAAGCCGTTTACCTCAGGAAGTTTATCGGGTGAGGAAATGACAGTGGATTTGTTTGCGGAAGAAATTCCATCCAATATTGGGACAGCGGTGAATCCGGCAAAGCCTGTGGCTCCATCCCACAAAGAAACGATTGTAAATCCGGCAGTTCCGGAGATGCCAGGGGATAGAGAGACAGTAGTAGATTCGATGGCTCCGGAGGATAAAGGGACAGTAATAGATCCAATAGTTCCGGGGAAACCGGAGGAAGGAACAGTGGCGGATCCGATGACTCCGGAGATGCCGGGGGATAAAGGGACAGCAGTAGATCCGATGACTCCGGAGATGCCGGGGGATAAAGGGACAGCGGTAGATCCGATGACTCCGGAGGTACCGGAGGAAGGAACAGTGGTAGACCCAATGACTCCGGAGGTACCGGAGGAAGGAACAGTGGTAGACCCGATGACTCCGGAGACGCTGGGGGATGAAGGGACGGCAATCGATCCGATCAATCCCGAGACACCCTCGGAGGGTGAGAACGCAGTGGATCCCATTGTGCCGGACAATCCGGCAGGAGATGGAGGAGCGGTGGAACCGGCAGTACCGGATCAGGGTTCCTCGGACTCTGCTGAGGGGGATGGAACCGTGTCGGATACCGGAGACGAAGAGAATGGGGATCCGGAAGCGGTGTCCTGCTTTGTTCTTGATGAAACAGGAATGCTCTGCGGTTTTCTTCCGGAATATGCGGAGATTCCCGATGGATGTCTGACGCTTCCGGCAGAATGTACCGGGATCCGCAGAGGGGCATTTTCCGGCTGCGGAGCAGGGATCCTGGAATTGTATATTCCGGCGGGGGCGGTTACGATTGAAGAAGGAGCGCTTGCCGACCTGATCTCTCTGGAATGGATTGATGTGGAGTATGGCAACCCGGGATATGTCAGCGACTGCGGTGTTCTGTTTGACAGTACCATGTCTGTGCTTCTGGCATTTCCGGCAGCCTGGACGGATGTTTACGCAGTGCCGCCGGGGGTGGCAAGGATTGCGGACAGGGCATTTGACGGAACCTCGATCTACAGGCTGGATATCCGGGAATGTACCGGACTTTCCTTTGGGCAGAATGTCTTTGGAAGCTCTGGGGGAAGCGGGATCCAGGTGGCTGTGCCTGAGCCTGAGATGGAGATGTATGCGGGTATGCTGGCGGGGTATGCGGTGACGCTGACGAAGTGAGAATGCTTCTGGCCGCGCGGTTCGGTATCTGGAAAGATTTTAACAGAGAGATGTGAACGGCAGTTGCTTTTTTGCAAATAGACGATTCTTTTCAAAGGGAACCTTATGGAGTATCATAGTCTGCAGATATGGAAAAGAAAGGACGGGCGGAGGTTATGAATACATTCGTTATATCGAAATATCTGCAGTTTCTGCGGAGAAAATACGGTTTCACCCAGGAAAATCTGGCGCGGGAACTCCATTTATCCAGGCAGGCGGTCTCGAAATGGGAAACCGGGGCTGCGCTGCCGGACCTGGATACGCTCCTGAAGCTTTCCCGCTTCTATGGCCTGACGATCAATGAGATCCTGGAGCCGCGGATTCAGGGGGCGAAAGTGCTGGAGTTTGAAGATATCGTAAAAATGGACCGCCACCGGCTAAAGGAGATTTTGGAGGAATTTGAAACGGAAGACGTGGTGAAGGCATCCATGGGGGCCTCGCCGGCAGTTTATGAGCTTCTGCAGAGCATTTGCGCGGAAGTGGATTTCCAAAAGGAGCGGGAGAGGATCGGACAGGTCAGGATGGAGGAGGTCGAGAGTATTCAAAAACAGATGGTAGCTGCAGTTCAATTGTCAGGAACAGAGTTTGAATCATGAAAAAAGGACTGCAGGTATTCATGCATGTAACGCGCGGTCACAGGTCCGTGCGTTCTTTTAAGAATACATATTCTGTATCGGAGGATAATTCTTTATGATACAGGTAGTTCAAATGATGGAAATTCTGCAGTTCCCGGACATCTTCTACCTGGTTTTCCGCCATCCAGCGGACCATCTCTCCCCGGGCCATTTTTGCAAGAGTACCTTTTACTTTCACGTTCCCGTCAGTCATTTCTCCGAAAACGCAGGTGATCCGGGCTGACGGAGGCGTGAGATAAGGAAGAACGATCCTGCTGTATTCCGCGGAAGCTAGATTGACGATCTGCAGGGGCGCCTTATCGCCGCAGACTTCCGCGGCCAGATTTTCATAAATGGAATTCTTCCAGTATTCATAGAGGGAAGCGGCACAGCCGAAGGCATGGCTTACAGGAGCAAGCCTGGACTGCATTTCCAGGCGGTAGGGGACGACACCGTCTGTTGGACGCAGAATCCCGTAAAAACCCGACAGGATCCGCAGATGTTTTTCGGCATATTCCCACTGTGGGCCGGAGAAAATGTGGGGGGCCATATACTGATATTGGATGCCTTCATAGGCTAAAAGGGCCGGGGTGAGGTGTTTGTCAAGCGCAAGGGTATGAAGCTGTTCATAGTTTTGGAGGGCCAGCTTTTCACTGCAGTTCCAGAGCTTTTTTAATTCCGCAAAGGAAAGGCTTAACAGGGCGGCATGGAGCTGCCGGGCACGTTCCAGGAAAACAGGGGAGGTAAGCCGGCAGGGATATTCGTCCGTGATATTCATTTTTTTCGCCGGGGAAATGATGATTTTCAGCATGTGGGATCTCCATTTGTAAGTATGGCTTTTAAGCGGTCATAGTTCTATCAAAATCATATAGAGGACCGTCCGAAAAGTCAATAAAAAACTACAGAAAAAGCAAACCCATTCGCAAAAACCGTGCTAACGCACTCTTACGTCTGCTAACGCAGCCGCTTTTTGCTCATTTATGATTATCTGCTTGGAGAAGGGGTTCACAAGGATCATATCATAACAATCGCCCTGGACGATGATCTGAACGTGGCCTATCGGGATCCGGCGGAGTTGTCTAAGTATATCCGATCCAGGGTCACGGATCAGGAGGGCATGTTTTATATTTTTATTGATGAGGTGCAGTACGCGATTTCCCGTGAGGAGCTTAAGAATCCGGAGAGTATTCACCTGTACAATGTGCTCAACGGCCTGAAAAGGCTCCGTAATGTGGACATCTATGTGGCCGGGAGCAATTCCAAAATGCGCTCCAAGGATGTGATGACAGCCTTTCGGGGACAAGGAGATTCGGTTGAGGTTCATCCGCTTTCCTTTCAGAAATACTACGGCTACGTGGGCGTGGTGGATATTTTTGAGACGGACGCGGAAGGGAAAAGGAGGAAAGTCAGCTGTGAGATTGATTTTGTCGTCAATAAGGGCGTAAAGAAGTCTTATATCCAGTCGGCCTTAAGCCTTGGCAATGCACAGAAGGAAAAGAAGGAGCTTCGGCCGCTGCTTGGAGTCAAAGATTTCTTCCGCAAGATCATTGTTACGAAAAGCGGAATGAAGCCGTGGCTGGATGAAGCAGGAATCTTGCATCTGAGACTTTATGAGTTCCTGTTAAATCCTGCGGCGTTGGATTTATAATAGAAATAGATATTGCCTTGTTTAAACGGAGATATTCATACTTGATGGAAGGAACGGCGAAAAATGAACGAAGCAGGACATCATTCAAAAAAAGCACGTATGGAGCTGATCTGTTCCATGACCGTATTCGGCACGATCGGAATCTTTGTGCGGGGGATCCCGCTGCCGTCCGGGGAGCTGGCGCTGTATCGGGCCGTTCTGGCGGCGCTTCTGATCCTGGGATATTTTTTGATCAGCAGGACCAGGATTGATAGGTCCTCCCTGAAACGGGAGCTCATCATCCTTCTGGCTTCAGGCGCGGCAATGGGGATCAACTGGATCCTGCTGTTTGAAGCCTACCGATACACGACCGTCTCCGCCGCGACTCTGAGCTACTATTTTGCCCCGGTCATCGTCACCGTGCTCTGTCCAGTGCTATTTCATGAAAAGCTGACCAAAAAACAGGTACTCTGCTTCGTGATGTCCACGGCAGGGGTGGTGATGATCATCGGGGTCCATAACCTGGGCGGCGGGGGAAGGGATCTGATCGGGATTCTGTTCGGATTGGGGGCTGCGGTATTTTACGCGTCCGTTATCTTGCTGAATAAACTGATCAAGGGCGTTTCCGGGATCCAGCGTACATTTTTGCAATTTCTGGCGGCCATTGTCGTGCTGATCCCCTATGTGGCATGTACCGGGGGATTCCACCTGGCAGGGCTTTCGGGAGCGGGGTGGGGGAATCTTTTGATCGTGGGGCTGTTCCACACGGGGATCACCTATTGTATGTATTTTTCCTCGCTGAAAGAACTGCGGGGGCAGGAAGCCGCGATTTTAAGCTATATCGACCCCATGGTTGCGGTTTTGATCTCTGTTCTGGTGCTGGGGGAGAGTATCACGGGATTTCAGGTGATTGGGGGAATGCTGATCATTGGATTTGCGGTCTGGAATGAAATCTAAGGAGATGAAGCAGTGTATCTATATATTTGTGATCATATGCTGCCCCGCTTTTTTATTTGATTTTGAGTATACTCAAAAAGTTAACCAAGCTGGATTCCTTATACAGGGGTTCTTTTTCAATACGTCTTTTTTTGGCGGCTTTTATAAATCCATTTAGATAAACTGTAAACTCAGTCTTTATGATATCATAGTCTTTTTTTGATTTTTTGATATTGTGAATTTGGAATTTTTTGTTCAACGGGTAATTTTATATCAGATTCATCATTTACAATTAATGCATATCGATAATCCAGCCCTGCGCTTTTTCTTTTTTGAGAAGGTATTGCATGGCCTATTCGGCCGAATTTTCTCATATCGGCTCCCAGATTGTTTCGCGGCGGAATATAGAAGTTATTTCCGCTCTGAGCAATCATTACACATAAGTGACTTCTTCTTGACTGCTTTTTCGTGTTTCCGGTGTCGAGCATTTTTGTAAATTCAGAATGATTTAAAAATAGGATTCTCTGATAAAGCATAGTTTGGGTTCCATAAATCCCTCCTCTTGTGTTCATTACAGAAAACCTGCCACAGGCAGAATTTAATGCATATAAAAGAATATAAAGGGAACGAAATCGTTCCCTTTATCAACAATATCTTCAGCTTTTTTTTAGACAGGTACATCTGACGAACCCCTCACAATATCTTCAGTTTTTATTCCCGCAAACCGATGAATCAACAGAACATGCTTGCATGCGTATATGACACTCGCTGCGGAAGTCAATTCTTCCATGGCTTACTGCTGTGTGTTGACTTAGCCAGGCACTTCTGACAAACGCCTCGATAGAAGCAATTGCTTCTATAATTATATTGTATGCTGACAGCTATAAAGTCAACGAAAACTTTTTCACCTGGATGCGTAGATTAGATGATCTTTAGATCATCTAACCGTACAGGTGGAAAATTTCACGCATTTCAATACATTTCAATGACAGTTCACACCAAATCTATTGAAAAGTGCGGTAGGGAGCGTTAAACTGTTCCTATACCCGATGGGCATTCCCTGTCGGAGAAATGGAGGAGGACAGATATGACGATTTCAGGAATTGGTTCGGCCGGCGGTTTTCAGAATCAGGCTCCTTCTGTGGATACGCAGTCGATTGAACAGAAGATCCAGAAGCTGCAGGGGCAGCTGAAAAAGGTGAAGGAGGATGAGAGCCTGCCTCCTGAGGAGAAGCAGAAAAAGATTCAAAAATTAGAGGAACAGATCCGGCGTCTGGAGGAGCAGAAACGGAAAGCTGAGCAAAAGGAACAGCAGAAAGAGGGAGCGCCCGGGGAGGAAGCGGAAAAAAAGTCTTCCAGGATGTCTCTTGACGATGCATTGGGAAATTATGTGGATGAATGGGGATGATATGGAAAGATGCTGCCAAGAGCATTTTTCGGTTCCAAAGGATGAAGGAAGCCTCCGGTCCGTGCGTATGGGCCGGAGGCTTTTTTAGGCAACATCAAAAAATACAGTTTGCGGGCAGAAAAAACAAGTTCCGCTGATCTGCAATGAAAGGATTCAGACGCTTCGTAACGGCAGATGGCAGATGATGGCTGAACCGATCAATTATGACAGACCTGTTGCAGGCGTCGGTCCGGCGGGTTCCTTTGCCGCGATGTGGTGTATGGAACATGAGGAGGACAAGATCGGACTGATTCCCTGTGCGGAAGGCGGAAGTTCGCTGGATGACTGGAATGTGGATCAGACTTTTTATCAACATGCGGTCAGTCAGACAAGATTTGCCCTGCAGGATACAGAGCTGTCCGGTATTCTGTGGCATCAAGGCGAAAATGACAGTTTTGGCGGCAGCTATCAAACGTATTATGAAAAATTACAGGTCATTGTAGAGCGGCTGTGGAACGATCTCAATGCAGAAAAGGTTCCGTTTATTATGGGGGGATTGGGTGACTATTTGGGAAAATCGGGGTTTGGATCAAACTGCGCCGAGTATGAAATGGTAAACCGCGAGCTGCTGAGATTTGCTATGGAACAGGAATATACGTATTTCGCAACAGCGGAAGGACTTACGCCAAATCCGGATGGAATCCATATTGATGCAGTTTCACAAAGACGATTCGGCATCCGTTACTATGAAGCCTTTTCTAAAAAGAAACATGTGCTCAGCCCTTTGGAAAATGAAATAGAACTGCTGGATGCGTGTATCAATCACAAGCCATATACAAAGGGAGAGAAATTGTATTTGGAAATGGTAAATTTTTCGGCAGGTAAGATCACATATGAGGAATTTTTGTCAAATTTCTGAAATGACTGCCGTATCAGGAAAAAGCGTTATCCATATTTTTTCGCCGTCGCATACAGCGGAACGAACAGCCCGGCCAGATACGCGATTAGGAGCAGTAAGCCGGCCAGGAGAGAAAAATTCCCCATGGAATTCCCAAAAAGCTGCAGCAGAAATGCGCAGGGCAGAGGGGCGATCAGCGCGGACAATCCGATCTGCAAGGCGGGCAATGTCGTTGTTATGGGTAATCATCACTACGGTTTGCCGAAACTCTGTGCTGGTGCGCTTGATAAGCCCCAGCACCTCGGCACTGGTCTTGCTGTCAAGGTTGCCGGTCGGCTCGGGTGCAGATAATTTTTGTTGGTTTTTAGGCCACTTATAAATATTTTTTGACGCAAAATGGCAAAATTTCTGCATAAGAAAAACACTTATGCCAATGCT
>QXWX01000158.1 GCA_009911175.1 Lachnospiraceae bacterium | reverse complement strand
CGGTATAGCTTGTACCTTACACCGTAGGACTTTCACCCACCGAATTCCAAGCCCTTAGCTGGGCGCACCCTAATAGATAAAAAAATCCCGGAACGGAAAAACCGCCCGGGATGAAAATTATCACGTAAAAAGATGTAAGGATTATATTTTTACTCATCTGCACGGCAAACTCACTCTGACCCGGATCGCAGATGCACTTTCATTAAATGCAAGCTATCTCTCCAGCCTGTTCCATCGCAGCGAAGGGATTTCCATTACCGAGTTTATCCGGAATGAAAAGATCAACCTTGCCCAGAATCTCCTCATGTATTCCGACTATTCATACAGTGAGATTGCAGCCTACCTTGGATTTGCTTCCCAAAGCCACCTTGGTACGCAGTTCCGAAAAACAGTCGGTATGACCCTGCGGGAATACCGTGAAATCTATGGGAAAAAAAATGCCATTTTATGAGATACTGCTTCCTCTGCTTTCAGTCAATGATAGCGGATTGTCCGTACCGTATCAACATAGAAAGAGTCTTACACAAGCTTGCGTATTTTCTTCGATAAGATGATTCCGCTTCCGGCAAGGCACATTACAAACATCCACTGCCGTATACCGTTTTCATCTCCAGTCTGCGGGCTTCGCCTGTTTGCTGCCGAAGTTACAGGAGTATTGCCATCAGAGCCCCCAGACGGTTGTCGTGATCCGGGCTGTGTCGGTATGTCGTTATTTCCGGGGATTGACGGATTCGCCGGCCCTGGATTCACTGGGGGCTTATCGGCGCCGCCCTGATTATCACCGTCATCTGTTTTTACAGATTTCCAGGCCGCGGCGATGGGAGACAGGCCGCGGACGGTGAACCGAAGCCCCTCTTCGGTCTTCATAACCTCAGGCACTTCTATTTCTCCCGGCTTATATCCGTTCATCTCATGTGTAAACATATGAGTTATGATGAAATCATACTCTGTGCCGTTGGTTCCTTTGGGATAGGGCAATGTCACAGACAGTCCTTCCGGCGGGAAGTTCTCCGGCGATGCAGTTTCCCAGGTCTTACCGCCGTCCAGGCTGATCTGAAGCCTGACGTCATAGAGCGCTGTATTATCTTCGGAATATCCCTGACTTTCCACCGCCGCACGGGTAAGTGCCTGCTTAATCTTTTCCTCGGTATCCATTCCGGCTGCGATCAATGCTTCCGGGATGTCTTTGATCCCTTCCGTGATATCAATACGAGTCTCTTCATTCTTGCTGATCACAAATTCTACAGGATCACCCTCAAGGCCCGAATATTCTTCCGTCTCCGCAACAATGGCTTTCACATACCAGGTGCCGGGTTCTGTCGGTATCTCGGTGCTGTAGGAATTGCTATCGGAAGCTGTGCCGTAGAGATACTGCACTTCTCCGAATAGTGCTTCTGCGTAGGGAGTTGAGGGAGTATCACCATATTTCCACCCAGGGAATGCGGTAAGTTCCGTAATCCATCGGTTGGCCCGGATGAAATGCAGAGTCACTTTCATGGACTGATGATTACCACAGTCATAGGTGTATGTGACATCTTTCCCAGACTGAATATCTGTCAGGATCATGCCGTCAGCGGAAAGCTGCGCGTTTGTTAAATCCGATATCTTGGATGGATCCAGCTTCGGATCTGCGGAGCCCAGATCATAAGAACTCTGGTTTTCCGCCATAGTAATTTTGTCATACTGTTCACAAGCTTCAAATGTTGTTACACTATCTGGAATGATCAGGCTTTTTAAACGGTTGCCTGTGCAGTCTAAGTTACTTATCTTAATATTCCCGCTTACATCTAACATCTCTAACTGATTATTCTTGCACCAGAATGTCATCAAAGCTGGATTCTTGCTCACATCTATCTCTTTCAATTGATTATCATCGCAGTAAAAATACTGCAGATCAGCATTCTGGGATACATCCAGTGTTTTCAACAGGTTTTTCCTTGTATCAAAATAATTTAATGAGGATTTATCTTTCACATCTATCTCTGCCAGTCGGTTATTGGTACAGATTAGACTCGTGAGCTTATTGTCCCCGGTGATATTTAATTCTGTCAACTGATTATCCGAACACCGCAAATAGGACAGTTCCGGGCAATCACTGACATCCAGAGATGTTAGCAGGTTCTCTTGGATGGAAAGGGATGTCAAGTTAGAAAAACCTTTGAGCTGGATTTCTGTCAGCTGATTGTTTTCGCAACTCAGTGAAGTCAGTGCAGTATTTCCGCTAAGATCTAATGTGGTCAGTTGATTGTTGTAGCATCGAAGCTCTTTAAGAGCCAGGTTTGATCTAAGCTCCAGCGCTGCCAGTTGATTGTTGTAGCAATATAGTGTTTTTAGCTGTGGATTGCCGGCTGTATCCAGAGCAGTAAGCTGATTATTGTCGCACCATAGAACCTGAAGCTGTCCATTGCTGCTAAGATCCAGTTCTGTCAATTTACATCTGTTACAGTATAATGTAGCCAGCTCTGTACAGTTTTTCACATTCAGCGTCGTCAGATTCCAGGTCTCTGAGCAGTTCAAATACTGAAGCTTCGTGTTCTTGCTCACATCTATGGACTTCAGATACGTGCCGTTACAGTGCAGAGTCGTCAGATTCTCGAAATGCTCGATTCCTGCAAGACTTTCGGCAGTTAAACTGCTGTTTTTCATATTTAATACCGTGATTGATTCAATCTCGGCGGCGGTAAATTTATCCGGGGCTCTATGTAATTCTTGCATATTGGGATCAGTCCGCAGATATTCCCGAAAGCCTGCATCCGGAAAATTCTCTTCATTGATTTCCACATCCTCTGTCTGTGCGCACAATGCAGTCACCATGGTCATTTCCGATATACCATAAAATAATATAGCAGACAGTACGATCATCAGGATACGTTTTAAAATTTGTTTTTGCGTAGTCATTACTTCTTATCCTCTCTTCTTATAAGATCCCTAAATCTCTGGCTGTAAGCACCGCATCCGCCTTGCCGCAAACACCCAGCTTCCGGTAGTTCTCCTTCACATGGTACTTCACCGTTGCCTCCTTCATGGAAAGCTCCCCGGCGATCTGCGATGCGCTCTTTCCTTCCGCCTGCAGGCGCAGGATGGATAATGCCGCCTCACAGAAATCCGGCGCTTCGGCAAGCCGGCCTTTTAAATACGCCGGGTAGCGCACCGCCACCTTCCCTGTTTCCTCCATGAGCCTGGACAGCCATGCCTTATCCATTACTTCCTTTTCCAGAAGACTCTTTCCCGCCGCCGCAAACAGTTCCTGCGCCGCCGCCCCTTCCTCGCTGACAAGGCGGATAAAATGATATCCGCAGGCTTCTCTCAGCATCGGGAAAAATTCCCCCTTCCATTCCCCGCCTGTTCGGTATTTCGCTATGGCGCTAAGGAGGCACACTTCCATGCGGATATAGGTGCGCCCGCATTTCTCCGCATAATAGCGCAGCTTTTCCAGCAATGCCTGCGCTTTTAAATACTTCCCAAGTGAAAGATAGCAGCGCACTTTCGTAAGATAGCGGTAACGCTCTAAGATACAGAACTCCTTGTCCTCGTCCGGGGCCTGCCCCATCCACGCCAGCACCGCTTCCCTGTTCCCCTGGTAAAGGGCAAGACGGCACCGCAGGGCCGCTATGTTGGGAAGGAGCTGTACCGCACCCTGTTCTATGACATTTTTTTCAAAGGAGGCAAGGACTTCCCCTGCCGTCTGTATCTGTCCCTGAAGGGTGTCAAGCCGTACCTGCAGTCCCACGGCAGCAAAGGCGAGCTCCGCCATGCCCCCGCCCTCCGCCTCCATCTTCGCACGGGCAAGGAGCGTCAGGACTTCGTAGATGTCCTCCCCTTTTTCATAGAGGCTCTCGCCTAAAGCCGCTTTCACAAGTCCTTTCCCGTACCGTCCAAGCACCCGCTCCACCAGTTTCCCGATGGTGGCGGCCAGCTTCCGGTCCTCCCTGCTCCAGTGGCAGAAGTCCTTGCCTCCGTTCATGGTACTGGGACAATTGGATGTCACCGAAAATTCCGGCAGGCTCATCCCCTTGTCAAAAATCAGGGCGGGCATTTTCTTCATGATCCCGATCATGTCCGCGCTCCCCCGGTGGGGCAGGGCGATGTCCAGGTAGGCCAGGCGGCTTACGGCCTCCCGCCTGCGCCCGCCTTTCGCGGCAGATGCAAACCCTTCCAGCTTTTTATACCAGTATTCACTTTCCTTCTCCTGGAGCAGCAGGGAATAGAGCATACTCATCCCCGCCATCAGCACCGGGCTCTCCTCCACTTCCTCTTCTTTCATCTGTAAATAATAATGACGCAGTTCAAAGTAATGGCCGTTGCCGGGGTTCAGCCGTGCGTTTCTGATAAGCAGTTCCCTGATCCGCTCCTTATTGCCGCACTGTTCAAACATGGCGAGGGCAGGCACAATCTGCCCCTGCATCTCATAATACAGCCCCGCGTTATACACATGCCCGGCCCTCTCCCGTGGGCTGTACTCCTTTGCCGCCCGTCTGCGCAGCGCCCTGATAAGCTGCGGGCGAAGGCGGTATACGCCGTCCTTGCAGGAAAGAAAGTTCCCGGTCTCCACCGCCCGCTCCAGAAGTTCCGGCGCATGGCAGTTCCCCGTGATCATCTCCGCAAAGGGCAGGGTAAATTCATCGGCAACGCTCACCTGCATCAAAAATTCCAGAAGGTCGCTGTCCCACTGTACCATCACGTGGCTTTCCAGATACCCCGCAAAAGCCTCCCCAATCTCCTGCTCCAGCTTTGAACCGGGGCGCAGTCCCTCCAGCATCTTCAGGGCGGTATGACGCACGATGTAGGCGTTGCCCCGGCTCCTTTGCGTTACAAATGCCAGCTCCCCCTCCGTGATGTCCAGTCCCTGGGACTTGATGTAGGCGGCAATCTCCTTTTCCTTAAGCCGCAGATCATCCTCCGTGATGACAAGTAATCCCCCTCCCACATAGGGCGGCATCAGCCAGACCGGGATGGGGCTGCGGCAGATCAGGATGAGCCAGACATCCCGCCGTTTTATGAGAGAAAGGACAGCCCTGCGTCCCTCCGCATCTTTCAGCAGGTGCAGGTCATCCACAGCCGCCACTGTCCGGGTTTCCGCCTCTTTTCCTTTTCCCTCTTCCTGTGCCGCCTCCAAAAGCCCTGCGGAATCCTCCGCGCAGGAAATATAAAGGTATCTGCGCTTTGACAGGTACTGCTTCACCAGTTCCGTTTTCCCATAGCCGGTTGCCCCATAGATATAGACCGCCTGCCCAAGCCCTTTTGCCGCGCGCAGTTTCTTTAATGCGGCCTCCGGCACTATATATCCTTTATCCAAATGACCTCCCCCTTTAAAAGTCCGAGACTGGCACACCTTTCCATTTCTGTACCTGTAAAAATTACAGTTACGCTTTATTTTACGCCACTCCTCCCGTTTCGTCCACTCTCCAAACGGATAGCCTGGGGCACTTTTTTTGGATTTTTTTCAAAAATCTGCATAAACACTGGTTGGTGACATGTCTCCCCCTTAAGCTCATCCCACTGTCTCTATCTTCTATACTAACACCACCTGACATTCTAATACGAGACATGATAATACGGCCGCAACAAAATAAGGCGCATAAATACGCCTTTTTCTCCTGACACAGAATCCCTCCCATCCATCGCTGCATACCAAACGAATCCAAGGAACCGCAGATCTGTTTGCATGTAGCAGCATATCAAGAAGGGAAGCGCCGTCTATTCTCTGGTTGGGGAATACTCCTCTCTGGTTCCATCCTACAAATCAAGCCTCGGAAGGGGCACAATGGATCTCATGCCTGCTTTTGCAGCCATCATACGATCCATTGTGCCCCTTCCGAGGCTTGACATTTATACAAAGAAAGAAAGCAGACACCAAGATTTGCGAGCCTTCCCAAGCTCCCCGAGTTGGGCTCGAACCAACAACCCCTCGGTTAACAGCCGAGTGCTCTACCATCGACACAATCGCACACCGAAAATTAAAACTAATACTATCGTTCCATCTCATATTTGCTTACTTGTTTAGACATTCTTTTTATAGAATAATCCAAGATACGTTCCTTCCTTGCCATCAACATTGTTCTATAAAACTCTTTTTGCAAATCACTGATAAATGGCGTTTTTTCAATTACATTAAAAATCTCCTTCATATCTATCCGCGATAAAATCCGTAACAATGCTCTATTACACTCCTCATTGTCTAACGCAGAAATAAATTCGTAGTAATTAATTTTCTTTCCATTGTTCTGAATAGCCGATAACGGGATATTAAAAATGCGATGATTAATTTCCTGTTTATCTGCAAGAATCTTCATAATCATTCTTTCATCTGCTTGTGGATACAAGCAACTCCCACAATCAAAAACTGGCGCCAGTGTTAATTCATCCGATTGTACATGATACAAAAAACCCCAATTACCATTATGTCTGTCCCAGTTACCAATAAAAGCATCCACAATAAACATATCCCAAAATCGTTCTCTTATTTTCTCCGGCTCCATTGCAGTCTGTTCATCAAATACAGAAAGAATGTCCGCAAGCTCTGTGCCATATCCATTTCGCTCTGAATCAATAATCTGATTTTTTAAAGACGCAAAATCCTGTAGTTCAATCCCAACAGAAGTAAAATCTTTACATGCAACAACAATTTTTTCCACACCCTTTTTTGTCTTATATGTTCCAAGAATCGTTTCCTGCACAGGAACCCCTGCTTTTTCAAATATCTTACATCCCAAATACTCCGAAATACAACTGTTGCTATAACTCATATCTTGATTTTTCACCGGATGCGACGGAAATTTAAGCATATACTGTTCCCCGTTATATACAACCGATATTTTGCTTCCATTTGCCCCCGCATATGATTTTTTTCTTTTGGGTAATTCTGTAAAGTCTATCATATCCGAACATCATATTCCTTTCTTTTAACTATCATTCAATAAATTCATGTTTTTCTATACGCAGATATTTTTCCCGCAAATACCACGCCTGTTCACTGCTTATCATTCCATTTACTTCTGTTGTGTTGATATCGCTTTGCAGATTACAGAAATCACAGTCCCATTGCAGATACTCTTCCCCTGCGTCTAGTTTCTTCCATGCCTTTTTCATCTGCTCTATAGATTCCTGTAAAAAACATGGCAAGCCACACTCTAAATATCCACGATCAAAAGGCAAGCCGCTTTTCTCATCGTATTCAGCTATTCGCGAAGCCAATTCATCACCCTCTTAATTTTTATTGCTTTCACTTATTTGATTATTCATATATTATAATCTATTCTCCGACTATCTTCAATTGATTAATACAAAAAAAGAAACCCTGCATAAACTCAATACAAGGTTTCATTACATGAAAAGCCGAACCTTTACTTTTGCTTCCATATATCCCGTAGATAATTTTTCCTTCTTTTAATTTTCCTTTTTGTCATTCCTAAGCAAGCATAATCCTAAACTACTATTTTCCTATATTGCGCAAAAAGCCACTACTAAACGCCTAATGATATGTTTCAATAAATGTAACTCTTTCATTGAGCCATTGAGTATTATCTTTTTCGGTTAACAGTACATTGCTTTCTCGAATCCTTCTCTTCTATCTTGAGTATAACAAAAGCCCGCAAACGCTGACGTATACGGACTTTTCTTAAACTCCCCGAGTTGGGTTCGAACCAACAACCCCTCGGTTAACAGCCGAGTGCTCTACCAACGGATGCGTTCGCACACCGAAGAAATATGAATTTTTATGCCCCTTTTTCTACGCGGCTTCTCGGCGGATTAACACGTCTGAATTTTAGAGCCCTCTCTGGGGTTGTCTCTGGACAATCTTCATCAAAAACAACTGGTCTCTTTCTTGCCTCCGCAAGAGCAGCCTTTTCATCCTCCGAAAAAGCAAGAGATTCCATCATTTCTTTCGTCATTCCATTAGTATTTACCATAATACAGCCCCCTTTCAAAATTTGTTGCAAATCTGGCAGATATTAATCTTGTAACATCTGTTTTTTCTTCATCCCCATCAATTTGCACTCTCTCTGTATAAACAACAAATATAATATCATTTATTTCTCCCATAAATGAACCTATATTTCCGATTACAGTTTCTCCTGAAGAAATATTCGCATATCCCCCGATAAATCCCCTATTGTATCATAACGATCTTCAACTTCACTATTCTCTTCATCATACAGTTCAATTCGATCATAATCAAAAAACACTCGGGCAGCCTGTTTAAAAGATATACCATGATGCTCAATATTATACTCATTCTTTCGTTCATCATACTCAAATATCATATCTCCCAGTGTAAATGTAACAGTTCTTGATTCCTCTCGATTAATCACTCTCACCTCACTTATAAACTCAATCAAAGCAATATTTTATTTTCTTTACAAATATATTATCATGGCCTCTAAATTCTCTCTATCTATTCTCTCTATCTCTATTCTGATTCACAGTATTATGCCTATTTTAATTACTGTTTCTCACTCTCTATAACGTAAAAATCTGCAAACATTGATGTCTTCTAGCTCTCCTTAACTCCTTGAGTTAGACTTAAACCAACATTACCACAATTAATAGCAGCCGCCTACCAACGAGCGCGTTCGCATACTCAATTTTAAACGCACCTTTTAACCTCTTTCTAATTCCTTTCAAGAATTTTATGATAATATATATCTGCCATATTTTCTGCTCTTACAAGAACATCCTCCTCTGTCCAAGATGTATGTTTATCAATAAAATTCTTAACCCAATCATAATTAGATTCCAAATAATACTTTTGTCTCTTATCTGCGTAAGCGGCTTGACCTGCATTATTATTCAATTTAATTTCTAACAAAATTAAATTTCCGATGTTTAATGCTCTTTCTCCAGAACTTTCAGGAAGTATATGTTCAATGCTACCATTATCTGGAAAAATTTCTTCTTTTCCATTCGTAAAATGACAATACATCTTATTAATAATGTATTTGACTTTCATATTATCTGGTGTATCTTGTTTTGAATACTTAAGGTGAATAAATTTATTTTTAAAATCATTATATGATGGATATTGTTTATCTAATTTATCCTTTAATTCTTCTATACATCTATCGACCTGTTCTTTCGTCTGACATTTTCTTAATTTTCGAGCAGAACTTGCGTAAGGAGAATCTACCACATTAGCTCTTCTTGAAAGTACGGCATTATAAATAAAATGAAATCCTTCTAAATACTGAATCAGGTTTTTAAATTTATTCATTGAAATAAGTCCGCGATCTCTAATCTCAAATACAGCCATTAATATAATCCTAATCTGTACAATATTAAATTTATCTGATAAATAATCAAGACTTTGAACTAACCAAAAGTATTGCTTTTTGTTTTGATAATCTCTTCTGGAAGAATTGACTATTTGCATGTAATATTGTGCGTTCTTTTCCATACTTTTGAGAAACTCTTTATATGTTTCATCATTGGCAGGTTTAATTTCATTCATAAATTTATCATATAACTTTTTTTCTGAACTTTGCGAATACTTTGAAACCCAATAATGCCTAAAAAATGTAGCCATTCCAACTGTTTCGTTTCCGCTATACAAAATATCCTTTATTTTATTCCAAGTAACATCGGCAAAATCTGCCGGTTCCGTAGTTATTGCTACTGAAAATATCTGATTCTTAATTAAGTCAACGCTCGCCAACCGCTTCCCCTTTGCATTTAATATCTCAAAGATCGAATTTGCGTCTTTTCGTTCCCCCGTTGAAATTATAACAACAAGACTTTTAAGTACTTGATCTCTAAGCGCTTTTAAAATATCCTCATAAGTAATATTATCTACATGGTTTTTTCCATGTAACTTATATAAACTACTCCTCAAACTATTATCAGATGTCCTTTGATATAAATACTCGAAAGTTTCCTGTATACATATTTCTTCTTCTGAATTTGCTTCCTCCTTTATCTCTTTTTTTATATCCTGAATATAGTATGAGAAAAAAGGATAATGTGTTTTACTTTGTAAAATCCTAACTAAATCGCCATTATCATCTTCTGTCATAATATAATCATAACCACCCGTCAAACGGGTGGTTTGCTCTGCGGCTATAAGCCTTTGTTACCGGCCAGCGCCTAAAGACGCTGGCTTTCACTTCGTTCAAGCCACTACGCCCTTGACTCGTCGCCGCCCTTCAAAGGGC
>QXWX01000157.1 GCA_009911175.1 Lachnospiraceae bacterium | reverse complement strand
GTACAAAGAGTGCCTCATATTTCTTATTTACCGATTTCATTTTATTTTTAGGTTAGGTTCACGGATTCAGGTTATAGATAAGAGAATTGGAGTGTGAATTCAAAAATGATATCAGTAAATGCAACATGGGAAAAGAGAAATTTAGGCGTGGACACAATTGAAACTACATTTGAAGAAAATGATGAGTATCAAACAGTAGAGTTATATTTATGTAAATTGAAAACCGAATATAGTGTTTTGAGAATTCCTTCCTATCGCACAGATCTTTTGCCAATTGTCCAAAAAATGGGTTATACATATATAGAAGATATGATCTATGCAATGAATTATCTAAATGAAATTCCGAGAACATCTTCTCAGGAACGACTTTATAAAGCTATTGAAGTAGATACTATGAATGAGAAGGATTTTGAAATTTTGTATCAAGAAATAAATAAGGGAATATTTGACAGTGACAGAATATATACAGATCCGTACTTTAATCATGATATAGCAAAAAAAAGATATATTAATTGGATTTTGGATGAATTAAAAACAGGAACAGAATTTCTTAAATATATATATAAGAATGATACTATAGGTTTTTTTGCCTTAAAAGAACTAGAGAATGGATGTTATACTTCCTTTTTAGGAGGAATCTATAAAGAGTATAGGAAAGGGGGGATAGGCAGTGTTATAAAAGTGCCGGAAGAGGTTAAAAAGAGAGGAGGGAAAAAAGTAAGTTCAAATGTTTCATCTAACAATATCATGCAAGTAAAATCTTTGATAATGAATGGGTACCGTCCAGAAAGTATTACACATACATTTATTAAACATTTTAATTAGAAGGAGAAGAAAATGAGCAATAAAGAAAAATACATTCAGGCATTTGTTGAAAGTTTAGAAATTGATAAAGAAGGCGTTGAAAAACTGGAATATCAGGCTATCACACAGTGGGATTCAGTAGGCCATATGGGATTGGTAGCTGCAATAGAAGACATGTTTGATATAATGATGGACACAGATGATATTATTGATTTTAACTCATATGAAAAGGGAGTTGAGATTTTAAAAAAATATAATATAGATATATGAAGAAGATAAGTGGTTGTTCAGTATGTCTTGACATTTTAAATACTATAAAGCCTTTATGAATTAATCATAAAGGCTTTATAAAGAAGCGCTATTAGTGATTAAACATTATATAGATTAGTTCGAGGTGGAGATATGAAATTGTCCTTTGTAATTCCTTGCTATCGCTCAGAAGGTACGATAAGAAGCGTAGTGGATGAAATTATTAATATAATCTCTTTGCGATTGGAATATGATTATGAGATTATTCTGGTAAATGATTGCTCTCCAGATCAAGTATGGTCTGTAATTAAAACACTTGCCAAAGAAAATATTCATATAAAAGGAATTTCTTTATCACAAAATTTCGGACAGCATTCTGCGTTGCTGGCAGGATATGCACAGTGTACAGGCGATTATGTGGTATCATTGGATGACGATGGTCAAACTCCGGTAGAAGGACTTTTTCGGTTGATTGAAAAAGTAGAAGAAGGCTATGATGTTGTTTATGCTTATTATAGAGAAATAAAGCAAAATGTATTTCGACGATTTGGGTCATGGGTGGCTAGAGTTGTGAGTGAGAAAATGATTGAATCACCCAAAGGCTTCAAAGGAAGCAGTTTCTTTGTGGCAAGAAAATTTGTGATAGAAGAAATAATTAAATATAAGCATCCGTATCCGTTTATATCGGGATTGATTTTCCGTACAACTAAAAATATAACAAATATTGAGACAGAGCATAGAAAAAGGTTACAAGGAAAATCCGGATATTCAATTAATAAGCTATTCTCTTTATGGATGAATGAATTCACATCATTTTCTGTTAAGCCATTAGAGTTGGGCGTATATATGGGATTTCTTATGTCTTTTTTTGGATTTGTATATGCGATTGTCATTATAGTGAGAAAGCTATTGGGGGTAGCAGTACAGTCTGGATGGAGTTCCATCATTTCTCTTATTCTTATAATAGGTGGAGTAATATTAATTATGCTTGGATTACTTGGAGAATATGTCGGGAGAATATACATATGTATAAATAATGCTCCGCAATACGTTATTAAAGAGATGACCATAAGTAATAATGATGAATATCCAAAAGGGCAATAATTATCTGATCTGAAATTTTATAAATACAACGAATGCAGGAGAGAATATGAAACATAAGATTAAGGATATTATAAGCACAGATTTTTTTAAAAGTATATTTATAAATTTAGTAATAGCTTTTTTGTGTATTGTATTTTGTGATGCTGTATTCGAAACAAATGATGACTATGGCATGGCAACAATAACATATGGTTATTTATCGGGGTATAGTAATAGTCATCTTATTTTTTCTAATATTTTTCTGGGAAAAGGGCTTACAATACTAATGAGTCTATTTCCTGAAGTTCCATGGTATGGAGTTGGACAGTATATTGTGGTGTTTTGTTCTTTTTTGATTATAATATATATTCTATTAAGAAAAGAAAATAAGTGGTGTGGATATTTTCTGGCGGCAGTCGTATTATCATTCAGTGCATATGAATTTTATGTGAAATTACAGTTTACAAAAACAGCAGGTATTGCTTCAATAGCAGGAATATTACTGCTTTTTTATAGCCTTCAGCAACGTATACATTTTAAAAGAAATATTGTGGTTGGAATAATTATGGTTATTGTTGGCAGTTGGTATAGATTTGAGGCGTGCCTTTTATCTTTAATGGTATTTAGCACTCTGGGCGTTATCGTAATAGTTAATAATGTAAGGAAGAAAAAATTAAATATACAAGAATATATTTTGGTTTTTGGAATTACAATAATTCTAATATTTGGATTCAAAATACTGGATTCAAAGGTTTACGAAAGAAATCAAGATTGGTGTGAGTATAAAGAATATAATGAGAAAAGAGCAAATTTATTAGATTATGGATTCCCAGATTATTCAGAATTTCAAAAGGAATATAAAAAACTTGGGATTAGTGAAAATGATTTTAATATGTTTAGATCATGGACCTTTGCGGATCCGGAGGTTTTTAATGTCGATTTGATGGATAAACTTATTAGCCTAAAGCCGCAAAAAAAAATGGATTTTAAATTTTTTGCCGATTTTCTAAAGCTGTTTCCATACGCTTTTCTGTATGAAAAATTATTTCTTGCATCAATGATATTATTTATTATTTGGTTTTTGGATAAAAATGGAGAAAAATATATAATATTCTATATAGTAATGATTATATTTTCTTATAATTTATTTCTATTTTATAAAGGGAGATATTTACTACACAGAGTAGATGTGGTTCTGTGGATGGCGTTTTTATGCCTTTTTGCGTATTTGATTAAAGACTTACATTTAGTGAATATGAAGGAATATGGGAGGTATGTTGCGTCCCTTTATTTGATAATAGTTTTATTTACTATAGAACCATATTTGACAAGTATCAAAACTAAAGATGATACAACTAATAAAATAAATGAATCCAAACAAATGTGTGAAATGATAGGGAATAACAAAGATAGATTGTATTTTACAATAGCTTCTGACAATAGATTAGTTTGTTATAGACCATATGATTCTATGCAAAAAGGATTGTATTCTAATGTTTACGCATTAGGTGGTTGGGGGATTCAAATGCCGCTAACTAATCAGATATTGGAGAATTATAATGTGTATAATCCATTTCGTGATATTGTTAATAACACAGCAATTTATCTGATAGCAGATGAAGTGCAACTTAAAAGGATAGTTTTATATATTCAGGAGCATTATGATGATCAAGCTTATGCAGTATTAGTTAAATCTTATGATGGATATAATTTTTACAAAATCATATCTGAACCAGTTTATGTAGATGTTTTAAATGCAACTAAGTTTGATGATACTATTGTAAGTGATTATAAAATGACCGTAAAAAAAGATATTGTAAATTTTAGAGGAAAAATCTATAGCAAAAATACAAAGTCTTTTGAAGATGAATTGTTATTAAAAGTTATTTACTCCAACCCGGATAAGCAAACTCTTTTTTATGTACCACAATATATAGATCCCGATAATGAGGATTCTGATCTTGCCAAATATTCAGAATTTGACTACAATATTCAATTAACAGATTATAAAGATGTAGAATTAGAATTGATTTTGAATACGAATCAAGAAATATACATAGATAAAGTCAAGAAATAATTAGGTCTGCTATTTGAAAGAGAGTTGAGGAAAATGGTTTTTTCAAGTCAAATTTTTTTGTTTTTATTTCTGCCTGTAGCTCTAATGGGATATTATTTGATTTGCAAAATAGAAAAAGGAGGGGCTAAGAATTTATGGCTTTTATTAGCAAGCATTTTATTCTATGCTTATGGTGAGCCATTCTTTGTTTATGTTTTGCTGTTTGCCTCTGTGTTTAATTGGTTTATGTCAAAGCTTATATCTGAAAAGGAGGGAATTAGAAAAAATATTTGTTTTATCATTGGATTAGCAGGAAATAGTATTCTATTAGTTTCATGCAAATATACTGGATTTATTATAGAAAATGTTAATACAGTATTTGATTTAAATATAACAGTGCCACAGTTGGCACTCCCTATAGGCATTTCATTTTTTACATTTCAGGCATTATCATATATTATAGATATCTATAGAGGAGATGCAGAAGTTGCAAGAACACCATTACAAGCATGCCTATATTTAATGTTTTTTCCACAATTAATTGCGGGACCAATAATTAGATATAAGTCGATTGCAAATGAAATTGCTGTAAGAAGAGAGAATATAGATGATTTTTCGGATGGAATAGGAAGGCTGATTATAGGAATTGGAAAAAAGGTACTTATTGCTAATGTATTAGGAGAAACAGCAGACCTGATCTTTTCAGGAATCTTAGAGGAATCAGTAGCCCTATACTGGCTAGGTGCATTTTCTTATATGCTGCAAATCTATTATGATTTTTCCGGGTATTCAGATATGGCCATTGGATTAGGAAGAATGTTTGGATTTCACTTTAAAGAAAATTTTAACTATCCCTATATTTCAAAAAGTATTACGGAGTTCTGGAGAAGATGGCATATTTCATTAGGAACATGGTTCAAGGACTATATATACATCCCTTTAGGGGGAAGCCGGGTTAATAAAGGCAGATTGATAAGTAATTTGCTTATTGTGTGGCTATTAACTGGAATTTGGCATGGCGCAAATTGGACATTTGTTGTTTGGGGGATATACTATTTTGTTTTTTTAACTGTAGAAAAAATTGGAAAAAGGCAAATTGAAAAAATTCCGGAGGGAATTAGATATATTATGACTATACTGATTGTCTTAGTTGGATGGATAATTTTTAGATCGGATTCTATCGGAAATGCCGTCATTTATATACAAAAAATGATTGGGCTGAAAAATACGGTTGTTGTAAATAATATTTCATACTTATACTTTAAAGAGAATGTTGTTATACTTCTGATTGGCATTATATTTTCATTTCCACTTTCAAAAAAATTAAGAGAGTCATTGGAAAAATATTCTGTAGGGAAATATTTTTTTGAATTTGGGAAGTGCTTAGGATTAGCGATCATATTGATGTTTTCGATTTCCTTTTTAGTAAAAGGTGCTTATAATCCATTTATCTACTTTAATTTTTAAAAATATATGATAGTGGAGGATGATACTTATGATAAAAATAATACAAACAATATGTTTTCTGTCTTTTTTGTATGTTATGCTAATAGGAAATACCTGTCTTTATTTGATTGACGAAGACCAGAATAAAATTCAGGTAGAGGAAGAGAATAAATCTAACTATCTGGAAGCAATGAGTCAAACAGAAATAGGAAAATATTCTTTTATTAATATATTCGGTGAAGTCCAGAAGCTCCTTGGTAGACATGTAATCAACGATGCGTCAGGACAGATTATTAAACTGAATAATGATTATCTTGCATCATTTGGTTGGATAGGAGATACTTCTTCAACAATCGATGAATTAGAGAAAACGTATATGGAGCTACAGAAAAAAGGAATAGATGTTTTGTATATACAAGCAAGAGGCATTTTAAGCAGAGAAGGAAAAGAGTTGCCTATTGGAATACAGAATAATGATAATAGTTTACTTGATCAGTTTATAGAAGAAATAAAATTGAGAAAGATTCCTTGTTTAGACTCTTATGACATATTAAATAAAAATACAGACAGCTGGGAAAAAAATTTTTATAAAACAGATCATCATTGGATTACAGAATCAGCATTTAGCGTATATGCAAATATATGTGAAATTTTAAATAGTGACTATAACTTTAAAATTAATGAAGAATATTATGATATAAATTCTTTTTCCAAAGAAGTTTATAAAAATGCTTTTTTGGGTGCAGAGGGACGAAGAGTTGGAAAATATTATGCAGGCTTAGATGATTTTGAATTAATATTTCCGAATTTTGAAACAGATTTTACGTTCACTGTCCCTGACAAAGACATTATAAGAAATGGTAGTTTCTATAATGCTATACTAGATGATACTCAGATTTTAGGGGAATATGGTTTTGATAAAAATGCATATTATAAATATATTGGAGGAGATTATCCATTTGTAAAAATTGAAAATCATATGCAAAAAAATTCAAGAAAGATAATGGTAGTCAAAGATTCATTTGGTATTCCTGTTAGCTCTTTTCTATCATTGGCTTGTGAGGAGCTTAGTATTGTAGATGTGCGATACAATGAAGAAAGTTTAGGAAGTATAATACAAAGAGAGTATCCAGACATTGTATTATTTTGTTATGGAGGTGGATATATTTCGTATCCAGGTATAGTAAGTCTTGAAAAAATATAATCAAAATATTATAAAAAAATTTTTAATTTATGATACAAATATTGAGAAAAATGCATATTTATGGAATATGATTGGGAGTATGCTAATGGCATTCCAATCTGTTTTTATGTTGATGATTTTGACAAGGACCGTAGGGTTAGAAGAAGCAGGGATTTTTACAATTGCAAATGCCAATGCAAATCTCTTCTTGACAATAGGAAAATTTGGAATGCGAAATTTTCAAGTGTCTGATTTGAAAAATCAGTTTTTATTTTCAGAATATAGAATGTCCAGAGCTGTCACTACCTCAGTTATGATTGCCGTTACTCTAGGTTATCTATCATATACATCTATTACCAATGACTATTCAATGGAAAAAACACAAACTATTTTATGGATGTGCTTGTTGAAAGCTATAGATTCTGTTGAAGATGTATACCATGGGCTATATCAGAGATATAATAGACTGGATATTGCATCGAAAGCAATGACACTTCGAATATTGATTACTATTATTGTATTTGGGGCAGGACTCATTTTTATTCATGATTTATTAATTGTTCTGATTGTAGCAACAATTAGCAGTTTACTGCTTTTTTGCGTGTTCACAAAATGGACGATAGAAGAATTTGACGTTAATAAAAATAAGGTAGTATGGAGTAATATTGGTGTATTATTAAAGTTGAATTTTCCCTTAGCAGTAGTGTCATTTTTGTCATTTTATATTGGAAACGCACCTAAATATGCAATTGATGCTGTTTTGACAGATGAATTACAAGCGTGTTATGGATTCATTGCAATGCCTGTTTTTGTAATAGGTCTGTTAAATAATTTTATTTTCAACCCAATGTTATATAAGATTTCTCATCTGTGGAATGAAAAAAAGGTAAAAGAATTTGTGTGGAAAATAACAATGCAGACAGGGATTGTCGTGATTATCACAATTGTGTGTATCATAGGGGCTTATTTTTGGGGAATACCTGTATTATCTTGTCTTTATAATACGGATTTACGATTGTACAAAACAGAATTGTTGATTTTGTTGATTGGCGGAGGTTTTTTAGGACTGTCTGGATTGTTTACTGCGGTTATTACAATTATTCGATATCAGAAAAAGTTGATGTGGAACTATGCTGCCATGGCAATTTTAGCATACTTTTTTTCACGTTCGATTGTAGATAAATATGGAATGATTGGGGCTGCAATATTGTATATGGTATTAATGGGAGGAGTATGCTTTGGACTTATAGGGATATTTATTTATAGGATTTATAATTATAATCTCAAACTTCGCACATAGATTTAACCTATGCACCTTGAAAATTCAATACCTGGCAGTTATTCAGTTATCTTAATTCCTCTGCTATGCTGCTTGAAGCTGTGTCCTCAGTAAAGCAGGTACCGTGTTCATAAACGTATCAACCAGTTCGTCAATTTTATTTTCGGACAGTTCTGTGTTGTCGCTAAGCATGGTTCGGAACATTTGAAGCAGCATTTGAAATGCCTGTATCCATGTGATATCAGACATTTCGTCAGAAAAGTATAGAAAAAGTTCACCCAGTGAACGACTGTCGTTAGATTCCCGGCTTTCGAGGGAAAGCATCATATATCGTGTAAAAACAACTGCAGTGTGGGCGGTCATTGCATCGTAAGATAAGGAGTTACATTCCTTGCTGAGATTCAGGTAGCTTTTACATACCTTAAAGAAAACTTCGATATCCCAGCGCTTGCCATAAATACGGATGATTTCATTTTCATCCAGAGTTGTATCTGTGGAGATAAGGCACAAGTATTCCTTTTTCTTATTCCGATTACGGACATATACAACTTTAGCCGGAATAATTTCTCCATCTTTTACAACATCAACTACCACGGAAAGAAGGTATTTGGAACGACCACGTCTCTTTTTATTCCGGTGATAGATTGTAATAAGAGACATATCTTCACCATTGTACCGAAAGAACATTTTGGGACTCTTTTTCACCATGCCAATGACATCATAGCCGATTGATTTTACAGCATGGAGCGTGCTTGGAGAAGAAAACCAACTGTCAAAAAGAACGTATTTGGCCGGAATATTAGCTTTTTTAGTGGCTTTTAAGAGTTCAAGCATCGCCTGCGTTCCTTTTTGCATGGAAAGCATTCTTCTTTTGTATCCGACAGTTCGTTTATCAACCTCCGAAGCTTCGTTGACCCTGTTCTTTTTGTTTTCAGATGAGAGAAGGACGCTATTGACGGGAAGAAATGTGTTTCCATCTGACCATCCAAGTGTAAGCATACGAAATCCGAAACGGTATCTGTGATTAGCGTGATCATAAGCTTTTGCAAGAAGTTCTACTTTCTTAGAGCGATTGCGTTCAAACATGGAATCATCAATGATCAATACATTTGCGCGATCCCGTGAATCTAAAGGCACAATGGCATCCTTGATGATTCGTGAAGCTAACAGAGTCGTAAAGTGAAGCCAGTTAATCTGGATCATCTTCATGAATCGGTACACAGTATCCTTTGCAAACCCAGGAGAATTTTTTCCGGTAATCAGACTCATGTACATACTTCTGTTAGAAAAAATCAGCAAAAAAAGATACTGAAAAACCTCAACAACAGGAAATCCTTTTTTCTTATAAGCGTTAGAAGCCTTCAATGCAGAAGAAATATGGAATCTTGTAAAAAATCTTTTGATAGATTTCGAAATCTGCTTATCATTCTGGTTTGCTTGTGTTATACTTTTATTCATAGCATGAGCCTCCGGTTTTAATTGTTTTTTGACAACTCAATTATACCAAACCAGACGGTTTCATGCTATTTTATTGCCAGTTTTTATTGAATTTTCAAGGTGCATCTGTGCTTATTCAAATGCGAAGTTTGAGTTATAAAATTAAGTGAAGAAATTGAAGTCAATAGTTCTTGATTTTGCTGTCTAAATCAGAAATTTGCTGCACAAAAGTAAATAGATAAGGCAAAGGCTTCAGCCTTTCATGTAAATAGAAAAGCATTCATTTTTAGCGCTAAGAATGTTTTTCTTATTATATGATTATAGATTTTGTATTAATTTTTTCCGTAAAAATACAGTTTAAACACTCTTCATTGTAGACGATTCTCCATATTTGGCGTCTTTCCAGCCCTTTTATTCCCAAGATATCTGCAGTCGTTTCTTATGTTTTGCATAGTCTGACAGATAAAGATTAATAAGTGTCTGATAAGGTATGCCCGATTCTGTACTCTGCTCCTTGAAAAAATCTACCGTATCATTATCATTATCAATATTTATCGTTATCTGCTTTCATCTTTTGAAGCGCTTACTAAAATGCTGGAATTTACTATTGCTAATTGTGAGTTTTTCCGTCCTATGTTATAATCCTTAACAAAAGCAGCCTATG
>QXWX01000156.1 GCA_009911175.1 Lachnospiraceae bacterium | reverse complement strand
ACTTTCACCCGTTAGAACGTGTGCCCACCGGGCACACCAAAAATAGGGCTGAAGCACTATATTAGTGCAACAGCCCCTACCTCATTTATTCGTAAAATCCGTGCTTCGCACTTTTGTGCCTGCTAACGCAGTCGCATTTTACTCATTAATGAGGTAGGTTGCTAATCCAAAGTCGTCTACGGATGTTGTGCCATAGGAATACCCGACAGCAGCACCGACATATTTTCCTCCCGAAACAGTAAATTCAGAAACGGTGCAGGATTTTATATCTGATTTTGCAGGTTCATCTTCCACAGTCCTTTCCTAAAACAATAGATTGCGCATGCAATCTATTGTCATGAATTATGCAAGTGCCTTTCCGAGCGCCCTACAGTCATCCAGCGCGTCTTCGTCCGGCGCCTCATTGCAGGTCACGCTGTCGCATACAAGCACTGCGCCTGCCGTCCTGCAGGTTTCCTCCCAGTTACGCATCCATTCCCCGTCGCCCCATCCATAAGAGCCGAACAGCCCGGTCTTTTTCCCTCCGAGCTTTCCTTCCACGGAATCAAACATCGGCTGGAATTCGCCTTCTTCCAGCACCTCCGCACCCATTGCCGGGCAGCCGAAAGCAACTGCGTCATAGGAGTCCATTTTGGAAGCGTCAAACTCTGAAGCTGTAAGCAGATCCGCCTCCGCCCCGCCTGCCTTTGCGCCTTCCAGGACCGCCTCCGCCATTGCCTGCGTGTTTCCGGTCCCGCTCCAATATACTACCGCTATTTTTCCCATAATATGTATCCTGCCTTTCTGTTAAAATATTTTCCACCTGTACGGTTGCAATCCGAAGTCACATTTTTATGCAATTTATTGCAATGAAAATGCGACTTCGGATTGCAACCGTACAGGTAGAATATTTTTTATATATCAAACGGCCGCTGTGAGCCGTTCAATAGACTTACCCTGTGCGAACCGCGCAATACAGGCCTCCGTGCATTTCTGGTATTCTGCAAATGTCTCTTTTGCCTTATCCGCATCACCGTAGACCTTCCATTCCCCCACGCATTTATACCCTTTGGCCCTGTTCTCGATAAAGCCGCTTACATCTTCCGGCGGGTAGCCAAGAAATAATCCGATTTCATGGGGGAATTCCTCGCCATCCGCCAGCCTCTGCATAAGCTGGATAATGCACCGTTCCGGCGCGCCAAAAGTGTACCCGCGTTTTTCTAACAGACTACAGGCATCAGCCTGCTGTAAGTCCTGCGACAGCTTTGACGGCCGGTATACATAAATAAGCGCGCACCCGTCACGATACCGAAGGGGAAGAACCCTGATCCCCTTTTTCACAAGGGCCACGTTCAGCCTGCGGACGCTGTCCCTCATTTCTTTTTCATCTTCAAAGCGGCATGAAAATAAATTTGCCGTTTTTATTCCTGCCAGTGTCGGTGAACAGTAGTGGACAAATATTTCCTCAGACATACATACTCTCCCCACTTTCCGCTATATGGCCTTCCAGGATTCCCCGGAGCGCATTTATGGAGCTTGTATGGGAACGGACCGTCCTTACCGGCTTTCCTTTCGTCTGCTCCAATGCATTGCGTACCATTTTATGGGAAACTGTACTTGTAAACAGCACAAGCAGATCCGGCTGCCCAATATTTTTCAGGTTCCCTGCCATTTTGGGATATATTTTCGCCTTACATTTGTATTCTCCGCACAGCTCTTTATATTGACGGACCATACATTCATTTCCTCCGACAATCACCACGCTCATCCGCTTCATCTCCTTTCAGTTAGTATAAACTAACCTATTATCAAAAATAAGATCCTCTTACAAGGCACAGTAAAATGATAGCATCCTTTTTCCTTCCTTTCCGCTCCGTCAAAACAGAAAAATGCTCCAAAACAACACTCTGCGGAAAGGCATTTGGGTAGCGCCGTTTTGGAGCAGCTGTCACTGCCATTCCATACTGCCGTGCATTTTCCGGTATTCGCCCGGAGTCTCCCCCATGATCTTCTGAAATGCAGAAGCAAATTTCCCCGCATTGCTGTACCCAAATTCGGAGGCTATCTCCAATATGGCAGCGTCCGTATGGATCAGCCGAAGGGCGGCAGACTGCATTTTCAAAATCCGGATATAAGAGCTCACGGGAACGCCATACACGCCTTTGAATGCGTTCTGGAGATGGGTCTGCGATACATGGAACCTTCCGGAAAGCTCAGAAACGGATACCTGCCTGTCTAAATTCTCCGCAAGCCATGCGGCGGCTTCCTTGGCAAGATCCGCCTGCATTTTTGACAGCGAAAGGGCAGGTGCGCTGTTCTTTTCCTGGCTGACGCTCCCAAGCACGAAAAGCAGTTCCAGAACCTTTATTTTGAAATAGCCTTTTTTGCATTCTTCCGGCACCGAATACAGCTCCGAAAAGATATGCTCGATATAAGCCTGAGAACGGATAATAAAGCAGTTTTCTTTCCCGCAAAGCCGCCTGGCCAGTTCCCTAGGACGGACATTTACATCCTCCAGAAAGCAGGAAAGGCACTCCGGCGCGGCATCGGTATCAATGCATATGGAAATGCCGTGGTAATGGCAGAGGGGGAAGCTGTATTCACTGGAACGCTGTCTTTTTACCGTAACGGACAGGTCACCCGGCATAATATAGGCACTCCCATCCTCCCTCCACTGCTCCATCCTCCCTTCACGGCAGTGGTGTATTTCCATAAAATTCCCCTGCCCTTCTGCTCCGAAGAAAAAAATGTCCATATGCACAGAGTAAATATTCAGCTCAATTCCCGGAAATACTTTGTAGGAATCAACCTCTGCATCACCCCTGTCATTTCGGAACCTGTGTATTTCCGGTCCGTATTCCGAGGGCCTGCCTGATTCACTGCACAGGGTGCGGCAGATACTCCTTTCATCCTTTTCTCTGTAATCCATCATAACACCTCTTTTTACAGGAGCCGCCATGCAGCCCCTTATTCTTCCTGTACCCCGCACAGCTTTATCAAAACATATACCCAAATCCTATGCATTACAGAAAACCTTCCACTGGCAGCTTTTCTGCATACTATAGCATCAGTTTCCAGCCGATAGCCTCTTTCCTTCCAAGCACGAAATCCGCTTCCCCAGCCCCATATGCGGAGCAGTGGATTTTGTTTCTGCATATCAGTTCCTCCTTATTTGGTTTTTGACAATAGAAAATTTGCACTATAATTTTCTATTGTATAGTTAGCTTCCACTAACTTATTGGCTTATTTTAAGGCTGCCTGGTCTACGCTCCGCTTCGGTCCGTCCTAATCAAGCGCCACCGGCGCTTAGGACCTGTTGCAAGTTCTGGCAGCCTTAATAACTATTTTCTTTCCGCCGTTTCTTCCCCGACGATTGCCAAAAATCCCCCATGGTGGTATTTCCCCATCATGGCGACATATTTCTTTGCGTCTTCCCTGTCCATCCCATGGCGGACCACTTCGAAGATGCCTTCAAAATAACCAGTGACCATCATATGATAAAATTCCGCAGTCAGCCCGCCCGCAGGTTCCATACGGGAGCCTGTTGCCTCCAGCCACTTCCATGTGTATTCCTCTTCCATGGATACCAGCCCATTCACAAAATTACAGAACTTCGTGCCATGGGAAGCATCCAACAGCAAACGAAATTCGTCAAAGTGGTCGTAGATGTAATCCACCATTCCAAGCATCGCGTCAGATGAGTACTTCCCAACCTCCCTGCGCTGTACGTCGCTGTCAAAAGAATGGAACGTCTCCTGGACATCCAGACATCGGGACATGAACTCTTCTGAAACCGGCTCCACAATGGCGGCAAACAGCCCTTCCTTATCTTTAAAGCGGACGTAAATGGAATTGGTGCTTGTTTCCGCTTCTGCGGCAATCGTCCGCAGGGAGGCATCTGTGTAGCCTTTTTCGAGGAACTCCTTTTTTGCGCATTCCAGTATCCTCTCATACACGCCCTCAATCTGCTTTGCCAACTGTTCACCTTCTCTCTTTTAGTAACAGCGATTCATAACAATGTTTCAATTATAATTCAGAAAAACACAGTTGTCAAGAGGATATCAGTAGCATATTTAGCATAGCATATTTAGCAGTCAGGAACCCTTCAAACTGCTTATTTGCCGTTCCCAGAAATATCTCCTGGGCCTCCTAAAAGAAAGGCTCCCGGCTCTGCAGTGCATCAATCACAATACAGGTATCTATCAATGCTCTCATATTTTATTTCGCCTTCCTTACAGTTTTTTCACAAACAGACAGCGGATCGCATTCAGAACCGCAAGAATCATAACACCTACATCCGCAAAAATAGCCAGATACATATTTGCGATTCCCACAGCCCCTAATGCAAGGCAGGCAAATTTCACTACAAGCGCCATCGAAATATTCTGATAAACAATCCGCAGGCATTTCCTTGAAATCTTGATTGCCTTTGCTATCTTGATCGGATCGTCATCCATCAGAACAATGTCAGCCGCTTCGATTGCCGCGTCTGAACCCATTGCGCCCATAGCAATACCTATGTCCGCTCTGGAAAGCACCGGTGCGTCATTGATACCATCACCAACAAATGCCAGCTTTGCTCTGCCTGACTTCCCCCGCAATAGTTCTTCTACCTTTTCTACCTTGTCAGCCGGAAGAAGTTCACTGTAAACCTCATCAATTCCAAGTGATACGGCAACCTGATCCGCCACTTTCTTTGCATCCCCGGTCAGCATGACGGTCTTATCTACCCCGGCTTTCTTTAATTCCGCAATTGCCGCCTTAGAATGAGGTTTTATAATATCGGAGATTACGATATGTCCCGCATATTTCCCACCTACTGCCATGTGAATAATCGTACCTGTCTGATGACAATCCTGATAAGGAATGTTTAAATGCTTCATCAATTTGTCATTACCAGCGGCAACCTTTACGCCGTCTACTTTTGCAGTCACGCCATTTCCGCTAATTTCCTGTATATCCGCCACACGGGTTCTGTCAATCTCTTTTCCATATGCCCGCTGTAAGCTCTTGCTGATCGGGTGGGAAGAAGCGCTCTCTGCAAGAGCCGCATATTCCAACAGTTTCTCATTGTCTATGGTGGAGTGATGAATCCCATTTACTTCAAAGACACCCTTTGTCATCGTTCCGGTTTTGTCAAAAACAACATACCTGGTCTGCGAAAGGATTTCCAGATAGTTGGAACCCTTTACCAGCACGCCCTCTTTGCTTGCGCCTCCTATTCCTGCGAAGAAACTCAAAGGAATACTGATAACAAGCGCACAGGGGCAACTGATGACAAGGAATGTCAATGCCCGGTAAATCCAAACACCGGGGTCCGCAGACAGTCCCATAAAAAGCATTCTGACAACAGGAGGAAGGAATGCCAGCGCCAATGCTGCATAGCAGACAGCCGGAGTATAGATTTTCGCAAACTTCGAGATAAAATCTTCTGATTTTGATTTGCGGGAGCTTGCATTTTCCACCAAATCCAAAATCTTAGAAACCGTAGATTCTCCAAACTCTTTTGTTGTCTGTATCTTTAATACTCCTGTCATACTGATACATCCACTGATTACCTCATCACCGACTTTTGCCTCTCTGGGCAGACTTTCCCCGGTCAATGCGCTGGTATTCAGACTGGAAGCTCCCTCAACAATCATTCCGTCAATCGGCACTTTCTCGCCCGGCTGTACAACGATCACGCTGCCAATCCCTACCTCATCCGGATCAACCTGCTCTAATTTCCCATTTCTCTCAACATTTGCATAATCAGGGCGAATATCCATCAGGTTACTGATATTGCGGCGGCTCTTGCCCACAGCATAGCCCTGAAACCATTCCCCGATCTGGTAAAACAGCATAACGGCAATCGCTTCCAGATAATCACCGTTCTCATAAATAGCAAGCGCCATCGCCCCAATCGTAGCCACTGCCATCAGAAAACTTTCATCAAATACCTGACGGTTTCTGATGCCTTTTGCCGCTTTCCTCAAAATGTCATATCCGATGATAAAATAATTTATCAGATAGCACGCAAAACGAATCCACCTTCCCGCGGACGGAAATAAATAACTGTCAGCCTTATCAAACATCTCTGCTGAAACAAACTGGAGTGCCAGTAAGATTCCGGCGCTAATCAAAATACGGATCATCATAACCCTTTGTTTTTTTGTCATACCATCCTTGCGGCTGCCGACAAAAATGAGAAGTACAGCAGCCATTATAATAACAACTATCAGCAATATGCTGATTACTAATTCCTGCATGGTAAAAACTCCTTTCAAAATATGCTTAACTGTTTAATCGTTTTTGATAAAAAGGACACCCCAAAACTGCAGCCGAGCATTTTCAGGGTGTCACCTTTTCATGGGCAGCTCTGGCTTACAGGAAAATCTCGCAGTCCGGCTCCACTTTCTTGCAGGCATCCAGCACGTTCTTCATAACATCTTTCGGCTCCTGCCCTTCGTCAAATTCCACGATCATCTTCTGTGTCATGAAATTGACCGTCGCGCTCTGTACTCCTGCTGTTTTACGGGCTGCATCCTCCATCAGATTTGCACAGTTGGCACAGTCTACCTCGATTTTGTAAGTCTTTTTCATTGTAAAGTCCTCCTTATTATTTTTAAATTCAGTGATTAAGTACTTGTTTAATCATCATAGCTGTAGTATAATGCAGAGAAAAGCACACGTCAATATCCCCAAAGCATTCCCTCCCAAACGGGCGAAAAGTATTTCCGTTTGGGCGAAACGCAAACGAGAAGAAAGGAAAAATAATATGGACAATATGAAATTACCACACCAACATGGAGAAGGACCGCAGATCGCGCTAATCCAGAAACAACTAGACCATGTAGACCATTTCCAAACCGTAGCTGAAGTTTTCAAACAGCTTGGCGATACCACCAGAATCCGAATTTTCTGGCTCCTATGCCACCAGGAGGAATGCGTCCTTAATATTTCAGACATGCTCCATATGTCAAGCCCGGCAGTGTCACATCATCTCAGACCATTGAAAAACAGCGGTCTGATTCTTTGCCGGCGTGAAGGAAAAGAGGTATATTATCGAGCCGCGGATACAGAACAAGGTCGTCTGCTACATCAAATGATTGAGCAGGTTATGGAAATCACCTGCCCTGAATTGTGAGGTCTGTCTTATGAATGGTGAATTGGTAAAAATACAAAAAGAAATGGAAAGATTTTATCAAAAGGCGGCAAATACTGTCATTCCGCTTTATCCCGGTATCGAGTTATGTTATCTTACTTTTTCAACCGATTCTTTTTCTGTGCGGCATAAGGCTCTGTCACACATCATTCAGATTAACTACTGCAAAGCCGGACAGATGATGTGGGAGATGAAAAGCGGAAACCGAATTTATTTGAATCCGGGAGATTTGTCCCTGCATACCATGAAAGCCTGTACGGATTCTGTACTTACCTTTCCAAACGGTACATATCAGGGACTTGGCATCTATATTGATCTGCAGGAAGCCTCTGACACTCCTCCCGAATTGTTAAAAAACCTTGGTATTTTTGAAACCATATTACCCGAAAAATTCTGCAAAGATGACAATCCTGTCTTTCTTGCCGGAAATGAACAGACAGAAAGTATTTTTTCCGCATTTTATAACCAGCCTGAAACGCTTATGCTTCCATTCCAAAAAATCAAGATTTTGGAATTGCTTCTTTACCTTGTCAAAATGGAGTTTACGCCCCAAAACAAATTGACTGAATATCAATCCGAGCTGACTGAAACAATTCGAAAAATTCATGACCAGATTTTGCGGCACATGGAGCAGAGAATTACCATAGAGGAACTTTCAAGACAATATCTCATCAATCCGACAACTTTGAAAAACGCTTTTAAGTCAGTCTATGGAACTTCCATTGCGGCACATATTAAGGAACACCGAATGCGGCAAGCTGCCCGTATGTTAATAGAATCTAATATGAATATAGCAGAGATTGCGCAAGCTGTCGGCTATGACAGCCAGAGTAAGTTTACAGCTGCATTTAAAGCATATTTTAAAGTTCTTCCTAGAGAATATCGAAAAAAATACATGTTATTCAGGTACAAATAAACCGTTTTTGCATAATCGTTATCGGTTCCCATGACTTTATGCTCCCATAGTCATTTTTTCTCCGAAAAATTCTCCATCGTCTCCTTTAGCTGTTTTCTATACTATATATAAATGTCGTTTTAATCACGGAACGCATACGCTTCCATCCGAACAGCAACACATTCAATGGAAAATCGGTAACTAGTACATCGAATAATAAGTATCTGGCTATATCGCGCAGGATGATTTTTCAGATACAAGGCAGATTTTCGACGGCGTAGCGGTGGCTACGGCTAGAAAATCTAACGCAGTAGCTGGAAAATCAGACAAGTGATATGGCTAGTTATTTATTATTCGTTGTACTAGCTACTTATGTTTTCTTTACACTTGCATATACTGCAGTAAATATTCCTCTTGTCACCCTGCTTTCCAATGAAACAGACGTTCCAAAAGATCGGTTGAACCTGAACGTATTTGGAACCATTGGCACAAATGTAGGACAACTGGGTGTCATGATGTTTGCCCTTAGTCTTGTTCAGCTGCTTGGCGGCGCCGATGAAGCCAAAGGTTATTTTCTTCTTGCTATTATTTTCGGTATAATCGGTGCAGCTTTACTGATCATGTGTTCTTTAACAACGAAAGAGCGCCTTGCGCAAACATCGGATACAAAAACAAATTTAAGCCCAAAGCAAATGCTTCAATCCTTTTCCAATGCCCCATGGCTAATTATTGCCATTACCTTCTTTTTACTAATTGCTGCCGTTGTTCTCCGAAATACGCAGACCATTTATTTCTGTCAGTATTATCTGGAAAATCAGGCATATGCCGCCCCTTTAATGTCAATCATGAACGTACTTGGCCTTCCAGTTGCCATAGTATGCCCGTTGCTTGCTGGAAAATTCAGCAAAAAAAATCTGATTGTAGCCAGCTGCTTTATCAGTGCACTAGGTTGTATATGTTCTCTTTTTGCCGGCAAAAATTTTATTCTGCTGATGTTCTTTAATGCAGCCATTTCTTTAGGTTCTGCAATAATCAGTGGTATTATCTACGTAATGGCCGCAGAAGCGGTAGATTATGGCGAGTTTAAACATGGTTTTCGATCCCAAGGAATCCTGATGTCAGTAATCGCTTTTGCAGTAAAGATTGCAAACTCGGTGATCACTATGGTTGCATCCGCTGTTTTAAATTTCAATGGCTATGTGGGCGGGGCAGACGAACAGTTTCCTTCTGCTGTCAACGCCATTCGCGTCAACTATCTGGTAATTCCGTTAATTATTTTTATCGTAGTAGGAATCATAAATATGTTTTATACACTCGACAAAAAATATCCGGAAGTGCGTGCAGCCTTGGACGCAAAAAGGGAACAAAATATCAATTCTTCAGCTGAATAGATACATATAGTATCGCTGAAACTTCTGGAATGAAATGAGCGGCTGCTATCATATCCTGTAGCCGCTTTTTCCAGAATATTACTCCCTTGGCTCCCCCAGGAGCCACCGTTTTAAATCACGGAGGAAGTGCCTGCCATTGACGGCAGATATAAACGCCTTCTGTTCATAAAGGAAAAATACTTCCTCCTAAATCGCATCAGCCAGAGCCGCTGCCTTTTTGTAGTCATCCGTCTTGTCAATATCACCTGCATTCAGCACGCCGGGAATCAGAACCTCGACCACCATCTTCCATTTGTTCAGGGTACACATACGCTCCATAGGGATACGCGCCCCATCCATAGCTGACATATCTTCCTCCTCACAACAGGTGATCCGTGCGCATTCCTTGCCTGCAATATCTTTTCCGTAAGCGATGAATAACCTATCGTTTTTACAAATCCTGACCCCCGTGTCTTGGCACACGCAAATGTGGCAGGGTATCTAATAGATTGATTTCCAGAAAACCTTCTTGGAAAAGGTAAGAAAGATAATTCCTAAGTTCATAAAGGATTGTTCCGTTATGCTTTAAGGAGTTGTATTCAAATTGTGCAAAAAAGTCATTCACAGACCCTGCTGAGATCAGATCCGTTGACCCAATCCCGTCATTGGAGAGATATTAATCAGCCGCTCCACAGTTTTTCGGTTTGTACGAAGTGTAGACGGCTTCAGCCCTTTGTTCATCAGGTATTCCAGAAAGCCTTCATAAGATTCCAGGAAGCCATCCGGGCATGCAAAGGGTGGGGATTCCTGGCGGCACGCCGGATTAAAAGAATCTGTTTCAATATCAATGTTAACAACTTAGTATGTGCTTGGAATAAATGCCATCGAAACGTGTGAAAGAATGAGTGGTTGGAACAT
>QXWX01000155.1 GCA_009911175.1 Lachnospiraceae bacterium | reverse complement strand
TTGTATGTTCCAACCACTCATTCTTTCACACGTTTCAATGACATTTATTCCAAGCGCATACTAAGTTGTTAACATTGGTTTGGAAAGTGTATACGTTTTATTATATTTGCATTGAACCTCACTGGGACCATAGAAAAATATGTTTTTGTTGCTATAATCCAATAGAAAGCACATTTTGGCACAACTCTTTTGTAAAAAATATTTGTATAAGGAGACAATTATTATGAATTTAAATCAAGTATTTGAGCTGTCTACGGTATTAGACAATGAACATTTTCAGAAGATTTTTGCCAGATCATATAATGGGGAATACTATATAGATGAAGATGATGGAGAATACATTGACCACTTGCTAAGCAATAAGGGCATAACTGTTATCTACCGTGGCAGCCAGTACAAGAAGAAAATACGTCTGATTGTAAACACATATCTGTTGTTGGATGATGTATTCGATACAGACAAGCTGGTACGGAAGCTGGATAAGCGGATTGCTAAGTATTTTGATCACAAACATCATCTGGAAGATTTTGTCCTGTCTGGGATGAATTTTACTGCGGATATTGACGTTGATACTGCTGCCAATGTCCAGTCATATCTAAATGTCATTAAAAGGATTGGCAAAGTCAAGGGATTCTCGCCTGTCAGCTACGAATGTTTTGATGATAATTCCAGCTTCTGTCTGAGTGGGAATAGCAATAATATTGATTTCCTGCTTTATGATTTGGCGGAAGCTGTCATGCATCAGCATAGAGATTCCAATCACAAAAAATTCAAAATCATAAAAGGAGTTATCCGATCAGAGGTTCGTTTGACCAAACCAAAAGCAATCCGAGCATTTACAGACGCTGAGGATGTAGCTGGGCAGATTGAAGAATTACTAAAGAACAGTCAGGATATTTTTATGGACACTTTCACATGGATTATTCCATTCGGAGATTTTTATAAAAAGGATAAGGCTGCTGAGATTGTCTGTAAAGAAGTTTCTGATAACATTATGAGACGAAGGATGATGCGCCTGCTTGTTCTGATTCCAGAGAAAAAGTCAGTCCATTTTGCCCAGAAGGCTATGAACTGCCGAAATATTGAGAAAATAATGGATTCATTCGTAAAGATAAATCTGTCACCTGTCATGATAAGCAAACGGCAGGATGTGAAATATCTGGAAAATCTTTATGTATATCTTTTGGATGAAGAGTGATTGGTCGTAAAAATCTTTATAGCAATCAGTCATCGGGTATGGTATACTACTTATAAGGGAAACTGTAAGATTTAGAGGAGACAATGCCATGAGGAAGCTTGAATATACCTTTAAGACGGATACGCTGTTCAAAATGCTGTTTGTACAGTATCCGGAACTCTTAAAAAAACTGGTTGCGGATCTGCTTGGGATACCGCTTCAGAGTATCGGGCAGTTTGTAATACGAAACCCTGAGATGCCACCAGAGAATCTGGGAGATAAATTCTGCAGGCTGGACATCAATATGACTGTGAACGGGCAGCGTGTCGATCTGGAAGTACAGGTATGCAACGAGGGGGATTACCCGGAGAGGGTCATGTACTACTGGGCGAGGGAGTTTTCATCAGCGTTGCTTACCGGACAGGGCTATTCCACGTTGCCACGCACGATTGTCATCAGTATTATAGATTTCATATTGTTTGAGTGTAAAGAATATGATTCATTTTTCCAGCCGTTGGAAGTTAAGCGTCATACGCTGTTGTCGGATAAGATGGGATTTCATTTTTTCGAACTGCCCAAACTGCCGGATCATGTGGATGAGGATGATATGTTACTGTTATGGCTTTCGCTGTTCAAGGCGGAAACGGAAGAGGAATTAGAGAAGATTAAAGAGATGGAGGTGCCGGTTATGAGTCAGGCAATTAATGCATATTATATGATTACTGCTTCGTCAGAGTTCCGTGAGAAAGAAAGGCTCCGGGCAAAAGCTAGACACGATGAGGCACAGGCGTTGTATAATACGGAACGGAATGCTAAAATAGAGATTGCAAGAAAAGCATTGAAAAAGAATATTCCTGTTGATGATATTTCTGATATTACGGGATTAAGTTGTGAGGAAATAAAAGACTTGTATATTAAGAGTTGAGGATATTTAATATATTTGGGGAGGAATAGGTTGAAAGAAAAATGGAAAAAAAGCCAACACAGTACCAGAGCACCAGTAAACTGCCGCATTTACAAGAAGACTCTATAGGTAGAGGGTATCAGGCTATTGCAACAGGAGGAATAATTGTAAAGCCTCTCTTCTCCAACCGTTTGATTGCATTTTTATCATACTGTTCCTGAAATTTTTGGTACATTTCTTCGGGAATAGCCGAATAATCCGTATCAGCAGGATTGAAAGCCTCTCGCTTTAAAAACATATGATGCAGGCAGGTCAGCATCATGCGTGCAATGGCGATGATTGCCCGTTTATGGCCACGATGTTTTTTGATACGGTCATATTTGTATTTAAAGTAAGAATTGCTCATAAAGGATTCCTTTCACGTTTTTGTTTATAAATCTCTTTTAAATCATCAATAGCCATTTTCGCGTCAAAAGTATGGAAACCAAGCCAACATTCATTCATTGTTTTAGCATCAGCGATTTTATATATTTCATGACTATATTCACCCGTGTAGTAATGCCAATAGCGATAAATATACCCTGTCCAATACATTACTTCTGAAGAATAAGTTGTACCAGCCTTTTTAAGCCCGTTAACTTCCTCATTTAGTTCCTCAAGAATATATTCTTCACCCGCCCATTGTAATCGGTCGTAGACATCATCAAGGGCGGCAGCGGTTTTACTGTCCATAAAAGATTTTATAAATGATGGACAATCCAATCCTGTTGTTAGAGCAAGTTCAAACAATCGTCCTTGTATATCGCAGAGTTGGCGCTTCTCAAGAGTAAGATTTTCCATTTTATTCACCTGCCTTTAATATTTCATCAAAGAATTGACCCTCACGGCGATATTTCCGGCAAATTTCATCTGCCATTGCAATGCCTTTTGAACGGTTGGCTTCACTTTCTTGTTTTAGTTTATCCCGATCATTCCCGATGAGTACTTGTTCATCAAGAATTTTTATTTTTTTGCAAGCCTTTTCTGTTAAAGCTACATATTGCTTACCAAGTTTCAACGCCGAAAGACTATTAATAAGCGCCATATCTGTAATTTCTCCATTGAAAAAACGATCCAGAACGACGAACATTCTATCGTTAGCAATATAGCCAATAATCATGTCACAGTCTTTGCTTAAATTTGCAAAACGATTATAGGTAGTTGAACGTTTTATGGATTCCATTTTGCCACGGTTGTATGCAATTAACAATGCCCAATCTAATCCCACTTCTACATCAAGAATTTTAAGATCTGATAGATTGACGCTTAACGTATATATTCTGGCATTAGGATAATTGCAAATTAAAGTAAGTGGCTGGGTTCGGTCAGTTCCCATATAAAACCCTTTTCCAAAATCGCAGTATTTCCGGCTTATAGGGGCAATGGAACCACAAATTCCTGATTTTGATCCATGATAAAGAGTTATAATTTCGTTAGTTCTAATAATACGGTTTCCTTCAAATTGAGAAAAATCAATATTGTTATCAGCACACAAATTTTTAATTGCATTTACTGCGATCCTTGATGGCTCACAACGTCCTTTTTCCCAACGGTTGACGGTTGCAAAACTTACACCTAACACATCAGCTAATTCACTTTGGTTTAAATTTAGATAGGAGCGAATTTCCTTTATGATTTCGGAGCTTTTCATAGTGGCCTCCTTGAATTGCGATATAACATTTGAATGATTTGATTATAACATATGATATACTGAGATACAATATAGAGTTTCCGATGAAACAAAGAAAAACCGCTACATATTATTTTCTGATAGATGCACAATAATGCTTGTGCCGGCTGTTTCCAGTACGGTTTCGGGCGGAAATGAAGCCGTATGATTTCTGCCGGCAAAAAACTCTTTATCAGATTGGTTCCGTTAAAAAGGCGTTTACTACACTCGGCATTCTGATTCTTGAGAATGACGGCCAGATAACTCTTGAAGGTTTAAAATTTACAAAAACCGCCCTTCATTTTGCAAAATAAGGGCGGTTTGTTATAGTCAGGCATAAAACTTCATATGTTCTACCAGACAGATAGGAAATGAAAAGCATATTGTAGGAAAGGAGAGCGATGGAGGAAATGAAATGGACTATAAAGAAATATGGTATATGTTTTCTACTGGCGCTATCCCTGACGGTTATTGGATGCATAGGTCACAATATACGAGCCCTTTACGGATGGAACATTTTCTTCCAGAACGTTTGTCTGTCGGCAGGGGATACTGCAAACCTACTATATTGGGATTGGATGGAAGAAAAACGGGATACCGGTTATAGAATCAGCCAGAACTAATGATATTGCAGAGATCCGATTGACAGAAAAGGGATATTTGATTTATACAAATGCAGTAATCGTTGCACATGGCAATTTGAAGGAGTATTACAGGGTCAAACCGCTGCCGGAAACATGCAGGGAATTTACCCGAAAATATGTATCAGGCCTTAGCTATGTAAGTTATAATGTGTTGATTACTGACTGGGACAGCAGAAATGTGGAAGAAATTATAAGACCATGCATGTTTGAGGATATTTATCGAATCCATACAGGGGAGATATTTGTTCCGGACGGTGAGGGAATTTCGTCAGAACTTTATGAATCCATTATGATGACGTATTTCCCGGTAACAGCAGAGCAATTAAGGGAACAATGCAAATATGATGCTGATACGGATACATATAAATATGAAATGAGTATTTCGCAGCCATTGCCGCCGTTTCCCGAAGTAGTGGACTATATAGAAAATGGGGATGGAACGCTTACATTGTTTGTGGATGGCGTATGGCCGGATTATAATTCAGATTATGCCTTTACAAATCAGATTGTGGTCAGACCGTTAGGGAATGGGGCTTTTCGTTATTTATCCAATACCATTCAAAAGCAGGAGATGGATATTCCAGTTGTGGGAAATCGGTGAGAAGGAGAGAAGGGCTGCAAGTTTATCGTGTATATAAATTTTGCTTGACTTGAAATCTTACAAATGTAATACTATAAGCCATACAACAAGAAAAGGTGAGAAATATTATGGAAAATAGTACACAGAGAAAAAGAAGGTGCCGAAAGGGTGTCATTGTAAAAAACATTCTTTTTGCAGCTGTAAGTATTCCTCTTATCCTGTTGCTTTACTTCAGTTGTGAAAAGGAATTTTTAAATGAGAAGAAATTTTCAGAGGAGATGCAAAGAGAGCAGGAAGAAGAGAGCCAGGAAAAGATGAATGAGATCTCTTACGAGGAAGAAATAGAAGAGGTGGTAAGTGTTCTGAAAAGCGATGAACAGGAACAGCTTCAACAGACTGCAAAATTAGCCGCAGAAGAATGTGCAGATTTATATAAGGATATCAAAGTATTGGATACAACTTTTTATCAATTAGAGCAGAGGACGAAAGAACAAAGACGGGAGGTGGTCAGCCGGATCGGCGGACTTGTATTTGTTCTGTTTCCTTTATATAATTAAGAGCATGATTGGAGGAATGGATATGACATTACAGCAATTAAAATATATGATAACAGTAGCGGAAAAAGGTTCTATCACAGAGGCGGCAAAAGAATTGTTCATTTCACAGCCAAGTCTTTCCGGGGCGATCAAAGAGGTGGAGAATGAAGCCGGAATCACCATTTTTAACCGCTGCCGGGCGGGCGTTGCATTGACTACGGAAGGTATGGAGTTTTTGGGATATGCACGTCAGGTAGTGCAGCAGATGGAGCTTCTGGAATCCCGGTACATAGATAATCAGCCGGAAAAGCAGAGGTTTTGTATCTCCACACAGCATTATACATTTGCTGCCAATGCTTTTGTGGAACTGGTGCAGCAGTTCGGCCAGGAAAGATATGAGTTTATTTTGAATGAGACACAGACCTATCAGATCATTATGGATGTCAGGAACCGCTTTAGTGACCTTGGGGTACTCTATCTTAGTAAGGCAAATGAAAATGTATTGATGAAAGTTTTTGAAGAGTACAATCTGAATTTTCATGAACTGTTTACGGCGACTCCGCATGTGTTTCTGCGGAAAGGCCATCCGCTGGCGGATCGGGAGAAGGTCAGCCTGGAAGATCTGAAACCATATCCAAGGCTGAACTTTGTGCAGGGGGCTTATGAATCTTCTAATTTTGCAGAGGAATTATTCAGTAATGAGATCGCGGAAAAGAGCATCCGAATCAGCGACCGTGCCGCTATCGTGAATTTTATGATCGGACTGGATGGCTATACCATTTCAAGCGGTATTTTCCCCAGATATCTCCATGGGGATTCCATCATTTCTATTCCTTTGGAGGGGGATGAGACCATGCGGATCGGATATATCCTGAATAAAGATAGGGAATTATCCCGGCTGGGTGAGATCTATGTAGAAGCACTGAAACAGTATCAAAAAGATTGAAACATAGGTTCAGCCTATGTTTTAGCATAAGTAATCAGTATTACCTATCATATGGCATTCCGCTGTACAATCGTAAGTGGAAGGAGGCGTTATCATGCCAGGCTATGTGATAGGTAATTTTTTTGTTTATTCTGTGATCAATGCGTTCACGCCGGGGCCGGGTAATATCCTGGCTTTAAATACCGTGACGAATTATGGATGGAAGAAAGGGGATCCCCTCTTTTTCGGTATATTCTCCGGGTATTATGTGGTGCAGATGATCTGTGCGGTATTTGTCTATGGGGTGAGTACGCTGTTGCCGGAGGTGCTGGGGGTAATGAAGTATTTGGGAGCTGCTTATATCCTCTGGCTGGCAGTCCATATCGCTGTCAGCCGGCCGGATGGAGATGGCGGAGAGAGATCGGCCTCTTTTTTAAAAGGGTTTATGCTGCAGTTTGTGAATGTGAAGATCTATCTTTTTGGGATCACGGCATTGACCGGATATGTGACGAACTACAGTACGGCTCTGCCGGTATTGGTTTTCTTTGAATTTGTGATAGCGACGATAGGAACGGTTGCTACATCTGCGTGGATCGGTACAGGGCTGGCAATCCAGAAGGTTTACCTGCGGCATTACCGCCTGATCAACATCATTCTTGCTGTCACTTTATTGGAATGTGTATACAGCATATTGAAATAAAGGCTTGTGGATATGGAGATGCCTTTCAGAAATTTAGATAGATATGGAGGAGATTTTTATGAGAGATGAAACAAAATGCCTGCACGCCGGTTATACACCCAAGAATACGGAGCCAAGGGTGGTGCCGATTGTGCAGAGTACGACTTATGTTTATGATTCCACGGAGGATGTGGCGGCGGTTTTTGATGACCCGATGAAGTCGCTGATCTATTCCCGGTTTGGAAATCCTACGGTGATGGCGGTTGAGGACAAGATTGCGGAACTGGAGGGTGGAGTTGGGGCTATGTGTACCACATCTGGTCAGGCGGCTGTGCTGCTGTCGCTGCTTAATATCTGTGATGCGGGCGACAGCTTTATTAGCCTGACTGAAATATACGGCGGTTCCGTGAACCTGTTTTCTTATACGCTGAAAAGGCTGGGGATTGAGTGCATCTATATTGACAAGAACGCATCGGATGAGGAGATCGATCAGGCATTTAAGCCAAACACAAAGGCGGTATTTGGGGAAACACTTGCAAATCCTGCGCTGACGGTTTTAGATATTGAGCGTTTTGCAAATATTGCACACCGCCATACAGTTCCGCTGATTGTGGACAATACGTTTGCTACTCCGGTGCTGTGTAAGCCTTTTGAATATGGGGCGGACATTATTGTCCATTCCACGTCAAAATATATGGACGGTCATGCAGTGCAGATTGGCGGGGCGATTGTGGACAGCGGAAAGTTTGACTGGACGTGTGGGAAATTTCCGGGGCTGACGGAGCCGGATGAATCTTATCATGGCATTTCTTATAAGGATACCTATGGAAAGAGAGCGTATATCGTTAAGGCGAGGATGCAGCTTATGAGGGATTTTGGTGTTTATCCGGCGGCACATTCCGCATTCCTTCTGAACCTTGGGCTGGAGACACTGGCAGTGCGGATGAAGCAGTATTGTGAAAATGCGCTGGCTGTTGCCAGGTATCTTGAAAAGTCAGGATATGTGGAACATGTGAATTATCCGGGACTGGAAAGCGATGAGGATTACAGTCTGGCAAAGAAGTATCTGAAAGGGTGCAGCGGTGTTATTTCTTTTGTGATCAAGGGTGGGAAAGAGAATGCAATGAGGTTTATGAATACCCTGCAGCTTGCGTCCAATGAGGTTCATGTTGCGGATATCCGTACTTGTGTACTGCATCCGGCCAGTGAGACGCACCGGCAGCTTACCGAGGAACAGCTGGAGGCGGCAGGGATTGACGGCGGGATGGTGCGGCTGTCTGTTGGTCTGGAACATGTAGAGGATATTATTGAGGATTTGGAAAGGGCGTTTTCCGGTCTGGAGATATGAGGGAAGTGAATGCGACTATGAAATATCAGATAGAAAAGGCGGTTGCCGACATTGGCGTAAAAGTGGTTTTTGGGTCTGTTGAAGGTGTGGATAATACCGGGAGGAATCCTGAATGGGAGGCAGAACGTAAGGTAAGGCTGGAAAATTTACAGAAGCGCTTTGATGGATTGGATATTCATGGGGATGAAGTTTTTGAAGGATATCATATCCTGCATGACAAATCCGGCGTTAAGCGAAGAAAAAATATCCCATCCAGTGAAAATCTGATAAAAATGCTGTTGAAGCATGGGGATATGCCGTTTATCAATCAGGTAGTGGATATTTATAATGTGATTTCTATGGAGAGCGGGCTTTGTGTGGCGGCGCATAATCTGGATAAGGTTGACGGAAATCTGACGGTTCGGTTTTCTGACGGTACGGAAAAGTATATTCCGCTGGGACAGAAACAGCCGGTTCCGATGAACCCGCATGAATACTGTTATTGTGATGATTCCAATGAGGTTTTATGTCGGCTGGAGATCCGGCAGGACAATAAAACAAAGGTGGATGAAAATGTGAGGGATATTCTATATATCATTGAAGGGAATGAGGCGACAGAGGAAGAGTTTCTATTAGAAGTTATGCGGGAGATTATAGATACCACAATGAAATATTGTGGAGGGGACGGGAAGGTTTTTTGTCCGGATATATTATCTTCAATTTAAGGAAAGATGACTTAAACAAAAGTATGAAAATTAGAGAAGCAGAATTGAGAGATTTGGATGAACTGATGAAGTTTTACAAAAAGATGTGTGAATTTTTAGGAAGGAAAAGTTTTTTGCCGAATGGAAACAAAGGTGGATTTCCTTCCAGGAAAATGGTGGAGGACGCGATCCAACAGCATGACCAGTTTATCGGTGAGGAAGATGGCCGGATCATGGCGGCTTATATAATGGATCATGAATGCGATCAGATATATGATACAGTACAATGGCAGATAAAAGCGGACAGAAATGAAATAATGATACTTCATGCCCTGCGTGTCCTTCCGGAATATGCAGGGAGAGGTTACTCAAAAAAACTGGTAGAGCATGCAATCCAGAGAGCAAAAGCGCAGAGGCAAAGGGCGATCCGCCTGGATTGTATCGAAGGAAATGATGTTCCCCAGAAAATGTATATGTCTTTTGGGTTTCATTATATAGACACTGTTGAGATCACCTATGCTGATGTAGGTGTTCCCAGGAAGTTTCTTGTTTTTGAATTATTGCTTTAAACGCTGCCTAAGAAATAGAGATATTAAAATTATTATCAGAAGTTATATAGGGGATTATAGTTATCTTAGAAAAGTGTTATGGAGAAAAATATGATTTTATCCAGGTTGAAAAAGGGTTGAGCGTAAGTGAGGATATTTTTAACCGGGGACTTTGTCTGCCGAGCGATATCAAAAATACAGAGGAAGATATGCAGCGCATCATACAGATTGTGCGGCGACAATTTGGAGTATAAAAGTAAAATGTTTACAGGAGGTAATTTCAATGCGGGATATTTATAATTTTTCTGCTGGCCCGGCGGTTTTGCCGGAGCCGGTTTTGCAGGAAGCAGCTGATGAAATGATGGATTATAAGGGAAGCGGTATGTCTGTTATGGAAATTAGCCACCGTTCTTCTCTGTTCCAGTCCATTATAGATGAAACGGAATATGACCTGCGGGCATTGATGAATATTCCGGACGATTATGAGGTATTGTTCCTGCAGGGCGGAACTTCCCTGCAGTTTGCTATGATACCGATGAATTTTATGAGAAATAAAAAAGCAGATTACATTCTGACGGGGTACTGGGCAAAAAAGGCGGCTGCATCTTGCGCTTGCTCTTTCCGGCAATCCAGATATTATTTTTCTTGACGAGCCGACTGCGGGGCTTGATGTGGAAGGCAGGCTGTCACTGCATGATCAGATCCGAAAACTTAAGTCACAAGGGAAAACCATTGTTTTGGCAAGCCATGATATGGCAGAGGTAGAAGCCTTAAGCGACCGTATTGCGATTCTGAATGATGG
>QXWX01000015.1 GCA_009911175.1 Lachnospiraceae bacterium | reverse complement strand
CAGCATTGGCATAAGTGTTTTTCTTATGCAGAAATTTTGCCATTTTGCGTCAAAAAATATTTATAAGTGGCCTAAAATAAATAAAAGAATTTCCTCTGTCCGCCGCGGCTCCAACCAGCCAGGAAATGGCAATCGCGTTTACCATATAAAATCCAAGAAATGATACTTTTACGGTCTCTTTTAATGTCCTGGCCCTACAGATTGTATCCGGCATCTGTTCCACAAGCAGCAGGCAGCCCAGCGCCAACGGCAGGAGCAATAAATCGATTCCTTGTATCTGCATGGACTGCAGTGTCTCTAAGATTCCCAGATCCGCAAAGTGGAACAGGATCTGCCCCAGGACCTGCCCTGCCTCCCTCAAATTCTCTGCCCGGAAGAAGATCCAGGCAAAGCAGACAAATCCAAATGTAACAAACCGGCCAGGCAAATGCCTGCCGCTTTTGGACGGACAGACTTCATTCCACAATGTATACGCTAAAAAACAGACTCCATGCAGCAGCCCCCAGGCTGCGTAATTCCAGGACAGCCCATGCCATAACCCACTCAGCAGAAAGACCGCCATGATATTTCTGCAGCGGATCAGTGTACCGCACCTGCTGCCTCCCAGCGGAATATACACATAATCCGTAAACCATTTTGTCAGGCTGATATGCCATCTCTGCCAGAATTCCCGGATATTTTCCGCCCCATATGGATTCTTAAAATTTTCTGTCAGACGGATTCCCATCATAAGCGCCGTCCCCCGCGCAATATCCGTATAGCCGGAAAAATCACAATAAATCTGCCCCGCAAAGCATAAAGTCCCAAGGACTGCCCCAAGTCCCCCCGCCTTCCCCGGCGAAGCATAGACAACATCCACAAAAACGGCCAGCTAGTCCGCTGCCACCAGTTTTTTATAGAAGCCCTTGAGCATAAGCCAGCCCCCATCAATAATATCATTTCGATTCCAGATCTGTACTTTTTTTAACTGCAAAAGAAGTCTTTCCGTCCGTTCAATCGGTCCGGCGACCAACTGAGGAAAGAAAGAGACAAATAATGCATAATATCCAAAATGCCGTTCACATCGGATCTGTCCGCGGTACACATCCAGCACATAGGCCAATGTCTGGAATGTATAAAACGAAATTCCTACAACCAGAAAGCCTTTTCGCTTCCAAATCACCAGACACCCCAGACAGCAGACAAGAGCTAACAGCATCCACAATCTAATCTCTTTTGCCCCCGCCCCTTTCTCACTTCGGATTCTCTCCATCTGTAATGCGGCCGTATAGGATACCCCTGTAGTAAACAAAAGCAGCGCCCCTGATCTGAGGCTCCCGTCCATATAGAACAGGTAGCTTGCCGCTAAAAGCAGGATCCATCTTCTATGTCCCGGCATGATCCAATAAAGAATCAGGACCGCCGGAAAAAAAGTGATAAATTCCAAAGATGTAAAATTCATATATTTTCCTCATTTTTCACGGCCGGTCCGCTCTGCGGCCCGATCGCCTTCTTCACGTTTCTCTTATTGCCCGCCCGGACGACCAGCAGGCTCACAAAGAGCATCAAAAGCACCCCCGCCAAAATTTCCTGAAGTTTAGCGCCGCAGACCAGCGCATACAGAATTCCGGCCACAGTAAAAAACTCACAAATAATACAAATGATTCCGATCTTCATTTCTCATCCTGTTCCTTTTCCATTTCTTCTTTCAATTCCTGAATGATCCTCCTGGTCCGGATCTCCACCCCTTCGGTAGACAGATGGTTATCCGTCCCATACAGATACACCCCGGAAACCAGAGAATCCTCCAGTTCCGTGATCACCGGCACGATCAGGTTCTCCTGAAAATACTGGTGCAGCCGCGCACGTTCTTCGGGTGTACTCTCCTCTGACACGGCATACTGGTTACGGGGCGAATATGTAAAATAAACGTCAGCCCCTTTTTCCAAAAACTGCTCATACACTGCATTCAACGGCTCAATATACTGTCCCTTTGGAAATGCATTGACTGTATAATGCACCGGAAGGCCATAGATTGGCTGTTCTTCTGCAGAATTTGGCCGATACAGGCAATAGTCCCCATATTCGTTATAGCTGTCTTCTTCTACCGGAATACCATCCTCATCATAATGAGACGCGGAGATTTTATAATTTTTCTTTTCCATTCCTTCCCGCCCGGCATTGTAAGAAGAAAATGCGGTAAATACCTGCTCAAAATCCCGGATATCCAGCTTTGTAAACACATCGTAACCTGATTCCATCATAGCAAATGTGGCGTAATCCAAAGCTTTCTGCCCGCAGAACTGCCGGTTGCTGGCATCAAATTCCGGCGCATGGAGCAGAATATCTCCTTCCTGCATACATTCCAGAATCAATTGCAGCTGCGGAAGCGCCGGAGTATAGGCAAACACTCCCATGTTCACCACCTCATACTCCTCAAACGCCTCATCGATCATAGCGCTGTCATAGCCGAACCGGGTAGAAGAACCTGAAAACAATACGATTTTTTTCTGATCCTTCAACTGCAAAAGCCTGTCATATTTGTCCTGGAAGGTGTCAAAATAATTTCCGCTATATACCGGCGGCTCTATTGCATTGATATGCAGCGTTTCAAACTGCCCGCATCCTGCAAATGCATGATCGCTGATCTTGGAAATATCATCATAAAGATAAAGTTCCTGCAGCGATGCACTTTCAAACGCTTTGTTTTCCACTTCATAGATTCCCGGCGGCAAAATCACTCTTCTGCAATCCACACCCGCAAATGCCCCTTCTGCGATCCGCCGTACCTTCTTTCCATCCAGTTCTGCCGGAATACAGATCGTATCTTCCTGCCCTTGATAATCTATAATCCGCGCAAATTCTCCTTGTTCTTCATACTCAAAAAGAGCCGCATCTGTCCAGGGAACCCACTGCGCATAGAGTAACATCCCCTCCTGAGTATCCACCCTGCTGCCAAGCCCGATCTGAGTCCCGCTCCCGTCCTGCTTTGTATTCCAGCCAATCAGCGTATAGCCGGTCCTCTCAAATAAATCTGTACCAATCGACGTATTCGGCCGCAAATGGGAACGCACAACAGCAACCGGGACTTCATCCCCGCCGCCATCCTCCCCATATCCTTCATCCGCCATATCCCTGCTTTCACATCTGCGGCCCCCATTGGCATGATACCGGATGACCACATCACTTTTTTCAACCCGTGCCTGCACAGTCTCGGAATATCGAACGTCATACAGCGTCAAAGTAAGCGCTCTGCCATCCCCATCATATTTCACGGAATAATTGTGGGCAGCACTTCCTGCTTCCCTGTCATCTCCATATTTCACATTTTGCAGTTCATATCCATCCTCCAGGATCATCTCAAAAGACGCATCCTTCCCCCGTTCCACTGTCAGGGCACCTTCCTCCACAAAAAAACCTTCCCCTTCTTCCAGCACAAGATGGCAGAAATCCTTTTCTTCCAGCACCCTTTTGCCGCATCCCATGACACCAAAGGCAATACAAACCCCAAGGACACATGAAACAATATGCCGTTTTCTTTCCATTGCGCCCTCCTCTATCCGCAACTGACTACTGCAAAAATGCAGCAGATGGTATTCCATCCACTGCACTTAAGACATTATCCCACTTCCCGTTCTTTCCTCTTCGCAATCTGCGCCTGCTCCTGCGGCAGATTCTTTTCCACCGTAAACAGGAAGATCAGCACCGCGCAAACCGCATAAGCAGCAGTCTCCACCCAGATATAGCTGATCGAAATCGCATTCTGCACTGCCGCGCTTTGTGCCGCCGTCCCCAGCGCCACATCCGCATCCTGCACATATCCGCTGAAATTCAGGACTGCGCTGAAGATGGAATTACAGATTGGAGTCCCTGCTACCATGATAGAACTATAGATAGACATTGTCAATCCATCGGTACGCATCCCTTCCTTAAACTCAATATGGTCGATCACATCTGCCAGCATTGCCAGAATCACATAAGCCGCCGGAGAAGACCCCAGGCATTTCAGCGCAACGCCGGCTGCTACCGGCACAATGCTTCCGTTTCCCAGGCCGGCGATCAAACCGCCTGCCACACCGATCACCATTCCGATAAATACAACCACTCTCTTGCTGAATTTATTGCACAGCGGAACCACGACCACAACTGCCAGAGCCATCGGAATCGCCCCCATAATGCTCAAAAGAGACTGGGAAGCCCCCCATGCATCGGCGGAGCCAAAAAAAGTATTATCCAATACCCATTTACAAAAGAAGGACATGGAGCCATTTTTGATGGCGCCGCTCCACTGAAATACAAGGTAGAACAGAATTGCGGTCCACCACATTTTCTCGCTTGCAACGGCTTTCAGCTGTGCGGACAAGGACACGGATTCCGCCGCTTTTCCATCCGGTTCTTTCCCACCGGACGCCATAAGTTCCTCTGTCACACGCTCTCTGGTAAACATAAACTGCAGATAGATGGTCAGCGCGGAAAATACGGCAACCGCCAGCATAACCATAAACCACAATGCCTGATTATCTTTTAACGCAAAAGACACTAAAATCGGAAATACCATGGAGCCAAACCCCATAACGCCCAGGCCCGCCACATTGGTAAAGGAAGCCAATGCGCCCCGCTTCTGGCTGTCCCTTGTAGACACCGGCACCAACGTAGAATTTGCCGTATTATAGATTGGATACGCCACTGCATAATACAAGTTGTAGGCAATGGCAACCCAGACCAGCTTTGTCGCCCCTTCAAAGGGAACAATGAACATCAGGACGCTGGCCGCCGACAGGGTCAGAGCGGAAAGCAAGATCCAGGGCCTTGCCTTTCCGGCAAAGGTTTTTGTCCGCTCGATCAACTGTCCCACGATCAGGTTTGCCGCTACGATCAGAATGGTGGAGAACAACTGCAGGGTTGTCAGAAACGTCAGATCCAGACGAAGAACATCCGTAAAATAATTTTGCAGGATGCTGGTAAATATACCGGATGAAAGCAGCGCTCCGAAAGGGCCGATAAAATAGCCCAGAAGCATCTCCGGTGTCCTGACATCCGAGGCCGTAATCCTGGAACGAGTCAGCGGACTGCTCCAAAAATCATTTTTCTGACTGCTCATATTTCTTCATTCCTTTCTGGAACTGCAGCGGTATTACCGTGCAGTTCCAAACTTCCATAATTATGCTACTTTCACAACTTTAAAGAAGGAACTGATCATCACCAGTAATAATGCGATCACACAGCAGGCCATGGCAACAATGGCATTGTTCAGGTCCGCCATATTTTCTGCATTGCTTTCAAAGGTCATAATGGAAGCCGCACCTGCAATCCTGCTTCCGATAAACTGGATTGCCGCAACAGCCGTCAGGATTCCGCACACTACCGGGATCGCATCCAGATACGCTTTCTCACCCTGCTTCATGGATAAAGCCAGCATCAATGCTTCCAGCACCACTGCAGCCACAAGGCATGCAGCCACTGTCGTGTTGACGCCCATATTTGCAAAATAATTTGTCTTACAGTTCTGCAGATAAAGGAACAGTGATACGGCAGTCACGATCATCGTCAAAACTGTCAGGATAAATCCGATACCAATCTTTCTTTTCTCGCCCATCTCATTTTCCCCTTTCCTACTGCTCTTTCTTCTTCATTCCAAGAAGATACATTGCGATGCAAAGTACTGTCAGAATGCCAAATCCGGCTCTCAGGCCCAATACCAGGTTGTCATACCATGTATTGACCTTTTCGATGTGGGTACTGGTAGACATACCGTCCATTGCATTGGAATTCGCCAGTGCATAATTCTGATACAGCATCACCTGTTTCAAGTCTTGAAGCAGAGTCTCGTCCTGGCTTACATTTTCCACGGTCCAGTAAGGCCATTTTGCAGAGACTGCCTCAATATTGTTGTCACCTGTATTACAGGTCATGGTCACGCCGTTATGTACGGCTTCTTTTAATACCGTATAATTCGGATCCTGGATGAAGTCTTCCGACATCAGGCCTTTGAAGCCCCATTCCTTATGGAGAATGTTCAGGAGCAGTCCTTCGTGGGCATTGCTCTGTGTACATCCCACACGGTTATAGGTGGACATCACACCCAGGGCGCCTGCCTCTTCGATACAATCCTGTGTCCCCCTGAGTTCATTTTCCCTTGCCGCCTGTTCGGTCATAAACGCAGCAATACCGGTCCGGTTGATCTCCGTATCATTAAATGCCAGATGCTTCGGCGCAATAATAGTTCCGTATTCCTGTCCTGCGGCAATGAATGTGGAAGCCTGTCCTGCTGTCAGCACTGCGTCTTCTGAAAAATACTCATGATTTCTCGCATTGTACGGTACACGGTGAAGGTTCGTGCCTGCCCCCCAGAAAATCGTTGTATTTGCCCACAGGGAGTAGTTTCCGATCACCTTGCCCCATTCTTCCATGAGCTGTTTGCTGAAGGTCTGCCCCATAATTGTGCCATTTCCCATAACCCCCATCCTGTAGCCCAGGTTCGGGTCATCCGGATCGACTGCACAGGGGTCTCCTGTAGAAGCATCCTTATTGGCATATTGTCCCAGAGGATAGGAGTTGAAACCGTTCGGCCCGTCGTTCTGAATTACCTCAGGAGATACGATGGATTCAATGATCTTCGTGCTTGTTCCGCCAAATGCAGTACGGATCAAAGCCTCTTCCAGTTCAATCTGGTCGATCAGCTGGCTCCACCGCTCGTCTTCAATATCTGTCACGCCCTTTAGATCAGCCAGTGTCAGGCCGTTATCCGCGCCGAATATGACAGACTCAGGGTCGCCCTGGGCCGTAATCTCACGGATGTCATTGTCCATAATATCCAGCATCTCGTCCGTCGCCGTCAGATCCTGATAGGTCTTTGGCCAGGTGCCCTCCCAGTCATTTCTGGTCAGATAGGTGACCGTATCAGGCATATAGTAATTCAGATCTGCGTCTGCAAGCTGGTTTTCTACCGGAGTTCCGTTTAATGTCACTGCAAAAGATTCCGAATCAAAGTTGTCTAAATCCCATGTCTTTACATTTCCCTCATCCCCGTCTGCTGCCGCGCCCTGTGCCGCAAGCACATTATTGACCGCCTCATGCGCTCCGTTTCCTACGGTAAAATAATAAGTTCCGTCATCCAGAATCCAGTTTCCCGCAGTCCCCGCCTCATTTTTGCAGGTGGAATCCCAGCTTGCCATATCCTGCGCGTCTGCCGTGATGGTCACCTTCTCGGATTTACCCGGCTCAATGAGATCTGTCTTTTCATAATCCAGAAGCTGGATTGCCGATTTTTCTACCAGATGCTCTTTGTCATATTCGGTATATGGAACAGATGTATAGAACTGTACCACATCTTTTCCCGCAACGTCACCGGTATTCGTCACTGTTACTTCTGCGGTCACTGTTTTGGAATCCAGATCTACCTCCACACTTTCCAATTCCTGCTCAAAAGTCGTGTAGGACAGCCCATAACCAAATGGATAAGAAACTTCACTGTCATAATCCCATGCGCCGCCTGTGGTACTTCCTGCTTTAGAAGCAGCATTTCCCTGCCCGAGCACCACATCCGCATAACGGGTCTCGTAATATTTATATCCCGTGTAGATCCCTTCCGCCTCTACCTCAAAAGAATTGGTGCTGGTAGACGGATCCGGGTTTGTCCATGCGAAATTGCCAAAATTCTGTGCCGCGGGAGAATTTGCATTCTTCACAACATAGGTATCCGTCAGATGGCCGGAAGGATTTGCCTCCCCGCTTAAGACATCTGCGATTCCATAGAAACCATATCCTCCCGGCAGGCCGATCTCCATGATGGCATCCACACCGGTATGATTCTTGATCTCGTCAATTTCCATGGCGTTTGCGTTATTCAGAAGCACGATCACTTTTCCGCCGTTTGATTTTTTCGCCTCAACTGCCGCATTGATCAGATCACGTTCGTCATCGGAAAGTCCCAAAGGATCTGTCTGGTTCAGATTCTGTGACGGGTCTACGCCCGTCTCTCCCGGCAGATAGGTTCCGTTTTCCGTAGAAGAACGCGCAATGGTCACCAGCATCACATTGTAATCATCCATACTGTCTTTCCATGAAGGGTCCGTACTGTCCATGATTTCCTGAGACGGCTCTTTGCTGGAAAAAACACCGTCTGTCGCCGGAGCGGTAATGTGGTAATATTCCATGATATTTCCCCACATATCGATCTCTGTCTTAAAGCTCGATTCCAGACCTTTGTAAAGCTCCTGCAGTTTTTCATTCATGCCAAAGCCCTTTGCAGACAATGCCTGTACAAAATCTACCGTATCTGCGTCTGTTCCGCCGTTATCTGTTCCGCCCCCGCCATTGGCTGTCAGGGAACTTCCCATATCGCCGCCCTGTACCGGATAATAACTGGAAAAGCCCAGCAGGGAAATTTTCTGTGTCTCTTCCTCAGTAAGCGGAAGGGCATTGTTTTCATTTTTCAACAGGACCGTGCCCTCTTCACTCATACGTTCCCCCAGATCTTCGATGGAATCCAGAAGTTCCGTGGTGCTGGAATAATCCGACTTGTAAGTATACAAATCTTCTCCGTCCTTATTTTCCGTGATCATCATGCTGCTTTTCGTTCCAAGGAATTTGTCAATGTCCGTGCGATAGCTGTCTACGAGCGGACCTGCTGCCAGAGAAACCGCCAGCAATGATGCCGTGCAGGTGGACAAGCCCCGCCAAAGATTTTTTCTGTAACTCATCTCTTTCTCTCCCTTTCTCTTTTTGATGTAAGGATTATAGCATGTCTTTTTTCCGGCAGATGGCCAGGAACGTCAGCTGCACTTTTTTTGACGCGAATGGAGGGGCCGGTTATTTTCGTCCAAACTCAAAAGTCCCCTCTGTTCGCTGTATTTATGGATGCTCTTTTGCCCTTGCCATTATGTCCAGCAATCACTTTATATATTTTTATTTACACAGAACCTCTGCGGTATGGCTCCCCCGGCTGTCTTCCACCGTTACGGTTACCACACCGGCTTCCCCGGCCCTGACAACCGCCATGGCCTCCCCATAATAGGTGTCCGCCGTATCCTGCGCGTAATTTCCTTTTACATATGCATTTGCACTGCCAAGCCCCATCAGGACTCCGTTTTCCACAGATACCTTCAGCCGCTCCCGCGCCATCGGCTTCCAGATCCCTTCTGCATCTGTATATTGGAGCGGAATAAACACAAGCTTCCCTGGCTTTACTTCCTGCTGTTCCGGACAAATCCTGAGCCGGATATCTTCCCCTGCTGTTTTCAAAGTCCGGCGACCGATGATCCTGCCCATGCTGTCATAGGAAACCGCCGTGATTTCTCCATCCTCGTATTTTGTTTTAAATACCCTGCGGCATGTATTTTTATAGCTTTTTCTGCCCACGGCCTGCCCGTTCACCAGAAGTTCCACTTCTGCGGCCCTTGCGTACACTTCCACCGTGGCTGTCTGCCCCTGACACCCGTGCCACGACCAGCTTTCCAGCGCCTTCGTCAGCTGCCACCCGGTCAGGTTCAGCTTCTCCTTCTGGTATACCGGGTTGACCGCAATGAGCGGCCCCTTTTCCCGCTCAAAGGCGACTCGGGTAAATGCGGCCTCTGCCCGTGGTTTTCCGAGCAGATCCACACGCCCGTTGCCTCCGGTCATGCGGCAGGCCGGATTTTCTTCTTTATAGTCCGAATATTCTGCGGCTCCGTCACCCGTCTCTCCGATATAGTCCATACCGGCCCATACAAAATCTCCCAGAATGCGTGGATTCTGTTTTGCTTTTTCCCAGAAAGAATATGCATCCTTGCAGAACGTCTCTGTTCCCAGAATCAGACGGTCCGGATATTTTTTGAGGTCATGAAGATAGCGGAAGATGCCGTAATTATAACCTGCAATATCCATATTGGCAAATGCGTCTCTGGTTTTTAAATCGCAGGGGTACAGCGTGGCTCCGCATTTCATGAAATAATCCCCGGCAAGGCAGGCCAGAGTATTATAAAATTCACTTCCCACCGGTTTTTTCTTTTTTTCCTTCCCTGCATCTGTTTTCTTTCGTGCTGCCTGAGCATTCTTCTCCGCCGCCTGGGCGTTCTTTTTTGCCTTGTCGTCACTGTAAACCCCAAAACCGATGGAACTTAAAAAGTTAAAGAAAATATTGATCCCGCAGGTTACCGGCCTGGTGCTGTCCAGAGAATGAAGGTACTGGGTAAGCTGGCCTGTCAGCTTTATTCCTTTTTTCTGGGCAGTCTCCGATACCTCATTTCCTGTGGAATACATAATGACGGACGGATGGTTGTAATCCTTTTCCACCATATCTTTCAGATCCTGCTTCCACCAGCGGGGGAGGTGATCCACATAATCATGCTCTGTCTTGTGGATATACCATACATCCACATATTCATCCATCACCAACATGCCCAGACGGTCACAGGCATCCAAAATGGCTTTGGAGCAGGGATTATGGGCGGAACGCAGGGCATTGTATCCCTGTTCCTTCAAAATCCGCACTTTCCGTTCCTCTGCTTCCGGGAAGGCACATGCCCCCAGGATTCCATTGTCGTGGTGGATGCAGGCGCCGCAGAGGATAACACGTTTTCCATTGATGGTGAGGCCTGCATCTTTGTTCCACTCCAGAAGCCGGATTCCAAAATGCTCTTCCACGACGTCTTCCCCGAATGTCACTTTACAGCGATACAGATTTGGAGTATCGCAGTTCCAGAGTTTTGGAGACGGAATCCGCATCTGGACAGAAGCTTGAGATTCTGTATCCAGTTCTTTTACTTCCACGCACTTTTCGCTGTCATCAACAATCTCAATCTTCACTCGGCCATTTATAGTAGTTTTGACTTCCACCTCTATAACAGCAGGTTCATAACTGACGGCGCGGATCCGCACACCGTTAACCGGAATGTGCTTTTCCTCTCCAATCCAGAGAAATACCGGGCGGTATATTCCGGTTCCCGGATACCAACGGCTGTTGGGCTGATCCGAATTATGGGCGATCACACAGATTTCATTTTCCTCACCGTAAAGCAGCGCATCTTTTGTATCCACATAAAAGTTGGTATAGCCGTAGGGACGGGACAGAATCTTTTTCCCATTGAGAAAGACCTCTGCATTATGATAGACTCCTTCAAATTCTATCAGGATCTTCTTGGCCCGGTCATCTTCTGATACAAAAAATAATTTCCGGTATTCATAGTCTCCGCCCTCAAACCACCCGATATTATTCTCTCCCTTACTTGTCTCTGTACGGGCCTCTGACCACATAGCGTCATGAGGCAGAGCAACTGGATACTCCGCCTCGTCATATGTCAGGCATTTACAGGTCCAGCCTTCGTTAAAATCCACTTTTCTCATCTTATGCTTCCTTTCCTGTTTCCTTCTCAAGAACCATAGGAAAATATCCTGTACAGCTTGTCTCCATTATTTCCCTATATTTCCATAGTGCCCGAATACATTTCCTACATTATTTATGCAGGTCCCGGTTATCAAAAAGTGTAACATAACCATGAGATGAAATACAAATTTACACGCGAATTGTCTGTTTTTTAACGTTAATGTCACCTGGCCTGAGAACTCGCTTATCCTTTTGCCACCCCGCCCGTGATCAAACCGCGCTGTTCCGCGCGCCAGCTGACAAAGCAGGCACATCATTCTTCTCTATGTGAAACCCCATACCACGACCAGAACTTCTGACCGCCTTCATTTCCAAGCTGTGCCATTGCCACCGACACCATCTGGCTGTTCCAAATAATCCCGCAAACAAATTTCCTCCCAAATAGTACCTCATTACATGGGCAACATATTCCGGATCCCCCTCTTTTTATAGTCATTTTCTGAAAATTCTGTTATAATGTATTCATAGAAACCGATATTTTTCCACTGCAGAAATCCCGCCGCCCGCGGTTTTTCTGCACACCAAGGTATCCCGATGCCATGCAGCCTGCTGCGCGGCACGGAAGTGAAAGGAGCCCTGTAATATGACAAAACGAATCATTACCATCAATCGGATGTATGGGAGCAATGGGAGAAAGATTGGAAAGGCACTGTCGGACGAGTTGGGAATCCATTACTATGACAAGGAACTCATCCGGATTGCCAGCGAAAAGGAAGGCATCCCATATGAAGAACTGCAGAAAGTAGACGAAAAGCGTGCCAGCCAATGGCGTTATCCCCTGGACGAACCAATGCAGATGGCGCCCCAATACCGCTTTTATCCCATGAATGACGTACTCTACCAGGCCGAAAGCGAAATCATCCTCTCCCTTTCCCAACGTGAGGACTGTGTCATCATCGGGCGATGTGCCGGACATATCCTGGAAAAGCAGGCTTTGCGCGTGTTTATCCACGCCCCCTTCGACTTCCGGGTATCAACGGCTGCCGAACGGATGGATATTCCGGAACGGGACGCGCGTGTTTATGTAAAGAAGATGGACAAAGAGCGGCGCAATTATTACGAGTATTTTACAGATGAGAAATGGCTGGACATCACTTCTTACGATCTGTGCATCGACAGCAGCCGATTTACGGAAACACAGGCTGTCCAGATCTTAAAGGCCGCCTATGAAGACCGCTACTGCCCTGAATCTGCTGCCGACGTCAACTAATTGAACATACATACGGCCAAAGCGGCGGCATCACCAGCGTCCGCCTGTTTTCCCGTATCCAAAAACATCTCCAAAACCTGTATCCGGGATCTGCACGCTTCTGTAAAAGAGTCTGCCCGGTTCCGGATGCAGGTTTTCTGTCCATCCGGTTCTCTGCGTGATCACCGGTCTGTCTGCGCGTCTAATTCCATCTGCTTCCCATCCAGCGCCGCATACAGCAGAGTTCCCTTGGCGTCATAGACCAGCTTCAAAGAAAAGAATGGATACCCTTCCTCCAAAAGCCGGAAGAAGATCTTATCCCCTTCCCAGATGTCCAGCTCCTGGATCTTTTTCTTTTCCACCCATTCCAGCTCTCCTTCGTCACAGGGAATCGCTTCTCCCTCAAACCCTTCCGCCGTATAGAGGGACATGTACTCCGTCACGTCCTCCCCATAGAGAAACGTCACGATTCCCCTGTATTTCCAGGACGTCAGCGTATATCCCGTCTCTTCCTTCACCTCACGGAGCAGACATTCCTCCGGGCTCTCCCCTTTTTCAAAATGTCCGCCCACACCGATCCATTTGTCCTTATTGATGTCATTCTTCTTCACCGTCCTGTGAAGCATCAAATATTGATCGTCTTTTTCGATATAACACAATGTACTCAAACTGACCATCATTCCAACCTCTTTTTTATCAACAGTATATTTGCATAGGCTGGCGGAAGAAGAAGCCGCAGTGGGCTGCGGCGACTGATGACAACGATGCCTATACAAATTTAGGCAAGCAAGATATACATAATATTTTGAGACAGTTCCTTAGCTCAAAGAACCCTCTCCAGCACTTCCTCTACCTTCTTCACCGGTATGATCTCCAGCTTCTCCTTCACTTCCTCCGCCACATCGTCCAGATCATCCACATTGTCCTCCGGTATAAATACCTTGGAAATTCCGGCCCGCTGCGCTGCCATCAGCTTTTCCGGCAGGCCGCCGATGGGCATCACCGTCCCCCGCAGGGACACCTCGCCTGTCATAGCATATTCCGGGCTCACCGGCTTTTTGGTCACTAAGGACGCCAGGGCCGTAGTCAGGGTGATCCCGGCTGACGGTCCGTCCTTCGGAACCGCGCCCGATGGCACATGGATATGCAGGTCATTGGTCTTGAATGCCTCCGCCGCTTCGGGATATCTGGATTTTACAAGGCTGACCGCAATCTGGGCGGACTCCTTCATCACATCCCCGAGCTGTCCGGTGACCTTCACCTTTCCTTCCCCTTTGGTAAATAAAGTCTCTACGAAAAGGATCTCCCCGCCTGCTGCCGTCCATGCAAGCCCGGTGACAATCCCCTGCTTCTTCTCCTCCAGCGCTTCCTCATGCCGGATGGGCTTCCGGTCCAAAAATTCCGGCAGCCTTTTGGGGCTCACCGTGATGCTCTTCTGCTCGCCCTTGACCAGCTTCACCGCCGCGTATCTGCATAGGCCGTCCAGCCGCTTTTTCAGTCCGCGCACGCCGGATTCCCTGGTATAATCACTGATGATGGCCTGGACAGCCTGATCCGTCACTTTCAGGTTCTGGGCCTTGATTCCCATTCCCTTCATGGCTTTGGGCAGCAGATGCTTCCTCGCGATCTGGAACTTCTCCACCGCCGTGTAGCCCGGGAACTGGATCACCTCCATCCGGTTCAGCAAAGGCTCCGGTATCGTGTCCGTGGTATTGGCCGTACATACAAACAGCACATCCGACAGGTCGTAAGGCACATTCATATAATGATCCGTAAAATTATTATTCTGCTCCGGATCCAATACTTCCAGCAGCGCGCTTGCCGGATCGCCGCTGTAATCCCTGGACAGCTTATCCACCTCATCCAATACCATCACCGGATTGGAGGTCCCGCAGCGCTTCATCCCCTCCATGATCCTGCCCGGCATGGCACCCACGTAGGTTCTGCGGTGTCCCCGGATCTCCGCCTCGTCGCGCACGCCGCCTAAGCTGACCCGGACATACTTCCGGTGCAGGGCCTCCGCAATGCTCTGGCCGATACTCGTCTTTCCGGTTCCCGGCGCGCCTACAAACAGCAGGATCGAGCCGGACTGGCTCTGTTTGAGCGCCATCACCGCCATTTGCTGCACGATCCTCTGCTTCACCTTTTTCAGTCCGTAATGCTCGCGGTCCAGGATTTCCTCGGATTCTTTCAGATCCACATCCTCCGCGTCCATTTTTTTCCAGGACAGGCTGGTAACAAAGTCCAGATAGTCATAGAGCAGCCCGTACTCGTGGCTGTCCTTCCCTTCCTGCTTCATCCGGTTCAGAACCTTGTCGGCTTCCTTTCTCGCATCCTGGTTCATCCCGGAATCCTGGAGCTTTTGTTCAAACTTCCGGATATCGGAGACATTTTCCGGATGCATCTCGTCGAGCTGCCTCTGCAGAAAATCGATCTGCTTCTTGATGGCTTCTTCCCGATAGACCTTCTCGTGCTTCTCCTGCTGCGCCGTCTCCGCTTCCTCGCTGACTCTGGCCATCTCGATAAATTCATAGATTGCTTTTTCGATCCGTTCCATACGCTCGGATACCGTATCTGAGGCAAGGATCGCATATTTCTCATCGTCTGACAGTGTGAGATATCCGGACAGGGCAGATACCACCTCATTCATGGACTTCCAGTGCAGGACATAGCTGCGCGCCCAGATTCCCCACTGGAATCCCTGTATAAAATGAAGCAGCGTGGAGCGCATTTTCTCAAAACGCTCCTGGATCTCTTCGGACTCGATGTCCTCCTCCACTTTTCTGACTGACACCGACGCCTCAATGGCTTCCTCTGTCACCTGCAGATCCGATACCTCCACCCGCTCCCCGGTCTTGACGCTCACATTGCCGTCCCCGTCAATGGTCTCCAGTTCCCCGATCACACCGATCGGATAGAAATCTGACATGGTCATGTCCTTCCTGCTCTTATCCTCTTTCAGCATAAGAAACAGGAGCTGATCCCCCTTCTCGGCGCCCTGTGCCCCCAGATCCTTCAGTACGTCTTTCTTAAAATAATAGGTCACATCCGGCAAAATGATCATATCATAAATGGGTATTGTAATCATAACAGTCTCTCCTTCTGTCAGCACTCTATTCGACCGAGTGCTAACCTATTTGTAACCATACCACACTTCCCGTCATTTGTAAAGCATAGAGTCGCTTGAAGATAATTGCTGTTACAATTCATAGCCTGGCCGACCGTAAATTGTAACTAATTGATATATTTTATAGCTGGAATTCACTTCACCCGCATAAGCCAAAAGCGGAGTCGTAATACTTCTATATAAAAGAGTGATTTGCATGCATGATTACAAACCACTCCTTCGTATTCCTTATCGATCCTGCAGCAGGAAACGATCTTTCTCTGCTGTCCTGATCCGCATAAAAGCGAACTGCTTTTCTGATACTCAAAATCAGTCACGTTCGATGAGTCTTCCGTCTCTTACAGATTCGCGCTGTTCCCGCGCATAAACCTGTATTCCGCTACGGAACGGTCAAATCCTTTAATATGCCGGTACAGCCAGTCGATCACGTTGCGGTTCACCTGCTCTACAAATGCCGGCGTCGGCCCTTCCTCCTCCACAAGCATCTGGTGGAGCTCATCTACCACCTTTCTCAGCTTAGCATGCTCTTCTTTGTGCTCTTTTATCCCCGGATACTCCATTTCCTCCTGCAGCTTTTCCTCCGCCGTAAAATGGAAATCCGTATATTCCGCCAGATAGTCCAGCGTCTTGACCGCCGCCAGCTTGTCATTGCCGTCCTCACAGCTGTCCAGCAATCCGTTGATCTTGCCGATCAGTTCTTTGTGCTGGGAATCGATCATCTCGTTTCCTGTAATCAAGGTTTCGTCAAATTCTGCTCTCATCATGTTTCTTCCTTTCTCATTTATATATTCAATTGGCAAATGCTATACCAAATTCTTTTGCTTCTTGTTTACTTTCCGCAAGCTTAAGTACCATGCTGTTTTATTCAGCCGCGCATTACATCGCTTATATTCTTCCATTCTTAAACCGCATGATCATCTCATTGGTCAGGCTGTCCCTGGATGGCGTGACCGGAATCTCCTCCCGTTCGAACCACTCCGCCAGCGCCAGTTCTTCCTCATCCAGCCGGATCTCATCCGATCCGTCCAGATCACAGTAAAAGCCCATCAAAATGGTATCGCTGAACGCCCACGGCTGGCTTTTATAGTAGCGGATATTCTTCACCTTCAGCCCCACCTCTTCCATGACCTCCCGTGCCACGGTCTCTTCCATCGTCTCCCCGATTTCCGTGTAGCCCGCAAGGAGCGCATATTTTTTATATGTCCGCCCTGCATATTTGGAAAGCAGAAGCCGGTTTCCGTCTGTCACGCCGATGATCACGGCAGGGCAGATCCTGGGATATTCCATGGAACGGCATGTTTCACAATACAGCATCCGCTCTTTCCCGTCCGGCTTTGTGGGAGAACCACACTGTCCGCAGTACCGGTGGGCCTGATACCAATGGTATAACTGATGACCCGTAATTCCGGCAAATGCCCTGTACTGTGGTTCGGCCTGTCGGAAAACAGTCAGATCCTCCAGCTCAAAGTCAGACAGACAGTCCCATTTTGCTTCCGTGACCAGATAATACCGTTCTTCATCTACCTGGAACAGATAGGTATAAGCTTTGTAAATCTCCGTATTTTCTTTCTCCAGATCCGCAAATCTTGGAAAAATGATCTCTTCTCCCGCTCGTTTCATCAGACAGGCGCGTCCTTCATAACACAAGGCTATACTGTCCCGGTCCGGCGGGACAGGACGGTATGCATTGTCCAGATGATGCGGAGCTATATCCTGTATCATGAGTTTTTTCCTCCGTGAAAAGAAGCCGCCACAGAATTATCCCATTCTCATAGCGGCCTGCATTTCATTTTTCACATCATTACACTCACGGCAAAATCCATTTGCTGTGAACATCGCGCCAACATCAGCCTTCGGAAAGAGCGGACAGAATATCGTCTATACTTTTGCCTGACTCCTCCACAGCTTTAAAGAGAGCTTCCTTCTTCTCTTCCTTGATCTGCTTATCTATCTCTTTTCTCTTACGCTTCAGTTCTTTGATCTGTTCCTCACATGCGGCAATCTCGTTATTCACTGCCTCAAGCTGTTCCTCTAATGTAAGATTTACCTGTTTTTTGCGTCCTCTCGCCATTTATGCAACCTCCTATATCATGTATTTTCGTAACCTCACACATACAAATTTATTTGATGCTATTTTTTGAAGCTACGCATTTCTTCTATTTTAACACTACTTTATAAAAAATACTATACATTTTTACTCTTTGTCCGCAAAAATATTTATCCAGAAATAAATCGTTACAGTTCACACGGCGTCGTGCTCCCTGCTGCACGGCGACCGGCCAATAAAGCAACATTTGCCATAATATCCAGCCCCTCGCCGAAGGCGACTAAAAATGGGCTGTATACTGTTACTGGAGCACCCAAAAGGTGTGAACAGTAACAATAAATCAACTGCCAATATACGAACGGCGCGGCGTCTGAGTATTTCTGATTTCAGATGCCACGCCCTGTTTTTCCTGAAATAGCCTCTACGTATTCCGGCTATTCCAGCAAAGATTTACTTTATGCAAATGTAATCACTGTTCCAGTCTTCCCCTCCAATGCTTCCAGCGCTTTGTCAAGGCTGGTGATAATCGCTTTTTTCTGTGGATTCTGACGTACAAACTTCATGCAGGCTTCCACCTTCGGAAGCATACTTCCCGGAGCAAATTGCCCCTCTTCCACATACTGCGCCGCTTCTTTCAGACTCATGGTATCCAGATTTTTCTGATTCGGCCTGCCCCAGTTGACCGCGGCCTTTTCCACTTCTGTCAGAATCATCAGAATATCCGCTTCCACCTGCTCCGCAAGCAGCTCAGCCGCATGATCCTTATCAATGACGGCAGCCACCCCTTCCAATGTCCCGTCCGGATTCTCGACTACCGGAATGCCGCCTCCTCCGCAGGAAATCACAATTGTAGATTTCCACAGATTTTTAATTGCCTCTATCTCTACGATCTTTCTGGGGATCGGAGACGCAACCACTCTGCGCCATCCCCGGCCCGCATCCTCTTTCATCGTATATCCATTTTCCTCTTCCAGCTTCTTTGCCTCTTCCTCCGTATAAAACGGACCGATTGGTTTTACAGGATTTTCAAAAGCCCTGTCGTCTCTGTCAACCACCATCTGCGTCGCGACTGTCACCACCGGGCAATGCTTATTCCGAATACTGAGCGCGTATTTTAATGCCTGTTGGATATGATACCCGATATATCCCTGGCTCATGGCTCCGCATACATCAAACGGCATTGCAGGTGTCAGATCCTTTGCGGCCTCAGAGGCCAGAAGGATTCTCCCGACCTGAGGTCCGTTTCCATGGACAATACTCATCTCATATCCCTGGGCGCTGATCTCCGCCAGCCTTTCGCAGGTCTGCCTGACCACTTCCAGCTGTCCTTCTGCTGTCGGTTTGCTGTCCTTGGACTGGAGCGCGTTCCCGCCCAGAGCAATTACAATTTTCGGCATGTTTTCACCTCTTCCTATGAAAAGAACTCCTATTTCGATGCCCTCGGTACATTCTTCGTCGCGCAGTGCACTCCGCCGCCCCGGATATTCAGCGCGGTACTGACAAACGGCACGATCTTTCTGTCCGGGAACACCTCCCGCAGCACAGCCAGTGCCTGTTCATCCCGTTTTTTAATGCTTTCCGGACGTCCTTCTTCCCAGTAATTCTGAGCGATCACGATATTGTTCAGGATCAAAAAGTTAATATAACTCAAAGCCGGCTGCATGATCATATCCCCTGTCGGCATCGGTGTTCCGTCATCCAGGAATTCATTTCCCTCCCCGTAACGGCAGGACCATGTATCATTGATCCAGTCTCCCGGTTTAGAATATACATAGAATGGCTCCGGAGCCGGCATACGCACGATCTTAAACGGATTTCCTTCCGCGTCTGTTGCATTTTTTAAAACTTCATAAGCGGCATCACAGCGCTCCTTTGTAATCCGGTGGGAGTTCAGGTTTGATGCCTCTTCTTCCGTAATTTCGGTGAGAAGGATCGTATTGGGTCCTACAAACCTTGCAAATTCATCCATGTGCCCATTTGCGGATGAGGAACGGTAAACTGGCTCTCCATCCACATAATCTAATACCCCTGAGGTGGTCAGCTCGTCGTCGAACACACCTTTCTCCAGCCAGAGCACTTTTTTCAAGTGGAACAATCTCTTCAGCTCTTCTTCTACCTCTTCGGTTGACATATGTGGATTACGCTTCGTCACCTCCGTATCACGCAATGCCATGAGCACACCGTTGCCGTTGAATTCCTTGTCTCCGCCTTCTGTAATCAGGGTGGAATTCACAAAATCCCGGCATCCGATTTCCAACGCGAGGTGGGGCGCGAACTTTGCGCATAATGTAGAAGTAACACTATCAATGGTACTCTGACCATACATGTTAAATCTCGGATTGGCAAGGAGACGATGGCCCTTATCGTCCACCAGAATATCCGGGCCGTAGTCCCTTGTCCAGTTACTGCCGTCCGGGTAGGTCGTGATCACAACCTTTTCAATCTCCACTTCTTCCTCTGTCAAAGCCTTCCTGCAGCTTTCCGCACGCTTCTGATCCGGACAGTTCACATAGACGGTCACACCCTCTGCCTGTTCCACAATAATCTTGATCAACTGTGCAAATGCTTTGTGCAGACTGTACCCTTTTATACATTCCGCCATTTCCGGCCATCCCAGGATCACGGCCTCCTGGGGTTCAAATTCCCCCGGTACGCGAAAATCTTCATAATCCAGCCCTCTGTAGTTTAAAATATCCATAAATGGTTCCTCCTTCTTAAGGTCTATCGCTTTAACTTCGCAAAATTACAAGTTGCATGCTATATATCATCTTTCTCCTAATACAGCTTTGATCACCGCTTTGATCGTGTGCTTTCGGTTGCCTGCTTCCTGGAAAATATATTTTGCGTTCTGTTCAAAGACTTCATCTGTCACTTCCATTCCGCCCTTTAAAAATTCACGCAGTTCCGGATCCTCTATTACGGACAGCAGCTTTTGTCCGGACGCGTGATCCATATTGTGTGTGGACGGCAGCATATGGATGACAATACAATCCGGATTTTCCGAACGTTCCAGAAGCTCTCTGTTCACCTGGTACGGACGGAAACGCACAATGCCAGGAAGCCATGTCTCCACAGGGTCTGTAAAGAATCCCCAGTTCTCTGTTGTGATCACATCCACGCCCTTGATCGCGTTGATATCATCCGTTTCAATAAATTTACATTCCGGGCTGTATTTCGCGAACAGTTCTTCTACAATTTTGCGCTTTCTCGCGTCCATCTTGGTATCCCAGTTCGGAGATACTACTCCTTCGGGCACAAATTTGCGGAACGTAGCCTTTTCTGCTGCTGTCAGACCTTCCAGAGCCTCGTCCATTTCCATATAAGAGGTAATATAGGTAAAGTTCATACCAAGCATAGCACACATTACGCCATATGAGAAGGAGTTCACGGCACCGCCCCGCCCGATAAAGCACAATGTTTTCCCCTTATAGTTCTCCCGTCCCCAAACCTCGTCCAGTGTCATCGCGTCCGCCAGCATCTGGGTCGGATGCTGATGATCTGTGTATCCGTTGATGATCGGGATCGTACTGTCCTTTGCCATTTCAAGCAGCGTGCTGTGCTTAGCGCCCCGGTAGCCGATGGCACTGTACATCTCGCTGAATACACGCATGGAGTCTTTGATCGTCTCCGTATTTCCGAAATGCGAGTTTGAAAGAAATGTGGTTCCCATTCCCAGATCATTTGCGGAAGTCTCAAACGCGCAGCGGGTTCGTGTAGAATTCATTTCAAATAATAACAGAAAGTCCTCCCCGATATAGTCCTGATGTTTGATGTGTTCCTTACTTTCCTTTTTCAGCTGGATTGCAAGATCCAAAAGGTAACGGATCTCCTCCGGTGTAAAATCCTCCAATGCGAAAAAGTTTCTTCCTTTCAGTGAAATTGCCATTTTTGTTTTCTCCTTTATTATTGAATGCTTCTTACCACTTTGTTACCAGTTTGAATACCTTAGTTTGTCTACACGACTCCTTCTCATATCCGCTTTAACCAATCAAGGTCAATCCCAACGCAAATGCGAGGCACACCAGGAAGATCACAGCCAATGGTTTCCATACTGCCTTGATCCAGGATGTATAGTCAATCTTCGCGTACTGGGTACATGTCATAACCGCGATCGAAGTCGGTGTAAACATCTTGGCAATGCCAAGCGCAAAGTTATAAATAATGATCATCACATACGGCGGTACCCCTGCAAATGTCCCCAGAGGAACCATGACCGATATGGTTGCCCCTGCAAGCCCTGTAGAACTGGGAAGGAAGCATGCAAAGATCAGATAGATCACAAATGCCAGAATTACGAATATCACGACCGGCAGGGATCCCAGTGTCACCTCTGTAGCATGCAGGATGGTGGATGTAATATTTCCGGATGTCATGATCACCTGGATACCGCGTGCCATGGGAACGATCAGGGCCGTTGACACAAGCTCCGCCGCACCCTTGATTATAATATTAATGATCTTATCCAGGTCATACCCTGCCATAAATCCCGCAATCAGGCACATCACAAGCATCAATGCTGTCAATTCCGTAAAATACCAGTCTCCGAATGCCACCACGCTGCTTCCGATCACGGTGCTGATAACCGGTGTCGTATTCACCCATTCCGCAATTGACGCAAAAATTGTAAAATGCTCATTAATGGATGTCCATGGGAACAATGCCAGGAGCATGATCACGAAGGTCAGGACAAACACGATCACAAGCCCCTTCATATGCTTCACATCACTTGCCGTATCACCCGCCTCTTCGGAATTGGAAAATTCCTTCATATCCTGATCCCGCCGGTAGAACTGCACGGATTTTTCCGGATGAGACTGCACTGTCTTCGCATACCAGCTGATCAGCACGGAAACAACTGCCGACAGTACGAAGAACAGAATCAGTCTTGGAATAATACCGTCTCCAAAAGAAATTCCTGCAATATCCGAAGCAATCCCTGTGGAAAACGGATTGATCGCTGATGCGGCACATCCAATCTGCGTACCGAATACAGAAATCATCACGACCGTAATCGTATCCATCCCCATCGCCAGGAAAATCGGCAGGAACAAGGATACATAAATGGCACATTCTTCATATGCTCCCTGTGACGTACCAAGGAATGACAGAATAAATACAAGGATTGTTATCAGTATATAAGGCTTTTTCTGAAATTTTTTTGCCACGGATGTCAGCGCAAATCCGATGACACCTGTCTCTTCCATCATCTTCAGGAAGCTCCCGAAAAGCATGATGTAAAGGGAAATGGAAATCGCCCCGCTCACCGCGCCATTTCCGACCATACCTACGATCGGCGCAGTGATCACGTCCCAAAGCCCCTGCGGATTGGCTGGAAGCTCTTTGTAAGTCCCGGCAATCGCATATCCGGCCTCATCCAATTCATATTCCCCTCCCGGAATGAACCAGGTCAGAATTGCCATGAATGCAATTACAACAAATATAACTACATAGGAATTCAGACCCTTCTTTTCTTTTTTCTTTTTTTGAGTTTCTCCCATTGTTGACTCACCTTCCTTTTCATTTGTCTGTATTTTCTGTTTTTTCCTTGTGTATTTTATTTTAGTAAAAATATTTTCCGAAATATATTGTCTGAACCCACAAAGTCAGTTCAAAAGATTTGTATGAATCACCAATCCAAAAGCGCCCTGCTATCAGCTTTTCTGCCTCCTGATGATAAAAACGTTATCTTCAAAACAGCATGTTCCAAACAGACGTGAAAAAAGAGACTGTCAGCAGGCAGCCCCTTCATTCTTTAAAATACACCAAATAAATTTGTCAGCAGCACAATTATCGGCAGTGCGATCAGCGTCTTTTCTATAAATATAAAGCACAGATCTTTCAACTTGACCGGAACTTTCGAGGAAATCATAATCGATCCGATCTCCGTAATATATACGATCTGAACCAATGACAGTGCCCCCAGTATAAATCTGGTTTTCACCGACTCCACTCCTGCAAGCAGCACAGACGGCAAAAACATGTCAATAAATCCAATGATTGCCGCAGGCGCCACCGCAAATGCATCCTCAATCCCAAATAACCGCAGATAATATCCGAACGGAACGGAAAGCCATTTAAAAATCGGTGTATATGCCTCCACCATACATGCAATCGTACCAAAAGCCATTACGATCGGAGCCGTCTGAAATACGATCCCCATAAAGGTACTCAGCCCGCTAAGCAGGATCTGCCTCACCCCCGGTCCCTTAGCCGCCTTTTCTACAGCCAGCTTCAACGCCCACTGATGCATGGTATATCCTTCAATTTCCTCCTCCTTGACCTGTTTTCCTACATCAGGACAGAACTCGTCCGGATACAGACGAAGCGGCGGGATCCGGATCATGAGCGCCGCACTTACGAAGCCGGTAATTGTCACGATCAGATAAAAGGGAATAAACAAATGATCCACACCGATCATTGCGGCGATTACAAGGCTGAATGGAAGCGACACGGCAGAAAAACAACATGCGATCACAATGGCTTCTCTCGCCGTATAATATCCCCGCTCATACTGCTTGATAGTAAGCACCGCACCCACCGTATTGCTTCCCAGCCAGGATGCCAGCAGATCCACCGCCGCTCTTCCCGGCAGATGGAACACCGGCCTGGTCACCCTGCGCAGCAGCGTACCGACATAATCCATAATTCCGAAATCCATCAGCAGCGGAATCAAAAAAGCTGCTGCCATAAACCACACGGTAATCGTCTTTAATAATCCCAGCATGGTTCCGCCGGTATCCGGGGAAACCACAGCTTCAAAGCCGATTTCAAAATACACCATCACCGCAAATACCATTCCCAGAAGACGGCAGATATAATAGAAGGTACTGCATGAAAAAATCGCGTTCAGGCGTTCACTTTTTATAATCCATTCCGGTTTCAAAAATTTTCTGATCGTAGAAAGCACTGCTGAAAGGACAATTGCAATTGTCACCACAGCTGAAATCACCGGCGCAAGCAATACCTGCAGTGCATCCGTAATAATTCCGATTAATATGGTCATATTTCCATGCCATTTGATCGGCAGCAGGAAAATGACCGTCCCCAAAAGAGACGGGAGGATAAATCTGCATAATTCCCCTCCGCTATAACTTTTTTTGCCTTTACTCTCCATATTTTTTTCTCCTGTACATCCATGTTATTTACGCGCCGCGCCGTCCCCACCAAAAACGTTTCATCTTCTCATAGTATACCCATAGGCATCCCATCATGGTCTTTTCATAAAGTATAATTTTTAAATTCTGTTTTTTCTATTGTATGCATCCACAAAATTTTGCCCCTATTTTTATATTCTGCACCAATTTACATTTTGCTTTTCTTGTATTTAAATTTAATTAATCTTTCAGTAACTAAATTTACCATAATCATCTTTGCATATTCAGGAAACAATGATATAATCAGCAGATAAGGTGGTGGCTAAATGGAAGAAAATCTATTAAATTACACATTTCATAATGATTTTAAGGAGGTTTCCATCCGAGATCTACTCAATACAAAACCGATGGTTTCCTGCGATATGATCATAACTGAGGAGGGATTGGAGCACATTATAAAAAGTGCAACCGTCATGGACGTGGAGGATATAGAGAATTGGCTGCATGAAGGCGATATTCTGATTGTAAGCCGTTTCATGCGTACTTGTCTCACTGAGAGCTTTATCAATACTCTGCACCGGAAAAAAATTTCCGGCGTGATCACGCACAAGCTGTATGAAAAGTATATCACTGAGGAACAAAAAGAGTTGTTGATCAAATATCACATTCCTCTTATATTTATTGAAGATCACGTTCCATGGAGCAGTATGATCGTTCTGATCCAGAATCTGATCATCAATAATCAAACACAGTACCTTGTAGAAAATCAGAATTTTCAGAATTCTATTATCAACTATCTGTCCAATAATTACCTGCTGAACAGCCTTTGCGAAATTGTGCATAACCTGACAAAAATCACGATCGCTCTTGCAGACTATAATCTTCGGATTCAGGACAGCTCTAATGACAACGACTGGAATTCGGAGCTTCGGAATCTGAGAGTCAGTACTCTTTTACAGCGCATTCCTGTCGGGGAAAATTTCAACGGCACTGCCATGAACGGATATAAATACCATGACAATTCTGTCAATGAACAAGATCAGTATTTTATCATCCCTTCCCATATTTCAAAATTTACTTCTGCATTTTATATTATTGTAAAATACCGTTCATCTGCCGAGACGCTTCCTCCTGAACTGATCTGCCGACTGGAAACAATCATGTCCATATATTCTCTGAAAATCAGTATTACGGCAGAATTTGAGAAATCAAACTATTACTTCAAAAGTGTTGTTTTTGAAAGTCTCCTTGACCTGCCGCACGAGGACCGTGCCCGCAAAAAGCAGATCAGCCTGAGTCTGAATACAGAATTGAGCAACAGCTATTATCTGCTCTTAATCAACAGCCGCAAAGACTTAAATCTCTTTAATAACGTGGAGCTATTGACCGGATTTATCAATCATTTAAAGCATATCAGGCTCTACAATAATAAATTTCTTGTGTTTTTATATAAAGAACAATGGGTGATTCTGATTGATGATAAAGTACGATCCATAAAAGATGTGGGCATGCAGCTCTATGATGCCCTGTCCACTTATTTTAATTCCTCCCACTTTATTATGGGGATCAGTGACCTCCATCGCTACTATGATCTGCGGAGGGCATATAATGAAGCCGTATTTACTTTGAATTATGTCAGAAACAGGCAGGACAGCGTTTCTCTGCTTATATATGGAGAGCTGGGGATCATCAAGCTGTTTACGGACAGCAACGGCAACATCAACGATGCCTACCTGGACGAGTTGTACCAATTATACTTGAGACCGATCCTTGAATATGACAGGAAGCATTCCTCCGACCTCTATTTTACCTTGGAATCTTTTTTTTCGAATGAGCTTTCCTATAAGCTGACCAGCGAAAAACTATTCATTCACGTCAATACGCTGCATGCGCGAATTTCGAAAATCGAACACCTGATCCATGTCAGTTTTTCCAATCTGGACAGTATCATAGGGCTCCGGCTTACGATTCTACTGAACCAGTTTGACTACTTTTCACATTACAGGAGCCACCCTGCCTGAGATGGATGTATCTCAGGCAGGGTGGCTCCGAGAACCGGAGATCTCCGGAACTATTTTATTTTTTCTTACTGCTATGAAGCAACGCGCAAAGCATGACCAGGATGCTTCCTGCCCCCAGGAGAAAGTCGCCCAGATTGAAGGTCAGCTTCGTAATCTTTTCCCACCTGGTCTGAAATCCCACATAATCGATCACGTAGCCGCGGAACCACCGGTCAAAAGTATTGCTCCACGCGCCTGCCGTCATCAGCGACAGGCCGATCTTCTTCACGCGGTGCTTCTTCCGCGTCAGCGTAAGCAATTGGTAAATGGTCAGGAGCACTGCCGCATATGCCGAAGCATACTTTACGGCCTCCGGCCTCTCTTCCAGCAGATTCATGCAGAATCCGCGATTATAGACCTTGCGCAGGATCACCTTTCCCTTGCAGGCCGTCCGCTCTTCCTTCCGGGTCATATATCCTTCTATGACAGACTTGGCCGTAATATCCAGAAGTGCCAGACAGGCCGTAATACTGATCAATAATAAAATTCCCATAACCATCGTCCTGCTTTATGATTCTGTCTTTGCTTCGTCCACATGCTCTGCTGCCGTTTCCGCAATGTCTTCCGCCTTCTCTGCCACAGCTTCCGCAACTTCTTCCACTTTCTCAGCCGCCGCTTCCGCTGCTTCTTCCGTCTTCTCAGCCGCCACGTCTACTGCTTCTTCCACTGCTTCCGCAACGTCCTCCGCTGCCTCCTCGACGATCTCCGGCATCTTATGTCCGCAGAATGGGCAGTATGCCATGCCTTTTCCAACGGTCTTTCCGCAATCCTCGCACTGGGAATCACCCTTTACATCGGAAATCTTCTGCAGGCATTCCGCAATGCTCTCTTCTCTGCTCTGAATAGCCTCGCACAGCCCTGCAGCTTCTTCACCTACCTCTGTCCCGGACTTAAACTGGTCGTAAACCGCAAGCCCAAGCTCTGCCAGGTCACTGTCGTTCTCCCTTTCCAGTGTACGGATCTGGCTTTTCAGCTTCTGGATCTCCATCGCCTCTCCCGCTTTGTTCGTTACGCTCTCAGCAGTTTCACCCAGACGCTTTCCCAAATCCTCCAAAAAATTTCTCATATCAACACAGCCCCTTTCATTGGTTTATAATTTGGCATGCAACTGTTCAGCTTACACAGTTACGTTCACTAGTCTTCATTATACCCCATTCTCCGTCAACTTCAAATAGTTTCTAACTTTTTTTATACTTTCATAATATTTTTTTTACGATTCCCGGCGTCAGTACAGTTTCTATTCGCGGCATGACCGGCCGCTCATAGTAACGCAATACAGTCTGCTGTTCTGAAAAATCCACTTCCGTCATATAGTAGCATTAAACAGCAGCATGAAAAAGAAAGTATATATAGCCTATGGTTGATCTGGAAACATGTAAAACAGCCATCCTCTCTGACGATTACCGTGATTTTATCGTGAATGATAATTCCTCACTGATCTCGCGGATCAATGAAGAAGATTTTTGTACACAGACTGCGGAAACGAATTACCGCTGCATCTATGTTCCCAGCGAACAGGCGGATCCGCTCACCTCGGAAATGCTGTATTACCCGGCCGTTCCGAAATGCTATACGCATATCAGTACCGACTCCTTGAACCAGGCCGGTGTCCTGCCGCTGCACAGCTATCCCACCCTCCACCTGATGGGAAAAGGCGTGCTGATCGGCTTTCTGGACAGCGGGATCGACTACCGCAATCCGATATTCCGGAATCTGGACGGAACCACAAGGATCGCCGCCATTTGGGATCAGACAATCCAGGATGGAACTCCGCCGGAATGGTTTGCCTACGGTTCCGAATATACCGAAGAGATGATCAACGAAGCTCTGCTCAGCGACACTCCCCTGAGCATCGTCCCTTCCGTAGATGAATCGGGACATGGTACTTTTACCGCAAGCCTTGCGGCCGGAAGCGGAAACCCTGCAGAAAACTTTTTAGGCGCCGCGCCGGAATGTACCCTTGCGGTGGTAAAACTAAAGCAGGCAAAAAAATATCTGCGGAACTATTATTTTATTCCGGACGGTGTCCCCTGCCATCAGGAAACCGATATTATACTAGCCCTGCGCTATCTGCATCTTCTGGCGCGGAAACTGGATCTTCCGCTTGTTTTCTGCTTTGCCCTCGGCACCAACGCAGGAGGGCACGTCGCTGCTCTTCCCTGTCCGATCATTCTGAACTATTACGGTTCCTCCATCAACCGGATTCCTGTCATCGGCTGCGGAAATGAAGCAGACAAACGCCACCACTACTATTACGAGATCCCGGATGTCTACACAAATCATACGGCAGAAATACGAGTTAGCGAAGGTGTCATCGGATTTACCATGGAGCTTTGGACCTCCATCCCCAATATCCTCTCCATCTCCCTGACCTCGCCATCCGGTGAAAGCACCTCCAAGCTTGCCATCCGGGCCAATGTCCGTACATCCTTCCAGTTTTTGCTGGAGCCGACCCGCGTGACTGTTGACTATCGGGTCGCGGCGGATCTGGAAAGCTCGGAGCTGATCTTTTTCCGGTTTGCCAATCCTTCCCCCGGCATCTGGAGGCTCAATATCGAGCCTGTGCGGATCTTTAACGGACAGTTCCATATCTGGCTTCCACTCAGCGAATTTATCAGTGGAGAGGTTTATTTTTTGAATTCCAATCCCTACTATACCGTCACAAATCCCGCTAACGGCGTAAGTACGGTCAATACCGCCTTTTATGAGGGGACTACCAAGGCGATGGCTCTTAGTTCCGGAAGGGGATACAGCCGCAATGACCTCATCAATCCCACCCTAGCGGCCCCCGGCGTAGATGTGCTGGGAGCCCTCCCTGGCGGACGTTATGCCCTGCGCACAGGCTCCAGCGCGGCCGCCGCGATCACCGCGGGCGCCGTAGCGCTCCTGCTGGAATGGATCCTGGGCAAAATGGGCAATACCTCTGTGGATTCCTATCAGGTAAAAAGCATTCTCATGATCGGAGCCCAGCGCCCCCCGGGGGTACAGTTCCCGAACCGCGAGTGGGGATACGGCCTTTTGGATCTGTATAACGCGCTGAATGAGATCCGGGAGCTCTAAGGGATCTTCTCTGCCGAAAGCAATATTTTCCTTATCACATGAATGTAAAAAGCGGCTGCTGGAAAAATCATATTTCCCAACAGCCGCCGTGTTCCATTTCCGTACGATTCCTCCTCCATACTCAGACCGGCTGGCTCAGCAGCGGCACGCTCTGGCTCCTGAGCCGGATCACGGGACCGCCCGTACCTTCTATGTATTCCCTTGTGATAGTCACCTGTCCGATGCTGTCATCCTTGGGGATCTCATACATGATATCCAGCATAAACTCTTCAATGATGGCCCGGAGCGCCCTGGCCCCGGTATCCTTTTCCATCGCCTTTTCCGCAATGGCCTCCAGCGCGCCTTCATCAAAGTCCAGGCTCACCTCGTCCAGCGCGAGCAGCTTCTGGTACTGCTTGAGGATCGCGTTTCTCGGTTCCTTTAAGATCTTGACCAGCATCTCCTTATCCAGCCCCTGCAATGTGAAGATGATGGGAAGCCTCCCGATAAACTCCGGGATCATACCGAATTTGCGCAGATCCTCTACTGTCACCTTGGAGACCAGATCCTTATCCTTGTCATATTTGTCCTTTAATTCCGCGTTAAATCCCATGGAAGTCTTCTTCGAAAGCCGTTCCCTGATGATGATATCCAGATCCGGGAACGCGCCGCCGCAGATGAACAGGATGTTCTTCGTGTTCACCGAAGTCAGTGGAACCATGGCGTTCTTACTGTTGGCGCCCACCGGCACCTCCACCTCGCTGCCCTCCAAAAGCTTTAACATCCCCTGCTGTACGGACTCTCCACTCACATCCCTCTGGCTGGAATTTCTCTTTTTCGCGATCTTGTCAATCTCATCGATGAAAATGATCCCCTGCTCCGCGCGCTCCACATCATTGTCCGCCGCAGCCAGCAGCTTGGAAACCACGCTTTCAATATCATCCCCGATATAGCCCGCCTCCGTCAGAGAGGTGGCATCCGTGATCGCAAGAGGCACATCCAACAGCTTTGCAAGCGTCTTCACCAGATAGGTCTTACCGCTCCCGGTAGGTCCGATCATCAGCATATTGGACTTCTCGATCTCGATATCATCCAGTGTGCCGGAAGCGACTCTCTTATAGTGGTTATAAACCGCGACCGACATCGCCTTCTTGGCATGCTCCTGACCGACCACATACTCGTCCAGACGTGCCTTGATCTTGTGCGGCACCGGCATATCCTTGATATTCAGCTTCTTCACCGGCTTATCCTTTGTTTCCTTTTTCTTCTTGATCTTCTGCCGCTTCGGGATGGCATTTTCCAGATCCGACAGATTCAAAAACTGGATTCCCGGTATGCTGTTCATCAGCTTCGAGAAATCCACGGAGCCATTGGTCATCGTGTCAAAGCTTCTCTGCATACAGCTCTGGCAGATGGTAATGTGGTTCGGCAGCTCGATCATCTTCCCGGCAGCGCTCTCCGGGCGGTGGCACATGAAGCAGACCTTCTCGTACTCGTCCTCCTGCTTCTTCTCTTCGTTTTCCGAAACCGTCACTTCTTTTTTCTCTTCCGTAGGAACAGATTCTTCCTCTTTGTCCGAATCTACTATGATAAAATCATTCCCCGACATTCTTCATCCTCCAGATTCATATTTCCGCAGGCAAACCTGCCAGGCGGACCGCTTTCTCTTTGCGTGTCCGGCTGTAAAACTCCTGTCATGAATATCAGCCCACTGTTTCATTATAGACGAAACACGCCGTAGATACAAATTAACTTTTTCTAAACGTGTTCAGCCCCAGGCAGAGCAGAGTTATAGTTCACTCCGCGCCATTCGCAAAACGTATCTTCGATACTTTTCCGCCGCTTTGCTGCTATTTTTGCTCATAAACCGGCGCTCCCTTTGTCAGCCCGGCAGCCCGTTTTCCAGCATCCCAAGGAAATCTTCCTCCGAAATAATGGGCACTCCCAGCTCCTTCGCCTTCTTATTCTTCGAGGAGGCGGACTGTACGTCATTGTTGATCAGATAATGGGTCTTGGAGGTTACGGAGCCTGTCACCTTGCCGCCCCTGCTCTCAATCAGCTCCTTCACCTCTCCCCGGTTCGCAAAATGCGTCACGCTCCCCGTGATCACAAAATTCACTCCGGCAAACATGGCTGCCTCCGCCGCGGCCTCCTCCTGCGGAATCGTCACCTCCGCCAGCAGCTTCTGATAAAGCTCCCGATGCTTTTCCTGAGCAAAATAATCCACATAGGTCTTTGCGATCACACCGCCTACACCCGAGATCTCATCCAGCTCCTCCTCGGTCGCGTCCGGGATCCGGGCCGGGTCATTCCCAAAGGCACGGCAGATCACTTTGGCATTTGCCAGTCCGATATTCGCGATCCCCAGACTGTAGACCAGCCGGGGCAGCGTCGTATTCCTTGCGTTTTCAATGCTCTTCTGCAGGTTCACGTAGGACTTTTCCCCAAACCCTTCCAGATTCTTGATCTCTTCCTCATAGCGGTCCAGATGGAAGATATCCGAAAAGTCCTTGATAAATCCCTGTATGATAAATTTTTCCAGCGTGGCCTCGGACATCCCCTCGATGTTCATGGCATCCCGACTCACAAACAGGGCAAACGACTTGACCTGCTTTGCCTGACAGTCCGGATTGGTGCAATACAGGGTCTTCGTGTCATTTTCCGTGGAAATACGTGTCGCTCCGCCGCACACCGGGCAGACCGCCGGGATCTCGCGCTTTCCGCTCCGGGTCAGATTTTCCGCGATCTGGGGAATGATCATATTTGCCTTATAGACCTGGATGGTGTCCCCGATTCCCAGCTCCAGTTCCTCCATGATGCTCAGGTTGTGGACGCTGGCCCGACTCACCGTAGTCCCCTCCAGTTCCACCGGCTCAAAGATTGCCACCGGGTTGATCAGCCCAGTCCGGGAAGGACTCCATTCTATCTCCCGCAGCGTCGTCTCCCGAACCTCATCTGCCCATTTGAACGCAAAGGAGTCTCTGGGAAATTTTGCCGTTGCCCCCAGCGACTGTCCGTATGCAATGTCGTCATAGACCAGCACCAGTCCATCTGACGGAAAATCGTTGCTCTCGATCCGTCCCGCGAACCAGTCCACCTCTTCCCGAATGGTCTCCGCCGTCACCCTGCGGTGCTCCACCACCTCAAAGCCCTGGGATTCCAGCCATTCCATCTGACGGAACCTGGAATTGTCAAAATCCACCCCTTCTGCCCGCACCAGAGAAAAGGCGAAAAAACGGACATTGCGCCTTGCCGTCACCTCATTGCTCAGCTGCCGCACCGAACCGCTGCACAGGTTCCTCGGATTCTTATACCGGGCATCCACATCCTCGATCTCCTCATTGATCCGCTCGAAGTCCCTGTATCCGATGACCGCCTCCCCCCGCAGGATCAGTTCTCCCTGGTAGGAAATGCGCAGAGGAAGATTTTTGAACACTCTGGCATTGTTGGTGATGACCTCCCCCACCTCTCCATTTCCCCGGGTGACCGCCTTCTGCAGTTCTCCGTCCCGGTAGGTCAGCACGATGGTCAGCCCGTCCAGCTTCCAGGAGATCACCGCCTGCTGGTCTCCCAGAAATTCCTGCAGCCGGGGCACCTCCTTGGTCTTATCCAGGGAAAGCATGGGACGCTCATGCCGCTCCTTCGGCAGTTCGCTGAGCACCTCATACCCCACATGGACGGTGGGGCTGGATGCAAGTGTTGTTCCCAGCTCCTGCTCCAGCCCTGAAAGTTCGTCATACAGCTTATCATATTCGTAATTGCTCATGATCTCCCGGTCTTCCTGCTCATAGGCACGCCGGGCGCGGTTTAAAAGCTCTGTCAATTCCTGCAGCCGCTGTCTTTTCTGCTCCATAAGATCCTGCTCCTGTTCCTGTTCATTTTGCAGCTGATCTGCTCCGTCACTTCATACGTATACGCAGAAACAGCATTCCATACCCTCTGATTTTATTTCGAAGAACCCCGGATCTGCTCATACAATTCATTGAGTTCTTCGTCCGTGACCTGTCGGTACTCCCCTTCTTTCAGGTTTCCCAGCCTGATATTTAATATTCTTGTGCGCAACAGATCCTTCACCTGGTATCCCAGGGCTTCGCACATCCTGCGGATCTGCCGGTTCATGCCCTGAGTCAGGATGATCGAAAACGTATACTTCCCGATCTTCTGTACCTGGCAGGGTCTCGTCACCGTATCCAGGATGGGCACGCCTGCCGCCATCCGGTCCAGAAAATCCCGGGTCACCTCCCGGTCCACTGTGACCTTATATTCCTTCTCGTGCCGGTTTGCGGACCGCATGATCTGATTGATGATATCCCCGTTGTTGGTCATCAAAAGCAGCCCCCGGGAATCCTTATCCAGCCTTCCGATATACGTGACCCGCACCGGATAATCCAGATAACGGATGATGCTGCCGCGTTCCCTGCGCTCCTCCGTACACACAATGCCCACAGGCTTGTTCACCGCCAGCACGACCATTTCCTCCTGGCGGGAAATCACTTTTTTCCCGATACAGACCTTCTGCCCCGGACAGACCTTCATTCCGGTCTCCCCGGGCCTCCCGTCCACCGTCACCCGGCCGGACGCGATCAGGCGGTCTGCCTCCCGCCTGGAACATACGCCTGCCTCGCTGAGATATTTGTTCAGCCGGACAGGCTCTGTTTTCTGCTGAAATTCCTTTTGGATCTGATTGCTCATCTTCTCTCACTCCCCGCTCAGCACGCCTTTGAGATTGTTGTCCTGGAAAAAGGTATTGCCGCTGTATAAATACAGCACGTCTGAGATCCGGTAGGTATCCATGATATCCTCGATCGTCCCGCTGTAATATCTGGGATCCACCAGCACGATCTCCCGAAAATACGGGGTCAGAAACGGCACAAAGCTGTTTGCGTAGGAATCCTTGATGAGCAGGAGCCTCCTCTTGCTTTCCGACACCGTCTTGATATCCACCACGGACGTATTTTCCCCCAGAAAGACCGCATACTGGTCCCGGGTCTTGAGCTTGGACGAATCATACAGCGAAGCGGTCTTGCGCTGTTCATCCACATAGTTGACCACCACGTCATTGTCCGTGTCTCTGGGAACATACATATAGATATCCTCCCTGACGTCCATCCTGCAGCCGCTCTTGGCCGCTAGCATCCCGTTAAAGGTGGTGGAGATGGGATAGGAGACAAACCCGCTGGACACATCGGTCTTGATCTGCATCTGCTCCGCCACCTGGCTGAACGTATAAAACGCCCCCAGGCTGGTCCAGTGGTGATCCGTCTTATAATAGATCTGTTCCCCCGCATGCTTCTTCAAAGCTTCTGCGGCATCCAGCCACTCCACGTCCTCCCCCAGCTCCCGCTTCACCTGGGCGAACATCCGGCTCTGATCGGACACCGTGGCAAACGCGGGAAGCCGGTCGCGCATGATATTGGCCGCATTGGGAACCAGCAGCATATACGTCTGAATATCCCGGCTCCGTTTCGCAAACTGCCGGATCGCTTCCAGATTTTCCATCAGCGTATCCTGGTCCGGCGACACGATCTCTTCCATCAGATAATCATCCTTTCCGATCAGGATGTCCTCCTCCTGTCTGCTTCCGCCGAGGCCGCTTAAGCCCACCTTGATGCTCCTCCAGAAATTCCGCCCGGCAAACTGGTCCGCCAGATAGGTTTCATATTTTGTCATAAAATCCCCTGACACCAGGCTGCTCCAGGAGAGCCTGGGGCTCCCGGCGAGCATCCGGTTTTCCTCCTCGGACATCTCCTTATCCGATACGATCAGGTTCAGCAGGAAAAAAATGATCATGCACATGACAAATGCTTTTCCTACTGTCCCTTCAATTCTTCTTAGTCTTCTATGATTCCTCATATTGGTCTCCTGATATCGAAAGGCATCCGATTTCTTTTCGCGGATGCCGCCATTTCACACAAAATCCTCCCTGCGGGAGTTTTGACGTTAAAAGCGGAAATATAAAAACGGATTAAAGGTTTCCGTCACCAGGAATGCCACGCTGACCAGGAATATCCCCATATAGATCACGCAGGACATGATCCTCTGCGTCCTTCCTTTTTTATAGGACTCCATAAAGGCGCGCAAGATCGTCCATCCGATGGATGAGGATCCCAGGATACACAGCAGGAACAGCAGCCAGTGGGTCGTCAGCAGGAACACCGCCTGCCGGTCCGCCAGGGCGCTCGCCCCCATGCCGAACATCATTCCGATGTAGTCCAGCGCCGAGCCCAGGTCCGGACTGAAGAAAAATACCCATCCCACCATCACCAGGACAAACGTGTAAATATGCTGGATCACTCCCGGAAGCCGGTCCATCAAAGCTCCCCACACATGTTTCTCCAGGATCAGCAGCACACCGTAGTAAAGGCCCCAAAACAGAAAATTCCATTCCGCGCCGTGCCAAAGTCCGGTCAGCGCCCATACCAGGATCAGGTTCACCATATTGCGCTGTCCGCCGCACCGGTTTCCTCCCAGTGGAATATACACGTATTCCCGAAACCAGGTGCTCAGGGAAATGTGCCATCTCCGCCAGAACTCTGTAATACTTTTCGAAACATATGGGTAATGGAAGTTCCTGCGGAATTCAAAGCCAAACATTTTTCCCAGCCCGACTGCCATATCCGAATATCCGCTGAAATCAAAATAGATCTGGAATGCGTATGCAAGGCACCCGACCCATGAGGTCAGCACGGATACCGTCCCTACCGGGAGCTGCATCACCTGCTCATAGACCGTACCGATGGAATTGGCGATGACCACTTTTTTCGCCAGTCCCCGGATAAAAAACATGGCTCCCCGGCCGAACTTTACAATGCCGAAGCTGCGCTGTCTCAGCTGCTCCTCGATATCCACATACCGGATGATCGGCCCTGCGATCAGCTGCGGAAACATACAGATATAGGAGGCAAACCAGGTGAACTTTTTCTGCGCCCGTGCCTCTCCTCTGTACACATCTACAATATAGGACAGCGCCTGAAAGGTATAAAAAGAGATCCCGATGGGCAGCGGAAGCACCCGGTAGGGAATATCCACCGGCAGCGTCCCATTCACCGTCTCCATGATCAGTCCGTAATATTTAAAAAAGCCAAGCACCAGTACATTTGCCGCCACCGCAAAAATCAGGCTCCGCCTGGCAAGCTGCGGGCTGTTCCTCTTGCCGTCAATATCCAGCCCGCAGTAATAATTCATGAGGATGGACAGCAGCATCAATATGATATAGACCGGTTCTCCCCATGCATAGAAAAACAGACTGGCAGCCAGCATCACCAGATTCCTCATCTGTGCAGGCGCCAGATAATAAACTGCCAGCGTCACAGGCAGAAATACAAACAAAAATGTCATACTACTAAACAGCATTCAACTATCCTCTTCCCAGCCCGGTCTACAGGCTCTTTGTAAATGCGGCGGCTAAGGTTTCTGCCTCCGGCGAGACGGCCAGAAAGAGAAACCGTCCCCTCACCTGGATCTGTGCCTGCCCGATCAGCTGCGCCTGCTCCGGCGCGTACCCCTCAAAGGTATTCTTTCGGCTTTCCAGGCGTTCCTCTATGGCGTCCCGTACCTCATGCACCTGCTGGTCCGTTTTCACTTCAATCAGCAGAACCTCCTGCGCTGAGATACTGAACTCGGCTGAATAAAACAGGACGCCTTCATAGTCCGCGCTGTTCAGCCCATAATACCGCTTCAGCGCCTGGGCGTCCTGCCTGACAAGACTTTCCTTATCCAGCAGGGGCTCAACGGCTCCGGCAACCTCCTCGAAGGGCTTCGTACTCCCGCTGGTATAGATCAGCAGCAGCACGATATACACCAGGATCAAAAAGGCCGCTCCCAATTTGAGGATTCCCGCTTTGCTGAAGGACGAAACCTCCTGCTGATCCTGCCGGTAATCCTCTGCGTCATATTTCTCTGTGCCTTCTGCATAGCCGGCTTCATAATTGGTTTCTTCATGGCTGGCTGCATATTGGCCGCCGTCATTCTGGCTGGAATTTTGATGATAGCTTTGTTCATAGCCCTGGCCATAATTCTGACCGTAATCAGGCGCGTAACCTGGCTCATAGCCCTGACCATAATTCTGACCGTAATCAGGCGCATAGCCCTGGCTGTAACCAGCGCCGTTTTGTCCGTATCCCCAGTCGTGATCAGCGATGCCGCTCTGCCCGTATCTCTGACTATAATTTTGTCCGGCATTTCCCCGGTAATTCACTCCGTATCTCTCTGTCATAAGGAAGCCACCTCCGCCATGCGTTCTGCCCAAACCGGGTAAAAATCTGGTTTAAAATGGACTCCGTCCTCTTCATAGTATCGGTCAGACACCAGCTCCGTGTTGTCCACATACGCGATCTGCTGCCTGTCGCACATCTCCCGCAGCGCTTCATTATAGGCATCCAGTTCCTGAAATAAAGGTTCTCTTTCCCTTTCCTGCCGCGAGACCGGGAAAATGGAATTGATAAAGATCTTTGTATTCGGCAGCTCTTTCTGCATTTGCTTAATAATAGACTTGTATTGATCTATAAATGCATCCGTATCCCCCTGGGTAGAAAGGATATCGTTCATGCCGTAAGACAAAAATACCACCTGGGGGTTGAGTTCCTTTAGCTTCCCGATCTGTTCCTCCAACCCTCCCAGTCCGGCTCCGATCTCTGCCACCACACTGGAAGCGTTCAGGATGTCGTACTCTGTAAATCCGGCCGTAATAGAATCCCCCATAACGACCGCAGTGGTAAATTTTTCCTTGATACTGCGGGTATCTTCCGCTTCTGCTTCTTTTTTCTCCTGCTCCTCCAGATTCTGTATCTTCGTCTCGATCACGGTGACCTCCGCCGCTTCCGCCTGCTTAATGATCTCCACACCTTCCGATGTATCCACCTTTTTTCTGGTCAGGCTTCCCACCGCCTCCACCGCTATGATGACTGTGATCAGCACCGCCGCAAGCGCCAGTCCTGAGATCACCATGATTCTTTTCTTTTTATTATCCAATATTCTTTATTGTACCTCTCTTATGTATTTTGATAAACTGTTACAGGTCCATGCCTGACCGGCACCCTGCAACGATAAACTTCTGTATTTGCAATCTGACGGCAATTACAATATTTCTATATAATACGTTTTTTAACATAAAAAGTCAATGTCTGCGGTTCACTACACCAGATTTTTGTGATAGAATAGTGGTTGCTCCCCCTTGGATCGCACACCGCGCCGCAAGGACACAGCCCCGCAAAACAACACGATTCCCAATGATCGGAGGAAAAAATATTGATCGCACTGAAGCTGAAAAATACCAAAAATTTCATGACGCGCCTTCTGCTGTCCGATACCTTTGACAACTTTCTGTTTATCGAAGGCGAGATCGTCACATTCAATACCTTTACCATAGACGGTTATATCCAAAAAGCCTTTTATGAAGATTCCATGGCCCCAGGATCGGACAGCCCGGGTTCTGCCGCGTCATCCGGCTCCGGTTCGACCCCGGATCACGAAAACGCCGGCGGCAGCTCAAAGGGAGGTTATTCCTCATGGAAGCAGCTGCGGGAGCTGTGCTTTTCGATCATTAAGGGAAAGCGGACTCCGCTGAGCTTCCGGTTCGTATTCAGTCTGTCCCCTGAAAATATTGCAAGGCTGATCGAGCAGAATAGCCTGGACTATCAGGCATCCGATGTGCAGGGACTGTACCTCAATATCCGGTTTGACGGCACCGCTCTCCAGTGCATCACCGGAACCTCTCTGAAAACATTTTCCATGGATAAATCCTTAGAGCATGAGTGGGACGCCATGGTCCCCAGATTTTTTGACAAGAAAGGAATTGCTTTTGAGCCGGAGGAATGATCCTCTGTCGGCCAAACCTGGAAGAGTACGGGTTTTTCTACATAAAAGAGGCCGGAACTCTCTGCAGTCTCCGGCCTGAAAAATCGCAATTTCAGAAGTATTTATTTTTTAATTTTGTGGTGTAAACCATATACCAGACAAGCACGCCGAGAAAGACCGCAAGCCCGGTATAATCCAGCACCGGAATGGGCGTCACAAAGCAATGGATCATGTCGATCACCCCATATACCGTTGCCACGATCCCGAATACCAGCACCGCCGGCAGCGCTTTTTTCACAAATGCGGCTTTATCCCTGCACATATATTCCGAATACTTCTTTCCCAGGAGAAGCGTTTCATTGATGCTCCCGCTCTTCCGCATCTGTATATAGGCATACAGCCCATAGATCCCACATCCAAAAGCCATGATACTGACAAAGCCAAAAACGTTCTCATCCATCGTTCTTCGATTCCTTTCTTGCTTATACTGCCGGCAGCAGTCTTCATCACTGCATCCCGTCCCCTTATTGTCCTAGGTAAAAACTATATTCAGTGTAGCAGAAGGCGCAAAAAAAAGCAATCGGCGTTTACTTTTTTTCTCAGTCGTATTATGATATGGTTACAGGTCACACCTTGAAGGCGTGCCCTGTAACTCAGGCCGTCATTTAAAATTGCCTACGGCAATGGACGGCCTGAATCCCAGCTTTTATGTGCATCCTCCTGACCAATCAGCGTAGTGATTGGTCAGTGTGTGACATGTAACATAATATGATACAAGCGTCAGAAAAGCATCTGAAGGAGGAGATCCATGGAAATCGAACGCAAATATCTGATCGAACGCTCGAAGATCCCTTTTGACCCGAAGGACTATCCGTGCCGCAGGATCGAGCAGGGATACCTGTGCACCGAACCGGTCGTACGGATCCGGCGTGACAACGACGACTATTACCTGACTTACAAATCAAAGGGCCTTTTGGTCCGGGAAGAATACAACCTACCGCTTACCCGCGAGGCATATACCCACCTGATCGAAAAAGCAGACGGACATCTGATCACCAAGGACCGCTATGTCATCCCCCTGGACGGCGGCCTGAACATCGAGCTGGACTTTTTCTCCGGTTATCTGGACGGCATGATCTTTGCCGAGGTCGAATTTCCGGATGAAGCGGCTGCCAATTCCTTCCGGCCTCCAAGCTGGTTCGGTGAGGATGTCACCTGCTCCCCGCAATACCAGAACAGCACGCTGAGCCGGCTGTAATGCCCATAAACCGCACGCCTACAGTGCCTTGCGGACACGGAAACCCAGATATACTATTTTGTATGCTTTTCAAATATTTTCTCCATTCTGTTGCATAATAACCCGTATCGGAAAATCATTGCTATAATTCAGGAAAGGAAATATGGTCTTTTTCAACATTCAACAGATTTTCCGGGAATCTTTTTCCCACTATACGGAGGTGCATCGTGGCGAATATACAGCTTGCATACAATTTAAAAAGATATCGTGAAGCATATGGATTCACTCAGCAGGCATTGGCTGAGAGGATCAGCATCTCCCGTCAGGCATATTCCAACTATGAGACCGCAAAAAGAGATCCGGATCTGGATCTGCTGACCAAGCTGTGCGAGGTCTATTCCATCACGCTGGATCAGCTGGTACGCACGCCGTTCTCCGAGGATGAGTTTAAGGAATCCATAGCTTCCTATCATATCTCCTACCGCAGCGGCACGAATGACATCCTCTATCTGACCGATGAGGAGATTCGGTTTGTATTGGAATACCGCGGCGCCGAATGGGAGCGTCAGCATCTTGTCGCATATGTATTGCATCAGATGAATCCCCAGGGCCGGTGACTCGATCACCTGCCCTGATTTTACGTCTATCCTGTATCTTACCTGCATCTGTTTTGAAAGAGGAATCTATTTCCCGGTCAAACCGTGTTTTTCTACTGGTATTTCGAAAATTTTGGAGAATTGTTATTGATTTTATCGCTTTATTATGTATAATATGATATTGAAGTTACAATGTCTGTTTCGCAGGAGAGGGCATCACATATCCTGCATATATGGACAAATATTGAAGAAGAGAGGTTTAATGAAGATGGCAGAACTCAATTTAAGTAAGTATGGTATTACCGGAACTACAGAAATTGTACACAATCCTTCATATGAAATGTTATTTGAAGAGGAAACAAGACCTGATCTGGAAGGTTTTGAAAAGGGCCAGGTAAGCGAACTGGGTGCAGTCAATGTAATGACTGGTATCTATACGGGCCGTTCACCCAAAGATAAGTTCATCGTTATGGATGAAAATTCAAAGGATACCGTATGGTGGACTTCCGATGAGTACAAAAATGACAACCATCCGGCTTCTGAAGAGACTTGGGCTGTTGTAAAGGATCTTGCTCTGAAAGAGCTCTCCAATAAGAGACTCTTTGTAGTAGACGCATTCTGCGGAACGAACGCTGATACCCGCATGGCAATCCGTTTTATCATGGAAGTTGCGTGGCAGGCACATTTTGTAAAGAACATGTTCATCCAGCCGACAGACGAAGAGCTGGCAAGCTTTGAGCCTGATTTCGTTGTTTACAACGCTTCCAAGGCAAAGGTTGAAAATTATAAAGAGTTAGGCCTGAATTCTGAGACAGCAGCAGTATTCAATATCACAAGCCGCGAGCAGGTTATCCTGAATACATGGTACGGCGGAGAGATGAAGAAGGGTATGTTCTCCATGATGAACTACTATCTGCCGCTCAAGGGCATCGCTTCCATGCACTGCTCCGCAAATACAGATATGAACGGCGAGAATACCGCTATCTTCTTCGGTCTTTCCGGAACCGGCAAGACAACGCTTTCCACAGACCCGAAGCGTCTCCTCATCGGTGATGACGAGCACGGCTGGGATGACAACGGCGTCTTCAACTTCGAAGGTGGCTGCTATGCGAAGGTCATCAACCTGGACAAGGAATCTGAGCCGGATATCTACAATGCGATCAAGCGCAACGCTCTGCTTGAGAACGTAACACTGGATGAGAACGGCAAGATTGATTTTAACGATAAGAGCGTGACAGAGAATACACGTGTATCCTATCCGATCGACCACATTGAAAAGATCGTGCGTCCAGTATCCGCGGCTCCTGCAGCGAAGGAAGTGATCTTCCTGTCCGCAGACGCGTTCGGCGTACTTCCTCCGGTATCCATCCTGACTCCGGAACAGACACAGTACTACTTCCTGTCAGGCTTTACCGCAAAGCTTGCCGGAACAGAGCGCGGTATCACAGAGCCGACACCGACCTTCTCCGCATGCTTCGGACAGGCATTCCTGGAACTGCATCCGACCAAGTACGGCGAAGAGCTGGTTAAGAGAATGGAAGCAAACGGCGCAAAGGCATATCTGGTAAATACCGGATGGAACGGCACAGGCAAGCGTATCACTATTAAGGATACCCGCGGTATCATCGACGCGATCTTAAGCGGCGATATCCTGAAAGCACCGACAAAGAAGATCCCGTACTTCAACTTCGAAGTTCCGACAGAGCTTCCGGGCGTAGATTCCGGTATCCTTGATCCGCGCGATACTTACGGCGATGCTGCTGAGTGGGAAACCAAGGCGAAGGATCTGGCGCAGAGATTCATCAAGAACTTTACAAAATATGAGGGCAATGACGCAGGCAAGGCTTTGGTTTCTGCTGGTCCTCAGTTATAAATCTCAATACGAGATTGATTGGATCCGACTAGAAGAAACAGGGGCAAAGGCTCCTGTTTCTTTCTTAGTAACTGTCCGGATTGATCCGCAAAACGTTTGCAGGATTTTTCTGCGCAGTCCCTTACTGCGGATCAGGAGGAACGAATATCCATGAAAACAAAAGCATTCAAAGCTGCCCTGCCTTATACGATCCCCATCTGCATCGGATTTCTCTTTCTGGGGATGTCCTATGGCTTTCTCATGCGGAGCAAGGGCTTTTCCTTTGTCTATCCCATGTTCATGAGCCTGTTTATCTTTGCCGGTTCTATGGAATTTGTCACCGTGGAGCTGCTGCTGTCCGCCTTTCATCCGCTGCATGCCTTTTTTCTGGCGCTGATGGTCAATGCGCGGCATCTGTTCTACGGGATCTCCATGCTGGAAAAGTATAAGAATACGGGCTGGAAAAAAACCTATCTGATCTATGGGATGTGCGATGAGTCCTTTACGGTCAACTGTACCGTGACGCCGCCTCCGGATGTGGACAGGGGATGGTTCATGCTCTTTGTGACGCTTCTGAATCAGATGTACTGGGTCGCAGGCGCAACCATGGGAGCCCTTCTGGGTTATGTTATCCATTTTGACACGACAGGCATCGAGTTCGTCATGACGGCGCTGTTTGTCGTCATGTTCATCAACCAGTGGGAGGAATCTAAGGATCACCGCCCGGCCCTCACCGGCCTGGGCTGTTCGCTTCTCTGCCTGCTGGTATTCGGAAGCCAGAGCTTTATCCTGCCTGCCATGGCCCTGATCATCCTGTGCTTTTCCATTGGCAGAAGGTACCATAAGAAGGAGGAGACACCATGACAACCGCACAGAGTATACTCACGATCCTGGCTGTCGTGCTGGGAACCATGACGACACGGTTCCTTCCTTTTCTCATATTTCCAGAGGGCAAAGAGCCGCCCCGCTATATTACCTATCTCGGAACGGTCCTGCCCTATGCGGTGATCGGGCTGCTGGTGGTGTACTGCTTAAAGGATGCGTTCGGCGGCGGACATTTTGCCCTGCCGGAGCTGACCGCCATTCTTTTCATTGTTGGTCTGCATAAATGGAAAAAGAATACGCTGCTGAGCATCGGAGGCGGGACGATTATATATATGTTTCTGGTACAGACGATCTTTCGATAGTGTGATTGTTCCCAAAAACGGATTTCATAAGCCCCGATTTTGCTGCTGATGAAGAGATATAGATTATACATACATGGAGGTTTTTAAAATGGAAAAGAAACTATCAAGAGAAGACGCATGGAAATTGTTGACGGATTACACAAAATCCCCGGCGCTGCAGCAGCACGCCATGGCCGTAGAAGCTGTAATGGCCCATTTCGGGCGCCTGAACGGCGAGGATGAGGAAGTCTGGGGTGTAGCCGGGCTGCTGCACGACCTGGATTATGAACAGTTCCCGGAGGAGCATTGCAAAAAGGCCGAAGAGATCATGCGTGAGCATGGAATTGATGAGGTCTATATCCGCGCCATGAGCTGCCACGGATACGGAATCTGTACGGACACAAAGCCGGAAAGCCAGATGGAGAAGGTACTGTATACGATCGATGAGCTGACCGGCCTGATCAATGCGGCATGTCTGATGCGTCCCTCCAAAAGCGTATTGGATCTGGAGGTGAAGTCCGTAAAGAAAAAATTCAAGGACAAACGCTTTGCCGCCGGCGTAGACCGCGACGTCATCCGCAAGGGCTGTGAAATGCTGGGGATGGAGCTGGATGAGGTGATCCGGGAGACCATTGAAGGGATGAAGGAAAAGGCGGAGGAGATTGGGTTGAAGGGGAATCTGTAAAGCTTCCCTCAAGCCTGCGGCCGTATCGTTGACGTACGGCCGCAGGCCGGAAAAATCACCTCTGCCTACTTGATCGTTTTTAAAATTTTTTGGGCACATTTATCGTCCATGATCAAGGTTCCAATATAGTTCCCTCTGACTGCCCCCAACACTGCTTCCGCTTTTTGCTCTCCCACAGCGATGCATATTGCAGGATACTGCGTTGAGATGTATGACGCACCGGACAAGTGTCCTAAGTGGACCGATGATGAAAATTATTATACCGAGATCTGGATCCCTGTCAAAAAGAAATAAGATTTTTCCCCCTGCCCTGCTGCTGGTGTACTGCTTGCAGCAAGGCAGGGGGATTCCTGCTTTTCATTTTATGAGCGCTTCACGCCTCAGATGCTCCCGGATCAGCAGCGGCTGTATGTCAGGATATGTCCACGCCTCCGGCAGCTCTTCAAAGAACTCCACCTTTTCTATCTCGCTGTGCAGTTCCTGTTCAAACTTCCTGATCTCTGCATAGTACAGCATCCCAAAGGTCTCTTCCCCCGTCTGATTGACCCGTGTCCGCCCGATCACGGAATAAACGCAGACAGGACGGAGGTCGTATTCTACAGCACCTGTCTCTTCATATAATTCCCGTTTTGCGGTTTCCAGGATACTTTCATGTTCTTCTCTGTGGCCGCCGGGCACTTCGTATGTATTTCTGTCTTTGTGCTTACAGAATACCCATTTTCCATCTGCCCTGGAAATAATGACGGCGAATTTTAAATCCGAATCTTCCACTGTCGGGCCGCTGAAAGGCTCCCCGTTATTCATCTCCCTGCAGGACGAACGTACTTCGTCCGATAAGGGATAAAATTTCACTTCCATTCGTTCTTCTCCCAGTCAATTACAACATCCATCTGCGAAAACACTCAACTGTACGGTTAGATGCTCTAAAGAACGTCCACCCTGCTCATTCATTCGCAAAAACCTTGCTGACGCACGCTTACGTCTGCCAACACAGCTGTACGGTCAGAAAATGCTCAGCTGCGGGTTCCGAAAAGATTTCACTTTCCTGTCTGTCACCCGGTCCTCCAGGCCAATCCTTCCGCAGAGCAGCGGCGAATCCGCATCATAGCATGCTATGCATTTTCGCACCTGTTCCCCGCTAAAATTCGCATAGCAATACCGGCACCCATTTCCGCAGGTATTGTAGGCTCCCACATCAATACTTTCACAGCAGCCGCAGGCTTCTCGCTGGTTTTTGTCCTTTTCCGCGCTCAGTGAACATCCCGCAATCTTCTCGATCTGCTTTTTGTCAATACAGCTTCCGTGCCGGATTCCCACATCCTTCAGATCAATCTGCTCCGCACAGGTTTCGATCACCAGCCCGCAGCAATCTGCAATCTGCGACATTCCCTTCGCAATTTCCGTCATTTCTTCCCTGCTCAGGTTCTTTATATGCAGATCCTTTGTATTGCGCAGCGTTTTCGCATAAAAATCCACAAAGCTGATGACCGCCTTTTCCGTGTAGCCTTTGAGACAGCCGGCGATCTCTTCAAATGCTTTCAAGTGATATTCCATCGTATACCTGTCATTTACCAGGATCGGATCGTACCGCCAGACGACTCTCTCCTTCCCCACTTTTTCAGATAATCTCTGAAATGTACCGATCAGCTCTTTCCTTTTATCCGGAAGCCCCGGTTCGATATCCCTTCCATATCCCGTCAGCGTAAACTGAAAATGAAAGGGATATTCCCGCAGCTCATCCAGTCTTTCCAGCATCGGCGCCGGATTTTTGCTCCAGAACACGATGCAGTCCACCACATCCGGAGACAGAGCGATCCTGCTCACCTGACGGGGATTCATCGGGTTTCTGACATACAGAAAGCCTTCCCGGATCCGCCGGAAAAACCACTCCGCATAGAAGGCGGGGATATCTGTTCTTCTGCTGACGCTTAAGATCATAATATTTTTATCCTTTTTTACTGCACTGGAGACATTCAAAACGTATCTTCCCTTGCCTTTGCCCTGAATTGCCTTAATCAAGCCCTGTGCCTCCATCATTTTAAAAACCGCAGTCTCCTGACGGAAACTGCGATTTTTTATTTTTCACCGTTCTCAAACAGATGCCGGATCAGCATATGCCCCTTCTCCACCAGGATCCCGCTCTCCTGCCCGGTCTTTTCATCATACCGGACCGCTTTGCCGCCCAGATCCGCCGTGCTGTCATACAGCAGATAGGGAACCGGATCTCCGACATGGGTGCGCACCCGGACCGGAGTCGGATGATCGGGCAGTACCAGCATGCGGAAGTCCATACCTTCCGCTTCCAGGGTTTCCGCGATCGGGCCGATGATCTGCGCATCGATCCGCTCAATCGCCGTGATCTTATCCGTAAAGCTCCCCTGATGTCCCATCTCGTCCGGAGCCTCGATATGGATATACACAAAATCCATATCCCCCCGGAGCGCGTCTATGGCTGCCTGTCCCTTGCCCGTGTAGTTCGTATCCAGGCCGCCGTTGGCGCCTTCCACGGTGATATTGCGCATTCCTGCGCCCACCGCGATGCCTTTCAGCAGATCCACAGCGGATACCATGGCGCCCTTCAGATGATGCTCCTGCTCAAAGGAGGTCAGCGCGGGCCGGGTGCCGGCTCCCCAGAACCAGGCGGAGTTGGCCGGGTTCAGTCCCTGTTCCTTCCGCTTCACATTGATGGGATGGTTGGAAAGAATGTCATAGCTCTTCACCATCATCTCCCGGAGCACCGGGTCTGCCGGCAGGTATTCCCCAATTCGCCGGGTCAATATATCATGGGGCGCGGTCAGCTCCACCACTCTGCCCTGCTTCCAGATCAGCAGATGCCGGTAGCTGGTTCCCGCATAAAACTCATACCCGTCCCGCTTCAATCCTTCCTTCAATGCCTCAATCAGGACTGCCGCGTCCTTACTGCTGATCTCTCCTGCGCTGTGATCCAGAATCCGCCGGTCCTCGTAGTTTTCTTCCTCCTCAGACAGTGTCACCACATTGCAGCGGAACGACACGTCATCCTCTTTCATATCCACCCCGATACTCAGCGCTTCCAGCGGGGAACGCCCGGAATAGTATTTAACCGGGTCGTATCCGATGACCGACAGGTTGGCCGTATCGCTGCCCGGAGACATCCCCTCCGGCACCGTCCGCGCCATGCCGATCTCGGAGCGGGGCGCCAGCCGGTCCATATGGGGCGTGCGCGCCGCTTCCAGAGGCGTCCTTCCATCCAGCTCCGGCAGCGGTTCATCCGCCATCCCGTCGCACAAAACAATTACATATTTTTTCATCATGCCCCACTACCCTTCCACACGGATCCTGTGAAGGATCCCCGGGAACTCTTTTGCATTTTCCTCGTAAGCCCGCTCGGTCAGCACGCCGGTCAGGAATCCGAATTCCCCTTCCAAGCCGTCTGCCCTGACAATCTCCACCGGTCCAAATTTACTTTCCACGTGAGCTTTCAACGCCTCCGGCTCCCCGGAGATCCGGACAAAGAACCGTTTGCTCGTATCTTCAAAGGGAAGCAGTTCCAGCTTGTCGCTCTTCCACATGGTCATGATATTTCTGTGAAGATGCTTTGCCTCGTCCACCACGTCGGCCACCACCGCGCTGGCGGTGGGAAGCTTGCCGGCTCCGCTGCCGTAGAACATGGCGTCTCCGAGGACATTTCCATGGACAAAGATCGCGTTGAACACGTCATTGACACTGTACAGCGGATGCTCTTTTCTCAGCAGATACGGCGCAACCATGGCCTGCAGAAGATCTCCCTGCCGCTTGCTTGTTGCCAGCAGCTTGATGGTCATCCCCATGGCCTTCGCGTACATCATGTCCTCTTTGGTGATATGAGTGATGCCTTCGGTGTAAATGTCTTCGAAGTCTACCTGCTGCCCGGAGATCAGGGAGGACAGAATGGCGATCTTACGGCAGGCGTCATAGCCTTCCACATCCGCCTCCGGATTGCGCTCCGCATAGCCCTTCTCCTGTGCTTCTCTGAGCACATCGTCATAATCCGAGCCCTCATAGAACATTTTCGTCATCATATAGTTGGTAGTCCCGTTCAGGATACCGGTGATCTCTTCGATCTCGTCCGCCGTCATGGAGGAATTTAAGGGCCGGATGATCGGGATTCCGCCTCCTACGCTTGCCTCGAACAGGAAATTGATGTCCCGCTCCCGGGCAATGGACAAAAGCTCCGCCCCGTGCTTGGCAACCAGCGCCTTGTTCGAGGTAGCCACGCTTTTTCCGGCCAGGAGGCATTTTTTCACAAAGGTATAGGCCGGCTCAATCCCGCCCATAACCTCCACTACGATCTGAATCTCCGGATCATTTACAATGACGTCAAAATCATGGACGATCTTTTCCTGGATCGGATCCCCCGGGAAATCCCGCAGATCCAGCACATACTTGATACGGAGCTCGTCGCCGATCCTCTGGTTGATACGCGCCCCGTTGGTGTTGATCACCTCCACCACGCCGGAGCCTACCGTACCATACCCCATTACTGCTATATTTACCATCTTTTTCTCTCTTTCCTTTCTATTATTTACCGGAAGCGCTCAGATAGGCATTGATAAACGGATCAATATTGCCGTCCATCACGCTGCCCACATTGCTGATCTCCGCATTGGTCCGATGGTCCTTGACCATCGTGTATGGCTGCATCACGTAAGAGCGGATCTGATTTCCGAAATTGATGTCCTTGATATCTCCGCGGATATCAGACATCTTCTCCGCCTGCTCCTGCTGTTTCAGCACATACAGCTTGGATTTCAGCATCTGCATGGCCTTATCCTTGTTCTGGTGCTGGGAACGTTCATTCTGACACTGTACCACGATCCCAGTAGGAAGATGGGTGATCCGGATCGCCGAGGAGGTCTTGTTGATGTGCTGGCCTCCCGCGCCGCTGGAGCGGTATGTATCAATCCGAAGGTCATCATCATTGATGTCGATCTCAATGTCATCCTCAATATCCGGGATCACGTCGCAGGAAGAAAAGGACGTCTGCCGCTTGCCCGCCGCATTGAACGGGGAAATCCGCACCAGGCGGTGTACTCCCTTCTCCGAGCGCAGGAAGCCGTAGGCATTCTCGCCGGACACCTCAAAGGTTACGCCCTTGATCCCGGCCACATCCCCTTCCAGATAATCCAGAACTTCCAGCGAAAAGCCTTTTTTCTCCGCCCACCGGCTGTACATCCGGTAAAGCATTCCTGTCCAGTCGCAGGACTCGGTTCCCCCGGCCCCCGCGTGCAGCGTCACGATGGCATTACTCTTATCGTACTCCCCGGTCAGAAGAGTCTGGATCCGCAGCTCTTCAAATTCCGCCTTGAAACGCTCCAGCTCCTCCTGAATCTCCGCGATCGTGTCCTCATCCGGCTCTTCCTCACTCATCTCGATCAGAAGCCCCAGATCCTCATGGTCCGCAAACATTCCCTCGATCTGTTTGACCGAATCCTGAAGGCTTTTCAGTTCCTTCATCGTGTGCTGGGATTCCTCCGGCTTATCCCAGAATCCCGGTTCTTCAATATTTCTTTCCAGCTCTTCGATTCTTTCCTTCTTTGACGCTAAGTCAAAGTGAATCCCTCAAATCTTTCAGCGGTTCTTCATATGCAAGCAGAGTTGCTTTTAATTCATCTAATAAAACCACCTTAATCACCTCTTTCATTTTAATTTTATTTTTTAGACTGTTCACGCGGCAGACCACAGACCCGTCTGCTGCCGTTCTGGATATGATCATTTCCTTCCGCAGCATTGCTTATACTTCTTGCCGCTGCCGCAGGGACACGGGTCGTTGGGATAGACTTTCTTCGTGTCACGCCGCTTCGGGGCGCGCGCCGCGCTGTCGTCCTTGTTGGTGCCGGTCACCTTGGCAACCTGCTCCCGCTCCACCTTCTGCTCTACCCGCACGTGGAACAAGGTACGGATGGTAATCTCGGCAATGGCATTGGTCATGCCGCCGAACATGTCGTATCCCATCATCTTGTACTCTACCAGAGGATCCCGGTTGCCGTATGCCTGCAGGCCGATTCCCTGACGAAGCTGATCCATGTCGTCGATGTGGTCCATCCATCTTCCGTCAATGGCCTTGAGCAGCACAACACGCTCCAATTCCCGGATATGCTCCGGCTCCGGGAACTCCGCTTCCTTCGCTTCGTATGCCTTGACAGCCCGTTCCTTGAGCAGATGCTTCAGCTCCTTCTGCTGCATGTCCTCGACTTCCTTTGCAGGCGGAAGCACAAGCTGCGGGATTACCCCATGGAGCGCCACATCCAGTCCGGCCAGGTCCCACTCTTCCGAATCCACTTCCGCGGATACATACCGGTCTACGGTATTCTCCACATACTCGGTGATCATATTGTAAACCGTGTCCCGCATGCTCTCTCCGTCCAGCACCCGGCGGCGTTCCCCGTAGATGATCTCCCTCTGTTCATTCATGACCTGATCATATTCCAGCAGGTTCTTACGGATTCCGAAGTTGTTGCTCTCTATCTTCTTCTGCGCCTTCTCAATGGCGCTGGAAAGCATCTTATGTTCGATCTGTTCGTCCTCTTCCACGCCCAGCGTATTGAACACGCTCATCAGCTTCTCGGAACCGAACAGACGCAGCAGGTCATCCTCCAGGGAAATGTAAAAGCGGGATTCTCCCGGGTCGCCCTGACGTCCGGAACGTCCCCGGAGCTGGTTGTCGATCCGCCGGGACTCATGCCGCTCCGTGCCGATGATCTTCAATCCGCCGGCTGCCTTGGCCTCCTCGTCCAGCTTGATATCCGTACCCCGGCCTGCCATGTTGGTGGCGATGGTCACAGCCCCGTGCAGCCCGGCGTCCGCCACGATCTCCGCTTCCATCTCATGGAACTTGGCATTCAGGACATTGTGCTGGATTCCCTGCTTTTTCAGCATTTTGCTCAAAAGCTCCGATACCTCGATGGTAATGGTACCCACCAGAACCGGCTGTCCTGTGGCATGGGCTTCCTTGACCGCTTCCACGACTGCCCGGTACTTTCCTTCCTTCGTCTTATAGACCGCGTCGTCCAAATCCTTCCTCTGAACCGGAAGGTTGGTGGGGATCTCCACGACGTCCATCCCGTAAATATCCCGGAATTCCTTTTCCTCTGTCAGCGCGGTACCGGTCATACCGCTTTTCTTCTCGAATTTATTGAACAGGTTCTGAAAGGTAATGGTGGCCAGGGTCTTGCTCTCCCGCCTTACCTTCACATGCTCCTTCGCTTCAATGGCCTGATGGAGTCCGTCCGAATAGCGTCGTCCCGGCATGATACGTCCGGTAAATTCGTCAACGATGACCACCTCTCCTTCCGGGGTCACCACATAATCCTGGTCGCGGAACATCAAATTGTGCGCCCGCAGCGCAAGGATGATGTTGTGCTGAACCTCTAAGTTCTCCGGATCGGCCAGGTTTTCCAGATGGAAGAACTTCTCCACCTTCTTCACACCGTCCTCGGTCAGGTTGACAGACTTTTCCTTTTCATTGACAATGTAATCTCCGGTCTCTTCGATCTCCTCTCCCATGATGGCATTCATCTTGGAAAATTCGCCGCTGGCCTCGCCCCGCTCCAGCTGTCTTGCCAGGATATCGCAGGCTTCATAGAGCTTTGTAGACTTGCCGCTCTGTCCGGAAATGATCAGCGGCGTCCTTGCCTCGTCAATCAGGACCGAGTCCACCTCGTCGATGATCGCGTAATGGAGTCCCCGCTGCACCAGCTGCTCCTTGTAGATGACCATGTTGTCGCGGAGATAATCAAATCCCAGTTCATTGTTGGTCACATAGGTGATATCACAGTTATACTGCTTACGGCGCTCGTCATTGTCCATGCTGTTGAGCACGACGCCCACTGTCAGTCCCAGGAATTCATGTACCTTGCCCATCCACTCCGCGTCACGCTTTGCCAGATAGTCATTGACCGTGACAATGTGGACGCCTTCTCCCGGCAGCGCGTTCAGATATGCCGGCAGCGTAGATACCAGCGTCTTACCTTCTCCGGTCCTCATCTCCGCGATCCTGCCCTGATGCAGGATCACACCGCCGATCAGCTGAACCCGGTAATGCCGCATGCCTAAGCTTCTGACCGCCGCTTCCCTGACAGCCGCAAATGCCTCCGGCAGAAGGTCATCCAGGGTCTCGCCTTCCTCCAGCCGCGCCCGGAACTCCCGGGTCTTGCCCTTGAGCTCCTCATCACTGAGCGCCTGCATCTCAGGCTCCAATGCCTCGATCCGGTCTACGATCGGGTAAATACGCTTCAGTTCGTTTTCGCTGTGCGTACCAAATATTTTCTCTATCAAGCCCATAATCTGCAATTAACTCCTTCTTATGTTTATTCAGATTGTATTTTAACACTAACTTCTCTCAAATTCAACAGATTCATAGTTTATTAACAAACTCCAGGGGAAATTTGAAAAAAACCGCTGGACTTATCTTATATCAAATCCTGTGGATTTTCAAGTTGTTTTCATTCTGCAAAGCTCCCGGTAGGGGATATTTCCACCGAACAGATCCAGCGCGCTCCCGATGGTAAAGTCCAGCCTCCCGCCGCTGATCCCGCGGAAATGCTCCAGTTCCTCCATACTTCCGATGCCCCCTGCATAGGTCATCTCCGCCCCGTTCCACTCTGCCAGCAGACGTACCAGCTCTTCCTCCACTCCCGAGGACTTGCCTTCCACATCGACCCCGTGGATCAAAAATTCATCACACTCTCCCGCCAATGCTTCCAATGTTCTCCGCTCCAGCTTTACCTCTGTAAATGTCTGCCAGCGGTCCGTCACAATATAGTATACCCCGTCCCGCTTCCGGCAGCTTAAGTCCAGGACGATATGCTCCCGTCCCACCGCACGCTTCAGCTTTTCCAGATTTTCCCTCTGAAACGCTCCGTTTTGAAATACATAGGAGGTCACAATCACGTGGCTGGCGCCTGCTTCGAGAAAATCACCCGCATTGTCCGCCGTGATCCCTCCTCCGATCTGCAGGCCCCCGGGATATTCCCGCAGCGCGGATAATGCCTGCCTTCTGTCTTCCTCATAGTAGAGGGAATCCTGACCATTCAGAAGGATCATGTGCCCGCCCGCGAGCCCGTCCTTTCTGTACAGCTTCGCATAATAAGCCGCATCCAGCTCCGAAGCAAAATTGGTCTTTGCCTGGTCTCCCTGATCCTTGAGGCTTCCTCCTACGATCTGTTTTACTTTTCCGTTATGTATATCAATACAAGGTCTGAACCTCATTTTTCCGCTCCTGTCCCTCTCTGTCTCACCGCACCGTTTACATGGAACTCCCTTTATTCAGATCGAAGATTACAAATATGATGTCGCATGAAAATATAAGACGATCCTGAAATATGGAAAAAGGAGCCGTACTGCATCCCCGGCTCCCCTGCCTTTGTGCTATCCTCACGGCTGATGAAATCTGCCGCTCAGTATAGCTGCTGTCAGTTGTTACGCGTCAAACCTTGATCAGACGGTTCCTGTAACTATCTGTTATTGACGTCATCTGCCACATCATCAATGCCGTCCCTTACATCATCTATCGCATCCCCGATCACGCCGTCCCCTTCATTTCTGTCGGTGGTTCCGTTATTGTTGGTGGTTCCGTTATTCCCATCGGTTCCATTGGTCGTATTGTTCTTGTTGGTTCCATTCGTCGTGTTGTTCTTATCGGACCCGTTGTTCTTGTTGGTCCCGTTGGTGGTATTGTTTTTGTTGGTGCTGCTGTTCCCGCCGGTAGCATCATTCATATTGTCGTTCCGGTCCACATTCTCCGTGTCTGTCTGGTCCGCGCCATTGGTATCATTGTTCCTGCCGCAGGCAGTCATACTCCCGATCACACCGGTACATACCATTAATAATAGAAGCTTCTTATATCTTTTCATAGTTTTTTTCTCCCTTTCAAAAAATATTTTTTCATACATGTAATATCCGCAAAGTTCCGGATACTATGTATGGAAATTTTTTCTAAAAATATTTTCCAAAGATACAAAAAACTATACCTTATGAAATGGCCGCCTGGCCATGATGGGATGCCCTTGGGCATACTCAGCCATCACTTTTTAACGCTTCTCCTTGATCTCGCCGCTCCGGTACGCCGCGAGCAGCGCTTCCAGATCTGAGATCCGCTCTCTCAGGTCCATGCCGGCGTCCGTATCACCCACCAGCCGCCGTTCCATCACCCGCTTGATGATCACGCTCTCGGAGTGGATATCGCTTTCCCGCTCGATAGCCGCCTCTGTAGATTCGAAAGGCTCATGCGCCACCAGGCGAAGCCCGTAGGAATTATAGATCAGAGTATAGCCTGCGATCCCGGTCTCCTTCTGGTATGCCTTGGAAAATCCTCCGTCAATGACCATCACTTTGCCGTTGCATTTGACCGGGCTTTCTCCATTTTTACGCTTCACCGGAACATGGCCGTTGACGATGTAAGCGCTCTCCGGCGACAGACCGAATTCCCGCATCACATTGTCGATCACGTCCTCCTTTTCGAGAAGCTTATAATATGGGTTTTTCTTTTCCACATGGGTCTCCTTCTCCGCCAGGAAATACCGCTCGAAGGTAGCCATCTTGTCCTTGCCGAACAGCGGGGAATCCGGGCTCAGCCAGATATACCACATGATGTCCTTTCCGTTTTCCCGGTCCTGCTCGTCCAGAGCAAAGAAGCCCTTGCGCACATAGCGGTCCAGCGCGTCATACAGGGAACGCCCCTTGAAGGTATGTCCGAAAAGGCTCACCTCCCGCAGGCTCCCGTCCTCATTCAGCGGCACGCATCCGTGATACAGCAGGTTGTTGTTGTGCACCATGTAGAGGTTTCCCTTCGTCAGCAGAAGCCGCATATGCTCCTGCAGCTTCTCGCAGCCCAGAAACGCGCGTTCCAGGCGTTCCATCACTTCCTCTTCCTCCCCGGACAGCGCATACGGATCCTTCGGGTCAATGGTCGGGAAATTCATATCCAGCATAGCATATTCCTTTCCATTCAGGGTAATGGTTCCTTTCTCGTAATCAATCCTGTGGAGCAGTGCCCGGTCCTCCATGTGAAATCCCTTCTGCCGCTGGACGATCTGTCCCTCCACCTTAAACTGGATCACGGAGATTGCCTTATGGATCCGCAGGTTCATCTCCATCTCCGCTTTGCTGATCGTATTGTCCTGTCCTTTCAGGGTAAAGCAGGTACAGGGATCCGTCTCATAGACACGCATGGCAAAAGACGCCAGCGGCAGGAGATTGATGCCGTACCCGTCCTCCAGGATATCCAGATTCCCATAGCGCACGCAGATCCGGATGGCATTGGCAATACAGCCCCGCTGCCCCGCCGCGGCCCCCATCCACAGCACATCATGATTCCCCCACTGAATATCCAGGGAATGGTAGTTCATCAGCTTGTCCATGATGATATGCGGTCCCGGTCCCCGGTCATAGATATCTCCCACAATATGAAGGTGATCCACGACCAGACGCTGGATCAAGGAGGAGATCGCCGCAATAAACCCTTCCGCCCTGCCGATCCGGATGATCGTCATGATGATCTCATTGTAGTAGGATTCCTTATCGTTGACCTCCGCCTTCTCCGTGATCAGCTCCTCAATGACATAGGCAAAATCCTTCGGCAGGGCTTTGCGCACCTTGGAGCGGGTATACTTGCTCGCCGCCCGCTTGCTCACCTCGATCAAGCGGTACAGGTTGACCTTGTACCAGTCCTCCATATTATCCTCTGTCTTCCTTACGATCCGCATCTTCTCCCTCGGATAATAGATCAGCGTCGCCAGAGACCGTTTTTCCTTTGTACTCAATGTATTGCCGAAGACCTCATCAATCTTGCGGCGCACAGACCCGGAACCGTTCTTCAGCACATGGGCAAATGCCTCGTACTCGCCGTGCACATCCGTAATAAAATGCTCCGTCCCCTTCGGCAGATTTAAAATCGCCTGTAAATTAATGATCTCCGTAGACGCCGCCGCGATCGTTGGGTACAAATCCGACAGCCGTTCCAGATATCTTGTCTCTAAATTCTTCATTCAAACGTCCCTCATTTGCGTCCTATGGAATATAGTTCCGCCCCTCCTAAAGCTGAATCACGTCGCTCATATCATACATCCCTGCCGGCTTTCCCGCCAGGAATTTCGCAGCCTCCACGGCTCCTTTGCCGAAAACGCTTCTGGAAAACGCGGTATGCTTAAACTCGATCACCTCGTCCACACCTGCAAAGATCACTTCATGCTCTCCCACGATCGTCCCGCCGCGGACCGCGGAAATCCCGATCTCCTTCCCGTCTCTCTTCTGACGCGCCTGGCTTCTGTCATATACATAGTGATATTCTCCGTTCAGCGCTTCGTTGATGGAATCCGCCAGCGCCAGCGCCGTACCGCTGGGGGCGTCCAGCTTCTGGTTATGATGGCGTTCCACCAGCTCCATGTCATATCCTGCCGGGGCAAGCACCTTTGCCGCGTCCTTCAGAAGCTTCAGCAGCAGATTGATCCCCATAGACATATTCGCGGACTTCAGGACCGCCGTTTTTTCCGATGCCTCGGCAATTTTTTTCAGCTGCTCCTCCGAATAGCCTGTGGAACAGAGCACCGCCGGGATCTGCTTTTCCACACAGTACGTCAGAACGTCCTCCAGCGCGGATGCCGTAGAGAAGTCAATCACCACATCCACGCTGACATCGCATTTTGCGATCGTGTCAAAGACCGGATAGGGATTCTGCACCTCCTGATAGGTGTCTACTCCCGCCGCGATCGAGATTCCCGGATCCTCCTTCACCAGGCCGGTGATCATCTGTCCCATCCTCCCATTGCATCCATGCATCAAAACATTTATCATGTTGTTCTCCTCCTCGTCTATGATATGAGCCTGCCGCCCGAAAAAAGTCTCAATTCACGGCCTGACCGGCTGCGAATAGTAACCCAAAAGGTCTCAGACATAAATAAAGGATATCACATTTGAGAAGATTCCTCAATAAATGATATCCCTTTAACAAACTTTTCACTTTTCATAGGACTGCTATTTTAAACGATTCTATATTGCTCTCTTCTAATCCTCCTCCGGGCATTCCAGCTTGCTGACGGATACCTCGTATGCCGTCCGCGTCTCTGTCTCTGTCTCTGATATTTTTTTCACATAATCCCGGCTCTGGATCCTGCCCAATATCCGGACATGCTCCCCCACCTCGAAGCCGGACGCGTAGCGCGCGTTCCTGCCCCAGCAGATGCAGGGGATATAATCTGATTTTCCATAGGGGCGGTTCACTGCCAGAAGCAGATCCGCGATCTCCCTCCCAAGCGGTGTCTTCCGATAAATGGGCTTTTTGCAGATGTAGCCCTCCAGAAGGATATGGTTGGTCTTTGCCCCGTCCAGCTCCTCCTCGATAAATTCTGCTTCCCGTACAAACACGGACAGTACAAGGCGGTTCTTCTGCTCCTCATGCCTGTTGTAGGATCGGAACTGTCCGGATACCATGATAAATTCTCCGGTGTAATCCTGTGTCACGTCAATCAGCCGTTCTGAGATCATCAGCGGGATCCGGTCCTCGGAATTGCTCAGCCGACGTACCAGCACGTCTACCATATAAAAGCCTTCTCCGAAGACTTCATGGCTGTATGTAAATCCGGACGCCACCTCACCCATGATCGTTACCTGGTTGTTTTCAATAATCTTATCTGACATAATTTATAGGTCTCCCTTCCTCTGTGCGGTATTTTTGAGTCACTACTAATTTTATGTCGGGCTGTCTCCGGATAGAACAAAAATCCCCCCTAAATCGTTCGACATTTTCTCTCGACAATTTTCCTCTTTTTTTCCTCTATATTTTATGATAGAATGAGTACGCTGTAAATATGCAGCAGTTATTTTATATTTTATTGATATTAGAAAGAGGTATCACATCATGAAGACCAAACGAGAAGATGTAAGAAATATTGCGATCATCGCTCATGTAGACCACGGCAAGACGACCCTGGTGGATGAGCTTTTAAAGCAGAGCGGCGTATTCCGTGAAAATCAGGAAGTGGCGGAGCGTGTCATGGATTCCAACGATATCGAGCGTGAACGCGGCATCACGATCCTGTCCAAGAACACTGCCGTATTCTACAAGGGCACCAAGATCAATATCATCGATACCCCGGGACACGCGGATTTCGGCGGCGAGGTGGAGCGTGTGCTCAAGATGGTCAACGGCGTCGTCCTTGTAGTGGATGCCTTCGAGGGCGCCATGCCACAGACCAAATTCGTACTGCGCAAGGCACTGGAGCTGGATCTTCCGGTCATCGTGTGCATCAACAAGATTGACCGTCCCGAAGCTCGCCCGGATGAGGTGATCGATGAAGTGCTGGAGCTGTTCATGGATCTGGACGCCTCCGACGAACAGCTGGAATGCCCCTTTGTCTATGCGTCCGCAAAGGCAGGTGTGGCCGTGCTGGATCTGACGGACGAGGAAAAGAACATGGAACCGCTGTTCGAGACGATCCTGAATTATATCCCGGCTCCGGAGGGGGATCCCGACGCGCCCACCCAGGTCCTGATCAGCACCATCGACTACAATGAATACGTGGGCCGCATCGGCGTGGGCAAAGTGGACAACGGTACCATCTCCGTGAATCAGGAGGTGCTCCTGATGAACCACCATGACCCGGACAAACAGCAGAAGGTCAAGATCAGCAAGCTCTATGAATTTGACGGACTGAATAAGGTAGATGTAAAGGAAGCAGGCATCGGTTCCATCGTTGCCATCTCCGGTATCTCCGACATTTCCATCGGAGATACCCTGTGCTCCCCCGAGAATCCGACCCCCATCCCGTTCCAGAAGATTTCCGAGCCTACGATCTCCATGCAGTTCATCGTCAACGACAGTCCCTTCGCCGGACAGGAGGGCAAGTATGTCACCTCCCGGCATATCCGCGACCGTCTGTTCCGGGAGTTGAACACCGATGTCAGCCTCCGGGTGGAGGAGACGGAAAACGCGGACAACTATAAGGTTTCCGGACGCGGGGAACTCCATCTGTCCGTACTGATCGAGAATATGCGCCGGGAGGGCTATGAATTTGCGGTCAGCAAGGCCGAGGTGCTGTACAAGACCGATGAAAACGGGAAAAAACTGGAGCCCATGGAAGCCGCGTTCGTAGATGTCCCCGACGAATTTACCGGCACCGTCATTGACAAGCTCAGCCAGCGGAAAGGGGAGCTGCAGGGCATGAACAGCATCGGCAGCGGATATACCCGTCTGGAATTTTCCATCCCGGCCCGGGGGCTGATCGGATACCGGGGCGAATTTCTGACCGATACCAAAGGAAATGGGATCCTGAACACCAGCTTTGACGGCTATGCTCCATACAAAGGAGACATCCAGTACCGGAAGCAGGGTTCCCTGATCGCATTTGAGACCGGCGAGTCCGTCACTTACGGACTATACAGTGCCCAGGAGCGGGGCACCCTGTTCATCGGCCCCGGCGAAAAGGTCTATTCCGGCATGGTGGTGGGGCAGAACGCGAAAACGGACGATATCGAGCTGAATGTCTGCAAGACCAAGCACCTGACCAACACCCGGTCGTCCAGCGCGGATGAAGCCCTTCGTCTGACCCCGCCTCATATCCTGAGTCTGGAGCAGGCGCTGGATTTTATTGACACGGACGAGCTTCTGGAGGTCACTCCGAAGTCCCTGCGCATCCGGAAAAAGATCCTGGATTCCAGACTGCGCAAGCGCAGCAATCAGAATAATCCGAAATAACGAATCTGCTCCGCGGCCGGAGCAGAAAACAAGATCCGCAAAGGAGGCAGCCGGACAATGAAAGAATATATGACTTTATTTTTAAAGCGTCTGACCAATCTTCTGGAGTACGTCATCGCACTGCTCCTGGCAGCCGGTATCCTGATCATGACTGTCCGGCTGATCCTGACCTTCGGCAATCTGTCGGATTTTAACAAATATCCGAACTATGAGGATCTGCTGACCACCTGCTTTAACCTGGCCATCGGGATCGAGATGGTGCGCATGCTCTATTTCCATTCCCCGCAGACCATGTATGAGGTTCTGCTTTTTGCCATCGCAAGGCAGATCATCATCGACCATTCCTCCCCGATCAACAGCCTGATCGGTGTGATCGCCATCGCCATCCTGTTTGCCACCCGCAAGTTCCTGTTCGTGACTTTTGACGAGTCCGACAAGATTCTCTTCCGTGCCAGCCAGAAAGTGCGAAGCGTCAACCGGCTCCTCCATCTCAACCTTCCCTATGAGGAGAACGAGACGCTGCGGGACATCCTTCTGAAAAAGCTGCGGGAAGAGGATACCTATCCGGGGGTCGGCGCATGCATCTACTTCCCGGACTGCGCCCTGCGCATTGCCAAGATCACGGATGGGAAAATTACAAGAATTGAAGTGATTCGTTCTATACATTAACTCCTTTTCATGTTATAATAGGGACAAGTCTAATATGAGTAAAGGAGTTGATCTGCATGAAATTTATTATCAGTGGAAAAAACATCGAAGTAACACCCGGACTGAAAAGCACAATTGAACAAAAACTCGCAAAACTGGAAAGGTATTTCACTCCTGAAACCGAAATCATCGTAACGCTCAGTGTGGAGAAGGAACGGCAGAAGATCGAGGTCACGATCCCCGTGAAGGGCAATATCATTCGTTCCGAGCAGACAAGCAATGACATGTACGTATCCATTGACCTGGTAGAAGAGGTGATTGAGCGTCAGCTCCGTAAATATAAAAACAAGCTGGTCGCGCGCAGCCAGGGACATCCCACCGCTGCAGCCTCTCCAAGTAATTTTAAAAAGGAATTTTTCGAGTCCGAGGAAGACTCCGAAGAAGACGGCGAGATCCGGATCGTCCGTACCAAGAAGTTCGGGATCAAGCCTATGTTCCCCGAGGATGCCTGTATCCAGATGGAACTGCTCGGACATAATTTCTTCGTATTCAGCAACGCGGAGACTGACGAGGTCAATGTAGTCTATAAGAGAAAAGACGGAGCCTTCGGCCTGATTGAGCCTGAATTCCATTAAGAACCGCGGCACACTAAAAAACAGCCCCCAGCAAGCTCATCACTTGCTGGGGGCTGTTTTATACGAGTGTTGGGCACAACAGGAACCTCAGAGAAAAGCCGCGTATGCAGAGGATCATCTGCGCAGCGGGCGTGTCTGGGGTCTGCTGTGCCTTAAAATATCACCGCCTCGCCTTCCTGATAAGCGAACCTGCAAGCCCGTTCCCGCCGTACAGCAGCCTGGGCATTGGTCGCTTCCGTGACTGCCTTTATAAACGCCTTCTCTTCTCCAGCCGCAACCAGAGTGGAAAGAGTCACCGTCTCCGCGTAATCCGCGTCAACCGTGGGAAGGCCGCGCTGAGCCAGAAGGTACTGCAGCTTTCCCAGCCCGGAATAATCCGTCTCGATCTTCAATTCATACCCGTCTATCTTCGTAATCAGCGTACTTGCGGCAATCCCCGCCTGAGCCGACTGGGTATAGGCACGCACCAGACCGCCGGTTCCAAGCAGGGTTCCGCCGAAATACCGGGTCACCACCACAAGGACATTTTTCAGGCCATGCCCCCGGATCACCTCCAGGATCGGTTTCCCGGCTGTCCCTCCCGGTTCCCCATCGTCACTGAACCGTTCCTGGACCTGTTCCTCTCCGATCACGTATGCCCAGCAGTGATGGCGCGCGTCCCAGTACTGTTTCTTAATATTCCCCAGAATCTCCGCCGCCTCCTCTTCCGTTTCCACCGGAAACACCTCCCCGATAAAACGAGATTTTTTTTCTACGATCTCCCCTTTTCCACATTCATACACGGTACGGTAATCCATCTCTCTCAAACCTGCCTTCCTGTCTGTGGGCCTGCCGCATAAACAACCGCGGCATTTTTCGACAACTCCTAACACCTCTCCGCAATCTCATACAGCAGCCGCTCCGAGTCCTCCCATCCAAGGCAGGGATCCGTGATGGACCTGCCGTAAACGTGATTGCCGCAGCCAATGTCCTGGCGGCCTTCCTCGAGATAGCTTTCGATCATCACGCCCTTTACCAGCCTGCGGATCTCCCGTGAGTGCGCACGACTGTGCAGTACCTCCTTCACGATCCGAATCTGCTCCTTATACCTCTTTCCGGAATTGGAATGGTTGGCATCAATGATGCAGGCCGGGTTCGCCAGCTTCCTTTCCTGGTACATCTCCCACAGCCGCATCAGGTCTTCATAGTGGTAGTTGGGCAGTGTACGCCCATACTGGTTGACGCCGCCCCGCAGGATCACATGGGCGTACGGGTTTCCGCTTGTGGTCGCGTCCCACCCGCGGTACAGGAAATTATGGCCGTGCTGCGCCGCCACAACCGAATTGAGCATCACAGAAAAATCTCCGCTGGTAGGGTTCTTCATCCCCACCGGAACCTCGATCCCGCTGGATACCAGGCGGTGTTGCTGGTCCTCCACAGAGCGCGCGCCCACAGCCACATAGGATAAGATATCGGACAGATAACGGTAATTCTCCGAGTAGAGCATCTCGTCCGCGACCGGAAGCCGGAACTGCTCCAGCACCCGCATATGCAGATGGCGGATCGCAACCAGGCCTGCCAGAAGGTTCGGCGCCTTCTCCGGATCCGGCTGGTGGAACATCCCCTTATATCCTTCCCCCGTAGTCCGCGGCTTATTGGTATAAACCCTCGGTACAATGATCACTTTCTCCATGACGGCCTCCTGGACCCGCACCAGACGACTGATATAATCGCATACAGCCTCCTCATTGTCCGCCGAACACGGTCCGATGATGACAATAAAACGGTCGCTTCTTCCACTGATGGCATCCTGCAGCTCCTTGTCCTTCTCCTCCTTACATTTTGCCACCTCCGCAGACATCGGATACAGCTCCTTGATCTCCTTCGGGGTCGGCAGTTTCTTTTCCATTATAAAGCTCATACTCTCTTCCTCCTTGTGTTTTCAGCATCATGTATCTGTGTCAGGCATTACGGCAATGCTTCATAAAAGACATAGCCAGAGGTGCCGCGATCCGCGGCCTGACCGTCCGCGGATCGCAGCCCGGATGCATCTCTGACTATGCCTTTTTCCTCTCTGTTTATTCCGTTGTAGAGCTGTCAGATCCTCCGGAGGATCCCGATGTGGTTCCGCCGGAAGTGGTTCCGCCCGAAGAGCTTCCTCCGGTTGTACCGCCGGTACTTCCGCCCTCACCGTCAGACGAAGAACCGCTTTCGGAGGTGGTTGAATCCCCGTCACCCTCCTTATCATCGTCTTCCTTTTCTTCCACCACAGGAGCCCGGTAATGTCCGGAGCAGCTCACCGTAGGCGCATTTTCCGCAAAATATTCCGTTAAGGCCGGACAACTGCTGGTTGCCAGAAAGCCTGACTGCTGACAAATCGTTTTCTGCTGGATGGTCGGCGGCATGGTAAATTCCTGACGCTGCAGGCCTTCGTGCACCCGGTTCATGATGTTTTTCCAGAGCACTTCATGCCATACCTGGTTATAGATATTTTCCATCGGCTTGCCGCAGTCGTATCCGCCCCATACGGAAGCAGTAAAGTACGGCGTATATGCGGAAAACCACAGGTCGCGGCTGTACTCCGACGTACCGGTCTTGCCTGATACCGGCATGTTGTACATCTGCGCCGCCGTACCGGTACCTCTGGTGACCACATCCTGCATGGCGCTTGTCAGCAGCGCGGCCGTCGTATCCTTAAGCACCTGATGGCTGTCCTTGATCTCGTTATCCAGCAGTACATTGCCGTCATGATCCAGAACCTTGCTGTACAGGACCGGTTTGATATACGTTCCGTTGTTGGCAATGGTCGCATAGGCTGCCGTCAGCTCCAGATTTGTAACACCCAGGGTCAGACCGCCGAGGGCGGTTGGAAGCTGGACATCGGTATAGTCCGGATACGCCGGATTATCATAATTCACGATCGTAGTAAATCCGAAATTGATCAGATAATCATAGCCCAGCTGAGGAGTGATCGCCTGCAGGGTCTCCAAGGCACATACGTTCATGGAATGCAGGATGGCGTAGCGCACCGTCGCGCTTCCCAGATAAATGCCGTCCCAGTTGTTCGCCTTCTTGTTCGGATCGTTAGGATATTGGAAAGGCCCCTTATCCGGAATCGGAGTCGCCAGTGTATATCCCGCCGCGTCGATGGCCGGCGCATAGGCAGACAATGGCTTAAAGCAGGATCCCGGCTGCCGGGTGGAATCCGTCGCCCGGTTCAAAGAAAGGCTGGCCGTCTTCTGTCCTCTTCCGCCGACCACAGCCAGAACCTCTCCGGAATGCTGGTCCATGAGCACTACCGAGGTCTGGGGCTGAGGTGTGATATCCCTCCACTCTTCTACGGTATCCGCTTCCGTGATCCCCAGCGTGGATTTGTACTCGTTGATCGCCTGCTCCGCCTCCTCCGGCGAGGAGAACAGCAATGCGTACTCCCGTCCCCACGCGCCTTTCACATACTCTTCCAGCATCTCCTTGCTGTAATTCTCAATCTCTCCGTTTTCCCGGTAAATCGTCAGCGCAAAGTCCAGGCCGTACTCTGTCCCCGGGGGGTAAACCGCACTGTTGGCAACCTCCTCGTCGCAGATTGCCTGGATCCGAAGATCCTGGGTGGACGTGATATCCAGGCCGCCGCTGAGAACCGTGGTCTGGGCCTGCGCCTCCGTATAGCCCTTCCGCTCCTGAAGATCCTGGATTAGCTGTGCGTAGAGCTGATCGTTAAAGTAGGAATAGGGCGTTGTATTCTGCACCGGCGGTGTCTGGACAATCCGCTCATAGACCGCGTCCGTATCGGCCATCGCCTCGTCATAGGCCGCCTGGGAAATATAATCCTGATCCAGCATATGATCCAGCACGTCCTCCCGACGTCCCCGATTGGCTTCCGGGTGGAGGATCGGGTCATACCCGGACGGGCTTTGGGTGATCCCCGCGATCAGAGCGCTCTCCGAAAGCGTCAGCTCCGACACATCCTTGCCGAAATACCGCTCCGCCGCGCTCTGCACTCCGAGGCAGCTCTGCCCCAGATTGATGGTATTCATATAGGCTTCCAGGATCTCATCCTTGGACATCTGCTTCTCGATCTCTATGGCAAGGAACTGCTCCTGGATCTTTCGCTCCAGCCTGTCATAAAATGTCTTTTCATCCATGAAGTTGATAAATACATTATTTTTGATCAGCTGCTGGGTCAGGGTACTGGCTCCCTCATCAAAATTACCTGATGTGATTCCCTTTACCCCGGCTCGGATGATACCCTGAAGGTCGATCCCGTTATGCTGGTAAAAACGCTCGTCCTCAATAGCGACGAATGCTTTGCCCAGATAATCCGGAATCTCTTCGATTGATTTATAAACACGGTTGGAGCCGGCCCGTAAAAATTCTTCCGTCTGCGTCCCGTCCTTCGCGCGGACCACCGATATATAGCCTGTTGGCTTGACCTGGGAAGGAGTCACGGTCGGGCTGTTGTCAAGGATCTTCTTTACAAAATAACCCACACCTCCGACACCAACCACCGCAGTCAGAAGGACACAGATGATCAGGGCCTTGAAAAAACGGACTCCCACCCGCTTTTTCTGCATATTTTTTTTCGAGGAGATCTCTTTTTTTCGTTTCTCCAGATGTTCTTTTCCGTAATTCATGAATCCTGCCCTCCTTTATACATGATTTTTATTATATTTGTCACCAATTTTCGCCAGAAAATTGATGACCTGCTTGCGCTTTGGCGCAATTCATATTATACCAAATTTGTTTTTCTAAATAAAGAAAAAAAACAAAAAGTTCATATATATCAGGAAATTTAAGAAAATCTTTCGAATTCATACAAAAAACCTGTCATCGACAGGTCTTTTGTATGAATAAAAAGTATACGTTCTGACGCACACCTGCGCCGAAGCACATCTGCTACATTTTCCTTCTCAGGCATCCAGCATCATCTTTGCCGATCCGCAGATCCCGGCATCGTTGCCCAGTGTCGCCAGCTTAAATTCGATTTTCCGGTTTGCAAAGAACGCTTTTTCCCTGTAGGGCTTTTCGATAAACGGAATCAGGATCTCTCCTGCCTTGGATACTCCGCCGCCGATCACGATCACGGCCGGATCCGCGATCACGGCCAGGTTGACCAGGCCGCTGGCCAGATATTTTCCAAATTCCTCCGCCACATCGATAGCCACCGTGTCTCCTGCCTTTACCGCATCGAATACGTCCTTTGCCGTAACGCTCTCTTTCTTCAATGCCGTTTCCCGGGTATCCCACTCCAGACGTTTCTTCGCCAGCCGTACGATCCCGGTGGCGGACGCATACTGCTCCAGGCATCCGTGGTTTCCGCAGCCGCAGGTATCCGGTTCATCGTAATTCACACAGAGATGGCCCACCTCGCCGCCTGCGCCGTGTTCTCCTGTGATCACCTTTCCATTGATGATCACGCCGCCGCCGACTCCGGTGCCCAGGGTGATCATCACCATGTTCTTCTGTCCGGCTCCGCCGCCCTTCCACATCTCGCCGAGTGCGGCCACATTGGCGTCATTGCCGATGACAGAGGTGATGCCGGTCAGCTCTTCCAGCTCCCGCTTGACCTCCTTGTAGGTCCATCCCAGGTTGGCGCTTCCGTTGACAATGCCGTCTGCCGTCACCGGTGCGGGAACCCCCACTCCGATCCCGATAATGTCCGTTTTTTCCAGTCCGTGCTCCTTCGTCTTCTCCAGAATGGAGACTGCAATATCCGGCAGGATCTCCTTCCCCTCATCCTCGACCCGGGTTACGATCTCCCACTTGTCCAGGATATTACCGTTCTCCTCAAATAACCCCATCTTTACCGTTGTTCCGCCGATATCTACTCCATAACAATACTTCATGACACGATCTCCTATCCCTTTTTCACAAGATTCTCCTGTACCCGCTTGTACAGCTCCTGAGCCGCGTTGTAGCCCATCTTCTTCTGCCTGTGGTTGACAGCCGCAGATTCCATGATGATCGGAAGATTCCGTCCCGGACGGATTGGGATGCTGTGACAGACCACCTTATTCCCTAAAAATTCCGTATAGTTCTCTTCCAGCCCCAGACGGTCGTATTCCTTATCGCGGTTCCACTCCTCCAATGTGATCACCAGATCGATATTCTGCGTCTCACGGACACACTGCACACCGAACATGGACTTCACATCCACGATCCCGATTCCCCGAAGCTCGATAAAATGCTTCGTGATATCCGGCGCCGAGCCGACCAGTGTGTCGTCACTGACCTTCCGGATCTCCACCACATCATCCGTTACAAGACGGTGCCCCCTCTTGATCAGCTCCAGAGCCGCTTCGCTCTTTCCGATTCCGCTTTCCCCCATGATCAGCACGCCGACGCCGTACACGTCCACCAGCACACCGTGGATCGTAATGCAGGGAGCCAGCTTCACGTTCATCCAGCGGATCAGTTCCCCCATAAACGCACTGGTCTGCCTGGACGTCTGCATGACAGGAATATCTCTGCTCCGGGCCAGCTCCAGAAGCTCCTCTTCCGGCTCCAGATTCCGGCTGAATACGATACACGGCACCTGGCGCGACAGCAGTTCATCATAGATCTGCTGCTTCCGGTCCTCCTCCAGTGTCTGCAGATACGTATATTCCACATATCCGACGATCTGCACCCTGTCATACGCAAAATGATCAAAAAACCCCGTAAGCTGTAATGCCGGCCGGTTTACTTCCGGAACATTGATCCGCTTATTTGCAAGATCCACATCAGGAGTCAGGTTCTTTAACCCCATTTTCTCCGCCAGCTCGCTAATCTTAACGCCTTGTCCCATCTTTACTTTTTCCTTTCTTGAGAACTGTCATACAGAGGCCGCCGCCCGCGGCATCCTGCTCTTTCCCGCAGGCCGTCCGCCGATAGGGCGGCGATTCCATGCTCCCCTCCAAAACAATTCTTTTCTTTTCACAGCGGGGCTTATTCTGCGCTCCGCCTCCTGCATCTTATAGTATATCATTAATGAAAGAATTTGTACACGGATTCTGCCGCTTTTTCATTCATTTCCGGAATCTGTGCCAGACGTTCCGCTGTGGCTGCCTTGATCTCATCCAGAGAAGAGAACTCACGCATCAGTGCCTTGCGCCTTGCGGGCCCGATCCCCGGAATATCGTCCAGTATGGAATGGACCTGCCCTTTGCCCCGGAGCTGCTTGTGGTATTCAATGGCGAATCGGTGGGCCTCATCCTGGATCCGGGTAACCAGGAGAAATGCCTGGGATGAGCGGTCAATGGGAATCTCTTCATTCCGGTAATACAGTCCCCTGGTCCTGTGGTGATCGTCCTTCACCATGCCGCATACCGGAATATCCAGATGCAGCGCGTCCAGAACCTGCAGCGCCACATTGACCTGTCCCTTGCCGCCGTCCATCAGGATCAGATCCGGAAAGGACGTAAATCCTCCCAGTTCCCTGCTTTCCTCCCGTTCCCGAAGTCCGTGGGTAAACCGCCGGGTGAGCACCTCCCGCATACTGCCGTAATCATCCGCGCCCTTGATCCCCTTGATCTTAAACTTCCGGTAATCATTCCTTTTCGGCTTTCCGCGTTCATACACCACCATGGAGCCTACAGATTCGAATCCATTGGTATTGGAAATATCATAGGCCTCCATCCGGGTGATCCCCTCAATCCCCAGCAGCCCGGCAATCTCCTTCACCGCCCCGATGGTCCTCCCTTCCTCCCGTTTCAGCCGTTCCTTATCCTTGCTCAATACGAGCCGGGCATTGTTTACCGCCAGCTCCACCAGCTTTTCCTTGGTTCCTTTTTTCGGGATCCGAAGCGCCACTTTCGTGCCCCGCTTCCCGGAGAGCCACTCTTCGATCAGCTCCCGATCCTCCGGCTCCTCCGGCAGCACCAGTTCTCCCGGAATAAACGGTGTTCCTCCGTAATACTGCTTGATAAAGCTGTCCAGGATGCTCCCGATGGATTCATCTTTGGAAATCCGAAGGTAAAAATGGTCCCTGCCGATGAGCCTTCCGCCCCGGATAAAAAAGACCTGCACCACCGCGTCTTCGCCTTCCGTGGCCGCCGCCAGGATATCCCGGTCCTCCCCGCCGGTGTCCGTGATCTTCTGCTTCTGAGCCACCTTCCTGACGCTGTTCAAAAGCTCCCGGTATTCGATGGCCTTCTCAAATTCCATGGCTTCCGAGGCCTCATTCATCTTCGTCTCCAGCTCCGAAAGGATCCCTTCATAATGCCCGTTCAAAAACCGGGTCACCTGGGAAACGGCTTTTGCATATTCTTCCCGGGAAATGAATCCCTGGCAGGGCGCGTCGCACTGATGGATATGGTAATTCAGACAGGCCCTTTCCTTTCCGATATCCCTGGGCAGGTTCCGATTGCAGCTCCGGAGATGGTACAGCTTGTGAAGCAGCTCGATCGTATCCCGCACCGCCTGGCCGCTGGTGTAGGGCCCGAAATATTTTGCCTTATCCTTCACCACATTCCTCGCCAGCATCACCCTGGGGAACGACTCACCCACCGTCACCTTGATAAAAGGATACGCTTTATCGTCCATCAGCATGGTATTATACTTCGGCCGATGCTCCTTGATCAGGTTGCATTCCAGCACCAGGGCTTCCAGCTCGGAATCCGTCACGATATACTCAAACCGCCGGATATGGGTCACCATCTGCTCAATCTTGATCCCCTTGTTCCGACTGGACTGAAAATACTGCCGTACCCGGTTCTTCAGGCTGATCGCCTTTCCTACATATATAATGTGGTCCTTTTCATCATGCATCAGGTACACACCTGGTTTGGCAGGCAGCTTTTTTAATTCTTCCTCAATATCAAAATTATATTCTTCCATAGCCTCGTCTTTCACTCCCGCATCCCTCCAAAAAAATCAGGCAGAGATGTCTGTTCTTATCCCTGCCCGTTTTTGAGAACCTGTAATAAATAACGGTTACAGATCCTTACCAGCCTTGTATATCTGAGTCCTCTTTTTCCTCTTTTTGCTCAATCCTCTCTACCGGACGCATCGCGATCCGGTTTTCCTTCTTTTCTTTTCCTTCTTCGGATTCCAGCGGTTCCGGAATCCCCTTCACCTCCCGGAAAATCTTCATAAATTCTTTTCCGGTGATCGTCTCCTTCTCGATCAGGAATTCCGCGATCTTATCCAGCGCTTCCCGGTTCTCCTGGAGCAGACGCTTGGCTTCCTCGTATGCCTTTTTCAGCATCAGCATCACTTCCGCGTCGATCTCCGCCGCCGTAGCGTCCCCGCAGTTCATCACCGCGCGGCCGTCCAGATAACGGTGCTGAACGGATTCCAGGCCGATCAGGCCGAACTTTTCAGACATCCCGTACTGGGTGATCATCTCCCTGGCGATCTTGGTCGCCTTCTCGATATCATTGGATGCCCCGGTGGTGATCGTCTCAAACACGATCTCCTCCGCCGCGCGGCCTGCCAGCATTCCCACCAGCATAGCCTCCAGCTCCTTCTTGGTATTCAGGAACTTCTCTTCCTCCGGCGTCTGCATCACGTAGCCCAAAGCCCCCATGGTCCTGGGCACGATGGTGATCTTCTGCACCGGCTCCGCGTCTTTTTGCAGGGCGCTGACCAGCGCATGGCCTACCTCATGGTAAGACACGATCCGTCGCTCCTCCTCGCTCATGATGCGGTCCTTCTTCTCTTTTCCGACCAGCACCACTTCCACGGCATCAAACAGGTCCTTCTGGCTGACCACCTGCCTGCCGTTCTTCACAGCATTGATGGCTGCCTCGTTGATCATATTGGCAAGATCGGATCCCACGGCTCCTGATGTCGCCAGCGCAATGGCTTCCAGATCCACCGTCTCATCCATCTTCACATCCTTGGAATGTACCTTCAATGTATCTACACGTCCCTTTAAGTCCGGCTTATCCACGATGATCCTCCGGTCAAACCGCCCCGGCCTCAGAAGCGCCGGGTCCAGGATCTCCGGACGGTTCGTCGCCGCCAGGAGCAGCAGTCCCTTGTTCGTATCAAATCCGTCCATCTCCGCAAGGAGCTGGTTCAGCGTCTGCTCCCGCTCGTCATTGCCGCCTCCCATAGCGGTGTCACGGCTCTTCCCGATGGCGTCCACCTCATCGATAAAGACGATGCAAGGCGCCATCTGCTGTGCCTGCTTGAACAGGTCCCGGACACGGGACGCGCCCACGCCCACATACATCTCCACAAACGCGGAGCCGGAGAGGGAGAAAAACGGCACCTTGGCCTCTCCCGCCACAGCCTTTGCAAGCAAGGTCTTACCGGTTCCCGGAGGCCCCACCAGCAGGGCGCCCTTGGGCAGCTTCGCTCCGATGCCCGTATATTTTCCCGGGTTGTGGAGAAAATCCACGACCTCCTGCAGGGATTCCTTGGCCTCGTCCTGGCCGGCCACGTCCTGGAAGGTAACACCGGTCTCCTTCTCCACATAGACCTTGGCGTTGCTCTTGCCGATCCCCATCATGCCGCCGCCCTTGGTCATGTTGCGCATCACGAAACTGAATAAGACTCCCAGCAGCAGAAGCGGCAGTATCACGGTGATAAAGATCTCCATCATCATCACCGACGCCGTATCCGGAATCGTCTGTTCGTAGTGTACACCGGCTTCATTCAACCGATCCGGCAGCTTATAGTCCTGTACCGCCCCGGTAAAATAGTCCGGCGCCCGCTCCTGGTCATCCCGCTGTCCGGTGGCTTCCTCCATCTGGTTCAGAAGATTGTCCCGCATATCCTGGAACTGGTCTTCTACCTGAGCCTCCGCGTCTTCCCCTTCTTTCTTCTCTTCTTCCTTTTCCACGCCTTCCTTTAACGTAATGTAGATGCGGGAGGATTCCAGTGTAACCTTCTCTACCTTCCCTTCCTCTACCAGACTTAAAAATTTATCATAACTGATCTCTTCCGGATCTCTGTCCTGCATCAGTGAATAAAGCCCCATTACAACAAAAAGGGTCAGCAATGTCGTGAAAAGGATCACGCCCCATCCCTGCCGATTGTTTCTGGGATTATTCTTATTGTTCTTGTTATCCATCCTGCTCCTCCTAAAATGGTTACTGTTCACTCCCTGATCAGGTGTTCACAGTAACGGCACCGTGTGAACAGCAGCCATAAAATCCACTGCCACTTCTATATTATAAGTACAGGTTCGGTATAAATCAACTAAAAGATTATGAAAATATTGTAAAAACACAGGTTTTTGTTGTATACTAAGTCATGTATCGCAATTTTGTAACTGTTAAAAGGATTGAGGACAAAATAATGAAAACAGGATTTGATAACGAAAAGTACCTGCGCACACAGTCGGAGCATATCCGGCAGCGCATTGAACAGTTCGACCACAAGCTGTACCTGGAATTCGGCGGCAAGCTGTTTGATGATTACCACGCTTCCCGCGTGCTTCCGGGCTTTGCCCCGGATTCCAAGCTGCATATGCTCAAGCAGCTCAGCAACCAGGCGGAGCTGATCATCGTCATCAGCGCGAAAGACATTGAAAAAAATAAAATACGCGGAGATTTGGGCATTACCTATGACTCCGACGTTCTGCGTCTGATCGACTCGTTTCATGAACACGGTCTCTATGTGGGCAGCGTAGCCATCACGCAGTACTCCGGGCAAGACAGCGCCCTTCTCTTCCGAAGACGGCTGGAGAATCTGGGCATCCGCGTCTACCTCCACTACCATATCCCGGGATATCCTTCCAACATTCCGCTGATCGTCAGCGAAGACGGATTCGGAAAAAATGAATATATCCAGACCACCCGTCCGCTCGTCATCGTTACAGCCCCCGGACCAGGAAGCGGAAAGATGGCCACCTGTCTTTCACAGCTATATCATGAACACAAACGCGGGATTCATGCAGGCTATGCCAAGTTTGAAACATTTCCCATCTGGAACATTTCGCTGAAGCATCCGGTGAATCTTGCCTATGAGGCTGCCACCGCAGACCTGAACGACATTAATATGATCGATCCGTTCCATCTGGAGGCCTATGGGGAGACAACGGTCAACTACAACCGGGATGTGGAGATCTTCCCGGTACTCAATACCATTTTTGAAAAAATTTATGGAAAAAGTCCTTACAAATCCCCCACGGATATGGGCGTCAACATGGCGGGAAACTGCATCTCCGACGATCAGGTCTGCCGGGATGCCTCCTGCCAGGAGATCCTCCGGCGTTACTATGCGTCCCTCAATTCCCTGTTAAAGGGGAACTGCATGGAGGAGGAAACCCAGAAGCTGGAGCTTCTGATGAACCAGGCCGGCATCACCACTGCGGACCGGAAGGTAGTCGCGGCTGCACTGGTGCGCGCGGAGCAGACCGGGGCTCCGGCGGCCGCGCTGGAGCTGCCGGACGGACAGATGATCACCGGGAAGACCAGCAGCCTTCTGGGCGCATCCGCGGCCCTGCTCCTGAATGCCATTAAGGAGCTGGCAGGGCAGCCTCACGATCTGGACATCCTTTCTCCGGAGTCCATCGAGCCGATCCAGAAGCTGAAGGTGGATTATCTGAAGAGCAAGAATCCGCGTCTCCATACGGACGAAGTCCTGATCGCCCTCTCCGCAAGTGCGGCCACCAGCCAGGACGCGCGCCTGGCCCTGGAGCAGCTTCCCGCGCTGGAAGGCTGTCAGGCCCATACATCCGTTATGCTGTCCGACGTGGATATCAAAATCTTTAAAAAGCTCGGGGTCCAGCTCACCTGCGAGGCAGTGTATGAGGCGGGGTCGCGGTATCATTGATTTCTGCAGAGATTGCTGACAGCCTTCGGCATTTTGGAGGCAGATGCCCCATTCAAAAAAATACTGTATTTTTTTGTCAGGATGGTGTATACTTGGTAACTGTTTAAAACAGTCGTGCATTTTTTACATTTCACACATAAGGGAGGAAGCCATGGCAGTAAAATATGTATTTGTAACCGGCGGGGTCGTGTCCGGCCTCGGAAAGGGTATCACAGCAGCATCTCTGGGCCGGCTTCTGAAGGCGCGCGGGTATACCGTCACCATGCAGAAGTTTGATCCCTATATCAATATGGATCCGGGAACCATGAACCCCGTCCAGCACGGAGAGGTCTTTGTCACCGACGACGGCGCGGAGACCGACCTGGACCTTGGGCATTATGAGCGTTTTATCGATGAAAGTCTGACCCGCAACTCCAACGTGACTACGGGCAAGATCTACTGGTCCGTCCTGCAGAAGGAACGCCGGGGAGATTTCGGCGGAGGCACCGTTCAGGTCATCCCTCATATCACCAATGAGATCAAAAGCCGGTTTTACCGCAATCCCTCTGCTTCCGGCACGGAGATTGCCATCATTGAGGTGGGCGGAACCGTAGGAGACATTGAGAGCCAGCCCTTCCTGGAATCCATCCGTCAGTTTCAGCATGAGAAGGGGCATGAAAATGTGATCCTGATCCATGTAACCCTGATCCCGTATCTGAAAGCATCCCAGGAAATGAAGACCAAACCCACGCAGGCCAGCGTGAAGGAGCTGCAGGGGATGGGAATCCAGCCGGATATCATCGTCTGCCGTTCCGAATATCCCCTGGACATCGGCATGAAGGACAAAATTTCCCTGTTCTGCAACCTTCCGGCTGACCATGTGCTGCAGAATCTGGATGTCAACTACTTGTATGAGGCTCCCCTTGCCATGGAGCAGGAGCGTCTGGCAGAGGTTGCCTGCGAATGTCTCCACCTGGATTGCCCCCAGCCGGATCTGAAGGACTGGGTTGAGATGGTGGAGAAACTGAAGCACCCTACGCAGGAGGTCACGGTGGCTCTGGTGGGAAAATATATCCAGCTCCATGACGCTTATATCAGTGTGGTGGAAGCCTTGAAGCACGGCGGGATCTACAGCCACACCACGGTCAATATAAAGTGGGTGGATTCCGAGACAGTTACTGCGGACAATGCGTCGAAGATCTTTGGAGATGTCAGCGGGATCCTTGTTCCCGGCGGCTTCGGCACCCGGGGCATTGAGGGCAAGATCGAGGCCATCCGCTATGCCAGAACCCGGGGCATCCCGTTCCTCGGCCTGTGCCTGGGTATGCAGCTCTCCATCGTAGAATTTGCCCGAAATGTGATCGGATACAATGATGCCCACAGCATGGAGCTGAAACCTGACACTACCCATCCGGTCATCCATATCATGCCGGAGCAGATCGGCATCGAGGATATCGGCGGCACCCTGCGGCTTGGTTCTTATCCCTGTATCCTAAAGGAAAGCTCCAAAGCCTTCCGCCTGTATGGCAAAAAAGAGATCCAGGAACGGCATCGGCACCGCTATGAGGTGAACAACGATTACCGGGAAGTGCTGGAAAAGCACGGTATGCTGCTGTCCGGCCTCTCACCGGACGGAAATATCGTGGAAATGGTTGAGATTCCGGAGCATCCCTGGTTTATCGCGACCCAGGCGCATCCGGAGCTGAAATCCAGGCCGAACCGCCCGCATCCGCTGTTCAAAGGATTTGTTGAGGCTGCGCTGGAAAGACAGGCGAAAAGCGTCTGAACATAGAAAAAAGAAGGAGTAGGCTGGAGGATCTAAAAAGTCTCCAGCCTACTCACTTATTCTACTTTTTTCTATGCGACCTTACATATTTCTGCATGTGCCGCGCCGCCCATGCCGCAAACAGCCCGATCAGCAGACCTGCCAATACATCTGTAGGATAATGCACACCCACATAGAGTCTGGAAAATGCAATCATCGCCGCAAGTATCACCAAAGGAATGCCAAATTTCTTCGGCAGCATCCGCCAGTACACTCCGGCCGCCGCAAATGACGCACAGGTATGTCCGGACGGAAAGGAATAATCCCTCTGCTTTTCAATCAGAAGCACCAATCCTTCTACGACTTCATAGGGCCGGGTACGCGCGACCAGATTTTTCAGAGTTACATTCGTGATCAGTGCTCCGATCACGATTGCCGCCAGCGATGTGATCCCGATCCAGCGGGTCTGTCTTGGAACCATCAAAAGGAGGGACAAGGCGATCCAGAACCATCCGGAATCCCCCAGCATTGTAATCCCTTTCCAAAATCCTTCCATCCAGTCCTGCCGGATATACTCCTGAATCCATAATAAAATATTTCCATCCAGGTTGATCAAAAATTCCATCTTCTCTGCTCCCTGTTCCTCTTCCAATATATTTTCCAGATTAAGCCTCCCGCAATCACAGCTCCGCCAAAAATGATCATGGCCGCGTATACATACCAAGACAACATGTCTCCTGTCCCGACCGCCTGGCTTGCGCCTGCGTACAGTGCGTTGCGTTCCTCAATGCTGGTCGTCGCAAACGGCACCAGTCCGCCGATTGCGTTCATAATCGCTGCAGCCGCCTGATCCACTTCCTCCTGCGCGGCATAAGAGTCATCCAATACGGCCTGCCCTTCCTTCATTGCCTGTTTCAATACACCAAAGCTTTCTGACGTATAGTCCGCTTCCTGATATCCTGCCGCAAGGTTCAAGACCTCCTGCAGCTGGGTTTTATCCACCTGGGGACGCACTGTCCCTCCGGAACCGCCTTCCCCGCCGCCAGGGTTTTCCGGCTGTACAGGCTGTTCAGGTTCCGGCGTTTCCGGGTCGGCCGGTTCTTCCTGATTTACCGGAATGATCGGCACTGCATTCGGTGCTGCTGCCGCAAGCTTCTCTGCATTCCTCCCCTGTACCTTTCGGAAAGATCCCGGCACCATGCTGATATAGAGCCCGGAGCCAGCATGAGCTCCGGCAATCTCTGTCAGCATCACGGTTCCCAGTGCCAGGCTGTCCGGCGCTTCCCCTTCTTCCGAAAAAAGCGGTTCGGTTCCCGCAATATAGATCCGCAGGATTCCTGTTTCCTTCTGGTAGCGCTGTTCTGTGATTGCTGCCCTTGCCTGGAGTTCCTGGCTCCAGCTAAAAGTCAGATTTTCAATCTGCTCCAATAGATCCTGCCCCACAGGATTGCCGTCCTGATCCGAGATCTGCAGTCCCAGCTGGAGAGACGCTACCTTCTCCTCGGCCCCGCCCGAAACAGAAACTGATACATTTACATTGTTCCCATCTTCCTTGAGCCGAACCTCGTCTCCTGCTGCCAATACCCGCAGCGGCAATATTGCGGTCATTGCAAACACCGCCGCTATAAATCCTGTAAAATATTTCCTCATGTCCCGCTCCCCTTATCGCTGTTTCATGTACTCCCGCTCTGCGACAATGATGTAAGCTCGATCAGCGGCATTTGTTCCATATTCTTTGCCGGCATGATCTCGAACATCGAATCACTGACAAGCCTCTGTCCTGCATTGGTCCCGGCGTCATCCACACGGTACAGTTCTGCCCGGACTTTTTCCAGCTTGCTAAGGTCTATCATATGATCCGGTTCTATCCAGTATACCCAGGTTCCGTCTGAAACGTCCTGAATATTTCCCGTATCCGGGACCTCGGCAAGAATGATCTGGTTTGCATTGACGCTGCCGTCTGTGCCTTCCCCGCCGACGATATTGCCGGCCTGGTCATAAAGGATCACTACGTTGTATGCCGGATTTCCTTTATATACCCCGGTAAATACCAGCGAGCCGGCCGGAATCTTACCGCCCTGACTGTCATAAATGAAATCCTTTGTCAGTTTTCCGATCACAGCCCTGTTATCGCCTTCGGCACGCCGGAAGTCCACATCATCTCCGGTCACTCCCAGCACATCCAGCTCGGCAATCCCGATCTCTCTGCCCGCCTGGTTTTTGATGGCCAGCTTGACTGCCGTGGCCTGATAACCGGCAAGATTGTCATTGTTCTCCTTCCTGCCGCTTCCAAAATACACGATCTGCGGATCCTCTGACTGATCAAACGTACCGCTTGCCGCTTCTTTCCATTGGCCGTTGCTTTCCCGCACGGAAATCGTATAGTCCCTGATGGGATTCATTCCCGCCGCAGGTGTATATTTGAAGCCTGTGACCGTATGGGTTTTGTGAAACTCCATGATCACCTCTGCACCGGCCCCTGCCGTGCCCGCATAACTGGTTGCCGGGTCGTCGTCCGCCGCATTTTTGATCGGATTCTCCACCGCAGAACCGCAGATCGTATCCTGGTCGTCGGTTCCCATTCCGCTTCCGATCTCTTCCTCCGTCTCGCTTCCGGTTCCAATTCCGTTTCTGGCTTTACCCTCAGCTGCGGTCAGATCATTGGAGCTGACCGTCCAGTTTGACTTGTCAATGCTTCCGTCATGCTGGATCTTCAATTCCCCTGATAACGCCGGTGCGGAACGGTTCAGATATTTGTCGATCACCGTAACCTGATAGCTCACTACACGGTTATTCATGGTTGTTACATGATCGCTAAAAGAACCCGTGGTCGTAAATCCTGCCACTTCCTCCAAGACCTCTCCTCCAGATGTTGTACAGCGTACGATCTCATAACCCAGGATATCCTCCGCCGGGATCGCTGCTGACAATTGGAAATTCACCTGATTCGGTGTTTTCTCATCAAGCTCTGCGGAAATGATGTTTACCGGCTGTGTATTTCCGGTTCCGTCCAGACTGCTTCCGTTATTGGTCAGCCTGTATACGCGCGCCTCGTCATTTACATAGCAGATGGCCCTTGTCTCCGGAGCGAACTGCTGTGCGTAGGCCCTCGTCCCTTCATTCGGTGTCATGCCCCAGCGCTCGAAGAACTCCAGAAGATCCTTCTCCGCCGCCGCACAGGCCAGGCGCATCAGATTCTGATCCTGGTCCCCCGGCAGAGTCAGCTCAACCCCGCCCGGCTTCGGCGCCCTGGATGGTGTCCTTGCATAAGTATCCACTCTTGCAAAGAACAGATTCGCAAGCTGCGTATCATACTCATCATACGTCTTAAAGTTATATCCGTTATCATAGGCCAGATGAAGCTGCCAGTACATTCCCAGCTGGGTAAATACATTCGAAGCGCGTCCCTTCGTACCCGAAGTCACCTTCTTGTAGACCTCGTCATACTTGAACCGCACACTGCCATTTGTCTCTTTCGCCTGGGCAAGCACGGAAAAATAGTTATTAGTGATCTCCGCAACCGCATAGCTACCCTGGTTGATGCAGTGTCCGATCTCATGCGCAATCCCCCATCCGAAATAATTTCCACTCTGGTATCTTCCCTCTGGATCTGCCGACAGCGAATTACCGGATACCATACCCGGCGCGGAACCCCATTCGATTCCGATGTGGTTGCCGGCCGCATACATAAATGCCCCCGCAAACATCCGCTGGTACCGGATGTTCAAATGCCTGGACGGATAGGTGTCTTTCACATCCACCGCCGTTCCATCCGCTTTTTGGGTATTCTTTGTCAATCCCTTATGCTGATAGAACAGATGCATCATGTTCTCCATCGCCTCCGCAGACGTCAGGATCCTTTCTGCATTTCCTCCGGACCCTTTCAAAATCTGCGATGCCGGAAGGGAAAGCATCATCGTATCAAGCATCATATCCGATGCCCCCAGTATGCATTCGCTCTCTTCATAATTACAGTCCACAGAAGCCAGCTTGGAGCCTTTATGCAGCTTCTCATGCTGTGCCTCCATGCCCTCTACATATGCCTGCAATTCTTCCACATATGTCTGCGCACGTTTCTGCCGCTCGGCCGCGTCAGTCACCTGATACAGATCCAAAAACGGGACTTCCGCGCCGCCGCTCACACGTACCGCATACTGGTCCGAAGCACTGCTGCCTGTATACTGCACATACAGCGCGCCCCCGGCCTCGCCCTGAACCGTGGAAAGCTGTGGAATCGTAACATCATTTCTTCCGATCTTCAGGTTCGCCGCCTGCTTGAACATGGAGCCGGACTCCGCATGATACTGTGTCGCGATCAGCTGTAGATTCGTACTTTCGCCGGTTTTCTTCGTATTATGTCCCACATAAACCGTAATCTCTTCCCCTGCCGCTGCCGTGACTCCAAGAGGCTGCCACGCGTTCAACCCTCCGAATCCCCGGTTTGCATCCTTTGTCGTAATGCTGTTGTGGATATATACCGACCGGCTTAACTTCGCGTTCAGAATATCCTCAGCTGTCTTGAGCTCCCTTTCCAGCTTCTCCCTGTCCGGATGATATTCCCCGCTATCCGGATCTTTGGTATTGATCCGCGTTCTGAGCGCGTCAATCGTCGCCTGCGTCACACCACTTTTTAACTCCGTATGTAAGTCATTGACATAGAGCGCCATAATATCATCTTCCAGAGAATCATAATGGTAGAAATACACCTCCGAACACGTGATCGAACCGGAAGCGAGGCTGCGGCTGAGGCCGAACTGGATCTTCTTGACTGTCACAGCCTCCGGAAGCCTGAGCATATAGTAAACCCTTTTTTCCGAATCCATTTTCCGCTGTACAGACACCTGATGATTCACAAACTCTTTCAGATTTCCGTTCGCATCCCAGCATTTTACCTTCGCATATCCATACGAAAGGCTCTGCGCTGTTACCTCCTGCAACGCAAAATACTGCATTTTATATTCTTGGTCAAATTCATAGGTCAAACCGTTTGACCCCAGATTATTAAATCCGCCGTCATCCCAGGTGTTCCGCAGATAGTGGGATACCGGGTCATTATCAACCGTGCCCCATGCAGTCTTGGTTCCCGCCGCATCGAATGCGCTGTCCTGCATCGTACCATTCTGTGTATAGTAAGCCTCTTTGATATGCTCACTGACCTCTCCCTCTGCAGCCCGGTTAAGCAGCTTATACTTCGGCATCTGCGCCGGGTCCGGGGAGGTCGTTTCCGCTTCTCCGGTCAGGGACGGCTTTCCTTCGCCCAGCTCATTGACTCCTGTCACATAGACCTCATAGCTTGTCCGGTCTTTCAGGCCGGTGATCGTATATTTGTTTGCGGAACTGCCTTCTATTTTCTGAAACGAACCTTTTCCGCTCTCTCGGTAATACAGATTGTAGCGGTCCGTGTCCTCCATATTTTTCCAGGTTGCGTCTATGGCTCTGTACGCTCCCGTAACTCTCAGGTTATCCGGCGCGTCCGGTTTTTTATCCGCTTTTGGAACCACCTTGACCGGTTCGCTGTAGCCGCTCCTCCATGCGCCGTTTACAGACTGCACCGATACCGTATAGTCCGTATTATTCACAAGCTTCCCTTTTTGGAAGGACGAGATCCTCGCGCTGTTTCCCTTTACGGAAACCGTGTCTGACTTTTGTTCTCCTTCGATTTCCGTTGTGATCCGGACCTCATAGCCCGTCACATTCACGCAGGGATCCCATGTCAGGTCAAACTGCTTATTTCCCGCCTGCGCCGACAGATTCTGCGGGATATCCATCTGCGGCTCCGGAATACGGCTCTCCATGTCGTTCAGAAATTCCACCTTGGAGATCTCTGCAAGGTCATTGTTGTTCCGCATCCCCATGATCTTCAGCGTAACCTTCTTCACCGCGGTCTGCGCTCCAAAGTTGATCGTGATCACGCCGCTTTCATTTTGAGCCGCCTGCACGGTGTCGTAATTCAGCAGAAAGTCAACACCCTCTTTCAGGGGAATCTGAACCGTATCCACCTGGCCTTCTTCCACATAAACAACATCGATCTGCATGTCACTGATCGAATCATTGTTTCCCGTATCAATCGCCATGCCCTCGATCGGAATCCCTTCCTCCCCGGCAAAATCAAAGATCACAGACACCGGCTGGGTTCCCGAGATGGGACTGCCGTATTTGGTCGAAAGCGTCACGCCCCCTTCATTTTTAAGTAGGGCATTCAAGTCGCCTGACACCTCCGTATCCGCGTCCGCTTCCATCGTCACCGCTTCTGCCGGCACTAATTTTACCACGGAAGAGCTGCCGTCTCCGTAAAATCCATATCCCTTTGCCAAATATTCCAGATCCGCCAGGTCTACCCACGCATCCCCATTCAGATCCAGGTTCGGATTTTCATGCCGGGACGCAGCCTGCTTTTCCGGATCCCGCTCTCCGGCGTCTATGGCATCCACCAGCAGATCCCGGTCTGTATCGTCGATCACGCCGTTTCCGTCCACATCTCCCACCAGAAGAAGGCCCGGATGCACGCTGCCCGGCTGATCATAGGCAAAGCCGCTGACCATTCCCGTGGTCAGTGTCAGAGCATACGCCCAGTCCTCTACCGCAATCTCCTGAGTATAGGTAGCAAAGCCCGGAGCCGCAACCGTCAGTACATAAGTCCCCGGTTCCAGGTCTTCAAACGTCACATCGGCCTGGGATGCCCGACCGTTCTGTCCCTCCTGATCCGCAGCCAGTACCACCCGCTTCGGTTCCTGCCCGGTCAGGGAAACGGTAAAGCTTATATCCTTACGCAGATCCAATGCGGAAAGGATCTCCACATCGACCTGTCCCCAATTCCCGGCGCTCCCGCTTCTCTCTTTTGGATCCTCCTCATCCTGCCCTTCTTCGTCCTGTTCCTCTTCCTCCTCCGAATCATCTTCCTGACTGTTCTTGTCCCAGGTGTCAGAAGAGATTCTGTTTGGATCCGCCGCAGAATAGGAACCATTTGTGTTCTCTCCTGATCCGTCTTCTTCTGCGCCTTCTCCGTTTGGAGCGCCTGTTTCCTCACCGTGCTCCTCATCCGTACTTTTATCACCATGTTCTTCTTGGGGTATCCACCCGTTTTCCCCTGTTTCAGTCCCTTCCTGCCATTCCCCTTCCCCGGCAGCCGGATTGCTCCCCGCAATCTCCGGCTCCAATGGTTCGGCAAATGCATCGACACACAGAGAAAAAACGAGAATCACCGCAAGCAGATATGAAACAATCCGCTTCATACTCCTCTCCTCTCTTTGTTTTGCTTCGCAGCGGTTCACCCATCCGCGCGCAGCAAATTCCAGGAATTATAAAAACGGCATGTCTGTCCTCTCCCAACAATACGGCAACGCCTGTTTCCACAATTCCAAACCCCTTGTTAATATACTGCAGTTCTCTCCTTTCGTGATAGTATGACCAGTATACATGAACTGAAAAAAAACGACAATAGTTTTTTTAATTTTCTGCGATATTTTTCCTATATAGCTCCGGGCCAAAAAATAATGGCTTTCCGCAATTGTTTATGATAAAATGAATTTCGCTGGCAAGGCCGTCTATTACCACAGAGAATTTATACTGAACGCCGGATCAATCAACCGTGAGTATAAAAAGCCGGTCCAGGCAGCCAGTGCCGGCTTGCCGGTGACCTGTCACGAAATCTAAAAGGAAGAGAGTGAAACCGATGCTGCATATCGCAATCTGCGACGATGAACAGAGCTTTGTCGATCATCTGAACGGACTCATCAGACAATACGCTGTAGAAAACAGCGAAGAGATCAAAGTAACCCCTTTTTATGACGGCCTGGATCTGATCGAAAAGTACGATCCTACGATCGACCTGATCTTTCTGGATATCCAGATGAAGCTGGTGGACGGCCTCCGCACGGCGGAGAAGATCCGGCAGAAGGATGAAAAGGTGGGGATCATCTTTTTGACCACCCTCACCCAATACGGGCTGGAGGGCTACAAGTACCAGGCGGCCAATTACATCATCAAGCCCATCAAGTACGTCCGGCTGCGAGATGAGCTGAACCAGTTCCTGGCCAGAAGCCGCAGGGACGGTTCCCCCTCACTGGTAGTAAAAAACGATTCCGGCAGATATAAGGTCTTTCTGAAAAGCCTGCGCTACATCGAGACCTTCAACCGGAACCTGCTGCTTCATACGGAGCAGGAAAAGATCATCTGCTACAGGAGCATGAAGGAGATGGAGCAGGAGCTGAAAGGACAGGGCTTTGCCAGAAGCCACAGCAGCTATCTTGTGAACCTGTTCTATGTCAAAGGCGTGCAGAAGCTGGAGATCACCCTGGTCACCGGGGAGGTCCTTCCCATCAGCCAGCCCAAGAGAAAGCAGTTCATGGAAGAATTGACGGACTACTGGGGGGATCTGATATGATAAAAGCACTTGATCTGATCTCCCTGCTTTTGATCTGGGGATATATCCTTGTATTTTTCCTGTTCCTCCACAGCTTTCTCCCGCTGCGGAAAAACCGGCTGCTGTGGCTCCCGGCCCTTGGGGTCAGCTCAATCTTTTCCAATATGATCATCTATTCCAACGACCTGCCCAACCTCCTCGGCGCCCTGCTGGTTTTTGTGGTCTATGTCCTTGTATTCCACAGCGGAAAATGGATGGAAAAGCTGACCGCCGTACTGGTATTCTATCCCGTGGTGATCGCGGTCAATTATCTGATGCAGGATATTGGGGCACGGTTGTTTTTTGCCTGTACCAACGCATCGGGCAGCCCATCCGAATGGCCCGGAAGCCTCCTCCTGTTCAGCACAGCCGTTCATACCCTGTCCCTGCTGGCACGGCTTCTGTTCTGGCTTGCCGCGTGGGCCTTTTTGAAAAAATATCTGTGTCGGATCACGTCCAGTCTGACGCTGCGGATGTGGCTCATTGTGGATGTTCTGACGCTGGCATCCATCGTGGCCATTTTCACGATCATTTATTTTCTGCCGGAGGAAATTGCCGTCGTGTATCCCATCTGCACAGCGTCCATCGTATCCAGCTTCGGCTGCATCTACCTGGCCGCCTATATCTGCGATTCCGTGCAGACCTCATACCGGGCCCAGGAGCTGGAGCAGAAGCAGGCCTATTTTCAGGACAAGCTCCGGGAGGAGGAACGGGTCCGGAGCATTTATCATGATATGAAGAATCATCTTCTTGTCCTGCAGGCGCGGCAGAACGATTCCGAAGCACTGAACGAATCGGTCCGTTCCCTGCAGATGCAGATTGAAGCTTACGAGACCTACTATCATACAGGAAATGACTATCTGGATATGGTCCTCCGTGACAAAGCCCGGCTGGCCAGGGAGAAACAGATCGATTTCCACGCCTCCGTCTGTTTTCCTGGGGGGATGTTTCTGGAACCGCTGGATATCAGCACGATCTTCGGCAACGCCCTGGACAATGCCATCGAAGCCAGCGAAAAGCTGCCTCAGAGCCTGCGGCTGATCAATGTAAAGGCCGCCCCGGTCCATGACATGCTGGTCATTACGGTAGAAAATAACCGGATGATCGAAGAACTGGCTTCGCAAAGGACGACCAAAAAGGATACTTTCCTCCACGGCTTCGGCATTTCAAATATCCAAAAGGCGGCAGAAAAATACGGAGGCGAATGTGTCGCCAGGCCAAAGGGAGAAAAGTTTGCGTTAAAGATCATCCTGCCCATCGCCGCAAAAAGTTCATAACGATTTAGATTTTACCTTCTCCATATTAGTTTACACATTCTATGTTGCGGCATTTTAGTTCCCGGATATAATGGAAACCGTAACAGGAACGTGATTTCTAAAGCAGGACATTCCTTTACTGCAAAATCTGTATACGCACCGTATCAATCAGATTATTTCCGGTCAGACCGGATTGGGAGGAGGACAAATCAACATGAGTATTTTAAAGACTGAACATTTAATCAAGCAGTACGGCAAAGAACCGAATATCGTAAGGGCGCTGGACGACGTGAGCATTTCCGTGGAACCAGGGGAGTTTGTCGCCATCATCGGCACTTCCGGCAGCGGAAAATCCACCCTGCTCAATATGCTGGGCGGGCTGGATCGACCCACCTCTGGCAGCGTAAAGGTCGACAAGTTCGAACTGAGCAATCTCTCGGACGACGATCTGACCGTATTCCGCCGCCGTTCCATCGGATTTATTTTCCAGAATTATAACCTGGTACCAATCCTGAATGTGTATGAAAATATCGTGATGCCCATTCAGCTGGACGGAAAAAGACCAGATGAAGTATTTATCGAAGAGGTAGTTTCCCTCCTGGGAATCCAGAAGAAGCTCTATCAGATGCCGAATACCCTTTCCGGCGGACAGCAGCAGCGTGTCTCCATCGCCCGGGCGCTGGCGGGAAAGCCTGCCATCATCCTGGCCGACGAGCCCACCGGCAACCTGGACAGCAGAACCAGTGATGAGGTGATCGAGCTCTTAAGGCTCACCAGCCAGAAGTTTCATCAGACCATCGTGATGATCACCCATAATCCGGAGATCGCGAAGCAGGCGGATCGATGCATCCACATTGAAGACGGCAGAGTTCACGAATAGGAAGGGGAGGTTCAAAGCCATGAAGGAACAAAAATCCATGATCCGGACCCTGACGAGCCGGAGCTTTCAGAAAAATAAAGGCCGCAATCTGGCCGCGGTACTGGCCATTACGATGACTGCGATGATGTTTACCACATTATTCACGCTGGCGCAGAGCCTGACTAAAAATGTTACGGAAATGTACCTGCGGCAGTCCGGCACCAAAGCCCATACTACCGCCAAGCAGATCACCGATGAGCAGATTGAACTGCTTGCGGCGCACCCAGATGTCCGATCCTACGGCCGCTCCATTGTCCTGGGCCTGGCGGAAAATGAACGGCTGGGCGGACGGCAGGTGGAGATCCGCTATGCCAGCGATCAGTACGCAAAGGACGACTTCTCCTATCCCGAAACCGGACATATGCCGGAGCAGAAAAATGAGATCGCACTGGATACCGAAACTCTGCATCAGCTGGGAATCCCCCTGGAGCTGGGAGAAACGGTCACTCTGGAATGGCGGAAAGACATCTTTTCCGATCAGGTCACATCCAGCACCTTCACACTCTGCGGCTGGTGGGAACGGAATCATTCCGTATATGCCAGCATGGCCTGGGTCAGCGAGGAATTTGCGCTGGAAGCCTGCGCCGGTATCGAAGAGCCTGCCGAGGGCCAGATCTGCGGCCTGCGGATGATGGGCATAACCTTTGCGGACAGTAAGCATATCGAAGAACACACCGACCGGGTCCTGGCGGAATGCGGCGTCTCCGGCGTGGAATTTCAAACAGTCCTGGCCTATAACGAGGAAACACAGTGGAGCATATTTATGGAAAGCCTTCCCATGTACGCAGGCATGATCCTGGTATTCCTGGCCGGTTATCTGATCATTTACAACGTATTCCAGATTTCCGTCGCGTCGGATATCCAGTTTTACGGAAAGCTGAAAACCCTGGGCATGGAGACCCGGCAGATCAAAAAGCTGATCTACGGGCAGAGCAGCCGCCTGTCGTTGCTGGGCATCCCGGTGGGCCTGATCCTTGGCTACATTCTGGGTATTTTGCTGATCCCGGCTTTGATCGCCGATCAGAGCGCCCGGCCGGTACTGTCCGCAAATCCAGTCATTTTCATAGGCTCCGCGCTGTTTGCCTGGATCACGGTCATGATCTCCTGCATGCTGCCCGCAAGGCTGGCCGGAAAGGTGTCTCCCATCGAAGCGCTGCGCTACACGGATACGGACACGGAAGTCAAGCGCCAGATAAAAAAATCCAAAACCGGCGCCTCCCTCTCCAAAATGGCCTGGTCAAACCTTGGCCGCAACCGGAAGCGGACCTTGCTGGTCATCAGCTCCCTGACTCTCGGACTGGTGCTGATGAGCTACTTCTATGCGAAAAACGCCAGCTTTGACGTGGAAAAATATCTGATTGATATGTGCGTTGCCGACTTTCAGATTGACGATGCCACCAACCAGATCGCCGGCGGCTACGATCCGGAAAGCAATACCATCCAGCAGGAGCTGGTAGATCAGGTGACCGGAATGGAAGTCTTTGAAAAAAGCGGAAGTCTGTACTCCCGGCAGATTCCCATGCTTTTAAGCGATCGCGCCTGCGAGAATATCCGCTCCTACTATACCCGGGAACGGCTGGATGATTTTGCGTCCATAGATCCCACCTTTCCCCAGTGGAAGGAGGAATGCGACCGGGCGTTGAAAGGGGAAGAAGTGCCGATCACCGTATATGGCGCCGACGGCCTGATCCTGGATGCGGCCGTGGGAGATCCCTATATCCTGAGCGGAACCTTTGATTCGGAAAAATTTGCCTCCGGAGACTATGCACTGGCCATCGGGCCGGCAGTCCATGATTTTGAGTCAGATCCTCCTGCCTGGACTGTTGGAGAAACGGTTTCCATCGAAGGACGGGAATTTACCGTCATGGCGGTTCTGGAACCGCTGACACCCATGTGTGAAGGAAAAAGGGCCAATGCTTTTGAGGTTCCGCTGATCATATCCGCCGATGCCTATACGCAGATCTGGCCGGACAGCAATCTGCAGAAATTCTTTTTTAATGTGGCGGACGAAGGGCTGGAGGATGCGGCTGCCATGCTCAGTGAATATCAGGAGCGTACCGCTCCCGGCATGAATCTGGTCTTCCGTGAAAGCCTGATCGCGCAGTATGAAGCAGAGACCCGCGCCACTGCGGTCATGGGATATGCCATCAGCATCATCATCGCGCTGGTCGGGGTTCTGAACTTCGTCAACAGCATGGTCACCGCGATCATCTCGCGGAAGCGGGAATTTGCCATGATCCAGAGCATCGGCATGACCAAACGGCAGCTCCGCGGCATGCTGACTTATGAAGGCTTTTACTATGCAGGGCTGACCCTGGCGGCATCCTATCTTCTGGGAAGCCTGACCGTAGGGGTGATCGTCCGCGCGATCACATCCGCAGGCTACTCCACCTTCCGCTTCACCCTGCTGCCACTGGCGATCTGCACTCCGATCCTGATCGGACTTGCGGTTTTGATCCCGTACCTGTGCTTCAAGAATCTGGAAAAACAGAGCATTGTAGAAAGGCTGCGGGATAAACTTCCCCGCAGCAAGCTGCGGGGTATTAGCCTGGACCTCGCTTCGCTCGGCATTTTTGTAAAACGCAGCAAGCTGCGGGGAATCAGACCCGTGAGTGATTGAAATGTAGATATTAATTATAATGTGGGGGCTGAATGCAGGATCACAGCATTTCGATAAATGCAGCGACTCTCGTATTCAGCTGTCCCACATCCTGCTGGGAATAATCGGTCTCCACATTGATATAAGGGAGCTTTTTCTCCTGTGTCACAAATCTGCGGATTCCCAGTGTCTCCAGGTTATATGTATGGCAGGCCTGGAGCGTCATCTCAATCACGCCGTCCACCTTGTACTCATCAATCAGCCGTCCGGCCAGCTCCAGCCGGTTCTTATTGGGTGTCATAACTGAACATCCAATATCCAGATACCGCGCCGCGATTGCGCCATAGATATCTTCCGCGTCCTCGTCCACCAGCTTGTCAAAGGTCTTTGCCCCTGTACAGTTCTCGTAAGCAACTACCACACCGCCATTCTCTTCCACGGCCCGTATCACTTTTTCCGTCGCCCCACCCACAGGGCATCCTGTCAGCATGATGCGTGGCTTCTTTCCCTGCATCTTTCCTTCTCTGTATTCCTTTTCGATCTTTTCCACCAGACTGTCAATCTCTCCTGGAATCAGAGTCTTGTCGAATTTAAATGTACTCCCGTACAATACCTTGAACAAGTCATATCCGCTGATCGGAGCCGGATCATGTTTCATAACCGCATATAAGCGCTTCATGGAGCTGCGGACCGCATTCTGCAGTCTCACCGCTTCCCGGAGCTTCTCCTCCGTGATCTCTGTCTGAAATTTTTGTTCCAGATATTCCTTGAACCGGATCATCTCACTCTTCCACAGCTTCAATGCCTCTTCGCTCTGTGTATTCGGCAGCTCCATGACAAACACATCCTTAAAATCGGACATATATTCATACATTTTCTTCTTGTCGTCACAGGTCGTCTCTCCCACGACCACATCTGAAAAATAAAAGAACGGGCATTTATCTGCCTTCGCAAATCCATAGCTTGACTTGATCAGCGGGCATAGATTTTTGGGAAGATCCTTTTCCGCCTCCTGAATCGTCTCATCCGATGTGGAGCACAGCCCCACCGTCGCCGCCCCCGCCGCCATCGCAATCTCCTGCGGGAAATAGGTGCAGTATGCGCCGACCACCGGAATGCCTTTCTCCTTTAGCTTTTTGACTGCTAAAAAGGAATTTTTCCTCTGCTCCGCAAATTCTTCAAATACTTCTGGTAAATCCTGAATCAGTTCCATTTGTATTCCTCCTCATTTTTTCAGTCCAGCTGCACATCTGACACCTTTCCTGTCCGTCATCTGTGTTTTCTATTAAACATTGTATTCTATAAACTCAGCGCCGCGCCCACGGCCCCCGCAAATCTGCCCTCCGGCTTCGCCTGCACCTCGCAGCCCAGCTTTTCAGACAGGTTTTCCCGCAGATACGCGCACTCGCACAGCCCTCCTGTCAGACAGACCGCTGCGCCGCGGACATCCAATCTGCTGCTCTGGGATACCACCTTGTTCATAATGGACTCTACCACCGCAAATGCAATGTTCTCTTTCTTTTCTCCCTGGCCGATCAGGCTGATGACTTCTGACTCCGCAAAGACCGTGCACATAGAGCTGATCGCTGTGCCGCCGCCCTGCCGCGCCAGCTCACAGATCTCGTCCGGACGCAGGGCCATCGTATTTGCCATGACCTCCAAAAAACGCCCTGTTCCCGCAGAACATTTATCATTCATCACAAAATCCTTCACCCGGCCGTCTTCGATCCGGATGATCTTCGTATCCTGGCCGCCGATATCAATGACCACCAGCTCACTTCCGCCGTGGAGCCACATTGCCCCCCGTGCATGACAGGTAATCTCCGTGATCATTTTGTCCGCATAGGGCACGGATATCCTACCGTATCCGGTGGCTACACAGGACGCCTGCTCCACATCGATCCCCTCATCCAGCAGCTTCTGGCGGATGGATTCCGCCGTATCCACACTGCTCCACCCAGTAGGCTGTACGGACTTAAAAATCAGATTCTGATTCTCATCCAGGACCGCCAGCTTGGCACAGGTAGATCCAATGTCTATTCCTATATGATATTCCTTGTTCATGATTTCATCCTGCCTTCCATGCAAAAAGCCCGTCACCGCCGGCTTTTCTGCATATGATATATTGACGGCTGCAGTTGGCAGCCGGATCGTTTCTTTATCACAGCTCTATGGCCTGATCACGGATTTCGCGTTTTCCATCGTTTCCACGATATCATACATATTCGTCACAGTTCCTACCGCCAGCTTTTCTTTGATCCCGTAGAAATCCAGGCAGGTCCCGCAGGTCATGATGTTGACGCCCTCCGCTTCCAGCGCTTTAAAATCTTCCAGAGAATCCGATCCCTCACAGGTCAGATATGCCCCCGAATTGTAGCACATCACCGTCTCTGGAAGCGCGTCCTGCTTGGTCAGGGCAAACACAAAGGCTTTCATCAGCGCCTTGCCCAGCTTTTCCTCTCCGCCCCCCATCACATTTGCAGACAGGACCACTACAAGCCCTTTCTTCCTCGCATCCGGACTACAGCTGATCTCCTCCTCTTCCGCTTCCTCTGCCGGAGCGGAAGCTGCCGAAACACCTGCGGCTACCTGAATGGTCACCTCGTACTCCTTCTCGCCCTTCTTCTCACCCGCAGCCTGCAGCCCCTTCTGAGACGCAAACTTCTGTAGGTTCTGCACCGCAATCTCATTGTCCACCAGCACAGTCAGAACACCGTTCTCCTGAAATTCCCCAACAGCCTTCTTCGCATTTACCACCGGGAGAGGACATGCCAGTCCTCTTGCGTCTACTATCTTTTTTTCCATCTTTAAAATCCTCCATATCTTTTATTTTTTGTATATTGATATCAGGCCGTGTCTGCTGCCTGCCGTTCCGCAGTGTGACCGGCCGCACCGTTTCCGTTCACGCCCTGACCAGGTGCCCGCAGCAACAGTATTCACTCTGCCAGTTCACGCAGCGCATCTGCAGCAGCGTCGATTTCTTCTTCCGTATTATAATGGGAAAAGCTGAAACGTACCGCCCCCTGCTCCACTGTCCCCAACGCCCTGTGCATCAGCGGCGCGCAGTGCGCCCCCGGACGGGTGGCGATTCCATAGGTCATAAATAACTCGTCGCTCACCTCCGAGGAATCATACTCTCCCAGATTCAGCGCCACGATCGGGCACCGTTCCCGCACCGAAAAGTCCCCGTATATCTTGATTCCCGGAATCTCTTTCACCCCGTCATAAAACCGCCTCATCAGCTCCTGTTCCCGCTTCCGGATCACATCCATTCCCATTTCCTGGATATACGCCACCGCCGCGTTGAGTCCGGCGATCCCATGTCCGTTCAGGGTTCCCGCTTCCAGTGCGGTGGGCATCTCCGGCGGATGCTCCTTCCGGTATGTCTGGACGCCGCTGCCTCCGCTTTTCAGAGGACGGACTTCTACGCCCTCCCGCACATACAGTCCGCCGGTTCCCTGGGGCCCTAATAAGCTTTTGTGCCCGGTAAAACAAAGGATGTCGATCTTCATTTCCTGCACATCGATGGGAAATACCCCTGCCGTCTGTGAGGCGTCCACGCAAAAGAGCACCCGATGCCGGCGCGCAGTCTCGCCAACCGCTGCAATATCCACCAGATTCCCCGTCAGATTGGAGCCGTGGGTACAGACGATCATCCGTGTATTCCCCCGGATCTCACGCTCAAAATCCTGTACGTCGATCCGTCCCTTTTCATCACTCGGGATCACGGTAAGCTCCACCCCCTTTTTCTCCATTTCATATAAAGGGCGGAGTACCGAATTGTGCTCCAGCTCCGTTGTGATCACATGATCCCCACTCTCCAGGGTCCCCTTGACGGCCATATTCAGGCTTTCCGTCGAATTCATGGTAAATGCGATCTGCTTCGGGCTTTCCGCATGAAAAAAATCCGCCAGCCTCTTTCTCGCATCAAAGATCACCCGGGAAGCGCCCAGGGTCGCTTCATGCACCCCGCGTCCCGCATTTCCCAGGGAACAAATGGCCTCCGCCACCGCTTCCGCAACCTGTCCTGGTTTCTGCAGCGTAGTTGCGGCATTATCCAAATAAATCATATTCCTGTTCCTTCTCTCATATTTTCAGGCATTACCACTCAGACCAGGCACTCATGCATATCCTGCTCCCGGATGCCGATGCTTTCCATCACGTTTTTCAGCATCTCCCTGCTCTCCAGGCCTGCACACCAGGCCAGCCCGCAGCCCGCGGAGATTGCCCTTGGAACCGGGATCAGCCGTCCGTCTGCCTGACGCTCCTTACAGGCCTGCTCCATCGCCATTGCGTCCGCCGTGGTATGAAAAGTTACCACAAGCTGTAATTTTTTCGTTCTCACATTTCATTCCCACCTTATTTTTTACTGCCTGATAGCCGAATACACCCTAAATATCAGTATAACTTTTATTTTCATCTGCGTCTAATTGGAAAACAAAATAAGGACGGTCAGATTATAGTTTTTTTCTATAATCCGCCGGTCCTTTCGTATTATCCTTACTTCTGATTCCTTTCCCACAGACCTGTGATCTCCCCCAGGAGTACCCTTCCCTGTTCGTCAGATACATTTGCAAAACGGATCATCGCTCCGTCCTTCTTCCGCCTTGCCGTGACATACAGTCTGCCATCCCCCGGTTCTATCGTACAAGCCAGTGTTCTGTGTTCCCGGCTTTTCCAGTCCTTCATCCGGTTTTCCAATACCTCAAAAGAATCCGCGCCGCTGCTATCCGTATATTCCAGACGAATCTCCGCTTCCTGATAGTATCCCGCAAAGCCTGTATTTTCGACCTCAATTTCTACAGAGTATACGTGATGCTTCCTTTGGAATGCCGCATAGACTTTCCGGACAAGAAATCGATATCCCAAATGCGCGCTCACATGATCATAAAAGCTTTTTCCTTCCCATACGCCGGTTCCCGGGTACTTCCATTCCTTCCAGACCTCCAGCATTCTCGTATCATGGGCTCTGTTCAAATACGTAATCTGCATTTGACAGAGTGTATCCAGTACCATTTCCGGAGTCAGCTCCTGCAGATAGTTCCCGCCATATACCGCTTCCCCTCCATTGGGCGCAGCCCTGCCGATCTCTGTCTCAAAGGAAAGCTCATCGTCCCGTTTCCACGGTTCATTCCATGCCGCGTCTGTCTTGCTCTCTGTGCCGAAGGTTCCCAGATGGCTCTCCGATCCAAGGATTCCATCATCAAAAATCCCCATATCGTCCGACGCAGCCGCTCCTTTTCTTTTTTGTTCCTCATGCAGCATCCTCCAGTATACCGGGCGTCTGACGGCCAGATATGTCTCCTCCCCCCTAGAACGGCGCAAGATCTCCGCCATCTGCCGCAGCCGTGCTTCGGATAAAAATCTGGACGAATGCATTTCTCCCCAATTGCCTACCAGCATTCCCTGGAATACATAGATGGAATCCGTAAACTCCTTTACCAGCTTCCCAATCTGCCCCAGATGAGACACCACCTGCGAAAAAAAGGAAGGCTCCCGCAGGAGAGCCTTTCCTTCATGGTCATAGACTACCCTTACAATACAGTCATAGGATCTCTCCGAAAAAAATTTAAAGATCCGGCAAATCCGGTCCAAAACCTCCTGATCCAGATCCCTGTCCCGAAAATGCCCGATGTCAATCAACAGGAATGCCAGAGTATCCTTCGGATGCAGACACCAGCGCAGCTCTTCAAAGTCTGGTTCCTGTTCCGCCAAAAAGGTATGTATCTGATACCAGCCTCTGGCAGGATTGGACATCTCTGCCGTGGATTCCGTCAGTTTTGCAGCCCGAAAACCAATATTTGTCTTTCGTTTTTCAAAAACATCTATCCAATCACGCATATCCATTCTCCTCAGGGACGATTTCTTACTTTAAACTACGGCTCTGGCCTCCAGCTTCGTGACCCTTTTATCCAAGTTTTCAATTAGCCTCAGAGAAAGATTGATGGTTTCTGTTTCATTTTTCGTCATACGGTAGACTCCCTCCAGCGCTCCCAGACGCTGCTTCACATCATCGAATTGCTTTTCATATTTTTTGTCATACCGCTCCATCTCATCCATTAAAAATTCTTCTGATTGAGTGATTCTGGTATCAATCAGCTCCTCAAGCTGCTTTGTCCGGGTATCCAGTGATTCGTTGAAGCTCTCCTCTGTTTGCTGGATTCTGCTGTCAATCAGCTCTTCCGTCTGTTGGATTCTCGTGTCGAGCAGCTCTTCCGTCTGTTGGA
>QXWX01000154.1 GCA_009911175.1 Lachnospiraceae bacterium | reverse complement strand
AATTGTCAGAAAATATTTCCGCAATCTGGTACAATTGGAAATCATCAGATTCAAAGCAGGTTTTCCCCTGCTTTTTTGTTGTGATGAATCAGATGCTTTCCTTAGTAATTGTATCAAAAATGATGGAGGATTCATAGATACGGATTATTTCGTGCTTACGAATAAATAATATAGGTATCAAAAAGGTATCACGCCCCACCTAAAACGCCGGAAAGTCCGCTGTTTATGCGGCTTCCCGGCTTTCTGCTTACTATTCGAACTCCTCGGCGGATAGCTTGAACTGACTGCTTTCTCATCATTTTTCAAGCATTTATTATCCATATTCTTCAAAAATTGCTCTCGTATTTGTGTCAGTCAAAATTTTTAGAGCCAAAATAGTGCCACATATACTCAATCAATTATATCAAAATCAATGCACTAAACTTACGCTTTTGCTACTTTTATTAATTCGCAAATCTTCTTTTTTGTAGTTGCATCACCCTGTTCCAGTAAATCTTCTAATTTTTCAATTAACAGTTTGCTTTTCCTTTCTATATCATATTGTCGTCCTATACTTTCTTCTTTTATCTGTAGGTTCATAAGCATATTATCTAAATCTATATTACCCAATAAATAATCACCATAACAGATTAAATTTCTATCTACTTGACTATAATACCCGTTTTCTATTTTTTCTTTTACCTTTTCAAATAATTCTTTATATTCCTTTACACTTGACTCTTTTAATAATGTATACAAAAGCGACCCAGCATTATAATGTTGAATACTAAAATCACTTTCTGCTTTAATAACCTCTAACGATTCTTTTAAACTGATTTCTGCAATAACTTCTAAAGCTACTTTTTTGATATTTCTATTGGGTGATTTCACAAAATCCTTCAATGCTTCTATGTCTTCAATAGAGTTGAAAATATATGCAATGTTATATTCATCTCTTAAAATTTCTAATGTAAGCAATATGGAATATTCATCTAATCCTTTCAGTTTATCCCATATTTCGCCATTGCTCTCAACCAAATTTCCTGCACCAGTTAAAAGCGCAATCATTAAATTAGCATTATCTGCATCATTTTCACCAAATGAGCCAAATAAAACATCTCTAACATTATCCCTAAGTTTTGGGCTTACCAAATATATTCCCTCTGACTCAAACCCATATCGGCACATACAATTCACAATATCTCTTTTTTCCTTGTCATCTCCCCCTAACCAAAGAGTATACCATTCTTCAAAAATACTATCATCACCTAATTGATTGGATAATTTACACATACACATAATAATTTTATTACTATGGTTATCCTTTAAATTCTCTTGTATAAATTCCCATAATTTTTTTGCCACATCAAAATCTAACTGAACAGATATAAAATAATCCCAAATACAACTTTCTAAGTCATTATCCTCACACTCTTTCAATATTTTCAATATTTTCTTCTGTTGTATTTTTAAACTTTTCGTTTCTCTTAAAACATTAATCGTACTTTGAAGTATCTGCTCATCCGACCTATTCAATAATTGGGTTAAACTTAGCTTGATTATTGCATCATTAGGACAATATCTACACATTTCTATTAAAGAAGCCAATAAATCTGTAGATATTTTTTCATCTTCTAATAATTTATTAATTGCTTGAATAAATGTATCTCTATAAAACAAGGTTCTCTCGGAATATCCAAAGCTTTCGATAAATTCAATAGTTTCATTTTCATTTTTTATATTTTCTATCTTTTCTATTACCTGCGCAGCACTCAACTTATATTCTGTAAATTCATTCTTATCATCTACTATTTCATTAATATCAAAACGTCTAATCAAAGCTGGTATATTTTCATTATATTTCCTAGAAGTAGACATATCAGCATACAATTTGCCTTTTAAAAATCCAGGCAATTCGCATTTCCCAACAAGAATAGGAATTGCTATAACTTTCTTACCATCTATTTCCTTGTTCATTGCAATATCCAGTTCCTTTTTTACCCATTCTGAATGCACTGAATTTTCTGAAATCAATGCTATCAAAAAATCCATGTGATCTAAACCATCTCTTATTTTTTCAATTAGTGAATCACCCAATCTTATTTCCGACTCATCAATCCATACTTTTATTCCATATTTATCCAATTCTTTAGCAATTTTTCTTGCCATAGGCTTATCCTTATAGTTATGGCTTATAAATACATTAATCATCTGTTAGTTCCTCCACAATATGCACTATCTACCCCTATGCTTCTCTTTCCTTTTCTGCTGTTTCAGTTCAAACTGTCGCTGTTTTTCTGCTTCCCGCTGTTCCCGGCTCACAATCTTTCGTTCAGTTTTCATCTGCTCCTGCTGTAATTTTAAAACTTGTTGCGATTTTGTTCCTATTCCAGTATTCTGTACCTGTTTCCGCACTTCACGTTGTACTCGTTTAGGATTGCGACCAGCTTCTTTTACATTAGTTGCCACAGCCGGACTAAATCGTAACCGATAGTAATTTTTCAGAACGAAATCATAAATCTCATAGTCTTTTGGTTCTGCTCCAAACGTAACCTTGCATACAGATAGCTTACCATCCGATACACGTTCAAACACTCCCACCCAAAATGGTTCTTCAAAAAATACTGTCAACTTTCCCGATACTTTGTCCATGACAATTCCTCCTTAAAATAATTGTAATGAACAAAGAATGGACGACCCTAAGGAGGGAGGGCTACTTACACCATTATAATGCGACTGGACTACCTACCAGTTCTGCAAGTTTGCCTTGCGTTGTGTTTTTATCTTTGCACCTATATATTACCACATAACCGCCTATTTTTCCATAAAAATGGGTAATTCGCTTGATATTGCTAACTGTCACATTACTATTTCCCTTATCTACATTAACTTACATGGTGCTAGCACCATGTCAAAAATAATAATTAAGGAAAAATTTATTGTCCCTATTTCCACTTACCTACTTAATATCATATTTTTCAATCCATTCATACATTGCTTTAACTACAGGTCTTAACCCTTTTCCCATTTCAGACATATAGTATTCGACCTTTGGAGGAACTTGTGGATATTCCTTACGAACAATAAGCCCATCTTTTTCCAACTCTTTTAATTGGCTTGTCAACATTTTATGCGTGATTGGCGCAAGCAAGCGTTTCAGTTCCCCATATCTTAACACTTCATGAAACGCCAACATATATATTATTCTTAATTTCCATTTTCCACCAATCATTCCCACAATCGTTTCAAATCTTTCATATCCAAAATTTTGAAGATAGCAAGGTTCTTTTTTCACAATATTACTCTCCTTTTTGATAGTATCACACAAAAAAGTTCGTACTTTTCAAAAAGTATTATATACTACTATAATAAAAAATGAAAGGGGAAAAGGAATGAAGATTATAATAATAAATGGAAGCTACAGAAAAAACGGAGCAACAGCATTGATACTACATGAAATGTATCAAAAATTGGGAACTTACCCTAACGTAGAAATTCAATTTTATAATGTTGCAGACTTAAATTTAAAATATTGTGTCGGCTGTTGCAAATGCTACGAAAGTGGTAAATGTATTTTTAATGATGACATTGAAAATTTATCAAAAAATATTGAAACAGCAGACGGTATTATAATTGGCTCTCCCACATATGCAAGCAATGTTTCCGGGCAAATGAAAGTTCTAATTGACCGGGGACATTTTGTGATAGAGCAATTACTATTCAGAAAATATGCGGTTAGTATATCGACATATGAAAATTATGGTGGCAAGGATACTTCTAAAGTATTAAATAGATTATTGTCTTATTCCGGGGCAACTATTTCTAATTCACTTTTCATTAAAGTACCCTTTTCTGCTAATCCATTAAGCGATTTTAAAACACAAAACAGAGTAAACAGGGCAATAGATAAATTTTATAATGACATACATAAGCAAAAACCTTATTTATGCCAAAAGATTAAGCATTTTATAATATTCAGATTTGGAATTTTCCCTTTTGTTATCAAAAAAGGAAGCCAGTATCAAGGTGTTGTATCTAAATGGAAAAAGCAAGGTATCAAAGTGCTGATATGAGTAAATTATTAGTATTAGCACTTAACGAACAAGAGGAAAAAGCGATTGACAAAATCATAATGGCAATATCTGATTGTATACAACTTGAACCTATACAGGTTGCTCCTGTTTCTATCCTGTCATTTCCGGGACTGGAAATCAGACAGCACCAACGCCGGGTACTTAGGGACGGGAAAGATGTCAGCCTTACCCGGCTTGAATACAACACCCTTATACTCCTTGCTTCCAATCCCGATATTGTCCTCACACGGACACAAATATTTGAAGCTGTTTGGAATATGGATAGCGATAGCTGCCATTCAACCATTTCCACCGTAATTTGCAATCTGCGGAAAAAGATAGAGCCGGACAGCAAAAAACCGGTATATATCAAAACCGTGTTAGGTGTCGGCTATAAATTTGATGTAAAAAATGCCGGGGAATGACTTTCTATCACTGTCATTCTCCGGCAATCCTTTACCGTTCCAATGCCCTCTCTATCTGCTGTTTCTGCCCTTTCAAATCATTCTGTTTTTCATAAAGATTGTTCCGCTCTTTGCAGAGTTCTTTCACGCGCTCCAACTGCGCCCGCACTCCCTCCCGGCAATCCGGCTCTATCTTCTTATATTCCCCGGTCAGATTGCGGATTGTATTATTGTTTTCCTTTATCTGCTCCGAAAGGCACACCCAGTCTATCAGATTTTGCACCTCCTTGTCCGTTTCGTAAAGGTCTGTATCTGCTACGATTTTAGCACACAGCCGTATCATAACTTTCTTTTCCATATCGGTCATATCTACCAATCCCCCTTTCCTATCGGCTCATTTCAAAGGTACGTTTCAGGCGTTTATTTGCCCTTTCTGCCTGTTCTAATACCTTAGACCGTTCCACTATCGACTGCACCTGTTCCCTGCCCAAATGACGCTCCAAACGCTCCAAATCAGACGCTTTTTCCTGCAATCGGTCTATGGTGTCGCTCTGCTCCATGACCTTATCCGTCAAGCGGCTAATCTGTTTCTGTTGTCCGTCCACTTTGACGGTCAGCTTCTTGCTTTGTTCTGCAAGCTGTACGCATTTGATAGTCAGATTTTTTACCACTTCTTTCAATTTCTCCATAAGGGGTAAAGCCTTTTTATCCCGGTATGCCTTTGCGCTCATCAATGCCCCCGGCTCTGCCAACTGCCATTTCACATCTTCATCATAGGCGTGAATATTGCGCTCCATGACTTCCTTTGACTGCACCATTTTGTTGATTTCCTGCTGTAACTTTTTCTGCTGTTTCTCCAATTTTTCATTTTCGGATAACAGCTTTTCTTTATCCCCTATCAGTGTTTCCGTTTGCTCTTTCAGCAGATGATTTGTTGCGGTAAGTTCCGATACTTCCTGCCGGATTGCTTCTCCCTCTTTCCGTATCTGCTCCGTTTCCTGTCCTGCCGCAATCTGCTGATGAAGAATATTGGATAATTCCTTTTTACTGCCGGAGATTGTCTGTTCCAGTTCGGCAACTTCTTTTGCACGCTCCTTTTTCTCAAAATCCAAAACGGATAAATGTTTCTCATGTGTTCCTTTTTTCTCCCACTCAATACCATGTTGCAACATAATCTCCGCAAGCCGTTCCTTTTCTGCCGCTACCCACTGGTTACGCTCCGTTTCGCTCCTTGTGCCGCCCTTAAAGCCGAGTTCTGCCAATGCCTTTTTTAATGACACCCTTGTTTCAAGCCCCCTCTTACTTCCAGTCGTATAGGGTATAAAATCTATATGCAGATGTGGCGTGGCTTCATCCATGTGGAGATAAGCAGAGAACACTCTCAATGTAGGATTGCGCCGCTGAAAGTCCTGCATATATTCATCAAGTATTTTTGCCGCAAGCTGTCCGTCCTCTGTCTTTGCCCCCATATCGTCCTTGTTTCCGATTTGTAAAATAATCTCATGGAATGGCTTCTCCTGTTTGCCGGAACAGATTTTCCCATAATAATCATCAATTATGCGGTCACTTCTGGTCTGCTTCTCATTGTACCGGGCGAGTGATTCATCAAATAATTCATGGTATACGTCCTTGATATTTTCATTGCAGTATTCCACATTCAGACAGCTCCGCTCCGGGTCAGTATTCTTTGCATGGAATTTTCTGCTGTTGTGGTTGACAGAGCCTTTCCCTGTCATAACGCTGATTGTCCGTTTCAATAAATTTCCCTTTCTCCCTATCGGGTAATGAGCGCCGAATACGGCGCATAGCCTTTGTTACTTTCTGCGAAAGTAACGCAAAAGCACTTTTGTCAGCTACGCCAACAAAAATGCAACCCGCAAGCGGGTTTTGCGCCCTGCCGGGGGCTTTTCCGTCCTACCGGACGGGGCGGCTTTTCGCCGCCTTGATACCGCCGCTTCCCGGCTTCCTCCCAACAGCGCAACATTGCAATGTCTATAATCTTTGCAACCTTGCAATCTTCAAGAACGCAATTCCAAGACTGCAAAATTCTAATACTCTGCATTGTTGCGCTGTTGCCTTGCCTGTCCGTCACTGTCTGATTTTATCCAGTTCCCAATACCATGTATTGTTTATCCGCTTTGCACGGACGCCTAGCTCTTTCTTTGCATTTTCCAGTGTCCGCTTCGATATGCCCTGTTCGTCCGCAAGACTGAAAATCTCATTGCTCTGCATGGCGTTGTTTGTTTCTGCCAGTTCCCGGAGTAGCCGTTTCGCCTGTTCCATTTTATTTGCTTTTGGGGCAATGCCGCCTAAGACTTCATCAGCGGTAATCTCATAATCACCTAACCATTGAAAACCGTCCTCCGACAGTGCAAATGCTTTTGGGTGTCCGAACGCAGCAAGGTTGTTTTTAATCTGCACCACAGCCCTTATATTTTCTTCTCCTTCTATCCTGCCAACTAATAGAACACTTCTAGCAACTGCAAAGAAATCAATCGAACCCATGCCCCGGTATGCCGCCTTATTTCCTGCCGCTTTGTTCATATGCCCGACAAGGACAATCGCACACTGGTATCTCTCTGCCAGTGCTGCTAATTTCTTTGTCATATCCCTTGCTTCGTTTGCCCGGTTCATATCCATACCGCCGCCCAAATAGGCTTGTATCGGGTCTAAAATCAACAGCTTTGCGCCTGTTTTGATAATAGCTTGCTCTAACCGTTCATCTATCATGGAAAGTGATTTAATCTTTTCATCAATGACCGAAATTTTCCCACAGTCTGCCCCCGCCTGCTCTAACCGGGGCTTTACCGTATCGGCAAGCCCGTCCTCTGCACTCTGATAGATTACATTCAAAGGCTCTGTCAGTTTCATTTCACTGTCTATATCCTCTCCTTTTGACAATTTCGCCGCTATATTCAGTACAAATGTTGTCTTTCCATCGCCCGGATCGCCTTGAACAATAGTCAGCTTGCCATAAGGGATAAACGGAAACCACAGCCAAGAAACTTCCTGCGACTGTATCTCCGACAATTTAATCAACTGTAATTCGATTTTTGTTTCTTCCATAATGCCCTCCATTTCTGAAAAATCGTTGCCACTGGAAGAAACCTTTGCTATACTAATATTGTGAGGTTGATAACAGAGGTTTTCCAGTTATCACAGCCCTAACAGTTGCCGCTGTCGGGGCTTTTTTCTTCTCCGTTGGTGCTTCCCTGCCACAGATATTTTGCTCCGTCCAACACCCACAGGATAGCTTTCAGCATATCAAGACAGTCATTCCGCATATCTTCCAATCCCTCCGGCGTTAAATCAATCTCTGTCTTTTCAAACTGTTCTGTCACTTCCCGGATATTTGTCTGCATTATCTTTAGCTCCTCTACCAACTGATAAACCAGTTCTTTTTTACCGACCACGCACACCCGGTTATAAATGCAGGAACGGACAAAATAATCTTTCTTAGAAAGTCCGCTTGCTAAAATCTTCGCTTCGATTTCTTCCCTCTCTCTGGGGGAAATGCGAAAGCTGATTGTCGGGTATTTATGCACTCCGCTCATTCTTCTTCCTCCCTGCTGTTCTCAATCTCCAATTTATCCGCAAGTTCCCCCTGCTTATTGGGATATAAATGTGAATAAGTATTTAATGTTGTTTCGATTTTCTCATGTCCCAACCGTTCCGCAATCGCTAATGGCGTAAATCCCATTTCCACAAGTAATGAAGCGTGACTATGACGAATATCGTGCAAACGTATTCTTTTTACCCCGGAAGCCTTGATACCTCTGATAATTTCATGCTCCATATAGGATTTTGTAAAACGGAACATTCTTTCGTCTGCCATAATTCCGTATAAATGCGAAATGTACTCCTTTAATTCTTCCGTCAAAAACGGCGGTATCGTTATGATACGCTTGCTCTTTGGCGTTTTAGGCGGTGTGATAATGTCCCTGCCCTCTATCCGCTGATAAGATTTGTTTACGGAAATGGTACGTTTCTCTAAATCAATATCATTATAGGTTATAGCAAGTAATTCCCCAATCCTCATGCCCGTCCAGTAAAGGAGAAGAAACGCCATTTTTGTTTCCGGCTTGTTCTCCACAGTCACAAGAAACTGCTTAAATTCCTGCTTCGTCCAAAACTCCTTTTCCCCGGCGTGGCTCTTTCCGATACTCCCGGCTTTCCGGCAAGGATTGTCTTTCAAATCATAATACCGAACCGCATAATTGAAGATTGCCGACAACTGGTTATTGACTGTTTTCAGATACGTTTCCGAATAGCCTTTTTTCATCAGTGCATTTTGCCATGCCCGAATGTCGGAAGCCTTAATCTCATTCATGTTTTTTTTCTTGAAATACGGAATGATTTTTAAGTCAATAATGAATTTCTTTGTACGCATGGTATTTTCACGCAGACGGTGTTCCATATCCTCATAATAGATTTGTACGAAGTTTTCAAAATTGATGTCTAAATTCCTCTGCTGCTGTTGCAGAAAGTCACGCTCCCATTGCTCCGCTTCCGCTTTTGTCTTAAATCCCCGCTTATTCTTCTTGTGGCTTACGCCCTGCCAGTCCTTATAATAGAACTGGCAACGCCACATCTTTCCGTCCCTTGTCGCTGACATAAAATCTCTCCTTTCCTACATGGCTACGGTCAGACCGTAGAATTTTTCTTCAAAGTATTTTGTCGGGACTTTGCCGCAGATTGTCCGATAGCCCTTTGCTTTCAGTTCCTCATTCAGCCCCCGGATAATCTTATAGGCATAACCCGTTGATACACCAAGCATTTCAGCCGCTTCCTCTGCCGTTACATACATTTTCTTTCCATTCTCCATATAGTCCTTCCCTTTCCTTTTTTATTTTAGGTACACATATGTGACCTTTGTGTTTCTATTATACGGTACACTTTTGTGAACGTCAAGTATTTATTTTAATACACAAATGTGTCCTGATGTGATAGAATTGAACTAAGCACTAACGAAAAACACATAAATTTGGAGGTATTGGCATGACTACCGGGGAAAAGATTAAACACTTTCGGAATTTGCGTGGCATATCACAGGAAACGCTCGGTCAGCTTTCCGGCATCAATTCCGCCACAATAAAAAAATATGAGTATGGCATCCGCAATCCCAAGCCCGACCAACTGATGAAAATTGCAAATGCTTTGGGTATCAGTATCAATGTTTTCATGGATTTTGATATAGAAACAGTGTCAGATGTATTGTCTTTGATTTTGAAAATGGACGAACAATTAGATATGAACTTTGAAGCAGAAAGGTACGAGGACGGAAGTTTCAATCCCTCTACAATTAAAATATCCTTTAAGAACTCTCTGCTCAATCATAAATTAGGCGTATACATGAAAGCAAGAGAATTGCAGGAGAACCTTTTAAATGATACGGAACGCTTCTCGTCAGAGGAAGAACACCAACGGGCGATTGAAGCACTCTCAAAGGATTTAGACGCTGTTAAGCAGAGTATTCTTGATGACAGTAAGATTGTCAAAAAAGGTGTTCGGGGAATATCCGTTAAAATATATCCCGAAAATGAGTGATAAAAATTTTGAGCAAAAAGTATTGACTTCCACGTAACGTGATACTGTATTCTTTTCTCATAGGAGCAGAATAGAAATAAGCCGGCAATCTCTGTCTTGCTTCTTCACAAATTTAAGGAGCTGATAAGAATGCGAACCATAAGCCAAGTTGCAGAATTAACAGGCATAAGCACCCGAACACTACAATATTATGACGAAATTGGATTGTTAAAGCCAAGCGAATTGACCGAATCCGGCTATCGCCTATATGATGATGAAGCCTTGCAAAAGCTACAACAAATCCTGTTTTTTAAGGAATTGGGATTTAAGCTGAAAGAGATTAAAGAAATTCTGCAAAAACCCGACTTTGACAAGATCAATGCTTTCAAAAGACAAAAAGAATTGCTTTTGCTGAAGCGCAATCGGACAGACAAACTTATACAGCTTCTTAGCCGCTTAGAGAAAGGAGAGCAATGTATGAGTTTTAAAGAATTTGACCTGTCTGATTACATTACCGCATTAGAGGATTTTAAAAATAACAGCACTGATGATGTTATCAAGCACTGGGGAAGTATTGAAAATTTTGATATGTTTATTCAAAAAATTAAAGATGATGAAGCAGAGGTAGCTAAACTTGCTATTCACCAATTCGGCAGTATTGAAAAATACACCGAAGCCATGAAACATAATTTAGAGCATTTCTCTGAACTCATGGAAACACAACTAACGGAAGAAGTGAAAGAAATTGGAAAACAATCTGATATTCTGTATGGCAGACTAACCACTAATTTGTCAGAAGATGTTTCCTCCCCTAAAATACAATCCATTGTACACGAACTATTGCGGCTTATACAGGAAAATAGCACCAGCGTATCCCTCGATAAGCCCTATATCAATGTTCTTATCGACACATATTCAAGCAATTATATCAAAAACATGACTGATAACAAATATGGAGAGGGGGCTTCTGATTATATCGTAAAAGCGTTCCATTACTACTCGGAGAATAACGCTTCCGAAAACAATTAGAGGCAACAGGCTCTCTCTAAAAAATATATCCCGACAACTAATCATTCTCGCTATGCCGAAAAATAACTTGCCACACTTTAGAGAGCCTTAGTGACATTTGAATTTTCTTGTGGTATAGTGGACTTCCACTTTTAAGAAAAGGAGTTGATGATATATGCCACAGATGAATAAAGGCGGTAAATTTATTTTCGGAAAATCGCTGATACGAGATG
>QXWX01000153.1 GCA_009911175.1 Lachnospiraceae bacterium | reverse complement strand
ATTTTCTATAATTCTCCATATTCTTCACCTCACGTTTAGTATTTCTATTTTTACTTTTTTCTAAACTTGAGGTTATGAGGTTGACCTAAAGGTTTCGCCTTAAGGCGAGGGTTTTAACCCCATTATACAGACAATAATGTGATTATGGATATGCCCCTTGTCAATGTGTGTCGTGAGTACATATTCATGCTGCCCCTTTGTTACCGCGTCGGCAAGCTGCCGCCCGATCTCATGGGCTTTCTGATAGTCCACTTCCCCCGGCGCAAAGGACTGTATCAAGTGAAAGGCTAAGTTGTTGCCCTTATCCCGCTCTTGCGAGAGGGTATAGCCAAACTCAATATCTGCCGTTTCATAGCTGCACCCGATAGAGGATATGAGCATTTGATTGTCCGTCTTGTCCGGGTTTTCGATATATTCAAGGGCTTTGCTCAAAGCGCTTTTAACAGGCTTAATCTTTGTAACCGCCATATTTCAGCAAGCACCCCCTTGATTTCCTCTATATCCTCTTTGTAGGCGTTCCCCGTCGCGTTTACGCAGCGTGCGATCTGATTGACATTCACCCCGATTTTCTGTATCTCCGCTGTCATTGCCTTTATGTCCGTGTGGTCTACTTGGATAATGTACCCGTCAATGGCGATCTTGCGCAGATACGCCGCCATGTTGTTTGTGGGGACGAGCTTCATTTTTTCCTCAATCAGTTTGCGTTCTTCCTCTGTCACATAGAATTTGACCTGTACCGTCCTTTTGCGTCCGTTCATGGTTTTTCGCTCCTTTCCGTTCTCATAGAGGGTTTGGGACACTTCCCAACAAGCAATTTCTGACCGACAGGGCGGGCAGAAATACGGAAAGGGTACTCCTTTCCTATGCTTGCTACGAAAGTTCTTCCTACTACCTACAACACCGAAAAAGCCTAAAATGACGGACTTTTACAAAAGAAAACGCTGCAATCTCAAAAAAGATTACAACGCTTCTTAGTTCCTGTTCAATTTTAGCCGGACAGCATTTATTTTTCCTCACCCTCAACCTCTGCGATCTCCCGCGCCGTGGCGGTGACTATCAAATGCGCCCTTTGCGTCCAGCTCCAACCGGGCTGTTTACTGCCCGGACTGCCGGAAGCGTATCACCCGCAGACAGACCGCCGAGCGCATGAGAAAAATGCGGGCGAATGTGACGCGATAGGGGAAAAATAAGCCTTGATTTATGCGGCTTTCCGGGCGGGAAAATGAAACGGTAAGGGATTTATACCTTTACCCCCGAAAATGCCGTTCTATTGCGTAACGATCCAATCTCTGCACCCATAAAAAACCGGGGCGCGGTGGCTATGTGATAGCTGCCGCGTCCCGATTTTCTTTTGTCCTACAAGTGTGAATTTGTAGTATTCGTTCCTATTTCTCAATAACTACAAAAGCACATTCGTAAGGATGGGCGCAATACAAACTTTCTCGCTTATCAGCTAATATACTTCTCAGTATAAGTTGAAAATCTCCGCCACCTGATAAAATCATGTATTCTGCCGCAAAAAATAGTAGTAGCTGATTTGTCATCACCGCAACCACTGCACCCCCACCTCCTAAAACCAATGTAGGCATAGCAGTTCCTAACAGATATTGCCACTTTTTCAACGGTTCGAAGCAAGTGCAATATGGAGATAAAGTACTCCAAACGATTCCGAAATCAATTGCGTGAAAATGATTTTTTGCAAAAATCGCCCAAGTAATTCCATGTATCAGCTCATGCACGATAAGCAGGCATAGAATAAGCAGAGGCAACGCCACAGCATATCCCCAGGAAATACCATCTAAACTAAAACCATTCACATTATTGTAGAGCCAAAATGTTAAAGCCATAAACGGAAACATGACTAAAAGAGCTAAATACTTTGCTTTTTGTGTATTGATAACCACATTCTTCATTTTATATCCTTTTTGTTGCATTTCAGAGCTTATTTTTTCAAAGCAATCTTTACGTTTCAATTCTTTTTCTGTTAATTTTCTTTTGTCCTTATCCATACTTAATTCCTCTAGTCGAGTAGACAGGCACCTCACGATGCCAGCCCCTCACAGAGCCGTGCGTGCGGCTTTCCCGCACACGGCTCTTCATAATAACATTTACAGTTTCTAACAAACTTAATACAGATTTTTTTGTAACTTATCTTTAAATCAAAATACATCGTTCTATTTTTATGTTTTGAGAAAGCAATAACATAATGAACACTGGTGCTTAAAGAGGGCGGCGGCATTTTTGCTGCCGCCCTTTTGATTCCCCACCGGCAAGGACAGGCGAAGCTGTCAGCAGCAGCCCGCAGCGGCGTTCATGTTGCTATTGACTGTCTCGGCCGGCTGTGCTGATTGTGGTAAATTCTGCAAATAAGAAAACGTGTTGTCCAGGTTTTGCCTGTGCCAATTGATCGACTTCCAGCTCTCAGTAGCTGCGAATACTCCAACATTCAGAAAAGTGCTTCCTGTTGCAGCAGTTCCAGAGGCACGAAATTCACTCCATTCTTTTTTATGCACTGAGAGGCGTATGGTGTCCGTATCTGTTGTGAAGGAGACTTCATAATTCAATGTTTTTTCGACCTCGGTAATCTTTACAGACCGGAGTGTATCATAAGGGATCTGCAATGCAATTTCTTTCTTCGGAAACATACCTGCACCAACAATCGTTTGGAGGGGCAGAAAAACAATTTCTTTTTCACACAGCTGCATGATGTAATATTCCAAAGTAAAAAAATTGGACAACTTGCTGCATAAAGAATCGTCGGGTGCATACTTTACAACGATACAGGAATGTTCTTTGGGTTCAAACCCTAATTCTTTCATGATTTTACTGACATTTTTTTCGCTTGCCATTGATAGATATCTCCTTTCAAATTTTGATAAATTTTCTTATCGCCCATATTATAAACTATTCCATTCTAAATGTAAAGTATTTATTACTATTTGATATAAAAAAATGTTACTATTCACAGTCAGATAAAAACTGTCAGTCAGATTCGTCAAGCGCATCTTGTAAGAAACTGACTGACAATTTTTATCTGACTGGAATCAGTCACTTCACACACATAAGCAAAAAGTCAAGATGCGCAGCATCGGCAGACAGCTTTTCTGGCTGTTTTTGCGCATGTGAGTGAAATGACTGTGAATAGTAACAAAAAAATTCTTGCTTATCTTTTTGATGATAAGCAAGAACAATAAACATCAAACCGGACAGGCTGTTCTTTCGCCGCTTAACGCTCACAGCGGAATCAATATCTTCAATCTGAACCATTGATCCTCCACATCAATATCCACTTCACCGCCATACTTATGCACCGTATGTCTCAGGCTCTTCAGCCCATATCCATGAAATTCCGCCTGTTTCTTCGTGGTCACCGGCAGATTCTGCTCGAAGTCCAGCTCCCCTTCGCAGTAATTTTCAAACCGTATGATCAAAAATGTCTGCTGTACGAACATGGACACATGAATCATCCGTTTTTCCGTCTCCGGAATTTTCTTCTCACATTCAATGGCATTGTCCAGGGCATTTCCGAAAATCGAACAGATGTCCATCACATCCATGAAATCCAGTCTTGCGCCGTCCACCACATAGGTCAGCGCGATCTTTTCCCGCATGCAGTACAGGCTCTTGGCAGTCAGAAGCGTGTCAAGGACCTGATTTCCCGTTTTATTCTGCGCCTCATAATTCCGGATCTCATCCTCCATCTGATCCAGATAGGCATTCCGCTTTTCCTTATTTTCCTCTGCCCGAAGGGCGATGATATGGTGTTTCAGATCATGGTATTTGTAATTGATCAGATCCAGCGTTTCCTGGGACTGCTGGTACTGGGTGTACTGGTTGTGCAGGATCATCTCCATGCTCTCCAGATCATGCTGCGCCCGCAGATGCAGCCGCTGGATGTGGTAGGCCACCAGGATCGCCAGACCTCCCAGGTCGATCAGAGTCCGCACATTAAAAATATCTGAGGCATATTTCCCGCTGAACGGAGTCTGGGAATAGACAAACCCGATATTGCTCATCAAAAATACGGAAAGACCGATGACAGCGGCAAACAGCAACTCTCTCCCGGTCGTATCCATCCGTTCTGTCCCGGAGATATAACGGCTGGAAATCCCACGCGTCACAAGGCAGGTTCCTCCGTAAACTGCCAGCAGGAGCAGCAGCCCCGTCCAGCCGCTTTCATATCCCATTCCATAAAAGAAAAAGCAGTGGAGCTGCCATTCCAGGGAAGCCATAAACTCCGCAAGGACAAATGCCTTGACACAGACATACCCCACATCCAGACTGCTGCTCCCGCAGCTGATCCGCAGAAAACAAAACATCAGAAATACAGCCGCCGCCATGCACATCAGCCAGACCGGCCCGTCCAGCCCTCCGGTCAGGACCAGAAACACGGATTGTACCAAAAATGCAGCTCCCGCGATCCCCCAGAATTTCCATCCGGAATAGCGCCGGACCAGCTCCCGCATACACAGAAGGCAGGACAGCCATTCTGCCAGAGCCGTATAAAACCGCGGGATATCCGGAAGGATCTGCCCTGCCGCCCAATCACCCATCTCTACTTCACCTCACTCCAGTATTTGGTCAGGTCCTGCATAAACGCATTCATCCTGGGTCTGCTCAGCAGCAGGCTCTCTCCCTTTACCACTGCGCACTTGTCCCGAACCCCTTCCACATGCTCCAGATTGATCAGGTATCCCTTATTGCCCCGGGAAAAATGCATGTCCGCCAGGGCGCTTTCGGCACTCTTCATCGTCCCGGCGGATATAAAATTCCCTTCCCGGGTATGGTAGACCAGATTATGGCCTTCGCTTTCGATATAATAAATGTCCGATACCTCCACCCGCTGAACTCCGCCTTTTATGGGAACGACCACAAACTTCTTTTCTCCACGCTTCAATCTGGATATCGCGCGCTTGAGCTTCTGGGAAAAGGCGAAATAGGAAACCGGCTTTAAAATATAATCCAGTGCGCCCACCTCATAGCCCCGGATCGCATACTGGGGCATATTGGTGATAAACATGATCACCACCTGGGAATCCACCCTGCGGATCTCCTCCGCCGCGGTCATCCCGTCCACAAATTTCATCTGGATGTCCATCAGGATGATGTCGTACTGCGCCTTATAATTTGCCGTGATCCCGTCCCCGTCCCGGTATACCTGGATACTAAATTCTTCCTTTTCTTCCCTCTGGTAATCTTCCAGGTGCTTTAAAAGCTGGGAAATATAAAGTTCATCGTCCTCCACAACCGCTATCCGTATCATCTCATTCCTCCTGCCATTTTCTATAATGGAAGCTTTTTAAGTTTTGCCTGCTTCTGAAAGAACGCGGCTCCGTAGCAAAGAATCTGTCCGTATCCGTATACCCCTTCGGCGTACTTTTGGCTAATGATCTGGCCGATTGCTTCATCGCAGTCCGCATCCATATCCGATTCCCGTTCAGATCGTTTCGCCTCAATGATGATCGCCCTGCGATGATCCTCATCCTTCAATAAAATATCCGGCCGGCCAAGCCCTTTCTCCTTATTGGATTCCACCTCATAGCCCAGTCCGACAAATGCCCCGGCAAGAAAAGCATGGTAATAATCTTCGTGATAATCGTTGTAGCTGATGGTCTTCCACAAAAGATCCGATATCACCTCAGACGCCGCCTGCTCATCCTGGTTCCAGAGCGCTTCCATCATGGATTTCTGCACACTGTTATCGATCGTATTCTGAAAATATGTCACAACCGTATCTTCAAAAATAGACGCGATCTCTCGATTCGGTATCTTAAGACTGACCCTCCGGCCTTCTTCACCGGCATCCGCCTTTGTGAGATATCCTGTCATCAGGAGCACACTCCAGAGATGCTCCTCTGAAGAATATAGTGTATCATAGGCCAGTTCATCTGAAATGTTCTGGACGATCGTCCCGCCGTTCATAAGCGTTTCAAATTTTCCTTTCACTTTAAAATCCGTTCTTTTTACAAATGAGAGAAGGATCCCGTTATGGCTGGTATTCTTCCAGTAATTCTTGGGTCTTGCGTTTTTTCTCTTCTTCAATGCAGACATATAGTTGATCACATCCCACGGACAGTATACAAAGCTGTCGCCGAATACGTACCCATCGTACCACTCCTTTATGACATCGGACTTATCCTGTCTGTCAGCGGCAGCCAAAAGCTCGCACACCTCATCTCCTGAAAAGCCAAAGTACTCTGAAAAATCCTCATCCAGTACAGAATACGACGCAAAGTTATTGGTTCCTGTAAAAATGCTTTCCTTCGCTATCTTAAGACATCCTGTGATCACGGCAAATTTGAGATATTCGTTATCCTTTAATGCCGTACTCATGAGACCTTTGATCACGTCCAGCATGGAAGAATAAAACGGATTCTGCGCCGAATCTTTCTCGCTTGCTTTTGCAAGCGGAACGTCATACTCGTCAATCAGAAGAATGACCTTTTTGCCATAGACAGCATACAGCATGCGCATGATTGTTTTTAAAGAATTTTTCACCTTGTCTTCATCCGCAGACGTATACATCAGCTGCCGGAAGATTTCAGCGTCAGCATCATTCACAACGCCCTCTTCCATGAGATCGTCCAGTTCCTTACACACATCCGCCACTGTGGTTTTCAGCATTTTGTATGCACCGTCAAAGGTCAGTGCCTCCATATCCTTAAACGATATAGACAGAACCGGATACTGGTTCATCCAGGCATCGCAGAACTCTTCATATTCCGTGATCTTAAGTCCCCCGAAGATCTCTCTGCTGTCTTTTCTAATATTGAAGAAGTTCTCTATCATACTGATCATCAGCGTTTTTCCAAACCTCTGCGGCCTGGTGAACAGAGTGACCTTGTTGTCTGTATCATGTACCAGTTCATAGAGTATTTTTGTTTTGTCCACATAATAATTATCCGACTTACGCAGATCGGCAAAATCCGACTTGCCGACACCAACCTTAAAATCCATGCGGGAACCTCCTGCTTTTGCTATAAATTATAACGACACATCCTTATAGTGTCAATGTCAAGCAAACGCATGAAGTAAAAAATTTACCGCATTCCCCTTTAAAATTTACAAGTATTTTTTTACAGAAGTGGTAATCTGTTTAGAGACAGCAGATTATTTCCATACAGTTCCTAACAGCACGGAAAGGGTGACGATAATGAAAATTGAAGGATTGAAAATTGAACTTGCACCGACTATGATTGGTACGTCTTCTGCCTTATTTACAGATGAAACCACTCCCTGGATCCATGCGGATCTGACACAGGCGGAACAGTATATATTTCATATATGCAAATTTCTGAATCTATAATAAGATTCATTTAGCACTGTTCTCTACTACGGTGTTCACATCAGCAAATCCGTCCAATCTCTTCATTCAGCCTTTTGGCAAACGCAAAGGACTGACGGAATGCATAGCTTTTAATCCTGACAGGCTTAAAAGCCATGCCCATTTTTATTCTTTATCTTCTCTGGGCCACTCAGACCTCACGATCATGCATCCCTTATCCCTCTCATTTCTGAAAACCAACCCTTTCCTGCGCATCCGCTATTGTGTTTCCGAGACCACTCTTTCCTTTGGCTTCTTATCAGGCACAACTGCACATTTTACAATCATTCTTTTCCCGTCCGGCAATGATCACCTGGCCTTTTGCCTCTTCATCGTCCATGATAAGCTCACCCAGCTCCGGTGCGTAGATCCGGCCGGATCTGGGATTTTTGATACTGTCCACTTTTGTTGTAAGGACCGCTTCCACTTCGGATTTTTCAAAAGCAAGATCCGTGCCGACCATTTCACAGTCAACCAGTTTTAAATTTTTACAGTAGCACAAAGGCTGGGTTCCGACGATCCTGCAGTTGATCAGGGTCAGCCCGTTGGAATACCATGCCAGATATTCACCTTTGACCACGCTGTCCCTGACGGTGATATTTTCTCCGTGCCAGAACGCGTCCTTTGTATCGAACACACAGTTTTCAAAGACAGCGTTTTTGATATACTGGAAGGAATATTTTCCTGTAAAATGAACGCCTCTGAATGTCAGATCCTCCGAGCGCATCATAAAATACTCACTCACCGCCGTGGTGTCTTCCATACGGATTCCCCGCACAGACCAGCCAAATTCCGGTGAAATGATATCGCAGTTCCGGATGAGGACATTGCTGCATTCCCGAAGCGCTTTGATCCCGTGCAGCTTCGTATCTGCAATCTCCACCTGGTCACAATACCACAGCGCGGCTCTGCAGCCTTGGGTCATTTCCGAATCCGTGATGGTCAGCCCCCGGTCATGCCAGAAGGGGTAACGGAGATTGAAAAAGCAGTCCGATACCTCAATCTGTTCTCCCTCTTTAAAAGCGCTCTCGCCGTCTGCCGGCCCGTCAAAAGAGCAGTTCCTTACTGCAATCCCATTACATCCGTAAAGCGTGCGTTCCATGTCAAAAGTCTGGTTTTCAATTACTTTCATTGTCTGATTTCCTCCGTTTCATAAAGTTTACCCAAGGGCATCCCATTATGGCCATTCGGCCGTTTCATAAGGTTACTCTTGTTCTGATTCCTGTCATCGGCATCGGCTGATCTGATATACCAGATAATCCAGACAGTCAATGCGTTTTTCCTCTTCATGTACTTTGTGAAGAAGACTCTTTCTGTGATGTTCCAACTGCTTTAAAAGTTCTGTTTTTTCCCCGCAGTCCAGAGAGGTCATGCAGCATTCAATCATATCCTGACCGCATCCCGCATCTCTCAGATTTTGAATGACTGCTTCTTTTGATCCGTAGGAGACTATGTTCTCCAATCCAATCCTTCTGTTATCCATTTTCATTCCCCGTCGCTGCTCTGCACAATCTTGTTCCCCCAGCCCTCCAAAAGCGGATTGTCCTAAACTGCCTGCAAAAACTCCTCTGAATACTCAAAGTATCTCCCCTGCCGCCGGGCGAAACACTCTGATCCTTACACCCTGGCAGTATGACTCCCACTGCAGGAGCCATGCATAATATAGCAAGCTCATTTTTCTTCATGACATCACTCCTCGTTTTTTGAAAAACTGTTATTCCTTTTCTGTATCTAATTATAGTTGTCTCTTAAAGAAATAGCAAATACCTATTGTTTATTCATAACCATAGTTTTTTACTATATATATTTCATGTCATACCCAAGGGCTCCCCATTATGGCCATCCAGCCGTTTCATAAGGGGTGTACTTGGGTATACAAAAAGCACACCATCTCCTATTTCGGAAATAATATGCTTTCGCTATCATACTTATATGTATAATCTAATATAAAAGATATCCGTTTTACGATTCAGGAGATAACCTCATTGATTGCGCCCTCATATTCTGAGTGGAATCAGCATGCGTATCAAGAGTATTTAGATATGTTTTCTCTGCAGAAGGAACATATCATAGGAATGCTGTCTCTGAAATGTATGCAGATTGTCCTCCACCTGTTCCAGATTGGACATTCCGCTCAATATCACGGCATCATCTACTGTTCCTTCTGGAATTTCTTCCGGATCTCCGCCATCTCCTTCATGATCGCGGGCACATCCAGACTCTGGGGGCAGTGTCCCGTGCAGGCGCCGCACTCGACGCAGTCCTCCGGGCGCTTTCCTTCCGGCATGGCATCCGCAAAGGTAGCCCTCCATTCCTCATTTACCAGCTTCACGTCATTGTAAAGGGAAAGGACCTTCGGGATATCGATTCCGACAGGGCAGTTCGGTGTACAGTAATGACAGGCCGTACAGCCCACCCCGACCTTGGATCGAAATTCATCTGTTGCTTTTTTTACCAGCGCTTCCTCTTCCTCCGTCAAAAATGCTGTCTCTGAAAATGTATGCAGATTGTCCTCCACCTGTTCCAGATTGGACATTCCGCTCAATACGACCTGCGCCTGGGGACGGCTCATCACAAACCGCAGCGCCCAGGAAGCAATGGAAGCTTCCGGATCCGCTTCTTTGAAAATGGCTTCTGCTTCCGGTGTCAGGCTTGCCAGCTTCCCTCCACGGACCGGTTCCATGATCATGGCCGGAATCTCTGCCTCCTCCAGAATCTCATAAAGTTCCTTTGCGTCTCCATAGTACCAGTCCAGGTAATTGAGCTGGATCTGTACAAAATCCCAGGGATATATTTTCAGCAGTTTCCGCAGCGATGCCGGCGACGCATGAAAAGAAAAGCCCAGGTTCTTGATCTTGCCCTGCTTTTTTAATTCATCAAAATACCGGAGCGCGCCGCTTTCCAGAAATTGGTCCATCCACGCGTCCTGGATCCCATGGATCAGATAGAAGTCGATGTATTCCATGTTCAGACGGGACAGTTGCTCCGGAAACTGCTTTTTAAAATCCGGCTCCGCCTGCAGGTTGAACTTGTCCGCCACATAATAGCTCTCTCTGGGATATTCCGCCAGGGCTTTTCCCAGAAATTCCTCGGACTTTCCGTTGTGGTAGATGTAGGCTGTGTCATAATAATTGACCCCTCCCTGATAAGCCCTGTCTATGATCGCCTTAGCCTTCCCATAATCAATGTTCCCCTGATCCTCACCGATGACCGGCAGACGCATGGCTCCCATGCCCAGCATGGACAGCTTCGCTGAACTCTTGAACTCTTTATACTGCATATCATTTCCTCCTTCATCTCTGTGACGCGCTTCCGAAATCATCGCGGCAGGAATCCGCAGAATATAACTGTTCACGACTTAACCAGCCGTGTAAGCGGTGACCGCAGAAGCACATATTGTTTTTATTATTATACAGAATTGCGGAGGAAATCTCAATGACTCTGGCCATACTTTTGATCGACTTTATAACTTCCCGTCTTCATTTCGAAGCTCAGTGATTTATCCTCCAGCCCTTCTGCCCGGATGTAATAATCGCAGGAATCTACCGTCTGTTCTGTTTCCTGACGTACAGTACGGTTTGTCAGCAGTTCCAGTTCTTTGATACTGGGCCATTAACTGAATTTAGCATAAGATTCGCAAAAACGCTTCATAAAAATCCTTCTCCTTGTTTTCTTTACTTTCCCATTGCGATTGGATTTTAGTTTTTCAAGAATTCCAGCCAATCTGCCGCTGCTTTCTTTTTGTTCTTCATAGTACGATCTTGCTTTATATCATGATAAAATGAGGAACAAGCTTCTTTATAAATGAAAAATGCGTTAAGAAAATGTTCCGGAGTCTCTTACAGCCCCAGGTTAAATGGAATCCGGCCGCAGAGATAGAGCGGAACAGAATACTTTCTGTCCTCGATTCCGCCATAGGTGTTTTTCAGCTGATAACTGAACCACTACCGGCTAAAGCCGGTAGGTTCGGTTTGCTGCTGAAGCAGCCTAAAGTTGTCGCCACTTTACTT
>QXWX01000152.1 GCA_009911175.1 Lachnospiraceae bacterium | reverse complement strand
CAGTAATAATTCAACTATACACGAGGTATCTTTTTTTATCAACTCCCTTTGCACTTTATATTATACAGGAAGCTTTCAATCCTGGATAAAGGGTAGAAAGTCCTTTTTTTATCTGGTATAATAGGAATTGCGCTGAGGCGCAAGCAGGTCATCCATTTTCTGGTGAAAGTTGGTCACATATTATAATGGCTGTATCAGTAAAAGAATCGAGGACATTTATGAAAGTTACGATCATTATTCCTAATTATAACGGAAAACATTTTCTTGGCCCTTGCCTGGACTCTCTCTCGGAACAGAGCTGCCAGAATTTTGAGATCCTGGTAGCAGACAACCATTCTTCGGACGGCAGCGTCGAATTTCTGGCCGAACAGTATCCTGATGTCAGGATCATCGCCCTGGATAAAAACCGGGGCTTCAGCGCAGCGGTAAACGCGGGGATCCGCGCATCCGCCTCGCCTTATGTCATCCTGCTCAACAATGACACCATTGCAGACCCTCATTTTGTGGAAGAGCTGCTGGGCGCGGTCCGCCGTTCGCCGAAGATTTTTTCTGTCAGCAGCAAGATGGTCCAGATGCATCATCCCGATCTCATAGACAGCGCGGGGGATCTGTATACCCTGGCCGGATGGGGGATCTGCCGCGGTACCGGGCGGCCTGTTCGCAATTATACAAAGCCCGATGAGATTTTTTCTGCCTGTGCGGGAGCCGCGATCTACCGCCGGAGCGTATTCCAGAGGATCGGATATTTTGACGAATCCCATTTTGCCTATCTAGAAGACATGGATATCGGCTACCGGTCCAGAATCTACGGTTATCAGAACTGGTACTGTCCTTCGGCCATTGTCCGCCATGTCGGCAGCGGGACAAGCGGCTCCAAGTATAACAGCTTCAAGGTCAGCCTGTCGGCCCGGAACAGTATATGGCTGGTCTGGAAAAATATGCCGCTGCCGCAGATTGTTCTAAACTGCCTTCCCCTGGCAGCCGGTTATGCATTAAAGACGATGTTTTTCTGTAAGATCGGTTTTGGAAAGGATTATCTCCGCGGCCTGCGTGAGGGCTTCCAGGGCCTGAAATACTGCCGCAGGGTTCCGTTCCGGTTCCGGCATCTCTTTTCTTATCTAAAGATAGAAGCGGATCTGATCCGCTATACGGCCGACTATGCAGGAGACTGGTTCAACCGGAAGCTGTGGAAGCGTTAAGGCACAGAGGGGGCCGCAATGCGGAAAAACGCATTGCGGCCCCCTCTTTTAGCACTCTATTCATAGTAGCCGTTATATCCCGTATATTCCTTATGCCCTGTCGCAAGTACTCCGCCTTCTACTGTGATCTTTACCCTTTCACAGCCATAGGCATTTAAAAATGTATTGCAGACACTTCCCATAATCATATACTCTCCTGCCGTACCCATGCTTCCTACATAATTTCCGAATTCCTGCGAAAAGTCAATGTTCAGAACTTTCTTACCGTTATCCTCCGCCTGTTCCAAGCTCAGGATCCTGATATCCGCCTGTAAACCTCCACGCTCGATCAATACCGCCAGCACATTCTCCGGTGTCAGCTGATCCACCTGGACCGTCTCCTGCACCAGCGCCGTGGCATCATCGTTGCTTTTGTAAAGCGTAATTTCAACCGCCCCGCTTTCCTCCTGCTGTGCCGCGGCATCCTGTGATCCGGTCTCTGCCGTGATCTGCCCCGGTTCCTCCTTCCGCTCTGCTTCCGTCGTCACCGTAGTGGTTCCCTCAGCCTCAGCCGGAGGCGGAACCTCTTCCTTCGAGCAGGCAGAGATTCCTGCCAGCATTGCCATAAGGGCCACTCCTGCAATGATCTTCTTCGTATTCTTCATACTCCATCTCCTCCAATCTATTCTGAGCAAATTATACTCACGGCCGATGAAATCTGCCGTGAGTATTGCGCCAGCCGCAGCCGCGAAGCGGTATAATTCCCCATGCGGCTGTGCGCATCATGTTATGCTGCGCGGCAGATTTATCTGGTGCGCAGTATAACGCGTCCGCTGACACAGATACTGCCCCTGCGGCAGCAGACAGTTCCAGGTCACAAGCTCCCCAATCCGACTATGACCTGATAATCTCCAGATACCGTTTCAGCGCGTCCTGCCAGGGCGGCAGCGGCCGGAACCCATTCCGCACAAGCTTCCTCTTATCCATCCGGCTGTTGTGCGGTCGCTTTGCCTTCGCCGGAAACTCATCGCTGGATACCGGATTCACCCTGATATCCACCTCCGCCTGCCGAAAGATCTCCTTCGCAAATTCATACCAGGTACACAGACCCTCATTGGTCGCATGGTACCTTCCGTATTTTTCTGTCTCCACCATATCTACCAGCAGGACCGCCAGATCGTACGTGTAGGTCGGAGAGCCGATCTGGTCATTTACCACATTGATCTCCTTCTGGCTTTCCGCAAGCCGGAGCATGGTCTTGATAAAGTTTTTGCCGTTTACACCGAATACCCATGCGATCCTCACGGTGAAATACTTTTCCAGATATTCCTCTACCGCAAGCTCTCCCTGGTATTTGCTCTCCCCGTAGACATTCAGCGGATCCCTCGGATCGTCCGGCTCCCAGGGTCTCTCCCCTTCTCCGTCAAACACATAATCCGTACTGATATAGACCATCTTCAGGTCCAGCTCTCTGCAGACACGGGCAATATTTCTCGTTCCTTCCGCATTCACCCGCATACAGATCTCCCGGTTGTCTTCCGCGGCATCCACTGCCGTATAGGCGGCACAGTGGATGACCGCATCCAGCGGCTCCTTCTTCATCTCCTTTTCCACTGCGGAGGCATCTGTGATATCCATCTCCTCCACATCCACACCAATGGGAGTATGGCCCCGCTTCGCCAGTTCATTGACCACATCGTGGCCAAGCTGGCCTTTTACTCCCGTTACCAATATGCGCATAGTATCTCCTCCCTTCCTGTCTGGCGCTCAGTACAGCTGCTTTGAACCGCCCTCCATATCCAAACCAAAATTCGCTTCCTTCAACGTCAGGTTCGGATTATAGTTTGGATCTCCATCACGAAGTATTTTCTCCCATCTTTTCCGGAAGATTTCTCTCTCTGCATGGAAACGGTCTTCTTTTTCTTTTGTATCTTCGTATCCCCTTGATTTTGATTCGTAATGATAAAGCTCTGCATAAGGATTGTAAACGATCCGATAGCCTGCTTCCCCTGCTTTCAGACAGAGATCAACGTCATTATAAGCAACTGCAAGCTGCTCGTCAAATCCTCCCACCTGTTGGAAAACAGACCTTTTCATCATCATACATGCCGCAGTGACTGCGCTGTAATCCTGCGCGATCACAACTCTTCCAAAATATCCCACGTCTTCAGACGGGAACCCATAAAACGGATGCCCTGCGATTCCGCCCAGTCCGATCACGACTCCAGCATGCTGAAGTGTGCCGTCTCCGTAATACAATCTGGCACCTACTGCCCCTACATCACTACGCTGACATGGTCCCAGCAATTCCTCAATGCAGTCTTTGGTGATGAACTCGATATCGTTGTTCAAAAACAGCAGATAATCTCCTGATGCATGCTTTACTCCAAAATTATTGATTGCGGAATAGTTAAATACTTTTTCTTTCCAGTATACGACCTTCACCCTGGAATGATTCTCTTCCAATTCCTTATAATATGCAAATGTCTCCTCTTCTTCGCTGTTGTTCTCGACAATGATGATCTCCAGATTTTCATATGCATTTTTTTTCTCTAAGGAGGAAAGACAAGTTTTCAGTTCCTTCACATGATCTTTGTTCGGAATAATGACCGACACTTTTGGGTTGCCCTGAATCGTGTATTTTGAGCGGTACAGTCCCGTATGCTCTGTCATTCCGACTTTTGCCTGAATTCCAAGTCTGTCATAATGAGCCTGAATTGCCCTTGTAGCCGCGTCATAGGCGTAAGTCTTACAGCCTGAATTGCCGGCCGTAGAATTCTTATGAGCACGCCAATGATACAATATTTTCGGAATGTGTCGGATATTGGAGCACTTTTCCACACAGCGCAGTATAAAATCATAATCCTGGGAACCGTCAAATTCCGAATTCAGCATACCGACTTCTTCATAAATCTTTCGTTTCACTACGAATAAATGACAGATATAGTTGTCACTGTACAGCATGTCGGGATTAAAATCCGGCTTAAAATGCGGTGCAAAATATTCTCTGCCGCTCATATTCACCTTATCTTCATCCGTATACAGAATCTCCGTTGACGGTTCTTCATTCAACAGATTGACGCATTCATACAATGCATTTGGCGCAAGCATATCATCATGGTCAGTAAAGGCGATATAATCTCCTGTTGAGATCTTCAGCGCCTCATTGGTATTTTCAGAAATCTGAAGCTGATTTCTGTTGTATACTACTTTAATCCTTGCGTCTTTTTTTTCATACTTTTTCAATATACTCTCAATCGGAGAACCCTCACCGCTTCCATCCGACAGGCAAAGCTCCCAGTTCTCATAGGACTGTTTCCTGACGGATTCAATCATTTCGATCAGATACTTTTTGGGTGTCTTATAGAGAGGCACAACAATTGAAATTTTAGGAGTAAATTCAAACTTATGGTTCCTCTGTTCTTCCAATTCGGCTGAGGATGGGCTATGCTCTTCCAACCAGGTATTGTATACGGATTCCTCATGGCCTGTCAGCTTCTCCACCGCCCGTACGGCCGTTGCGCTGATGCCAAACTGCTGATAATATACCCGTACCTTCTTACAGGTTGTCCCCACAAATGAAATTCCCTTCCCGATCGGGGTACGCAGCAGAGTTGCCGTGTCCTCCGCATGCCTGTCCGGTCCTTCGAAACAAATCTTAATCTTCTTGGGCACATCGCCGGTATAACAGGCCGTAAATCCAATCACCTCTTCCGGCGCATTTTCCGGATATTGCTTTCTCACATCGCTTCTGGACTTCCGGAGAATATCAACAGGGTATTCCTTTCCTGAATCATCGAAAAATCGAAGTTCTATCCCTCCCTGGTCGATATACCAGCCTGATATCTGAAAGCTATCTTTCTCGGCCTCCACACTGTCAATATATTTTTGTACATAAAACTCATATTTCTTTAAAGTTGATACTGAGATAGAAAATGCCGTATTCCCGACTCCATTATAAAAATTCTTGACTTCCAGACATTTACACTCTCTCCAGCTTCTGGGCAAATCAACCCACAGATAATACTGTCTGGTGACCAAACCGCCTTTCCGTGTCCTCAGACTGGTTCCCCCAATCTTAATCTCTTCCATGGAAAAGGGCAGTTTCTTTTTATCCAGGCATACAAGCAATTGATTATTCCCGATTTCATTTTGTTGAAACCAGCCGATGATCAGCAGCTTATTTTTTACTTTTGTATGAAACCTGCATATTGTCACATTAAATTGATTCTCCATGATAACTTCTTTTCCTCCTTTATCGGAACATTCTATAAAGAACATTCATAAATCCGGCGATAAATGCCAGAATTCCTGCTAAAACGACAAATGTCTCTAAATCAAACCGATGGGTCAGTGTACGGACCGCAAGATTTCCCTTTATCTCCTGTCCTTTCACTTCCAGCTTCCCCTGCACGCTTTCTCTTTCACTCAGATAAAAACTGATCCCGGCATTCTCACCAGTCCCGGATTCGGACAGTTTCAATATATATTTCTTTCCTTTCGTACCACTCAGTGTCTGAAATCTCAGTACATTGAATTTATTATTTTTTATCTCTGCTCCCAATACAGTCTCTGTCCGGACCACCTCACCGCTCTTTTCATCAATCAGAGAATATTCCAGTCCTACATTCTCTGCTTCACCGATGACCGTGGCTTTCAGATTAATTCCATCTATAGAATCCTCAACACTTATAAAGGACTGTGTGATCTCTTCTCCCTCATCCGGAATCCCGGTTCCGATCAATTCGGCAGAATCCGTATTCCGGTCGTACAGATACGTATTTTTATCAATATGAGCATAAAAATATGCAAAAATCAGCATTCCAACGCCCAATATAATTATACCCAATCTCTTTTTCATATCCTGTGAACCCTCTGTCCTGATCAATTCCTGCCCTTATTATACTATAAAAGCAAACGAAACTGCTAAGATTCCGCATAAATTTTACAAATGCTTTTTGCATCGCCAAACATTTTTAAGTGTCCTTTTTCCAGCCAGACAATTTTATTGCAGATCTTTTCGACCTGTTCCAGGCTATGAGACACGAAAAGTATGGTCGTTCCTTTCTCCTGCATATTCCCGATCCGTTCCTCACACTTTTCCTGAAACCGAAAATCCCCTACTGACAAGACCTCATCACAAATTAAGATATCCGGTACTCCAATCGTAGCAATCGCAAAAGCTAATCTGGAAACCATACCGGAAGAAAAATTCTTGACCGGAACATTCATAAATTCTCCCAGCTCTGAAAAATTCACAATATCCTCATATTGCGCTTCCATCTGAGAACGATTATATCCTAAGAGCGCACCATTTAAATATACATTTTCCCTGGCTGTCAGATCCATGTCAAATCCGGCTCCCAGCTCAATCAAAGGCGCCATATTTCCCCTCACCGATACCGTTCCTTTTGTGGGCTTTAACACGCCTGCTATAATCTTTAACATGGTGCTCTTTCCACTTCCGTTGAGCCCGATCAGCCCCAGAGACTCTCCCCGTCTGACTTCAAAAGAAATATTCTGCAACGCCCAGAACTCATCATAAGAAACCTGTCTTTTTATGCTTTTTATGACATATTCCTTAAAGCTGTCGAACTTTTCCGAAGACAGATTGAATTTCATGGACACCTGATCAACCGCTACGATCACTTCATTTTCCATCTGCTAACTGCTCCTATATATTTAAAATAAACTCATCCTGATTCTTATAAAATACATAAATCCCCAGAACTACTGCAGCCGCGCCTTCCATAATCCCGATCGCCAAGGCTCCCAGGGACGGCAAGGTATTATAAAAAGCCAGATCCCGAAACATCTCCAGATAATTCGTCAAGGGATTCATCAGCACGATCACCCGAATCCTGTCCGGAAGCATGGACATCGGGTAAATAACCGGCGTCAGATACATCAGCCCTGTTGTAAACACAGAATACAGATGCATGATATCTCTGAACCGTACAGTCAGTGCCGCCAGAAGCATCCCGACTCCCAATGAAAATACGACCACCATCAGGAGCGGAAACCAAGACAGAAACAGAGTCCAGTGCAGCTCGGCCCTGACCGCGATCATCACAAGCAGCAATGCCGTAAAGGATGCCATCAGGTTGATAAAGCTGGAAAATATTCTTGCAAGTACAAACAGATACTTTGGAACATAAATTTTTTTAAGCAGAGCCGCATTATTGATAATGGCAGTCATAGAGCTTGTAGTCGCGTCATTAAAAAAATTAAATATGACCTGGCCGCTTAAAACATACAGCGGAAAATTTTCGATATCAAATTTAAATATATTCGAAAACACCACGGAAAGAATAATCATCATACAGAGGGGATTCAATAACGTCCATAAAACCCCCAGTACAGATCTTCTGTATTTAATCTTTACATCCCGGGCAACCAGCTCAGATAATAACGGTTGAAATTTCAAAAAATTTTTTATATAAGTTGACACAATTGCCTCCGAAAATTTTTATAAATCCTTTATTCCGCCCCAATGCTGGTCTTTTTCTGAAATTGTCAGTTCCATCCCCTCCTGGATCGGCCATTTAACGCCTATGTCCGGATCATTCCAGAACAATCCGCCCTCATCATTCGGATGATAAAAATCCGTACATTTATAAGCAAACTCTGCGAAATCAGACAACACCAAAAAGCCATGCGCAAAATTCTTTGGAATAAAAAACTGCTTTTTATTCTCAGCAGACAAAATCACTCCGTGCCATTGCCCATAGGTTGGAGAGCCTTTCCTGAGATCGACTGCCACATCAAATACCTCGCCATTGATCACGCGCACCAGCTTATCCTGAGGATAATGAATCTGAAAATGCAGTCCCCGCAGTACTCCTTTTTTGGAGCCGGACTGGTTATCCTGTACGAACTCCATATCAATACCAACAGCCTGATAATCTTTATAGTTGTAGGTCTCCGTAAAGTATCCCCTCTCATCTCCGAAAACCGCTGGTGTAATAACCTTTAACCCTTCTATATTACATGTTTCTACTAAGATTTTTCCCATAATGTAATCCTCTCTGTTTCCTGGAAAATGATGCATAAATCAAACCATGATACCTCATTTTTTCAGATCATACCTGGTCGATATATTTACCGTCTAGTACATCCTTGAGATATCTGCCATACTGGTTTTTCTGATACAGCTCACATGCCTCTCCCAGCTTTTTCTCATCAATCCACCCATTATTATACGCAATCTCTTCCAGACAGGCAATCTTTCGATTCTGATGTGTCTCCACCGTCTTCACGAAATTTGTGGCATCCACCAACGACTCATGAGTTCCGGTATCCAGCCATGTAAAGCCCTGTCCAAGAAGAGTGACATCCAGATTTCCTTTATCAAGATAGATGCGGTTCAAGTCCGTGATCTCCAATTCTCCTCTGGCACTTGGACGGATCTGCTTTGCGTACTCTACAACCCGTTTATCATAAAAATATAACCCGGTAACAGCATAGTTTGATTTGGGAGCTGTTGGCTTTTCTTCCAGAGAAATTGCTTTGCCTTCCGAGTCAAACTCCACCACGCCAAAGCGTTCCGGATCATCCACGTAATAGCCGAAGATCGTAGCGCCTTCTTCTTTTCCTGCCGCTGCTTTCAGACGTTTACGCAATCCATGTCCATGAAAGATATTGTCACCAAGGATCATGGCACAGCTATCCCCTGCGATAAACTCTTCCCCAAGAAGAAATGCCTGTGCCAGTCCATCCGGAGATAGCTGTATTTTATAATTCAAATGGATCCCAAACTGGTTTCCATCACCTAAAAGCTCTTCAAAACGCGGGGTATCCTCAGGTGTTGAAATAATAAGTATCTCTCGTATACCTGCCTCCATAAGGATACTAAGAGGATAATAAACCATCGGCTTGTCATAAATCGGCAGCAGCTGCTTACTGGTTACCTGCGTCAATGGATACAGCCTTGTCCCGGATCCTCCTGCCAATATAATTCCTTTCATAAGAACCTCCTAATGTCTTTTTCTGCCGGCAAATCTCTTTGCCGCTCTCAATGGCCGTGTGATCTTCCATGAAATAGTCTGACTCATTCCCTGTATTTCCCTGATCAGCCTTCTAATCTCCTTCTGATAGCCTTCGTTCTCCTGAACCAGGGCCCTGTTCACGCTTTCCGTACTGGCCTGCTTCTCTGCCATTTCCCGGTAGTCCTCATAAAAATCTAAAGGATACAGCTGCCATGCTTCTTCCATCTCTTTATAATAATCCTGCCAGGAATAATGGTATTCCTGCTGCAACGTATTGATTACATTCTCATCCATAAAGTCATGGAAAAAGCGAAGCGCAACCTGACGGTTATTCACTGTTCCAAGCATCGTCCAGTGAAGCAGTACAAAATACTTTTCACAGAGCAGCTCTGTATCATTGGTAACTTCCTTTTTCAGCAAGTCTCCAAAAGCCTCACAGAAAATCTGCGGATCCATTTCTTTAATCATCGTATAAACGATCATTTGATGCTCATTCAGGACTCTGGTCACATTCTTCCTGTTTACAGCGCTGAGGCTGTTATTATCAACGCTGACACGCCGATACCATAAAAGCGGCTTTTGAAAGAGATAGACCGGATGCTTTTGAATCATCCTTCCCCAATACTCATAATCATGCAAAACTCTAAATCTCGGGTCAAATCCGCCAATCTCATCCACCACCGCAGAACGCATTACAACACTGGAGCGGCACAAATAATTATCATTATCAAAAAAATAGCGCAGGCACTGCGCTTGTGTCCGATTTTTATGCATAAAGATACGAATATCACAATCGCATTCCTTGTTTGTTGAGGAATATAATGCGCCTTCCTCGTCTATGAATTCCGCCCATGAAAAACACGCAGCGATTTCCCTGTGCTGTTCCAGATACGCAATCTGCTCTTCCAGCTTATTGTCATACCAGACATCATCGGAATCTAAAGACGCGATATATTCTCCCGCAGCTTTTTTCAACAGTTCATTAAACGTCAGGATTGCCCCTTTGTTTTCTTCCGAACGGTAAAATTGTATCCTCTCATCCTGATACTGCCTGACCACATCGGGAGAACGGTCCTGGGAACAGTCATCAATGATGATAAGTTCCCAGTCCTGAAAGGTCTGTCTGAGCACGCTTTCAATCGCCTGCCCTACGTAGTTTTCATGATTATGAACAGATAAAAGCACCGATACCTTCGGCCTGTTTTTATTCATGATACATCTCCTCATAGTACTTTTGATAGTCTCCGCTTGTAACGTTCTTCATCCATTCTTCATGCTCAAAAAACCACTTGATCGTAAGCCGGATCCCGTCTTCAAACCGTGTCTCCGGGTACCAGCCAATCTCTTCCTTGATCTTATCCGGCGCAATCGCATAACGCCGGTCATGGCCCTTCCGGTCTTCCACATAAGTAATCAGGTTCTCACTCACCAGCTCTCGTCTCGGATCTCCCTCTGGAAGCATCTCCTGCAGAGTATCCAAAATAATATGGACGATCTGGATATTCTGCTTTTCATTATGTCCGCCGATATTGTAGGTTTCAAAAAGCCGGCCTTTTTCCTGCACCATGTCAATGCCCTTCGCATGGTCTTCCACATACAGCCAGTCCCGGACATTTTTTCCGTCGCCGTATACAGGCAGCTTCCTGCCCAGCAGCGCATTGTTGATGATCAGCGGAATCAGCTTTTCCGGGAACTGGTATGGTCCATAATTGTTGCTGCAGTTCGTGATGTTGGCAGGGAATCTGTAGGTATCCATATAGGACTTCACCAGCATATCCGAAGACGCCTTACTTGCGGAATAAGGGCTGTGGGGATCATAGGGTGTCGTCTCATAAAAATATGCGTTCTCCTCCTCCAGTGAGCCGTATACTTCATCCGTGGATACGTGCAGGAACTTCCTGCCTTCCCGGAATGTCCCGTCCGGCAGCTCCCACGCTTCCTTCGCCGCGTTGAGCATGACCAGAGTCCCCAGTACATTCGTCCTCACAAATATCTCCGGATCCTTGATGCTTCTGTCCACATGGCTCTCCGCAGCGAAATGTACGACACGGTCAATGTCGTTCTCCTGAAAGATCCGGCGAATTGCTGCGGAATCACAGATATCCGCCTTGATAAATGTGTAATTGCGGCGGTTCTCGATGCTCTTCAGATTCTCCAGATTGCCGGCGTAGGTCAGCTTGTCCACATTGATGATTCGAATCTCGTCCCCATATTTCTGAAACATATAATGTATATAATTAGAACCGATAAAACCAGCCCCGCCGGTTACAAGGTATGTGCGCATGATTATTCCTCCATCCGTATGTTTTTCCTGTGACTATTTTCCAATTATAGCATTAGTGTTCCACAAAATCAACCGTTGTAGTCCTTTTACAGCTTTAAAAGGTGATTTTGAGTTAGTTTTGTCTAATTGCGTATATATTCATTGTCAGCCAATTTTTCAAAGTTT
>QXWX01000151.1 GCA_009911175.1 Lachnospiraceae bacterium | reverse complement strand
GCAGTATAGCATATTCGACTATATGTAGTGGGGCGACCTCTCTCAATACCCCGCAGCTTGCTGCGGGGTCGTTTATTGAGGTGTCTGATAATGTTAAAAATGCTTTAATAAGGGAAATAGGAGATTTCCTTTTAATGAATAATGTCAGATTAATTATATCTTCAAGGTACGACTTTAGATATGACTATGGACTGATGCATCAATTTAAACAGTTAAGTATACAACAATTAAGTAAAGCAAATATTGAAAAATATTTAAATAGTTGTAAGGTGGAAAAAAAACATATCAATCCGGCCCTTTTAGAATTACTAGGTTTTCCGCTTTTGATTTCTCTTTATGCACAAACAGAGAAATATTATGTTAATGCAAAAAAAATGTCATTTATTGAGTGGTATGATAAAGTGGACAACGCAGGCAAAATTATTTGGAATTATATGCAGTGTCAAATATTAAAACCTCTAGCTGATTTTGAAAACAAAAAAATATTTTATCTTACAGTTTGCACTAATTATATAATTCCTTATATTAGCTGGTATATGATTTCACAAAATATATTTTTTTTAACTGAAGAGCAATTTATCCTAAAGTTGAATGAAGCAATAAACTATTTTAAAAATAGGTGGAGTAAGAAGAAACCATTATTAATTGAAAAGATTGAATTGCTATATATTCGAAAAAAAATATTATGGGATAGCAAATATTACTATAGATTGATTTTAAATTATATGCATATCTTTAATCGCAGTGTTGAGGGTGAATATTCTTTGATACATCATCGATTTAGGGATTGCTTTGGTGCTATTTTTTTGATAAATGAAATAAATTTCTTTAATTGGAAAATTCTTCCTTTTCAATTTAAAGATATTATAAATGAAGATGTATTAGATTTTATAATTGATTTGACAGAGAAAGATAAAGTTATAAAAATATGGTCAAATTATAGAAATAAAATTTTGGAAGATGGTAGTTGTGAACTGAAAAATTTGTATTATATTCTATATAAAAAGTGTAAGGATGAGATAACATTTGAAAATATGGATTTGAGAAATGTCTCTTTATGTTTAGAACAAATTAACAAAAGAAATCTTTGTTTTGATGGAGCTGTTTTGAGTTATGATACAATTGTTTCAGAAGAAATGGATTCAAGTATATTGTGTATGTGTGTGTTAAAAAAACGCGGAATTTGTATAGGGGGCTTATCGGACTATACAGTTAGAATTTGGGGCATAAATTACGGTACCTTTATGTATGTGCTAAAAGGGCATAAAGGAAAAGTAACATCTATTGCTTATTCTCCTAATGAAAAAATGTGTTTAAGTGGATCGGAAGATTGTTCATTAATACTATGGGATATAGACAAAGGAGAAAGCAGATTCGTCTTAACAGGTCATGAGTCTACAATTGTGAAAATAGAATTTATAAATAATATGATCGTAGAAAGTTTCTCGAGTGATGGTATAATTCGGACATGGAATATTGAAAAAGGTATATGTTTATCTATTACGCAATATAATGAATTGAAAGTAGGAAAAAACAAAGAACCGAATATAGCACTATTGGAAAACGGAAATATACTATTAAATAACGGAATGAATTTAATTGGACACAAAAAGAAGGTTATAGATTACGAGATACTTCCTGGAAAAAATATATTGTTATCATTATCATTAGATAAATCAATTAAAGTGTGGGACACGCTTAATGGTAAATGTCAATGCACGTTAACAGGTTTTTCAGAGTGGGAAAATGTTATTGATATTTCATTTGAAAAAAAGATTTGTATATCAGGTGCATATGATGAAACTATTAGGTTATGGGATATGGAAACTGGCCAATGTAAAAAAACGATGCGTGGTCATACAGGTTTTATATCTTCACTGCGACTAACACATGATGCGACTAAGTGCATTAGTGGTTCATATGATAATACTGCTAAAATATGGGATTTAGCTACAGGAGAATGTCTATATACTTTAACCGGTCATACTCAATATGTTAGAAAAGTTGAATGTACCAAAGATAATAAATTTTGTATAACAGCATCATATGATGGACTTTTAAAGATATGGGAAGTGGATACAGGATATCTTATTAATACGTTATATGGTCATACAGAGGGGGTTAGAGCGTTTTCATTATCTTCTGATGATAAATACTGTCTTAGTGGTGCTAGGGATTTTACGGCAAAATTATGGTCTATGGAAAGTGGAGAATGTATATATACTTTTGGAAAACATCTAGGCCATGTTAGAAGTGTAAAAATAGAAGGGGAAATATGTTTAACTTCATGTACAGATAAAAAAATAAGAAAATGGAATATTAAAAATGGAGAATTGATAAATACTTATGATTTGTCAGATATTAGTATGCCTAATCCTAATATAGCTTTTTGCTATAAAGAAGATTGCGTTATTTACTTTAATGATGGAAAAATGATTATTTATAATTATATAGAAAATAGAGTTATAGAAGAAATAGATTATATTCGAGAGGAAAATCATAATATTTCTGATATGGAAAATATTATTTTATCTCCTGATGATAAATACTGTGTAAGTGGCTCATATAATTCGCATGTAGTTATTTATAATTTAAAAGAAAAAGAGTATATTATGAAATTAAGAGCAATTCCATATATAGATATCGTAGGAACTTCGTTTTATAATACGTGTTTTGAAAATGAAGAACTTAAAAATTTTATATTTATGAGTGGTGGAAAGGTTTAATGTCTGTGTAGTGGGGGGGAGAAAAGGTAAATTATTAAAGAATATATTAAAAACTAAGATTTTGCAGGAAAGTTGAAATTTTGCTATCATTAACGCAAGTAGAAGAGCAGTGATAGAGGAAAAGTGTATCACAGGTATCTTTAGGCTGCTTTAGCGGCTTACCGAACCTACCGGCTTTAGCCGGTAGGGGTTCAGTTCCAAATACAGAAGGAATTAAAAAACTTTTGTTCTAAGTAGAGTGATTAGAACCCCAATTTTTGCAGATTAATCTTGCCATTACGTTTAGTGCAGAAAGGCATTGATTTTTTTATGGAACAATCAGTGCCTTTTTTGTGTTAAAAAAGTTGTATCGGAAGGAGGACAGATTTTCACTCAATGTTAAAAAAGTAGTAGTGAGGTGAAAATATGATTAGGTTAAAAACGATCAATGTAGATGGAATGGAAACTGAAAGAACTTTTGAATCAGTTTCTGAAATATTAAAAACTGTTGGGATGAAGAGCACGGAACAGATCTTCCAGGTGGAGATGATGAAGTATTGGAGTTGGCTATTAATGGGGAGCCTGTTTCTTCGCCGGGGCATTTTGCGGGAGTGATTCATGAGCTGGAAGTCATATTCTGGAAAGGGCTGCAGATATAAAGAAAGATGCATACGCATTCATTTAAAAAGACAAGCACTTGATGAGTGCAAGGTTTCGTTGAAAGAAAAAGGTTGCCAATGAATGGCAGCCTTTTTCTTTTGGAGATATAGTATGGCAGAACAAGCTGCCAGTGGCAGGTTTTCTTGTGTAAATACAGAGAAGTGTCCATATTTCGTAATCACATCATGTAGGATCTGATTTCTTACAATCATATCTTAATTTTCCCCAATTGAAAAATATTTTTTTGATTTTTACAGAATCCCATAACTGCCTGACTTCCTACTTAGTGAAGTTCAGCACATTGACAATAGAATATAGGAACCGAATGATTCAGGCGGATGTATGCTGTGGCAAAAATATGGATACAGGGAAAGAAGAAAGGAATCATATGCTTATTTTGAAAATTGTAGGAATGGCGTTTCTGCTATGCGCAGTGCTTTTGTATGGCTGCATAACGGCCGGGAAACGAAGTGACAGAAAATATCGGTGTTTATGGGAAGAATACATTGCCGTTCATCAGAAAGAAGAGGAAAAAGGATAAATGGGAAGATCAGGAGTAATCAGCCAACGGTATGCTGGGAAAGAAAACGAGAGATACCATGATGTGGCAGCACTTTTTAAAATATACCGTTCTGTAAACTGGAGGATGCAGGTGAAGGTAAACCAGGTAAAGCACCGGATCCAGCGGGAGTATGGTACGGATATCGACACGTTTTTAGACAGCATCTATCAGGCCGGCATGGACATTAACCAGGATCTGGCGGATATGAAGGAGCGGATCGAAGCAATCAACCGTTCCAACAAATTTCTGAAGCTGATCGATGAGGCTGTGGATCTGATGCGGAAATTCCACCCCCAGGGGGAGCGGTACTACTGGGTTTTATACTACAGCTACATGTCTGCCTACAAAGCAGAAAATATTGAGGAGATCCTGGACAAGCTGGAGCCGCATTTTACGAAGATCACTCGGATACACAGGGCAACCTATTTCCGGTGGCGGGAGCAGGCCTTTGAAGCAGTCGGCGGGATTTTGTGGGGATACGAAGAGGAAAGCAAGAGGATCATGGAATATTTTAAAAATAATTATGAACCGGAATAGAAATTCTGTTGACTTGGAAACCGCAAAAATTTTATATTAGGTGCTAACCTTAATGCGCCTATAATGCGCAATAGGAAATCATACAAGGTTTCAGACCGGAAAGGAGATTTATGATGTTGGTGATGCCGATTGACACAGGAAACAAAGCGATCAAGACAGAGCATTTTGAGTTTCATTCAGGGATATCTGTTTTGGAGGACATACCGGGAGAAGGAGAGGAAGCGATCAGGTACCAGGACAGGTATTACCGCCTGAGCCCGGAGAGAAATGTGTATCTTCCGGATAAAGCCGTGGACGAGCGTTATTATATCCTGACACTGTTTGCCGTGGCGAAGGAATTGAGGGAACTGAAACCGCCCAGATTATTTCTGCAGGGTGAGGTTGTGGAAATTGACCTGGTTGTAGGGCTTCCGCCGCTATACTACCGGGGGCAGTATAAAAAATTCCGGGAATACTTTTTCCGCGGCGGGCAGACGGTAGATTTTGAGTATATGGGAATCGCCTACCGTATTTCTTTTTCAGAAGTATACGTCCATATGCAGACATACGCTGCATATCTGTATGTCGCAAAGGAGCTCAACCTGTTCAGGAAGAAAGTCCTCTTGTTTGATATAGGTGGATTTACTCTGGATTACATGCTTTTGGAAAAAGGGATGATCTCATGGGAGTACACGGATTCAACAGGGAGAGGGGTGATTTCCATGTACCAGCGTATCAACAAGGGGATCCGGGAGAAATACGACCTGGATTTAAAGGAAAATGATATGGATGCGATCATTCTTGGGGAAACATCCCTGTATGACAGTGGGATTGAAGAGCGTGTGACAGAGCTTGCAAAAGAATACGTGGCAGATGCGCTGGGGATGCTCAGGGAATGCGGGATTGACCTGCGGATGTGCGTGACGGTCTTTGTCGGCGGCGGTTCGATCCTGCTGTCCAAAATCATCGAAAAGGTGTGGCAAAGATACCGAGGGGAATATTACGTGATCAATGATTCCAAAGTAAACGTGTTGGGATATAAGAAAAAGTATCTGTATGACAAAAGCATGCAATGATCCGGGGAGGCGGTTTGATGGGAAAACAGAATGAATACCGTTTCAACCTGAAATTTGATGAAACTGATGAAGACCATCGGCGTGTCAGTGAGTTTTTGAACAGCTGCGGAAGGAAAAAGGCGAGATATGTGGTGAAGGCAATGCTGGCTTACTGGGCAATGCAGGATGGAAAGCAGCCTGCTGTGGAACGGCCGGCGGAAAGGGAGGTGAAAAAAAGCGAGGATGTGCGGGCAAACATAAGGGAGAGTATATCGGCGAAAAAACGTGACAGGCTGGTCCAGGTGGGCAGTGGGGGAACTGAGGAAATGGATCAGGAAGAGGCGGAGCTGATGATGCAGAACTATGCAATGTTTGATGATATGTAATGAAATTTTTTGCATTGTGTTGTGGAGAACAGGAAGGAGTGATACAGATATTTTATTGAATAAAGAATGCCGTCCCACACGGTTAGATGGTGTGGAATGGCTGGATAGAGACAGAAAGCGAGATATCAGGAAAATTTTGGAGTCACTCATGATCGCAGTTCTGGTGCTTGCGCTATTTCGGACATTTTTTGGAATCGCATATGTGAGCGGCGAATCAATGGAGCCTGTTTTTCGGGAAGGGGATATCATTTTATTCAGGAAATGGGGGACTCCCGAAAGGGGACAAATCGTGACGTCACATATAGAAGATTTGGACTGCGTGGTAGTCAAAAGAATCCTGGCGGCAGAGGGAGACCGTATTACGATCCATCAGGGCAAGCTTTATCTGAATGGCAAGGAGACCGCAAAAGCTGACGCCGGGAAGCCGGAATGTCCGAAAATCCGTTTGTCTCCGAATCAGTATTTCCTGATCGGGGATAACCAGGACGTATCGTTGGATTCCAGAACATTTGGCTGCATAGGCAGGGATGCGGTTTATGGGATTGTGATCTGTAAATTGTTATAGCTGCTCCAGGTCGGATTATGCAGGGATTCCGCTGCCTATATGATAATGCAATAGCAAAAAAACAGCAGACGTAAAATAGTAAACAGGATTGCCATAGGTGATTTTTCAAGCTAAGGAATATGACTGTGGCAATAGGACGGAAATGGATTATTTTAGTGGAGGTGTGCAGGAATGAAAGCAGGAATACTCTATGCTTTTAGTATTTTTGGATTAATAGGTTTAGGCTTACAGTGTTGGTATCAGGACGCAGGAGGCGTGATGATCCTGGGAGGGTGCCTGGGACAGATTGTTTTTATCACCAACGAGATACTGGAAAGAAGAAAGTTCAAGCCCTGCCCAAACTGCGGGGCTTCTGTGATGCGGAGGCTCCGAATCTGCCCGGAATGCGGGTACCAGTTTAAAAAGGGTCTGGAAGAATGTGAGCTTATGGATTATATCGAACAGGAGAGGTCAGAAGTGGATGCCATGACTCCTGCGGAGATTGATTATAACTTTGAAAAGATGGAACAGTTTGTTCTGGATGAAGCGACATCCTTTGACGGGGATATCCAGGAATTCCTGGACCGGAGGGAATCAGGGGAAAACATCGTCAGTCTTTCCAGGTGGGGAAAAGTAAGCAGAATGTAAGAATTCATGTTCCTTTCCAGCGTTAAGATGGGGCAGAGGAAAGATTTTACTACGATAAAGCACAAAGGAAGGGCGCAATTTTAGGGAACAGGCATATCTATTATTCTCTGGTCTTATGCTTTGTAACATGAAAAGAGTAATAGAATATGCATCGTATTACCAGGCTGTCGGGGGCATTTCCTGACAGTCTTTTTTCATACCAGCATATACAGGAAATCCGCCGGGGGCAGGTTTCCTGTATTGCCCTGTACCGGATCGCTGCCGACAGCAGTCCGGAGAGTGATTTTGAAGAAATTTTATATTTGAAGGGAGAGCATCGGGGGATTCCCCCTGTGCGTCCACCGCCTGAGGTTTTCGGTGAAACAGATGATTTTCGAGAAAACGGTCAGGAGGAAAAAATGGAATATAAAACGGATGAACTGAAAAACCGTTTCAGCGCTTATGTGAAGCAGGCGGTCAAAAATACAAAGGGGCATTATCTGGACAGGAAATATCATATAGAACAAAATGAGACGGAATATGAAGGGGAACTGACAGTCCCGGGACGGGATATGGAAGATCTGCTGCAGGAGATAGGCGTGCTGTCCGAGAGGATCTTTCATGGCGTCGTGGAAAGCAGGATGTTCCTGGACCAGATAGAGGACCTGCGGCTCTTCCAGGCAATCACAGCATTGTCGGATGGTCAGAGGAACGTGCTTGTGCTGCGGATTTTCTATGAGAAGTCATTCCGGGAGATCGGATGGATACTGGGAATGGCAGAAAAGAAGTCCGAAAATACTTACTACAACGCGGTGAAGAAGATCCGCAGGATTTTGGGAGGCGGGAAGGATGGAGTTTAGGGAGATTTTAAGTCATGCCAGGGAAAATGATAAGAAAGCCATGCTGCAGATCATCGAGATGTACCGCCCGCTGATGGTGAAATATGCGGTCGTATGCGGGAAGTTTGATGAAGATCTGTACCAGGAATTTGTATATACCATGCTGCGCTGTATCCTGAAATTCCCATTGGAAAAATACAAAGGCGAGTATTCGGACAATGTTTGATGCCAGTGTTTGTTATAACAAAAAAGTTGAATCAAAAAAGAAATAGGAAAAACAATATATAGTTAAAATGGAATTGACAAACACAATATATTGATATAGAATGAAACCGATAGATTTTTTTTTCAGTAAAAATGACTGAAAAACCAACTTTTGTTTCGGCAATGGCCAAGACTAAAATTTAGGCAGGATTCCTGCGCGCAGACGGATAGAAAGACATTGATTATTTTTAAGGGATAGTCAGTGTCTTTTTTTGTTTGGCAAAAATGTAGGATTATGGATTTTTAAATCAGGCAGGCCGGGAACAGATGGCAGAAAGGAGAGGATGGATACAAGAAAATAGTCTGTAGCATTGAAAAACAAGGACAGAAGGAGGAACACGAATGAAGCGGAAAACATTGATATTGATCTATGGGAAAGTAATGCATCCAATCTTGAAGGGGATGACAGCAAAGTATTTCAGCAATGGAACATGGAAAGAAACCGCAAGGGTAAGGTGTGTGGTGGAGGTGACGGAGGAACATGTCAAGTTTGAGACGGACCGTCTCCTGTACTGCATTGAATTTGGCAAGGAAGACGCAGGAGTCCTGTCTGCTGCGGCATAGGAGGGGATCAGAAATGGTAAGGACGATCAAGATTACAACCGGATGCCGGGTATCAGTAACGGAGCTTCCGGATTGGGATTTAAAAGAACGGGCAAAGGAGCTGGATGCGGAATTTATCGAAATCGTAAGGACAAAGCGAATGCATGACCTTTTCGGGAATCCAGTTGTAATGATGGTGGACGATTCCGGCCTTATACGGAATAAGCCTGTAAACCCGTTGGCGTCATTTTTATATGCAGAGTATGGCGGCATCATTGCTGGAGACGTGCTGCTGGGGATACAAAAAGGCCCGGATATCCTCCCTCCTGATGACCCGGAGGGGATGCTGCGTTTTCTAACGGAGCGGTTTCCCGCGCTCCAAAAGGGCGGATGACTGTTTTGTGGAAATGTGTATGCGTCCGCTGTAAATATACCTGTGGGTTGTTGCAGCGGGCGCGGACAATCACCGGGACAACGTATATTTTCAAAGGACTGCGAGGTGGAAAGGAAAGATGAAGGTGAAATGGCTGGACGAATACTGCAACTCCTGCGGAAGCCGGCTGAACAGCTGGGATAAAAGGATCTCAAAGACTTTGGTATATCAATATCCCGTCTGTGAGAAGTGTGTTGCAAAAGAGTATGATGAGGATGTGGAACAGCTGAGGCGGAGGTTTGAACATTATTTTGACATGCGCCCATGCATCGGATTGTGAGGAAAGGATATGGATGAAAAAAATACTTTAGAAATGTCCGGACGGCCTTATCGGGATGATTCTGGGTACAACCTGCTGACCCAGCGCCTTTTAGCGGAGGGATATAAGGCAGAAAACTACCCGTACTATGTAAATCTACCAGAGCATTCCCGTTTCAGCGCAGGGGATGGATTGGACAATTTTTATGGGGGCTTTGTCTACCAGAGCTGGTATGTCTATGAACAGACGTTTGAAACGCCGTGCGGCCTGTGGTGTAAAGGGCTGCAATGCCAGACGGGACTGCATTATGAAGGAATCAGCTGGACATTTGAAAATGATCTGGCTCTGATTATCTGCCCCTATGAAAAGGCGGAATGCGGACTGAAGCACGAAATCCTGCAAAGTACAGAACAAATAGCCCTGCAAAGGAAATGTAATGTGCATATGGTGGAGGACGAATACCAATATGAAAACAGCGTAGAACATATCCTGAAACTGTATGATGATGAGATTCTGCGGAAGAAGATTAGTTTCCGGCTGCAGAAACATAACCGGGTCTGTGAGACGCAAATGTATTTCAACAAAGAGACGCAGGAATGGGAAATGCGTTATGATCCGGGAGATTGTGCGCGGATCCGATGCACCGGGTACTGCCCGGTACTGGGGAGGGAACTGGATAAAAAGAAAGGGAACGTATTCTATGATGTCAGGGAATCCGGAAGGGATTACAGCCTTGACGGGACCTTGTTTGAAGGCCAGCGGTTTACGGCTGTCAAAAAGGGTAAGCGTGTGTTTGAGCGTACCGTCAGCATGGATATCTGTAAGCGGTATGTCCAATTGTGTAAAAATGATCTGGTTCAGTTTGTAAAACTCAATCAATATCATGACAAGCTGTTTTTCGCGAAATGGTATGGACGTGAGTATTCTGTTGAGATCATCAACATCAGGGCGGCACAGCGGGAAGGCCGGGACTTGCTGCAGGATTTGGAGGACATCAGGGCCGGGATTACGGTGGTGCATGAATCGGATGCCAAAAAACGGGCTTCGGAAGAAAAGAAAGAGAGACGGAGATCCGCAAAGGAGAAAAAATCCGCAAATTGGAAGGGAAGATACTGGAAACCGGATACGGGAATCTGGAGTCGCATTCTCTGGACTGCATCCACGCCGACAAGTGGCTTGGGATGGAGCGGATCAGGGAATTGGAAGAGATGCGGGAGAAAAAGCAGCTGGAGGAGAAAAACAGCCCGGTTCAGCTCTCGGTCTTTGATCTTATGGACTAAATGCCGCTGTTGGCGGTTGCAGGTTTATCAAAATTTGATATAATGGAATTGCTCTGATGCGCCAAAATGTATATTATGGGGCATGGAGTAATTCATGCCCTGTTATGATATTGGAAGAATGAATCACAGATATGTCAGTTTGCCGTTTTGAGGTTGCTCTGTACCAGGAAACAAAAGGCAAACTGGATTTTTTCGCCAGAAGTCTCGTTGACTATAAAAATTATGGGATAGAAGTTAAGAGTACGGATGCAGCGGTAAAGGCTGCAATGCAGCTTCTGGAGGATGGAAAGCTGGATTACCTGTATCTGCTGAAAGGAGATACCAAAGGCGGAATATCCAACGACGGGAAGGTGCTTACGATTCCGCTGTATCTTGCAGACAGGATTTCATTTGCTTTGGGAAAAAGGTGTGACTGACAATTCAACCCATTGAAAAGTAAACACGCTTTTAGTATAATGAAGTTACGGTAAGAGAGATTCGGAAAAGATATTAGATTCATTAGAGAGATTGGGGGAATACTAGGAGAAATATGATGGATAAAAAAGAAACATATATAAACAGTAGGACAGGGGAGATACCAGCCAATTCCGCAGGATTAAATCAGGCCCATGTGCAGGAAGGATCCGATGAACTAGGAATTGAAGTAATAAAAATACCAGAATCTGAATCAAAAAAATCAGATGTAAAAACAACATCTAAGGATTCCGTGTTCCGTGATCTGTTTGGAAACCGTAAGTATGCTTTGCAACTATATCAGACAATCCATCCGGAAGATACCGATGTAACAGAGTCGGATATCGGGAACGTAACAATAAAGAATATATTTACTGATCAGGAATATAATGATCTGAGTATGACGGTTCGTGAAAAAATACTTTTGATGCTGGAGGCACAATCCTTATGTTATGCATAACATAAAGATTGTTATATAAGGTAAATAGTTATGTAAAGTTAGCCATCTCAGGCCTGAAATATCAAGGGTTTGCGACGGCTGTTTCTTTACATAACATTTTACAATGCTATAAGGCCT
>QXWX01000150.1 GCA_009911175.1 Lachnospiraceae bacterium | reverse complement strand
GTTGAGATATTCTCTCCAATTTCGTTCCCATAATCGTTCCACCTCTGGGTATGGTTTATGTTTCCTCTTCGATATTGTTTTGCATGGAAGGGCTGCGAGGCACAGCCCGCTCTCGGCTTCCCTCCGGCGGCATTGCCCGCCTTCTCCGGTACTATCCGTCCATCCGACTACCTGTACTCCGTTTGCCCTCCTCCGTGAGTTGTCGGGCATACCGCATGGTCACACCCCATACGGAGAGATACAGGTTCTCCCCAGTTAACGCAATGTCATTGTGTGGCATGGCTGACTCCAAACCCCGCAGTGCTGTGTGACATCTCACCCTAACGATTGTCCCACATGTTGCCTTCCACTTTCCTAACAGTGTCGGCACACTGATTAAACCTTTCGTGGCTAACCTGCCTTATGACCCTACCACCTAACTTCCCATGCTTCGCCTACGATATTACTACCGCATGCTCTGGGTTGCTACTGATGATGTGGTTAACATCTTATCAAACGGGATTTCCACCCGTTAAACATTGCGCCCTATCTGGGCGCACTAGGAACTGTATGGAAATAACCTGAAATATCCTGCGCCATCTGTTTAGGCACTTACGAGCAATTTCTTGCGCAAAATGGCAAAATACTCGTATCGTGCTTTTCTGGTTTATCCAGGTTAGGGTATTTTCCTACAGTTCCTTACAGATTTTCGATACATATATTCAGATATCGCCGCGCACATTATAAAAAGGATAACGGCAAGAAGGAAAAAGCAACCCCATGGATATGAAAATTTAAAATAGGGTAATTGTTCTTTTATCCTTTTTCCCATCATCCACAGAACCATGTATCCGGCTGTTGCTTCCAAGGCTAACACAATCCCCCAATACCCCATCCCTTCCATCATCAGCAATTTCCTTAATTGCTTTCCGGTCATACCGATACTTTCCATAATGACCAGTTCATGCCTGCGAACCTGTATATCCGTGAAAATCGTGTTTAGATAATTCATGATACCGATAAACAACAGGATAGCGCCAAGTGTACCTAAAACCAGATTTGTTGCCGTTATATATTTTTTCGCGGCAGCCAAAAGATCCGAATTACAATACAGCGTAATTTGGTTCCATTCTTCTGTATCTTTATTGTATTCCTGAATAAATGACTTTATCTTTTGCTTCATGATCGGTTCTTTTTGTTTATCTGCGTTTATAGATAAAGCGAAATATTTTTCTTCCATCCCCAAATTTTCGAATCCCTTTTCCGAAATTATAAAGTAATTTATATAGTTTCCGTTTACTGTCATTTGCAGTTTTGGAAAATGCTTTGCGCTGATATCCATATATCCTGAGCACTCCATCTCCCCCAGCTTCAAATTTTCCGTTTTCTCCTGTCCATAGGACTTTAGAGAATAGAACTGTATTTTCTCTCCGATCACGTTTTCGGCTTCCGCTTCCAATATCTCGGATAATTCATGACGGTGCAGCAGGATCACCCCTTTTCCTTCCCTGAGCGAATCGAAATCTATAGAAATATTATATTCTTGAATATATGCTTCCAATTCGTCAAGATATTTTTCGTCCGCAATCTGCAATGTCGCAAAATCTTCTGTTTTATCCTCGTTTTCTCTTGCATGCATTTTGGGCGATAAGGCCTGATCTTTTTGAGGCAGTATGACCGCATATCCTCCCCGTGAAGCGGCAAAATTTTCTACGCCATCCATATCCTTCCATGTTTCCAATATTTCTCTGGGTAATACCGGTGTGTCGTCAGAATATTGTTCCGGAATATATTCCGAGATCATATTCATTTCTATGATACTTGAAATTTTGAAGTCAGGATTCTCCAATATATCATTTGTTAAATCTGTACCCGCTGAAATCACCGCTGCTCCCAACGCCGTTGTATAACCAATAAATAATGATAAAATTACAATTGCCAGCTTTTTAGGCGAACTTTTCATATTTCTCCATGCCATCCCCCCAATAGAGGAACCTCTTTTCGAATGAATACTATTTTTTCGCGCTCTTCTTCCGCTGTCAGAATATTTCATGCTTTCGATCGCACTCATTCTGATCACTTTTCCTACCGCAAAATTCATCGCAAGCATCGTGATCAGCCATACTCCCAAAATCGCGCATACGAGGTAGACCGGATAGACAGACGGAACCATGCCCGGTGTTCCCTCTTCTTTATAAAATAAGCTCTGCAAAGTCCCCGGAAGAAGAACTCCCACGAATCCCAGTCCTGCCGCTCCTCCGATCACACTTCCCGCAAGTACAACTTTTATATGCTGTCTCAGCATCACTGCTTTTAATTGCTTTGCTGTACAGCCAATTGTTTTCAGCAAACCATATTGCCTGATCTCCTTTCTGGCCGCAATATTGATCACATTAAAAATCAAAAGAAACGCACTGCTTATTACAATGATCCCGCAGCAGGCCATAACCACATAATCACCGAAAAGATCTTCCAGACTTTGCCTCGCAAGTGTATTATATCCTATAAATTGCTGAGAATCATACGCCATTTCAACATCTTTATATAAGCTTTCCTCAATTTTTTCCGCGCCGAAAGAGTCCTTTTGCAGGATCATCAATTCCTCTGCGGGGAATACGGGAATTTCATACTCCTTTAAATATTCCTGTGAAATATATCCGATCGGCGGATTTAGCTCCGGGCTTACATAATCTGTATAATATCCCGATAACTGCATTTTTCTTTTCTGGAACTTATCTTCTCCATTTTTCATTTCCAGCAATATTTCCATTCCAGGCTTCGGATCATCAATTCCTATTTCTTCAAGCCAGCGCATCGGAAGCATGATCTCATCTTTATTTTTTGGATATGTACCATGGATATCTGAATATGCCGGAACCACAAGCTCTTCATATCCCACTTCATCCAGATACTCTATTCTTCCTTCCTTTTTTGCGCCGATTTTTGCACATCCAATGCCCTTTCTGATTCCAACTTTCTCAATATATTCCAGCTTTTTTATACTCTCATATTGAGTCTCCGAACCATTTTCAAGATATGTATTCGTAATTTCTCCGCTGTTTCTGACATAAAGCATATAATCCGCCGTCATTTTTCCTGATACGATTGAAAAACAGCTATATAATAAAAATATAGATAAAGCCACCGTACATATTAATATATTATTTTTGAGCCTATCTTTTTTATAATATGCATTGGCTAAGTCTTGTAAGATATATTGATCATTCTTTTTCATAGATATCACCTGCTTATTTACAAATCTTCCCGTCTTCGATTCTTATCATGCGATCCCCTAATAAGGCAATATTCTCATTGTGCGTCACAATTGCCATTGTTTGATGAAAGCGTTCCGCCATCCTTTGCATTAAAAAGATAACGGAACCGCTTGTACGCGAATCTAAATTTCCAGTGGGCTCGTCCGCAAGTATAATTGCCGGCTTCATGATTAACGCCCTTGCGATCGCGACCCTCTGCTGCTGTCCGCCAGATAACGCATCCGGCATCTGGTACAATTTATTCTCAATTCCGAGTTCCTCCACTATCTCATAAATCAAGTCAGCATCTTCTTTTTTTCCATCTAATTTCAAAGGCAGCACTATATTTTCATATACATTTAAAACCGGAATCAAATTATAATTTTGAAAAACAAATCCGATATTCCTGCGTCGGAATATTGTAAGTTCTTCTGAACACATTTTTGTTATGTCGTTTCCCTCGAAAATAACCTCTCCGCTGTCCGGATGATCCAATCCCCCTATTATATTTAAAAGAGTTGTCTTTCCACTTCCGGATGATCCTACAATAGAAATAAACTCGCCATTTTCAATCACTAAATCCACTCCATCTATTGCCCGTACCTGGTTTTCACCGCTTCCATAAATTTTACTTATATTTTTTATTTCTAATGTTTTCATAAGACACCTCGTTTTACTTTATCATGTTACAAAATTTATATACGCTTACTGTAGTGACCACATTATATCCGAATATAATGTGGTCACTTCTAAATACTATCGTATGCAGAAAGGCTGCCAGCGGCAGGCTTTCTGCATTATACAAAATATTTATCCCAAAATTTATATCAGGCAAATCTACAATTATCTCCTGTACAGTTCATTATAGACATATATGGAGTATGTCCATATTTAACCTCGTGTTCGGCCTTTTTTCGTAGGCATTCGTTGTAATCATAGTATGCAGCACTTCTAAAGTTATTTAAACTACAAAACTAATGATAATGTAAAGATCCGCCACCATTTACTTTTCTCTGAATATTTTCATGCAATTTCTTCATAATTTTTACCTCCTTTAAATGAAATATGTTATAAAAGAAACGAAAAAATATCTAAGTCAAAAATTTCACTAATTGCAATTACCACTACAACTAAAAACCGACATATAAACAGCATGATTATATTGGTTTGCATGAACTATACTTGCCGCTTTACAATCAGCATACGATGAATATGCAACACTTGTAAATCCATTTTTTTCGCATCTCCAATGGTAATGTCTTCCACCATTAATTTTAATCTGATTTTCTTTTCCAATTTTTTTCAACATATTCTTTATCTCCTTTAATATTACTTAATTACAATTTCCGCTACACTTAAAAATACTTACATGATCCCTATGCCCATATTTTTCTGCATGTTGACGCATTGCTACAGAGCATTTATTTATATCATCGTATCTAGCACTTACAAAACGATTTATATCGCACATCCAATGATAATGATAACCTCCATTAACTAACATTTGTTGCTTTTTCCTTACTTTTTTTAACATGTTCTTCACCTTTCTTTTAATTTATTTTTTCTTTCTTCCATACGTTCAAGGTTTATATGTTATATATTTTTTCTGCATAATAATACCCTCCTTCATTTTTTATTTATTTCATATCCTTAGAAATCTACATCCACTTTAATTTATATCATATTTCAATTAATTAATACTAGAATAGATCTCAAAAGAATTATGAACTATTAGGCGCTTAAAAACGAAATCTTGCGCATTCTGGCAAAATTTTGGTTCCGGCTTGTCCGGGTTAGGTAATTGATTAGCCATTGGAAAATAGGTTTTTATATTCCTTGGATTTCCCGATAAGTTTTTCATGTGCTCCTGAGCAAATAATTTTTCCCTCTCTCATATAAATGATACGATCAAATCGATCCAGCATCGTACAATTATGCATCACAAAAACACATATGCTATTATAATAATTTTCTAATATATATCTTATAATTTTTTCTTCATTTGTTTTATCTAAATGGCTTGTCCCTTCATCAATTAGAATCATCTCTGGATTTCTAATTAATGCTCTTGCTATTGCTATTCTTTGCTGTTGTCCGCCAGATAGATTTTTTCCATTCTCGCAAATCACTGTATTTTCTCCAAATGGCATTTTCTTTATTATCTCTGAAACACCACACCCTTCTATAACTTCGTCAAATTTCTCATTAGTACAATCAGATAATCCATAGGTAATATTGTCTTTAATAGTTGTATTAAACAAAATTGGATTTTGTGGGATATACGCTATTTTTTTTCTAAGACATTCTAATTTTATTTGATTGCAATTATTCTTACCAAACAAAATTTTTCCCTCTGTTGCACTATAAAAAGCATTTAGCAATTTTATTAAAGTTGTTTTTCCACAACCACTTTCCCCAACTATTGCTACTTTCTCTCCTGGTTTAAGATTTAAATTAATGTTCTTTAATATTTTTTCTCTATATCCATATTGAAAATCCACATTTCTTAAAATAACTTCTTGATTTTTTATACATATATCTTCTTTCCGTTCAAAAATATTCTGCTCTGATGTGATTTCCATAATATCATTCAAACGCTCTGCGGCTATAAAAGCTCCCTGTAACATAGGCTGTAACATCAATAAATTTTTTAGCGGCCCCAAAAAATATTGAATCAGGCCTTGGAATGCGATTAAATTACCTATACTTAGTCTTTGGATCATAACTAAGTAGATACCTATCGAAAAAATCAGAAGATTTCCAATTTCATTTACAGCAGAAATCAGGCAGGTAAGCAATTGTTTTGTTCTATTTCCATTAACGATTGCATTAAGATAGTCATTAACAGTATTTTTAAAAGATAAAACATTTTTATTTTCTGCCCCTAATGCTTTTATACTCTCTATACCATCGATTCCCTCCTTTAAATTAGATGTAACTATTGCATTCCTTTCCATTATTTCTCTTTGTGTATTAGTTAAAATATCTTTGAATAAGATAATAATTATTGCGTAGAACACTGCAATAGCACACACTATTGCAAACAATTCTTTACTGATACCTAACAGTATAAATATACCTGCTATTAACATTATAGAATCAAGAATTAATGTCAGTGTACTTCCTGATATCATATCTCTAATCTCGGATATATCTTGAAATCTAGAAATAATCTCTCCTGTTTCTCTATTCTGAAAAAAAGTTATAGGTAAGCTAAGCAGTTTTTCATAAAATGGAGACATTAATTCTTCATCTATTCGTTTTGATAAAAATGCTAGAAAGAGACCTCTTATATATTCAAGTACAATTTGAAAGATATATAATCCTATCAACCCCAAAGTAATTGGCACAAATCCAACCAAGATTTTATTAAGTTGAGAATAAAAATATTCAAAAATCCCAATTTGGCTTTTAACACTTATTCCTTTCATTGCATATTGATCTACAATCTTTTGAAAGATTAGTGAAGATATAATAGACATCAAAGCAATAACAAGTGAAAAACCTAAAATCACCAAAATTATATTACTTTGCTTTTTTAATAACATAAAATATTTCGTATAACTTTCTCTTAATAGGTTTTTAGGTATAAATTTTTCAGTTCTTTTAAATGCAATTAAGTATCCTGTCCATATCGAAAGAAAGTCGTTTATTGTATATGTCACATTTCCTTTTCCAGGATCGAATATATATATCTTTTTTTCTGTTATTTTATAAACAACTACATAGTGCTCCATAGATTGTTGTATAACATGTACAATAATAGGCAATTCAAGTTTTTTTTCTTTTACTTCTTGTACTAATTCCTCCCATGTTCCTTCCAGCGCCTCTCCTCTTAATCCCACTTTATTTGCAGCTTGAATAATTCCATAAATGTTAGCTCCATTTTTATCTACTTTAATCCATTCACGAAATCTTACTAATGGAATATTTAATTTCCAATATCTACATATTGTTGCAAGACAAGCTGCACTGCAATCCTTCTCATCATGTTGTAAAACTCCATTAATTCCCATAGCAATCCTTTCTCTAAATCCCGGAAAATTCGAATCACTAATTCACTTTTTTGTAATTTCACATCAATAGAATCTATTTAACAATTGATTCCATGATCTGTGCAATAATTCCGGCAAATCTTAATTCCATCTGCCTACACCTGCACCTAACTATTTTATTGTTAAGAAACTGTCGAACCAATGGCTCCAAAGTATAAGTTCTATTTTCTTTCTTTATTATTTATTTTCAGAATATCCGGAATCTTAGGATCATACATTCCGAACCCCATAGATTTTCCAACAGCATGTTTCCCAACATGAATGACCATGTTTCCAATCGCCTTTTTCATGTTTTTCTTCATTTGTTTTTTCTCCTTTCGTATTTCGTAACTAAAGTATAACCCATGTTTTTTCATTTTTTTCTATTCTTGAATAAAATATCTTATACACAGAAAAAACGTAATCCTTCGAAAAAAACACAACGATTATTACTGAATAAACGTTGTCCCACACAAAATTATGTAGTATAATTGTAATTGTTTAGGCTTCACAGATACATGAATGGAAATCTTCTCTGAGAATACACTATGGAAAGGACTTAAGTTTAATGCAGATCCTGTCATGCTTTTTATTCGTTTTCGGCTATCTAATTCCTATATGCTGTTTTTTGCCGTTCAAATTAAGTATCAGACAAAAAATGATTCTTTTTGTAATACTGCTCATCAATATCCTGCTGATGGGATTTGCTGTGGGCAATGCGGGGGTTGTTCTTTTAATTGTAAGTGTCTGTACATACATAGCGCTCATTGACTCCCATCGTCTTATGAATATCTGTACCGTTATTGCGGCTTACCTGATTTGTGTGCTATTGGATAATAGCTATTCCCTGCTAATAGATGCGTACATCTACCCAATTTACTCAAAGGCAGATTTGCAGTCCAGCTTCATATATTTGATCTATATCGTCTCTTATATTGCTCTCGTTGCCTGCATTTTTCCTGTATTGGGCAGACTGCTTCATTCTCTTATTCACAAGCTGCAGGCAGTTTTATCCAGGCAGCTTTTGTTACTTATAGCAACTAACCTGCTTGCCTGCCTGTTTGTGTTTTTATTCAACATCATAATGGGAGATATGATTGGATATACACGGAAGATTGTACTTTTTAACTGTATTTTATTTACCTGTTACTTTATCATCAGTACGATCCTGATCGTAAATATCATAAAAGCAAACAGAGAAAAGGCAGACATGGATGCGCGTCAGGATTCATATCACAGATTGCAGGAATATACCAATCAGATTGAGAATATGTATTCCTCCCTGCGCTCCTTCAAGCATGACTACTCCAACATCCTGCTTTCCATGTCCGGTTATATCGAAGCGGATGATATGGAGGGTCTTAAAGGATACTTTGAGAAGGAAATCCTTCCAACAGGTAAAAATATTTCCAAGAACACGGCTCATATCAACCAGTTGATGAATATCCGGACAACGGAATTAAAAAGCATTCTTTCAGCAAAGCTGTTATATGCCATAGAATTGAATATCAATGTAAGTATCGAGGTCACGAATGAAATCGAAGATATACCAATGGATACTTTGGATCTGACCCGTGTGATCGGAATATTTCTGGATAATGCGATCGAAGCTGCTCTTGAAACGGATTCTCCTTTCCTTAGCTTTGCCCTGGTTCATGTTGATACGGAATATGTCTTTATCATTTCCAACTCGTTTCTTGAAAAGGGAGTTCCTTACGCTTCACTGGCGCAGCCAAATGTATCTACAAAGGGGGCAAACCGCGGGCTGGGGTTATATAATGCCCATGAGATCATCGCAAAATATAATTCTGTATTTTTGGATACGGAGATTCAGAATGAACATTTTGTACAGCGGCTTCGGATCACCTGATATACTGAACGTCAATTATATTCACGGCAGCCGCAGCCGCAAAGCGGCATAATTCCTCATGCGGCTGTGCGCATCAATTTATACTGCACGGCAGATTTATCTGGCGCGCAGTATAAATTGACCGTGAGAATAGCGAACAGGAGCAGTACATTAACTGCTCCTGTTTTTTATGTATGAAGGCAAAACTGACAGGGTTTCAAAGACAACCGCAATAAGCAGCAGATAAGGCACATTTTTTAAATTTTTGGAACGCATAAAAAATGTGATAATAAGATAAATTAAAATAATCCCGGCGGCCTTTTTTCTGAGTTTTTCAAAATTTTCTTCTGAGATTGGATTATTTTCTGTCCCCTGCGGGCCAATGATCATAAGCGTGATAAAGCATGCCGTATAAATGATAGCAATGCTCATAAATCCTATATCCAGCCGCCGTGAAACCAGAACTCCCGTCATTACAAAAGCGGTTGTCGCGGTCAGGCAGGCGCAGCTTGTTTTAAAATGTACACCTCCAACGGTCATTTTAAGTGCTCCGTATGTTGTAAGAAGTATGGCTGCTTCCCAAAACATTCCGGTTAATAACGCCAGGAAGAGAATGGTTCCGGTCATGACAATATTATGGATCAGAACCTGTAATCCTAAAATCATTTGCATCCGCTCTATCTCATTCCATGCTGCCTGATCTGTGTCTAAGTAACTGACAATCCTATTTGCTATTTTTTCCATTTCCTGCATCCCCTCCTGATTTGATGGTAATTTGTCGTCAATTTCCGTCAGGGAATTGATGACCTGCTCGCGCTACAATTATAACAATACGGATATGCTGTTTTTCGATTTTATAATAAGCGTCGTATTTTCTGTAATTTCCGTTAATCCAGAAACGATTATGATCAAATGAATCACGATTATTTTTTTCCTACACTTATGATAAATATTATTGTATAATAGGTATTGCGCTAGAGCGCCGCGCAGGTCATCAATTTTCTCACGAAAATTGGTGACATATTATAATAGGTATTGCGCTGATGCGCAAGCAGGTCATCCAATTATTCTTTTTTGCAGTTTCTAAGGAGGGAATTTAATATGATCGATATCTACATCTGTGAAGATAACCAAAAGCAGCTAAATCTCTTTAAAAAATATATTTCGAATACAATATTAATTGAAGAAATGGACATGAAGATCGCCCTGGCTACATCAGATCCACATGCGCTTCTCGAAAAGATTTTAACAGCGGAAAATACAGGACTTTTCTTTCTGGACATTGATCTGAAATCTGATATGGATGGTCTGGCGCTGGCACAGCGGATCCGCCAGATCCAGCCCCGTTGTTTTATTATCTTTATTACCTCGCACTCGGAAATGAGTTTTTTGACCTTCCAGTATAAGGTCGAGGCTTTGGATTTTATCATTAAGGATACCCAGGAGCATATCAAGTCCAAGATCCATGAATGCCTTTTGGATGTGGAACACAAATATACCTCGCTGAACAATAAGATCAACAGGGCCTTTGTGATCCGTCAGAATGACCGGTGCATTACCATTGACTACAATGACATCATCTGCTTCGAAACGTCCGGCAATATCCATAAGGTCCTGCTCCATGCGAAAAAGCGGGTCATTGAATTTTCCGGACAATTGAAAGAGGTGGAAAAGCAGTTGGATTATCGTTTTTACAGATGCCACCGGTCGTATATCGTCAATCGGGATAATATTACCGAAGTGGATTTTACTGCCATGACCGTATCCATGAATAACGGGGAGACCATCCCTGTCTCCGTCCGGTTAAAGAAGGGGCTGAAAAAAATGATGGAGAAACAGAAGTAAGAAGTTTTTCTTATTTTTCCAAAAAGAAATTGCTTTTTATTTCAGGATATGCTAAAGTAAATGCATCTCGCAATGATATTTCCTCTGTCAGGCTGACAGGTGAATGATCACTGCGGGTGCATTTTTCAAACATTCTATCAATCTACAATGAAAATGTCTTTTTATTTTCAGGGCTATATCGCCTTTACTTCAATGTTTGAAACAGTTTTTTATTCAATGTTCAGAATAACAGCTGTTTTCGCAGCGGATACTTCGTGTATTTATATTCTGGGCAGCCGCTGCAGTTCGCTGGCCAGCCAGCAAACTTTATCGAAGGGAGGAGATGATATAATAGTTATATAATGGAATTTATGGTCATTTGGTTCACCTTTCACAGGTGTTCCGGCAGCATGCAGTTCGGAATTGCACTTGTATTCCGGCAGTCGATGAACTATAATATAATGGAAACCAAAGAGGAGAATGGATGGGACAAAAAGATATCGTAGAAAAAAATTTAGAGGATTATAACGATGTGTTCTCTGACATCGTGAACGGGTTAGTGTTTGACGGAAAACGGACGGTTAAGTCCAGAGAGCTGAGGTCTTTCAAGGTCAGATCTCAGTATAAGGCGGATAAAGGAAGTCTGCATGAGGAAGAACGCGACAATGCGAAATACTGGTCTGCCGGGAACGTGAAGATTGCCATTTTGGGACTGGAAAATCAGACGGCTCCGGACAAAGATATGCCTTTCCGGGTCATTGGGTATGACGGCGCGGCTTACCGATCACAACTGCTTGATAAGAAATCGAAAGGCCGCTGCCCGGTTCTGAGTATCGTCCTGTATTTTGGCGAATCCCGCTGGAGCGGACCCGGATCCATAAAAGAAATGGTTGAGATTCCCGAAGGATTGGAAAAATATGTAAATGACTATAAGGTTCATATTTTCGAGATCGCGTATTTGACAGAGGATCAGGTTAAATTATTCAGGAGTGATTTTCGGATTGTGGCGGATTATTTCGTACAGAAACGGAAGAACAAAACTTATATTCCCAGCAAAAAGACAATAAAGCATGTGGATGCCATGCTGAAATTAATGTCAGTCATGACCGGGGATGAAAGATTTTTAGAAGCACAGAAGGTAAAAAGAGTGGTCTCGGAAAGTCACTGAAACTGCAATAGAAAATAAAGCAGTATGAAAGAGCTTAGCAAGTGAAGCGAAAA
>QXWX01000149.1 GCA_009911175.1 Lachnospiraceae bacterium | reverse complement strand
CTCCAATATTTTTCTTTATTGTACTTGAAATTTGGAGGAAATGCAAAAAAACTTTTCCGGTTTATCCGGGTTAGGAGTTAAAGGAAATGAAAAGAAATGGGGACATGTAAAATGGAAATACAGTTTAGGCAACCATCTATAATGCAGATATGCGACCATATCTGGCTTATGAATGATAATAATGAAGCAACAGGATACGTCGTGGCTGGAAATAAATATGCTACAGTGATTGATACGATGATAGGGCTGGTAAATGTAGAAGCGGAGGCTCGAAAGTTGACAAATTTACCGCTTATTTGTGTGAATACACATGGGCATTGTGACCATATCGGCGGAAACTGGAGTTTTGATGAGGCGTATATCAATTTTGCGGATTTGCCTGTAGCAAAAGAAGCTCTGTCTATTCTTGAGATTGAGGCGGCCAAGCAGCAGTTTGATCTTAAGTATCCAGAATTTTTGCCAATTGATGATGGACAGGTATTCGATTTGGGTGGAGTAAAACTGCAGGCATATTACTTGCCAGGGCATACCGCGGGTGAAATTGTTTTATTAGACCGGGCGGACCGAATCCTGTTCACAGGAGACGGTGTAATTGAACAGATTTGGATGCAGCTGCCAGAATCTCTTCCAATAAAGACGCAGATCCAGAGCATGCAGCGGATTCAACATCTTCGGAATGAATTTGACACGATATTAACGGGTCACAGCCGCTGCCCTGAGAAAGCAGAGTTATTCGATCATTTACTTCTGGCGGCTATTGACCTGGAAAATGGAAACACTGCGGAAGATATCGAATATCAATGGTTTGGTGGAACGTGCAAAGCACATCCTTATGGCAGAGAACCAAGAAGAATTGTTTATCAAGGATAATTTATTATTAGTGCATCTGTTTGCAATGTGAAACGGCTAAAAGCAGATGAAAAAACGCTGGAAGAATGGATTTTTGATAAACAGAAAGCAGAGGTCATTTTTGCTGTCGTGGATGACGAGGAGATTGGTTTTGCACTTTTCTTTCATAACTTCTCTACGTTTCTCGGAAGGGCGGGTATCTATCTTGAAGATCTGTTTGTAAAACCTGAATATCGTGGGAAAGGTTATGGAAAGGCGATTCTGAAAAAGCTGGCGGCTATCGCGGTTGAGCGTGGGTGCGGGCGATTGGAGTGGTGGTGTCTTGATTGGAACAAGCCTGGTATTGATTTCTATCATTCGCTGGGGGCAGAGCCTATGGATGATTGGACGGTATATCGGATTACTGGCGATACACTGTCTGATCTTGCAAGCTTTTGAACAATGGATTCTATTTTATGGGGTGTTAGAATGGTGCTGTTAATTGTCGATACACAAAAATTGATTACAAACAATGAACTATATCAATTTAATCTATTTGAATCACGTGTCAGACAACTGATAAATAAGGCTCGCAGCCGCGGTGTTGAAGTCATTTTTGTCAGGCATGATGATGGCAAGGAGAATGGATTATTAAAAGGTACGGAGGAGTTTGAAATATATGATGGATTCCAACCTGTCGGGAGTGAAGTTATCTTTGACAAGAACGTAAACAGTGCTTTTAGAGGGACAGGATTATTGGAATATTTAAGACAAAAAGAAGAAAATACTGTTATTATTGCTGGGCTGCAAACAGAATATTGCATTGATGCTACTATAAAAGCGGGTTTTGAGCATGGTTTCAAAATGATAGTTCCGGCAAATACCAACAGCACATTTGATAATCAATATATGTCGGCGGCTCAGACCTATAAATACTATAATGAATTCATGTGGAATAAACGGTATGCAGAATGTATTTCTTTTGAACGAACGATAGAACTAATGGAGGAATGAGAGATGGGTGATACGAAAATCAGCTATGATGAGCAGTTTGGTATCGGGACTTTTAAGAGGGAAATCTGCTCGGAGCTGGGCGAACCGTTTTGGCTGGAGCTGACAGATGGTCTTGTTTTGCCGGATATGGAAACCGAGGCTGGCTGCAAGTGCTGCAATATGCATACATTTATATGCCGGTTGGAAGCGATGGCAGACGAAAAAACTGTACGGAAAATTCTATACAGAGTGCGGCATGGAATACATCCGTCTCAGTCTGCGTGGGCAAGGGAAGAGTTTCTTGAAATCGGTGATTTAGATATGTTTCTTCAAAAGCATTTGGAAACAGAGACAGAACGTTTTATTGAATTAAACCGGGAGCATAAAGATTTCTATGGGCAGGAGATCACGGATGAGGTGTTGGAATTCATTCAGAAAAACCCATTTATGCTTGCTCCGATCCGGCATGGAAATAAACTGCACTGCATGGCATTTCCATATAATATGCGGGAATATCTCGATGCCGCTGATGATACGATGCGGCGTTACCATGCGTGTCATTGCCCGTTTGCGAAGGAATCTATTTTGTCCGATATGCCGATATCTCCGATTTTGTGTTACTGCAGCCTTGGTCATGTGATGAATTTTACGGAGGCATTCCTCGGCCGGGAACTTGAGGGCAGAGTGGTACGTTCTGTGCTGAACAAAGATTTGACCTGTGAGTATGAAATTACGATTCCAGAGGATATTATGACCCAGTACATAGCACCGCGCGGAATGGAGAATGTTATAGACACAAGAAAAAATGAATAATAACAAATCATGGAGGGGTATGGAATGCTGCTGGAACTGATCGTTTTGTTGATAATTGGTATTATATTTTTGATTGTCGGCTGGTCCATTTGGAAAAGGGAGAAGATAAATCTCATACATGACTACCATTATAAAAATGTGGCGGAGGCAGATAAAAAAGAGTATACTGCGCTTATGGGAAAAGGTGCAATCATAATTGGAATAGGAATCATTCTTACAGGAATTATTGATTTTATTACGCAAACTGGATGGGGTTGGACTGCATTTGGGGTTTGTTTTGTAAGTGGATTTGGACTTATGGTTTATGCAGGGATGAAATATAATTAAAATTTATCGTCAGGAGATATCATTGTTTTGGCAAGGTTTAATGCTCAATTATGAATTGTGAAATCAGATGAAAGAATATGAAGATTGGAAATTGCAATATGGAGGTGGCGTTTGGGTGAAAAGAGAACTTGGGATTGCAAGATGTGGACTTGCTTGCTGTTTATGCTCTGAGAATGTCGGCTGCAATGGCTGTAACTCTGGTGAATGTCCTGATAAAGAATGGTGTGAAAATCGTACTTGTTCCATCAAAAAAGGGATATCAAATTGTTTTTTATGTGAAATTGACTGTAAAAAGGGACTTTTAGCAAAGCTCAAGCCATATGGATTTACGATATTTGCTAAAAGATATGGTCTGGAAACTTTGCTTGATTGCCTTGAAAGAAATGAAAAAAACGGAGTTGTCTATCATAGAGAGGGGATATATGGAGATTATGATGGTTTTACTGATTTGGAAGAGTTAATTGCGTTTATTAAAAATGCCCCTGATTTATTGGTGAGGTAGAGAGAAAGTGGATATTGAGTTTAAGAAAATAACAGAATTTCCTCGGGGAACGCTTGCCGCCTTGTTGAAAGACAGTTATTCTTTTGAGCCGAAATTCGAGCTTAATTGGCATAACCAATGGCAGGACTTTGATGATTTTTTTTATGATAATCCCCATATTGCCGAGGTTAGCGGGTTTATGACAATTCTGGAAGGAAAGCCCGTCGGATTTGTTTCATGGAATCCGACAAACCTGCCTGAATCAGCAGAAGTCGGGCACAACTGCATTTTGACGGAATACAAGGGAAACGGCTATGGGAAACGACAAATGCAGGAAGCGGTTCAGCGCATGATTGCACAGGGAGCAAAAAAGATAGTTGTTTGGACAAATGAGATTTGCGTTCCCGCTCAGCACACTTATGAAAGTGTGGGATTTCAGTTTGTAAAAAAGAGTGAGGAAACATTCTCCGAATATGCGGGGCAAAGAATACATTATGAAATTATAGTATCGTAAAGAATCGATAAATGAAATCAAGAGGGATAAGAAATATGAAGATTGATAAATGCAAAAAAGCCTCTTTTGTTGTGATCGGAAAAGAGGGCGCAACGTCAGATGGAGAAGGATTTATCCAAAAGCTTTGGGATGATGCAAATTCTCACTTTGGAGAAGTTCAGCATTTGGCAAAGAAAGACGAAAATGGCAATATCGCTGGCATATGGGGAGCAATGTCTGATTTTTCCCGGTCTTTTCATCCGTGGGAGGACTTTTGCAAGGGGCTTTATCTTGCCGGAGTAGAATGTAATGATGATGCAGAAGCTCCTAACGGATGGACAAAGTGGGTGGTTCCCGGCTATGAATATATTTATGCGGAACGTGAAAATGAGGACACTTTTTCAGAGGTGATAAAATATCTGGGAGATAATGGTCTTCAACTGACAGGGGCAGTTCATGATTTTACTTGTCCGCAGACTGGAAAGGGATATATGTTTTTTCCGATTAAAAAGCTGTAAAGAGATAAGAGCTGGGAGATACGGATAATGGATATGAGACAGATTTTAAAGTATCTGGCTGATTTAAGCGAGAATAATAATTGGGAATGGTATCATGCACATAGAATGGAAAATGATGCGGCAAACACACAGTTTGAAGAACTGGTGCAGACGCTCATTTTCCGTATCGGGAAATTTGACAGTACTATTTTACATAACCGGGCAAAAGACTCTATTTTTAAACTGGTTCGGTATCCCCGGTTTGGTCATGACAGATCTCCGCTTAATCCATCTTTTCGTGCACATATTTCATCTAAGGGAAAGCAGCCTGTCCCAGTGGGATATTATCTGATGATCAAACCAGGCAGACAGTCTTTCCTAAGAGGGGGATTGTCTACGAATATGTTTAAGGATGCTACTACTATGATTCGGGATTATATTGCAGAACATGGAGACGAGTTTGGAGAAATTATTCATTTTCCTGAGTTTCAGAAATATTTTGAGGTACAGGGTACATCGCTGAAAAATGTTCCTGCCGGGTATGAACTGGAGCATCCGCAGGCTGAATACCTAAAGTTTAAAAATTGGTATCTGAAGTATCCGGTGGCAGATGAAGTGCTGAATGATTCCGAAGCTTTTATAAAGGAAGCGGTGAAAATGTTCCATGTTATGAAACCGTTTAATGATTATCTGAACAAAGCCCTTGATGGATTCCAGATGCCCACAAGATAGAATTATAATCTGGATTACTTGGGGTGATATGATCGTGAAGCGAGATTAGATCAGGCAGCCGAACTGACAATTGCATATTGAAATGGTATATCGCCTGCTCCGGTATGCTAAGACTGCCTTTCAGTCAGTAAAAATGGACAGTTTTTTGCAATGATGATATACAAATGGGAAATCGAAACAGATATCAGCAAGAGAGGAATGCTGAAAATGGGTAGAAATAAGGGAGAATCAAGGAAGATGGGGCAAAAATTCTCTGAGATGAGCCTTGGAGAATTATGGCAGTTATTTCCGATTATTCTGTCAGAGCCTAAGGCAGATTGGAAAGAGTGGTACATAGAAGAAGAGGCGAAACTAAAAGAAGTCCTGCCGCCAGACCAGGTCGTCCGCATCAGCCACATCGGCAGCACGGCGATAGAAGGGATTTGGGCGAAGCCAATCATTGATATTCTGGCAGAAGTTACTAAGGACAGCGATCTGCAGTCTTTTAAAGAATATCTTACTTCTGCAGGGTATTTATGCATGTCAGAAAACAGCCGGCGCTTATCGTTTAATAAAGGATATACGGAAAAGGGCTTTGCAGAGAAGGTTTTTCATCTGCATTTGCGCAGGGAAGGCGATAACGATGAACTGTATTTCCGTGATTATTTGAATCAATACCCTGATACAGCCAAAGAATATGAAAAGTTAAAACTTGGGTTATGGAAGCAATACGAGCATAACCGTGATAGCTATACGGATGCAAAAACAGATTTTGTAAAGAAATACACTTTAATAGCAAAGGATATTGCAGTTTTTAAAACAATGTAACTAGGACTGGAACTTGGAGGAAACAGATGGAATATATCCCTGCAAAGACAATCGTAACGAAAACGAAGGCTCCTGCAAAATGGTTTGGGATTGATTACAATATGAATATTTACAAGGGCTGTTGTCATGGCTGTATTTATTGCGACAGCCGTTCGGAGTGCTATGGAGTAGATGATTTTGACAAGGTGCGCGTTAAGGAGAATGCGCTGCGGATCATCAGGGATGATTTGCGCAGAAAAACAAGAAGCGGGGTGGTAGGAACCGGAGCCATGAGCGACCCATATAATCCCTTTGAACGGGAACTTGAACTTTCAAGGCATGCGTTGGAATTGTGTGATGCGTTTGGGTTTGGCGCGGCAATTGCGACAAAAAGTTCGCTGCTTTCCCGGGATATTGATATTCTGCAGAGTATCGCAGAACATTCTCCGGTGCTTTTGAAGATTACAATCACAACAGCAAAGGATGATTTGGCAGAGAAGATAGAACCGAACGTTTCACGCCCGACGGAGCGCTTTGAAATGATAGAAAAGCTTGCCAGAGCAGGGCTTTATACAGGCATTTTGCTTATGCCGGTTCTGCCTTTTATTGAGGACAACCGGGAAAATATCGGTGAGATTATCCGGAAGGCAGAAGATACAGGGGTAAGATTTATCTATCCTGCATTTGGTATGACTTTGCGGGGCAATCAGAGGGCATGGTATTTTCAGAAACTTAACGAACAGTTTCCTGGAGAGGGTCTGGTGGCAGCCTACCGAAAAAGGTATGGGGAATACTATGAATGCACCAGCCCGCAGGCGAGAAAACTGTGGGAATATTTCTCGGAAGAATGTCAGAAAAGACAGATCGTATACCGCATGGAGGATATTATAAGCCAATATAAAAGACCATATAGGGTTACGCAGATAACGCTTCCGTTTTAGGTAATATCCAAAACTCCTTATTATAATAAAAGTCAAGTACCATTTTTCAGCTGTTCATTCCAGTGTTGTTTTTTCAGCGTATCCATTTTGGAGAGTTTTTCGTTTTTCACCGCCTGGAATCAATCATAGCGGACAAGGCTGCCGCGGTAAGTAAAATAGTATGCATTGTTAATTGACAATTTGTCAGTCATGTGCTATTCTAATGCATAAGGAGGTATCATATTATGCGTGATGTGAAAGAGCCAGAGGTTCGCAGGGCTGAAATCATGGATGCAGCAATCAGGTTGTTTACCGCAAAGGGATATTTGAATACAACAACACAGGACATCATTGATGAGGTAAAAATATCCCGTGGGCTTCTCTATTATCACTTTAAGAACAAGGAGGATATTTTATACTGCATCATCAATAGATATTCCGAACCGTTGCTGCGGCAGTTGGAGCATCTCACATATGACGAAAGTAAGAGTGCGCTTGAAAAAATTCGGTCTTTTGTTACAATGACTACTATCTCAGATAAAGATATTACGGTCGAAAATTCAGTCCTTCAGGAAGCAGTAAACCTGGAGGAAAACCGCTACATGCTGGATCGGTTTTACCACAGATTATGTAGCTGTGTGATAGAATATTTTGCATATATTCTTGAGCAGGGAAATAAGGAGAATATATTTCATGTGGATTCTCCGAAGGAAACAGCCTCATTTTTAATGACAGGATATATTTTCGTATCCAATGACGTTAAGCTTGCCGGCCGGGACAAAGGGCAATTAGAGAGCTATTTAGAGACATATAAAAAATTGTTGGAAAGAGCATTAAATCCCCAAATACCGCTTTTTTCATAAATCAGAATGAGAGTTTGCAGAATGACAATCTCATTCTATTTTTTCACATAACAACTGACAAAATGTCAGTTTACATCCGATGGATTATGCTATCGGTTATTTTTGAAATACTAACTGACGAAATGTCAGTGAAGGAGGACATATCAATGTTGAAAATTGAACACCTTATAAAGACTTATCCAAACGGAAAAAAGGCTGTTGATGATCTATCCCTATCGATACAGGAGGGGGATATCTATGGATTTATCGGTGCAAATGGAGCCGGGAAAACCTCTACGATAAAAGCTGTGGTCGGTATCCATGAATTTGACCAGGGGGAAATCTACATCAATGGTAAATCCATTCGCACAGATCCGCTGCAGTGTAAAAAAGTACTGGCTTATATTCCAGATAACCCGGATTTATATGAACATTTGACGGGATATCAGTACATTAACTTTATTGCGGATATTTATGATGTGGAACTATCTGAACGAAAGCAGCAGATTGAGAAGTATAGTGAACTTTTTGAGATGAGTTCCAGCCTGGGAAATGTAATTGCATCTTATTCCCATGGGATGAAACAACGGACGGCTATTATTGCTGCCTTGGTTCATAAGCCCAAGCTACTGATTTTAGATGAACCTTTTGTCGGACTCGATCCCAAAGGGGCATGGCATCTGAAACAGACCATGCAAGAGCTTGTACAGAATGGAGGAGCAATTTTCTTTTCTACGCATGTTTTAGATGTTGCAGAAAAACTTTGCAATAAAATTGCCATCATTAAACGAGGAGAGCTGATAACATCTGGGAATATAGAAACAGTCAGGGGGAACCATTCTCTGGAATCTGTTTTTATGGAGGTGCAGGGTCATGAATAAAACAACGCTTCTGTTAAAAACACAGATATATAATTATTTCTCATTAAACGAGCTATTTCATTCCGAAAAGAAAAGGAGCAATTTTGCCTTTATCACAGCAGTTGGGATATTTACATTATTGGCCTTGTTGAGTGGCTATAATATAATGACAGCGCTTGCGCTTGCAAAGATGGGGCAGGCGCAGCTAATTCCGGCTTACATGGTGTCCGTTTCCAACTTTATTATCCTTGTATTTACTGTGCTGCGTTCAAACGGCATACTTTTTGGCTGCAGGGATTATGAGATGCTTTCTTCCCTGCCGGTTCAGGCAAAGGAAATTATCAGCAGTAAATTTGGGTTTCTTTATCTGCTGAATTTCTTGTTAGGGATTCTCTTCATGCTCCCGGCAGGGATTATATGGCAGATTTACGCGTCGGCGCATTTGCTATTCTTTTTCATGTACTTGGCATCTGCCGTTTTTGTGCCTTTTGTACCGATGTGCATTGCCTCTTTGCTTGGAGTCCTGGTTACGGTTGTATCTTCTAAATTCCGAAGGAAAAACATAGTTTCTCTTGTTTTTTCATTTGCAGTTTTAGGAGGTTTGCTGAGGATTGGGATCTACAGTATGCAGACGGGTGCTTCTGGCGGCAGTTTAGGAGTCATCCTCATGGAACAAGTCAGCAGGCTGTATCCCTTATCGGCATGGTTTCGATATACGAATTACTTTTCATTGGCTGGGAATGTTGGGTTCTGGAGCTTATCGGCTTTGGTTTTCTGTATATTTGTAAAAATTGTAGAGTGCCGTTATGCGAGGCTGAATTCTTATGTTTTGCAATACCATGCAGCCTCCCCAGGAAGGAAAGCCAACCTCAAGAAACATTCTGTATTTACGGCTGTGTATCTAAAAGAGATGGGACGTTATTTTAGTTCCTACCTTTGGGTGTTGAATACAGGTCTGGGAGTTGTCCTTCTTTGTGTGACCAGTTTGGCTCTTTGCGTGGTATCTCCTGAAATACTGGGGACGTATGCAGGGATTGAAGATGTGGATTTATTCCCTTCGGGTCTAATACCCCGTAGCTTGCTGCGTAACGAAGGGCGAAGCTGGGGCTAATACCCCGCTCCTGCAAGAATTGCAGGAGGCAAATGTCCAGTGGACATTTGAGTGCTTGCACCGGGGAAGTTTATTTTTAGGGCAGTATGCCCCTTTAATAATCGCAGCGATGCTTTCAATCAGTTGTCCGGCAGCTTCTGCAATCTCTTTGGAGGGCAGGAATTTATGGGTATTACAAAGCATACCACTATCAAACAAGACATTTATAAAAAGCAAAATTGCCCTTACCCTGACGGTTCATGCTATTGGCTATATGTTGTCTGTCGCTGTGTTTTTGATACGGTTCCAGTTTAATGCCATTTGGTCATTCACACTTTTGGCTGTACCGGCATGTTATTCGGTATTTACTGCGGTACAAGGAACTTATATAAACTGCTGTTTTCCCAGATTTGATTGGGATAATGAGATGGTAGTGGTAAAGCAAAGCATATCTGTTATTTTATCTGGCGTAATTGGAATGATATGTATTGCTGTACCAGTATTACTTCATTGGTTTTTAGGGCTTCCGAATGTGGGAGTGTTGTGGGGGATGGCGGCTATTCTTATAGTTCTGTCGGTTATTCTCTATTTTAAAGCATGTGGTAAAAAAATTATTTAATGTACGAGGAGGGTGTTGCTATGAAAAAAAGTATCTTGAAGGATGTGATCGTGTTTTTGGTTATGCTGGCAGTAGTAGCGATTGTATGCTGCTTTCTTCCAGACAGTATTCCAATCCATTTCAATGCGCAGGGAGAAGCAAATTTGTTCGTGAATAAATGGTTTCTTCTTCTGGGAACGGTGATACCTTACTCAGTTTATTTTCAGTTTTTGCGACATGGCGGAAAGGGGGATAAATGAGCGGAAAATATCCATACCAAAAGCTTGCCAAGAAATTGAAATACCGTATATTGATAAATGATAATTATTCTTACATTGAAAGAGAGCGTACTAAGGAAATTGCTGCGTTTCATAATCAGTTATATACAAATCTTTCTTTCTTAGGTTTTTCAAAGCAGGAAATTTTGGCAATGATCCAAAAGTATATTGAAGAGTGAGGGGAATTATTTTCCGCATAAATAAGAGTAGGTGGAAGAGACAGATTTTACCACCTAAAATTTTCAAAAAGGTATTGCTTGTGACGTCGCGTAATGACTTATAATATTTAACTATAGGGTTCGCGAAATGGTTCTTATAATATGTATCAGGAGGCAAAAAGATCATGATAAAACACAAAGCGATACCGCAAGGCTATATGACAGTTGGAGAAGTGGCAAAGAAAATGGGCGTTACCGTCCGTACTCTGCAATATTATGATAAAGAGGGGCTGTTCTCTCCATCAGCAGAAAGTAAAGGCGGGCGAAGACTTTATACGGATAAGGATTTGATTACGCTCCATCAGATTATATCTCTGAAATTTTTAGGGTTTTCTTTAGACGATATAAAAAAACGCCTGACTTCTTTAGATACGCCGGATGATATTGCAAATGCCCTTACGGAACAGGCAGATGATATACGAAAAGAAATAGAACGTTTAACAGCTTCTTTAACCGCGATAGAACAGTTTAAGAAAGAAGTGCTTCAAATGCAGGAGGTAAACTTCAAAAAATATGCGGATATTATTGTCAATCTGCAGATGAAAAACGAATTTTATTATCTTATTAAGCGGTTTGATGATGACACGCTTGACCATATACGTAATCGATTTGACAAAGAAAGCGGCCTGGATTTTATGGATAGATTTAACCGTTTGAGTGATGAGATCTTACGGCTGCAGAAAGATAACGTACCGCCCGAAAGCGAAAAATGTCAGCAAATTACAGAAGCTTATTGGAATTTGATCATGGAGTTTACAGGCGGGGATGTGAGCATGATCCCGAAACTGGTGGAAATCGGAAATATAGATCATGCAGCAAATGAATGGGAAGAAAAGCAAAAGATAGTAAACGATTATTTAGAGCCGGCTTTGCAAGTTTATTTTTCAAGACTTGGGGATAATCCGCTGGGGGAGGTGGAGAAATGAAGAATGCGATACAAGTCTATGGATTAGAGAAAAGCTATGGCAGCCATATTGTTCTTCGAGGACTTGATCTTCAGATTGAGACAGGGGAGATTTTTGCCTTGCTTGGCGTAAATGGTGCAGGAAAAACAACGACTCTCGAATGTATCGAAGGTTTGAGAAAATATGACAGCGGTATGGTTACTGTAAACGGGAAAATGGGTATCCAGTTACAATCCTCGTCGCTGCCGTCCTACATCAAGCCGATGGAAGCCGTAAAACTATTTGCGAAATGGAATAAGGCAAAGATTGATTTCTCTATGCTTGATACTCTCGGCATAAAAGAAATTGAAAGGAAGCAATATATTCAGCTGTCAACAGGGCAAAAAAGGCGGCTGCATCTCGCGCTTGCTCTTTCCGGCAATCCAGATATTATTTTTCTTGACGAGCCGACTGCAGGGCTTGATGTGGAAGGCAGGCTGTCACTGCATGATCAGATCCGAAAACTCAAGTCACAAGGAAAAACCATTGTTTTGGCAAGCCATGATATGGCAGAGGTAGAAGCCTTAAGCGACCGTATTGCGATTCTGAATGATGG
>QXWX01000148.1 GCA_009911175.1 Lachnospiraceae bacterium | reverse complement strand
GCAACAATCTTCTTTGATGATTTAGCGCCTTTTTTCAGGCATATATTTGTCGTATATTACCGCAAAAGTCACCTCGTTTTCTTCTCAAATTTTCTGCCTAATCTTGAAATTGCCGCAATTTATTAGTATACTAAACACATAAACTAGAAAAGGTGAGTATGTGCATAATATTTGATAAGATTGCATGAGACAGTGAAGCCAAGGGTATTGTTGAGGTAGGATATCATTTTGAAATTCCCAAAAACGATATTAAAAAAATGTAATGCAAGTTGAATATCTCTATGCAACAAGCACAGAAATCCCTCCGTATGTTTAGAAAAAAACAACCTTTCAACCGTTTATCAACTATTTAGAAGGGTAATGCAATTGATGAGAAGAGAATTTAATATTACGGGCTTATGCGTACCTAAAAAGCACTATATGATCAACTTAAACAGCCGTCTGGAACAGATGAGAAAGATGATAGAAAAAGGAAACTACTTTGCTGTAAACCGTGCACGGCAATATGGAAAAACAACAACTCTGACAGCTCTGGCGATTTATCTGAGAAATGAATATACTGTTATATTCCTGGATTTTCAGAGTATAGGGAGTGAGATGTATGAAAATGAAAATTCATTTTCTCGCGCATTTGCCGGCTGCTTTTTAGAGGAGTTTCATACAGCGTATAAAGACACCCCAGAACCGCTCAAACATGCGGTAAAAGAACTGGAAGACGCTGTGAAACAGCAGGAAACATTTTATCTGATGCAGCTTTTCCAATATTTGATGACTATATGTAAGCATTCTGTTAAGCCGATTGTTCTAATGATTGATGAAGTTGACACAGCGTCAAATAATCAGGTGTTTTTAGATTTTCTTTCACAATTACGAAATTATTATCTTCAAAGAGAACGGAAGGGAACCAAAACTTTTCATTCTGTTATATTAGCAGGTGTGTATGACGTAAAAAATCTGAAGAGGAAGCTGCGCCCGGAAGAAGTTCACAAGATGAACAGTCCCTGGAATATTGCTGTAGATTTTAAAGTAGATATGAGTTTTTCAAAGGAAGAGATCGCCGGGATGCTGCAGGAATATGAATCCGATGAACATACCGGAATGAACGTTGACCAGATAGCAGGTCTGATCTTTGACGAGACATCCGGATATCCTTTTCTTGTGTGCCGTTTATGTAAAATCATGGACGAGGAGCTTCCAGGAACATCAGCATTCAAAAATTCTTCCGAAGTCTGGACCAAAGAAGGTTTTCTTGCAGCAGTCAGAATACTTTTGCTGGAAAAAAATACGTTGTTTGATTCTCTAAATCACAAGCTGGAATCTTATCCGGAATTAGAGCGTGTGCTCAGTAAACTGCTGTTTAATGGGGACAAGATTCTATATAATCCGGATCTGGAAGAAATCGATATCGCAATTATGTTCGGTTTTGCAAAGCGTGACGGAGCCACAATTGTGATCTCAAACCGTATTTTTGAAACACGCCTGTATAACAGATTTTTAACTTCAGAAGAGTGGAAAGAAAATAATATTACACAGGCCTCTTTTTTGGATAAAAATGGCTTTCTGATAGATGGACATCTTAATGTAAGAAGAATCCTCGAAAAGTTTGTAATTCATTTTCAGGAATTATATGGGGACAAGGACAAAAAATTTATTGAGGACTATGGAAGAAGATTTTTCCTGCTGTATCTCAGGCCGATTATTAATGGTACAGGGAATTATTACATTGAATCAGAGACAAGAGATAAAAAGCGGACAGATGTAATCGTGGATTACAGAGGAGAACAATTTATAATCGAAATGAAGTTGTGGCACGGAAAAGAGTATCATGAACGGGGAGAAGCACAGCTTGCGGAGTATCTGGATATTTATCATAAGCAGACAGGCTATATGCTGAGTTTTAACTTTAACAAGAAAAAGGAAACCGGAGTGTTTGATCGGACTGTCGGTGATAAACATATTATTGAAGCAGTCGTGTAACTACTTGAAACAGCAAGCAGGCAGATATCATCTGTCCTGCCTGCTTATCAATTCAGTATGTATGTGAGCATCTATCCTGCCTGTTCATTAATTCAGCGAATATGTAACCCTCAATCCTGCCTGTTTATTAATTCATCGCAGATGTGATTCCCTGTCCTGCCTGTTCATCATATCCAGCACATATGCGATCAGATACTGTTTTTCCCATTCTGCTCCACGGTATTCCAACACAAATTCAATCTCTTTATCCGTCAGATAAAGAATATCCTTCATGTTATGTCTGTAGCAAATATGATAAACAGCTTTTGGGTCTTTACACTCTGCGGGGGCGTACGGCTGTCGTACAAGTTCATCTAATGTAATGGAATACACATCACACAGCTTTGCCAGCAAATCCAGATCAGGTACCCGTTTTCCGATTTCATAATTGGAATATGCTTGTCTGGAGATACTGATTTTGTCAGCTAATTTCTGCTGGGTATAATTGTAAGCTTTCCGATATCTTTTTAAATTGTACGCAAGCTGTATATTCGCCATAGCACACCTCCATAGTAAGGGGATGGTCCCGAATTTTTTGAATAAATGTCTAAAAATGTAAATACTTTCTTTGATTATAACATTTATTATCAGCTTCGGAGGCATATGCTACAAAACAGAGAATTAATTTAAATCGCAATAATATGCGACGTTTATTTCGAAACAACAATTCTACATTTGATCAATCACTTGAACCCTTATTTATTAAATTTCTTGATCATACATGTATGCTCTTTGTTTTTTTTACTATAGTTTATCCCAACAAATAAAATATCACCAGTATAATTCTCCACGGAAGCGACATATTTTTTCTCTCTTATCTGCTGAATCGCTGTTTCGGCGGATTGATTCCATTTGAGTTCCACAATCAGCGCCGGAATATCCGGATATTCTCTTTTCGGAAGAAATACCAGATCTGCAAATCCCCGCCCTGTGGGTAATTCGCGGATCGGTTTGAAATAATACCGCATTGCGCCAAGATATGCAATACTCAGCACACTGCTCAATGAATTTTCATTGTTATAAGCGATCGCAGAGGCATATCCGGAATGGATTTCTTCTATTGTTTCCGCAACGGCAGCACAATCCCGATCCAAAGTCGCACGGAGCAGTTCATCCGACTGATACCGCAGTTCTTCAAACTCATTCCATTGAGTATCTTCTACCGCATCTATAAGCTCACTCCTGATCTCTTCATTGGGAACAAATGCTGTTTTATTTTTCTCGTCATAAGCAAAATATCCCAGATGAATCAGTAAAGTAAGCACATCATCCTTATTTTTAAATGTGACCATATCATTCTGATAGGAAATGGTCTTAACCTTGACCGCTTCACCGGCAATCATTTCAAGGACAGCGGTTTTCAGTCCGTCAAAATCCATATTTATCAATGGAAGGATTGATTCATAGGTACCGGTCTGCGACCAATAGCTCTGAAAGTCACCTCGTATCAATGCACTCACAACGGCCTTTGGATTATATACGTGACACTCTGAGAGCAAATATCCGTCATACCAGTGTACCGTTTCTTCAAAATCACGGTTATATTTTTTACAAAGCGCTCGTACTTCCTCTTTTGTAAATCCAACATATGGAGCAAGTATGCTGGCATTCAGCATCGTGAACTCATCAAAATTGTTCAGCGCAGACTGAGTCTTCAATTTTTTGATCGGCAAAATCCCGGTTAAATATGCAAGATGAAGAAATTTTGTTGGTTCTGTTCCTTTGAACAGCCCGCGTAGAAAATTGATATATTCCTCCTGTATCGAGATATTGGCAGCCTCGTCACGAATCAGGACATCCCATTCGTCTATGATAATAATAAATTTTCTGCCCGTTGTACTGTTGATATAGGATAATGCCTCTGCTAAAGATTCTGCAGATTGAAGATCTATATCAGGAAATGCATTCTCTAACTCTTGTATAATGTTGGTTTCAATATAAGATACGACTGTATTGACAGACTTTGCCGGAGATAAGCACCATTGTACATCAAAATGAATCACATCATATTGATTCAGATGATGTCTGAAAAACTTGCTGCTCCCAATGATCCTTTCAGCGAACATCTGCTCGGAATCACAGCCTTTGCTATAATATGCAGTCAGCATATTGGCAGTAATTGATTTGCCAAAACGCCGCGGTCTGCTGTTGCATATCAGTGCCTGGTTCGTATCCAGTACTCTGTTCGTATATTCAAGCAGACCAGTCTTGTCAACATAAATCTCCGAATTCAGTGCAACCTGAAAGGCGCTGCTATCCGGATTTAAAAATCTTCCCATATGCTATGCTCCCTTTTCCAGAAACAGTGTAATTATGCTTCTGCTTCGAATATAATATACAAAGATTTCTCGGATTTCCATTTATTTTTGGAATACTTTTAGTATACTATATAGGCAGTAGACTTTTCAAGAATTGATGTCGATTTTGACGAGAAAATGGATGCCATTGTGTAGTGAAATTTATGCCTTCGAAAGGCACTAAATCATCAAAGAAGATTGTTGCGGTCGCTCTGACAGCAGCAATGTGCTTAGGATTAAGCATGACAGCTTTCGCAGCTACAGGTACGTCATATAGCAAAGAAAATCTTTGGAGTCCTGACCATATTAAGCAGATCGGACCAAATGGCAATTCAAACATGCATTTTGTTCCGGATTATGATGAGTTTGGTAATCTCACAGGGTACACAAATGCTTATATTTTAGCCCGTGATGCAAAAGGTAATCGGGTGGATACATCGTTCAGAGAGTTAAGCCAAGGCGTACGGGAGTCTCTTACGGAAGAGAAAGTTATTAATATTTACAAAGATAATGGCTTTGATTTTGATGAAACTAAGATTGATATAATTCCAGTACTTGATGGTGATATCAATTTCAAGTATGGTGTGCCTGAGGGTGGCGGCGTTGTGACTTTCCAGCTGGCTGATTTAGGCGCTGCCGCTGAAGGCTTAAAGCCAGGAGATACCACGTACCTTATGCAGCAGACAGCACCAGGTTCTGGTGTATGGGAAGTATATGTTGCTACAGTTGGACCGAACAATGATGTTACCTTCACTGTACCACGCAATGGTGCATTTGTTCTTTGCAAAACATTACAGGATGGCACTGTAGTAACAATAAACAGAACTACTGGTGAAGTTATTGATCGTAAGCCTGCAGATAATGTAGCAAACAATAATGCTGGAACAAGCACTTCCACAAATCCGAGTGGAGCAACTTCTCCGAAGACAGGTGAATTCTAATTTGTCCGCTAAGGATAAGGCAAAAAAGTAAGAAACATTCAAATTAATAAAATAATGTAATTTCAATAATATACGTTATTTTGTGTGATAGGTACTTTAAGAACCGTCTTTCCAGATAGTTAGAAAGGCGGTTCTTGTAATTTTAATGCCATTACTTCCTTACCAATTGACAATTAATCTCCCACATCAATAGAATTTTATCACAAAATCTAAACTAATTAGCAAGATGATTTTACTAAGTTATTTAATTGAAAATGGTATATTTGAACAAAGAAATATATAAAATATAAGAATTATTGTTCAAAATAAACAAATTTGCGTGATACTTATTTGATACTTATATTTCTGATTGACATTTATTTTAAATTAGAGGAATAAATAATGCAAGAACCGTCTTTCAAACTACCAGAAAGACGGTTCTCAAACTACCTATCACACAAAATAACGTATATTATGAAATTACATTATTTTATAAATTTAAGTGTTTCTTATTTCTTTCACTTATCCCAATAGGATGAATTAAAATTCACCTGTCTTCGGAGAAGTTGCTCCACTAGCGTTTGTGGAAGTACCCTTTGCATTGTTGTTAGCTACATTATCTGCAGGCTTACGATCAACAACTTCACCAGTAGTTCTGTCTAAAGTAATAACAGTTCCATCAGATAAAGTCTTAACAAGAACGATAGATCCATTACGCGGAAGAGTAACTACGATATCATTACCCTGTCCAACTGTAGCTGCATAAACTTCCCATACACCAGATCCTGGAGCTGTTTCCTGCATTACATAAACTGTATCGCCAGGCTGAACACCTTCAGAGCTAACGCCTAAATCTGCTAACTGGAAAGTTACTGTGCCGCCACCAGCCGGTACACCTTCATCAAATGTAATATTACCATTTAACAACGGAATGAAATCTGTATCATCCGGTACTTCATAACCATTTTTCTTGAAGATATCCGCAACTTTTCCTTCTTCATCGATAGACTTTAATGTCTTAGCACTAAGTTCTCTCCATGAAATATCTACTCTATGGCCCTTAGCATCTTTTGCGCTGATGAAAGAATTGTAATAACCATCAATGATGTTACCATCTGCATCAGTAGCCGGAATAAAACCAAAGTCATCTGATCCAGGTCCCTGCTGTTTAAGCATATCTGGGCTCCAAAGATCATCCTTAGTATATCCTGTATTCTTAGCTGCAAAAGCTGTCATGCTTAATCCTAAGCACATTGCTGCTGTCAGAGCGACCGCAACAATCTTCTTTAATTTAATCATTTTACTGTTTCCTCCTGAACTTCATTATTTTGTGTGATTATATATTAAAACCCTGAAAGAGTTTTAATACCATTCTTCATCGACCAACACGGCATTTACAAGCCAGCGCTGATCCGGATACTCGTCGATACACGTTGACAATGTGATGATTTTATCTCCAAATTTAACATCTATACTTTCATCCACATTACCTTCCATGCACGCTTTCAATTCTGAAATATACTTGTTAAAATCTTCATCATATGTAAAAGCATAAGTACTCATCAGATAACGGTCATCAAATGCTACCGCCGCAAATATCTGATATTTCTTTCTTCCTCCCGGAAGCTGAATATAAATATCTCTGTTCTCGTCAAAGAATTCTTTATCCTTATACTTCTTCAACTCACTGAACATTGTTCCATCATGTAAAGTATGTCCGTAAATCACTGTAACCGGATCTGTAAAACCTGTTGTATTATACTTTTCAGTATAGATAGAACCTGGCAATCCTGTCTGACCATCCATCGTCCGATTCAGGTAATAGTCATCTGCCTCATCAGCGTTCTGCAAAATCGGATAATCAATATTCGTTCCTGGAATCCTTATCCAAGCATAAACATCCTTATTCGTTGCCTGCAGTCCTTCGAAATCTACTTTCGTATCATATGGATCATCAGCTTCTGTAACGTTTTTCTCCTTAGCTTCATCATAGGCCTTACCGGCCGTCTCCGCATACTCCTGTGTGGAGTTAGAACTGTTAACACCCTTGCGGTTAAAAGCTAAGAAGCCGCCGACCCCTCCAACAACAAGCAATGCTACCACGCCGATAATAATCAGCACTTTTTTATTTTTCATCTTCTAGTTTCCTCACTTTCTTTTGCAATCTATTATTCTGCCTTATCTACTTCTTCGTAGAAAGTGCTTATAATCATTTCTTTCATTGCGTTAGCATCCACATGAAATTCTACAAATTCTTCTCCCAATTCACTTTCCCCTGGCAACACCTCTATAATATCTTCTGAAAGAGACATTTCCAAAAGTTCAGGTACTAAATATGTGATATCTGCTATGGATATATTTGTACTCATATTTTCCTGCAGGCTCTGGAATATTGTAACCGGCAATGTCATATCTTCGGCAACGACCGTCTTAGCTTTTTCCAAGAAAGCCAGTGCATACTGCTTCTGGCGCTGTGTCCTCAACACAACTGTATCTACCAAATGCTTGTTACGCTTCCTTACATACTGCAGTGCAAGATCTCCTTCCAGATGAACCTTATTTCCAACTACAAACTCCGGTATCTCTGATGAGAAATCCTCTATTACTTCAACGTCTACACCGCCGATCGCATCATTAACAATAGGTAATGCAGTAAAGTTAATAGCGCAAAATTTTTGAATCGGCACATTATATAACAGCTTTGAAACCGCATCCATAGTCAGTTGGCCACTTTGCTCCGCACGTTTCCCATATGCATATTGATAACAAAGCTGCATTCTTTCTGTCCCTGTCACCTCACCGGTTTCAGATGTCATTGACACCTCTGTCATAACATCACGAGGAATTGCGATTATTTTCAATGTATCTTTTTTAGTATCAATGCTTACCAGTAAAATCGCATCGCACATTCCAAGCATCTGACGGCGTTCTATTTGTTTCTCCATAGCTTCGCCTTTATCAATTCCAAGGCACAAAATATTTATCACATCTTCCCGGTACTGATACTCTTTTCCATTGTATGTAATGCGATTCTCACTTGCTTCCGCTTTTAAACTATTTTCACCAACAGTACGAAAGGCAAAAAATAGCGACACACCACCCACCAAGAGCACACAAACTGCTACCGTAGCACCTATAAGCACTTTTTGCCAAACAGGCATTCTCTTTTTTTTTCTTTTTTTCTTTTTGCCTTTCTGCCTTTGCCTTACAGGGGCGGGTTCTTCTTCGTCCAAATCTTCTATTGATAAAACCTCTATATCATCTTCAAATTTCTTCAAGTTTTTTATATCATTCATAACTCTTTCTCTCGCTTTAATGAGTTATACAAGTTTCTGTATGCTGTTCTATACAATGCACTTGCAGATATCTTCTCATTTAATTATGTATAGACCTGTCAATCAATACTCCGTCCGAAAACATATGCTTCAATATTTCAATCTATCTTCTGCATATTGTTCGTTCCCTGCATCTCTCTGACGCACAATCCCCCTCCATGCAAAGTCATTCTACTCTTATCTTTTTGAATTGTCAATACTTTTTACACAATTTAAAAATAAATTTTCAATAAAAATATGTGTTTCGAAGTTAACAATTCTATCAAAAGTGTCCTAAATCTGGTAGCATGACATAATATATACGCACGACATGTTGTATCTCTGTATTTCATAGATACATCTGCCGAACTGTCTATATCATACCACATCCGACAGAATATAACAATACCTTTTTTAACATTTTTGTAATATTTAACTCAAAAGTTCTATTTCCAGCCGTATATCAGGAAAGACTGTCCTCCTCAGCAGAGAACATGATGACAAGCTTATATTCATCGAAACCGTCAGTCTCTGCGGAACAGGTCACGGGTATAGACTTTATCCTCCACGTCATCCAGACGTGCATCATAACGGTTTGCTATGATAGCATCCGACTGCGCTTTGAACTCCTCCAGGTTATTAATGACATGAGAGCCAAAGAATGTGCTTCCATTTTCCAGGGAGGGCTCGTATACAATAACCTCCGCCCCTTTTGCCTTGATCCGCTTCATAACCCCCTGGATCGAGGACTGACGGAAGTTATCGGAATTAGATTTCATAGTCAGGCGGTAAATGCCGATCACGCAGCGCTTCTCTTTCTCCTCACTATAATCTCCCTTATTATAATAGTCATAATATCCGGCCATGTTCAGCACCCGATCCGCAATGAAATCTTTACGGGTCCGGTTGCTTTCTACAATGGCCTCGATCAAATTCTCCGGAACATCGGCATAGTTTGCCAAAAGCTGCTTGGTGTCCTTCGGAAGACAATAACCTCCGTATCCAAAGGACGGATTATTATAATGATTTCCGATTCGCGGATCCAGGCATACTCCATTGATGATCGCCTGCGTATCCAGACCTTTCATTTCCGCATAGGTATCCAGCTCATTGAAGTAGCTGACCCGGAGCGCCAGATAAGTGTTGGCGAAAAGCTTCACTGCTTCTGCTTCGGTAAAGCCCATGAACAGCGTATCAATATTCTCCTTTAGTGCTCCTTCCTGCAGAAGCGCCGCAAATGTATGGGCGGCCTCTACCAGCCTCGAATCCTCTGGATCGGTTCCTACTATGATCCTGGACGGATATAAATTGTCATATAGGGCTCTCGATTCCCGAAGAAACTCAGGACTAAAAATGATGTTGCTGCTCCCGGTCTTTTTCCGGATGCTCTCCGTATAACCTACCGGGATTGTCGATTTGATCACCATAACCGCATTCGGATTATATTCCATGACCAGACGGATCACCGACTCTACTGCCGAGGTATCAAAAAAATTCTTTCTGCTGTCATAATTAGTGGGTGCGGCAATCACCACAAAATCTGCGTCTGAATACGCTGCTTTCGCATCCAGCGTAGCGGTCAGGTCCAATTCCTTCTCTGCCAGATAGCTTTCAATATAGTCATCCTGAATCGGAGACTTCTTCCGATTGATCAGATCTATCTTCTCCTGAATAATGTCCACAGCTGTCACTTTATGATGCTGCGCAAGCAATGTAGCCATAGAAAGGCCGACGTATCCTGTTCCCGCAACTGCAATCTTCATAACTGTATTCTCTCCTATTTATATATGGTCCTGATTTTTGTATTTCCATATCAGAATCTAATGTCCAAAAAGCTTCTTTCATAATCAAATACCCCGCAGCTGACTGCGAGGTATCCTTCCTGCTCAATGGTAAAATCAATAATTCTCTCCATTTCTGAGACCAGGACTCTGCCGTTTATAGAAACATGCAGCTTCCAAAATGGAGCCTCCGGCAATACGGAAATGCCGAATGAAAGGTCAAGACAGCACGATTGCTCCCAATACAGTTACATTCCGATCAGAAGCGGATTTTCTCTCCTGCAGGATCATAGACGCACTGGATGCACCTTTCTTTTCCAAAAACAGCACTCCGTCATAATTCTCCAGTTCTTTCAGTGCTGAAGATTGATATACGATCTGCATATAAGATGACAATGAAATCCCGTGCAGCTCAGATGACAGCTGTGTGCATAACGCCGCCGCATCTTTTTCCGCCATCGTGCCCGCCAGCATGATCCGCTGCAATTCTCCATTTGGAGACTTTCTGGCAATCGCCGCCTGCACATTGGACGCAGCCATCTTGATCTGCTCTTCAAATCCGATGGATGCATAAGAGCCTTCCTTCAAATGGGAAACCCAATTATCAATAAATCCAAATATTTTTTTCTTTTTTCCGGAATCCCGTACCACTCCCAGCAGCGGCATTCCAAATTCCATATTGAAATTATCCGTATTCTGCAGCTTGCCTCCCATCATGTACAGAAGCATCAATACGAAGCATACTACAAACGCACCGAGTACCAGACCGACTACTGCATATTTTACCGCTGATGCTTTCGGATCCGCCAGTACTACGGCTCCTGTCTCGTCCGGCTCCTCCGGTATCTCTGCCGTATTCCGCAGGGTCTCCAGCTCCGTGCGCAGAGCCTGCAGATTCCTGACAGCGGTCAGATACGCGGTCCGTGTATTATCCTGATAGTTCTTGATATCCGAATCCATCATCTGCGACTGCGCTGAGGACAGCATCGTCAGCTTATGCTCTCCCACTTCTGTCTGAAGCTTAGCGGAATAGGATGCCAATGCCTCATGGGCAGACTTCATATATGCCGTACAGGATGCTTCCTCAGGCATTCGGATCTCAATCTGGAACACCGTATTCTCCGGTGCTGTGGTTCTGATCGTCTGATTGTTTCCCACTTCATATATTGCTTCAAAGCTATCTGAAAAGGAAGTCAGATATCTCAGATCCTCTACAGAAACCGTTGCATCTGCACTGTGCAGCCGTTCTGCCAGTCTGCCATCCGCTACATAAGCACCAAAGGCCGCAATCAGACTGTCCAGATGGTCACCGCCTTCCAAATAAAAACTCAGTGTCCCTGTTGAAACATGATAGGAATCCATGTCCATCACGACTGAATTATCCAGATACTCCTTCTGCCTCTCAAGCGCGTTCGTATTCTCTGCAATGGCCTGTTCATAATAGGACACAGACTGAAGATCGACCTTAACGATATTCACCTCATCGTCATCTTCCTCTGCGGAAATCGCCGCCTCCTGCTTGGCCTGGTTCTCCTTCACCACACCCCGATACTTGTATGCCCCTGCCGCAACTGCCAAGATCAGCATGAACGCTACGATCCATCTCCACTTCTCCAGGCAGTAAAATATCAGATCCATCAAGTTGATCTCTTCCTGTCTAAATTCCTGGTTTTCATCCATGTGTAAAATCTCCTCTCAACTGCTTGTACCAAAAGAATGCTTCGACCGCTGCCTTTCCTAACAAGAAGTGGCTGCCATTCCCTGCATACTTTATCATTGTATAAAACCCGTGTGGAAATGTCAATAAAATTTTGGAGTTTCCCAAGTTTTTCACAAAATTAGGGCAATGAGATTGTTTAGCAGGGAAAAAGAAGTCTGATTGATGAATAACCTGAATCCGTGAACTTCGTTTAAAGTAATACTTTGGCATGCTTCTAAAATTCAATATCTTGATATATATCGG
>QXWX01000147.1 GCA_009911175.1 Lachnospiraceae bacterium | reverse complement strand
TAGCATATTTAGTGCAAAAAGTCAAGTGTTTTCGTATATTTAGCATAAATTAAAAAATGATTGAGACGCTACACTAGGAACGACCTGAATCTAATGATGAAGCAAGCCTCTTCTTAGCCCTGTTAATAGATTGTTTTAGTTTAGCCTCAAGCAACTTCATGTCTGGAAGTTTTGTCATATACTCCGCAACTCGTATATTACTTTCATCGAGTCTCATCAGTTCAATATGTTCCTCATTTTTACCAGAACACAAAATCAACCCTATCGGCTGATTTTCCCCTTCAACCATTTCGTATTTTTCCAGCCAACGTAAATAAAGTTCCATTTGTCCTTTATGTGCCGCTTCAAACTTTCCTAATTTCAGGTCAATAGCGACCAGACACTTCAGTCTTCTATGAAAGAATAACAGATCGATATAGTAGTCTTCATTATCTATCGTAATTCTTTTCTGACGAGCCATAAACGCAAAATCAGACCCCAATTCTATAATGAACTGCTGCAATTCTGCAATAATTGCAGATTCCAAATCCTTTTCAGAATAAGTATCCGTAAGCCCCAGATAATCCAAAAAATATGGATCTCTAAACACTAAATCCGGAGTCAATTTATTTTCTTCTTGCAATAATGACAATTCCTGAACTATCAGCTCATCCGGCTTTCTGCTAATAGCGGTTCTCTCATACAGCATAGAATTAATTCTATCCTGAAGCGTTCGAGTATTCCAATGGTTCATTTTGCACATTTCGATATAAAAATCTCTCTTCAACGGTTCATCTATATACATTAATGCTTTTATACATGTCCAATTTAATTCTCTCCGCAATGCGGAGAATTTTTCGTCATAAGGAAATGTAATCGCTAAATGCACACAATGCCGCAACTGTTTTTCGCTCCATCCACGTCCATACTCTTGCGTCAACTTTTCTGATAAATATTTTATAATCTGCTTTCCATATGTTGCACGTTCATTATTAAGTATATTTTCATTAATATGACTTCCAATTTTCCAATACAAATCTGTGATCTCAGAATTAACAATGGAAGCAACTTTATTGCGACTATTATCTATCAACTTTTTGATTTCTAAATAGAGCCTATTCTCATATTTAGCAAGTTCCATAAATCCTCCAATTCTCTCCGCAGTGCGGAGAATTTTTTCAGGTATTCGATTCCTGTCCCTTTAACTGCTGCTTAGTGCTGACACTCCGATAATGATATTCGACCTTATAATTTACTGGATAGTTGTTCGGAATGACACAAATTTCAATATTAGCCTTTCTATCTTCCACCAGCGAATTCATCTACAATAATGCCCAAAACATCTCAAAACCATATTAGAAATGTCCTCAAGCAGCTTTTCATGCCACAATTCGTTCCATTCTTCCAGAAGTAAACCGTCCCTTTCTCTAAATATGACCTTATAAATCCCTGACTATCTCAGACCAAATATTGTTTCTTATCCTCCATAAATTTTTGATAATCAATCTCAATATACATCCAGTCAATCAATGTTGGTGCTATACCTCTCTGCGGTTTCGTCTTATGAAATTCCTTATAATACTCTCCCCGCTTATACAGCCAGTCACTGTTATAATGAAGTCCTAATCGTTTTAGATATTCCTCCATTTTTTCTGCATCTTCATCCGATTCTGTCATAGTGGTAGTACTCCCCCTGTCCTGACAATGTTCTATAATATTCGCCATAAGGTTTTTCATCTCTTCTCGTTCCTGACCTTCTTTTTGAATAACAAATCCATCTTTTTTAGAACATTTATTTTTTCCTATACATTGCTTCACATATATTTTTTCTTCTAGGATTGGGATATGTGCCACAATTGAAAAAGCATCTACCATTGACTCTATATTTGGACTGTTTTTTTCATGATAGGGACTGATATCACATACTAACAATGCTTGTTCCTTTTCTCCTAAAGCGCCTCTACACCGTTCTTTCGATGTCTGCATATAAATTCCCGGTTTCAGTCCATGATATATTGTATTCTCTTTCAACAATTCCTCTCCCTTATTTAGTTTTCGGTCATCCCATGAATCCGGCCCTATAAAGCAACTTCCTCCTCCCGCTGTTGTTTTACAGGAATTACAGAGAACTGTTTTTACTCCTGCGGCCAAATAATTTCCCTGCCCAATCACATAGTAATCAACTGCTCTTGTTGTACATGCCGGTATCAACACAATTGGTGTACGATTTGCTCTTCCCTCTTCTTGATATGCTGATATGTAACTTCCAAATTCCTTCAAATCTTTTATCAAACTTACCGCATAATCTTCATACTTTTTCTCTTTCTTACCTGTTTCACCCTGCCCTTTGCTGAAAAACGAATTCTCGGTATAATTGTTGTATGCATTAAAAGACTCTTTTAAAAAGCTCTGATAGTTACCTGGTGAAGACAAAGCAAACATTTCTGCGCAAATCACTTCTGTGACGTCATTTAACGCACCCTCCATATTCCCTGATATAAAACCTCTTTTCATAAGAGGTTTAAACATACCTTCAAAAGCCGGTATGGTATTAATATCCTCATGCAATGCGATTGAAGGATATTTTTTATATCTTTCTGCCAATATCTTCACATTTCTTTTTTTATCTTCATCTTTTCCATCCACATTTAAAATAACTGGAAGTAATGCTGACTGCCAATATAATGAATTATTGTTTAAATCATCTTTCCAATAGTTTGTATTAAAATGGTAATCCCGCAGAATATTTTCTTCTTTTTCCCTGCGTTGCAGTTCTTTGTGCTTCGGTTTAGCAAGTTTCATTTTCTGCGACCTTTTCATATACCACAGCCATCGTTCCAGATATTCATTACTTTCTACATCCAGAGATATTGTCTGCTCATTGCCTAACAAAATATATAACTCTATCAGTTTTAAGTTCAGAACCCAGGCATTTTTTTTCAGTAACTCTTTTTCATGAATCTCTTCTTCTATCTTCTGCCAGATATCTACACCTTTCAATGTATCACGGATCTTTATTTCAGATTTTTTCCATAAAGAATAACTTTCCGCTTGCTTTGCTTGATTCTGCTGTTTCAAAATTCGACAGCACCCTTCCAGAAATACATAAGTAGACATCCCCTCAATCCGAAGTATAGAATCTGACGGACAATATTGCATTCCTTGTTTCCATAAGCCAACATAATTCTCCCAGATGTCAGACATATTTTCAGCAGCATGATATAGCATAAGTTCCGAAAATCTTATGATATCGTTAATCCTGATTTCTCCCGTCTTAAAAACAATTTCCAATAATTTCATAAAATCTATTTCTGTTTTTAAGCCTTCGTAAATCATTGGACTTAAGGTACTTCGAAGCAGCCGCAGAGCCTCTCTTCTGTCAGTAACATCATATTCGTCACATTCATCTAACACAGAATCCAAAGAATCATCGGCCATATCAAATGCTGCGGAAACCCCTAAACCGCCTCTTTCATCCACAGTCCACTCCAACGCTTCTTCTTTTGAAATTCCTTCTTCCGAATCTGTTTTAGGACTAAGTTCTAAACCTAATTGGTATAAAGTGGAATGTATCACATCTTTAATACACAGCAGGATAGATGGATTCGAAGAAATAATAATCATATCATCCACATACCTGCAGTAGCGGACTACAATTTTATCCTCTTCACATTTTGCATTCACTTCTTTTACAATCTCGTATACCTTTTTATCTACCTCAAATAAAACCACATTAGCGATATAGGCAGACAAATTCGGACCTTGTGGTATTGCACAATTCTCATCTGATTTCTTATACAGTTTTCCATCTGCAGCACTATAATATTCTGTTTTAAATAACTCTGAAAGAATCCATTCTAACAGATTTCTTGCACAAGAGTCTCCATCCGGATCATTATCTTTTCCACGAAAGCATGCAAATTTACTGTCATCTTTCCTTAATGCCTGCTGGAAAGGTTTATATAAAGCATTTCTTACGATATGCCGCTTGATATTATCGTAAAACCCTTTTATATCAAGTTTTACACGATATACTGTATTTCGATTCAACCGTTGGATTCCGTCATATAGGTACCACGGCCGGACTGATATCTAATTGCCGGAATAAACTCTTCATATTGAGAATAGCTTCCTCTTGATAACAATTCATTCAGCACATATTGCTGTAAAACCAATTCTTCATGGCAATAAATCAACTTTCTTCTTTGTACATCCAACTTTTTAGGAGTCATTGCCTCTATCATTGGAATTTGAATCGTGCGCGGACTTAATTCGTTTGCCAATAAATCCTCATAAAAATGTACAAAAAACGCGTCCGCACAAATCTCAATGCGATCCCATGTCCATTCATCCAGTCTGATATCCTCACGTTCGTAACTGATTCTGGCTATCTGCAAAGCATTACGCATATGGTACAGATAGTCTCTTTTTTCCTCTCCGCAATACTTTTCCGCATTCTCCCCTTGGACATATCCTTTTATTAAACCGAACGAAAAGTCCTCCGGCACATTAACATCTTGTTTTCCTTCTGCATATAGAGAGTGATACCTTCCTATGATTTCCCGCCACTCATCATCAAGTAAAAAGCTCTCTATTTTATGCAAAATATTAATTTTTTCTTCTATGGTTTTTGATGAGTATTCTTCTTGTATATCAACCTCAGCTAATGTTGTCTCTTCATTCCTCAAATGATATCTAAATAGATATTCAAATACCGAGTAGGTCGCTATTCCCTCATTTTCTTCTTTCCGGCGCTTGCTATAATATTCGTCTGGATCTTTCTCACCACTTGTAATTACGTTTACATTTATATTGCATTTTCTTAGGGCACTACGCTTCCACAAATTCCGAATGGTTTCATAATTCCCTTTTAACCCGGCTTCATCAGAATCCATAAATACACATAAAGTCACTGCGCAATCCAAAGATTTTACATATTCCTCGATAAGACTTGTCTGTGTTTGAGTTAGATGGCTACCCAATACTGCCACTGCTGCCTGATTATTTTTTTCCAACCGCAGAGCATCAAAAATCCCTTCCACAATATACAGGGCCTGCAGTTTTCGGTCTTTTGAATATTTCCTTTTTACATGATTTAATCGATATAATAAATGTTTCTTATCTAATCTTTTTGTAAATAAATATTTAGGTTTATCTTGTTCTACGATGCTTCTGCCTGCGAAACCAATAATTTCATTTCGATCATTACGAAGTGTAATCATTATACGGTCTGCTTTAAAATAATCTTCATATCTTTCCACATTGATATGATGCATCTGATTAGGCACTCTATTTAATAATTGTTTTTCTTCCAATTTATTTGTCTGCTCAATAAATTGATCTTTTTTATTAAGTAAATGCTGTAATTTTCGTCCTTTAGCATAATAAATTTCCGCATCATTCAATAACTTCCTAGTAAACTTTCGATCTTTTACAAAAACACTTAACCCCTGTTCTTCTTCCGACATAACACAGTAGAAGTTTCGTGCTATTTCGTATCCGTCTATATTCTGCTCACCTATCGTTGGTTTTTCACTTAGCACTTCTGGATAATGTTTTTCTATCCACTGTACACTTTCTAAAAAGCTGCATCCAAGCTTCCCTTTAATAAATGAAAACAGATTTCCATTTTCTCCACACTGAAAGCAATAATAGCTGTTACTTTCCGTATATAAATGCATAGACGGATGCTCATCATCATGAAAAAAACAACGGCAAATATAGTCATCACCAGATGGAATCAGTTCAATCCCCAATACTTTACATGCTTCATGGAGCGTAATTGCTTTACTTAGGTAACAATAGTACTCATTCATTGTTTTTTGCATCACCATTCTCCTTTTAAAACAAAAAAATCTGTTTTTATTTCGAATAATCTCATACCGTTTATGTTTCTATAACTTCCATAAAGCACCACTATTAAAATGATATACCATCGTTTTCTAATTATCAACATATTTCGACTTTAAATTCCTTTTATCACAAGTCACGCTCTCCCTATTCTCTTTTCCAGTTTATAGATTTATAGTCCACCTTGCCTTTACATCTTTACTAATACAAAAACCAGCATCCGAAGTCTCCATTCCTCCCTGCCAGTCATTACATTTATTTCCTCTACTCCATACACATTTTTCCCTATGTCTTGTGTATTAAGTAGCCATATTCCATTATTTTTCACACAATATACGCTGTATACAGCCAAAGCCCTTACCCCAGTTTACATCCAGGATCAAAAGCCTCGGCTGACCCAGCAGCGCGATCCCAAGCCCCAGCCTCTGCTTCATCCCCAGCGAAAATGCCCCCGCCTTTTTCTTCCCTGTATCCGCAAGGTCCACCCGTTCCAGCACTTCCCGAATCCGGGCATCCGATATCCCCAGGATCAGCGCCCGGACCTTCAGATTCTCCCAGGCCGTCAGGTTCTCATATACCGGGGGCGTCTCCACCAGCGCGCCGATCTCTGCCAGATCCTTCCGGCTCCATGGATGTCCGTCAAAAAGCACCTTCCCACTGGTGGGCCTAAAAATCCCTGTCAGCATCTTAAGAATCGTCGATTTCCCCGCCCCGTTGGTGCCAAGAAGTCCGTATACACAGCACTCCGGTATCTGCAGAGACACGCCGCACACCGCAGAATGGCCCCGGAACTCTTTTGTTACACACTCTGTTTCTAAAATATGTTTCATCATATTCCATCCTTTCCTGTCATCTTTTTCATACTGCATTTCGTATGGTCTGTCACTCGCTTGATGCAATAAAAACTTCTGTCTCGTAACCGATTACAGGAATAGGGGATAACAGGGAATTATAAAGAAAGTATAAGGAAATGAAAAACTTTTTAGCAAACAAAATGTAAAAGCCGCAGACCATTTTCAGTCTGCGACTTTCGAATAAAAATAATCTATTCACTTTCTATGTTCTGATTCGAGTCCCTCACAAATCTTCTATACCTCCTGCTTCCATTGCTTCATGGAACTATCGATTCAGAAAATTGGTTCAATTTAATTATAAAAACACCAATTTGCAACTTTCAGCGTCCGAATGGACGAAACATTAAAGAATCCATTTGACTGCTTATGCCAGGATTTCGGCATGAACGCATCTACAGCATTCAATGTATTTGCGCAAGCTGTTGTCAGACAGTGCGGGATTCCTTTTGAACTATCATCTCCTGAAGCTGATATCACACGTGAGGGCGCGGCGCAAGCCTTTCATACCCTGCGAGTACAGGCTGAGAATAATGGTGTTGCAGATATGAGTCTTGATGATATCAACAAGGAAATTCATCTGACTTAATCTGTAGTGTAAGTACCTGTCTGTGACTCCCTAAGGAATCGGTATTAAAATCTTCACCTCAAACCAGTTCGAGTTCAGAGCAGCCATCACAGAGCCGTCATATTTCCTAACTGTACTTTGGATACTCTTCATCCCAAATCCATGGAGACGCTTATCTTTTTTTGTAGTCACTGGCATGCCTTTCTTAAACTGAATCTGTTCCGTACAGTAATTTTCCGTACAGATTCGCAGAAATTGCTTTTCCCGAACCACATAGAGACGGATCAGCCGCATCCGCTCATCCGGAAGCTTTTCCACGGACTCTATGGCATTGTCCAGCATATTTCCAAACAAGGCACTGACATCCATATCATCCATAAAGAAGAGGAGATCCCCTTCTACCACGCACTTCAGTTCAATCCCTTTCCCCTGGCAAGCCATGCTTTTGATAGTAAGGACAGCATCTAACACTTTGTTTCCTGTCTTGTTCTGCGCTTCATAACTTTTAATCTCCCGTTCCATCTGCTCCAGATATTCCACGGATTTTTGCGTTTCTGTCTCTGCCTTCAGCAGTGTGATCTGATGCTTCAAATCATGATATTTCTGATTCACCATATCAATATTATCCTGTGACATCTGATAACTTTTATACTGCATTTCCATGATATTCTGAAGGGTATCCATTTCAAACCGCATCTGCATCGCACGTACCTGGATATGATAGGCGTAAAGGAGACAGATCCCGCAGAAGTCCGTCAACGTACGGATAATAAAGATATCCCTGCTCATGGCGCTGCTGAACAGCCATTCCGTATCCACATAACTCATATTGCTGACACTATATACCATAAGCACAATCACAAATACGCTCAGCAGTTCACGGCCGGTAAGCCGAAGTTCCTCAATATCCTTGCGCAGATGCCGCTCCAGAAAATAAATCGCCGCATAAATAAGGCCATAGACCAGGACCATTTCTCCAACGCGCCAGAAAACCTGATAATCCTTTGGAATATCGAACGCAAAGTTATAGTAGATCTGCCAGCAGAGGGACGCGGCAAACTCCGCATTGATCAGCACTGTAGCCCCGTAATATCCTGTTTCCCTTAACGTAAAATCACAATTTATCCGTATATATAAAAGCACCAGAAAGATGATCAGCAGCATAGACGGTATGAACAGGAACTTTGCCACGCCGTCTGTCAGATACATGAATACCTGCAGGATCACAAATGCCGCCGCATCTCCTGCCCAATGTTTTTTTTGCCGCGGCTTATCGTGATAAATGAAGATGATCACAAATGCGGACATCCAATAGGCAAATGCATAGTAATATCCCGGTGTATTCAAGATTTCTGCTCCTTTCATCCCCACTCTCCATTCATATGTGCATTTAGCGCGTCCAGAAACGCATTCCGCCTGCCCCGGCTCATGGCAAGGACATCACCGTTCACCGTAAGATCGTTTCCACGGTAATGCTCTACATAATCCAGATTCACTACATAACTCCTGCTGCAGCTGAAAAAACGTTCATCCAGCTGGCTTAGTGTATCTTTCAGCGTTCCCCGGGCCTCATAAATTCCTTCGGTGGTATGATACAGCAGAAGATGATCCAGCACCTCCACATAACAGATGCCGGAAATATCCAGTTTCATTTTTCCTCCCTTTGTGGCAACCACGACATATTTTTTCTCCGATGTCCCAATCCGTTTCAGTGCCTTGTTCATGGTCTCCGTAAATGAAAAATAGGAGAGCGGCTTTAACAGATAGTCCAATGCATTTACTTTATAGCCCTGGATTGCATACTGGGGCATATTTGTAATAAAGATCAGTTCCACGTCCGGATCCATTTCCCGAATCCGCCGGGCCGCACTCATGCCATTCATAAAGGTCATTTCAATATCCATCAGTATCAGGTCATATTTTGCCATATACTCTGTAATGATGTCCTCGCCGTCCGAAAATTCGGTCACCTCAAACCGCCGCTGGGTTTCCTCTTCATATCTTTTCAGACATTTTTTCAGCCGGGCTTTATCATGGACGTCATCCTCTACAATCGCAATGTGTATCATACACTGTCCCTCGCTGCAGCCATTCTTATGCTAGATCAAAAGAAATAAAGTCAAAGCTTCCCCTTCCTTCATATTTGAAAAACAACGCCTGCTTTTCTCCAGGTGCTTTCAGTTCCGAGACAAAACCATGCACATCTTTTGTCGGTTTTACCTCAATCTTTGCCACCGGCTCCTGATTCTCCGCAGTACGGATATAAACCATGCCAGAGGCATTTCCACGGATATTAATCCTGATCTTGGAAGTTTCTCTTAAGTCAAAATACTTAAACCCTGCCACCGCGCCGTCATCCATGTTCGCAATATACTGGTCATCTCCTGATTCACGGTCTTTACCGTCCTGAGTGAAGTAGGGGTAGCCTCTCTTTGGATGCTTGATCATGCTTAAAAATCTGGTTCCCTTTTTTCCATATAAATTACATGCGATATAACTGGGATAATGCCCTTTTCCAGACAGCGGCTTTCCGTTCAGCCCGCAGGATGTCAGCTCCGCCTGATAAAATTTTCCGTCTTCGAAACGAATTTTCTCCGCGCAGGCCTGTCTGGAAGACTGCTTCCGGTTGCTGTGGCGATGATAGAATATATAATATTCTCCATTGATCTCAATAATACTCCCGTGGGTATTTCCCGTATAATTTTTTGCATGGTTCACGTCTGTCACGCCCGGCATTCCGATGTCTCCGTTGCTGACCAGAATCCCCCCGTACGAAAAACCGCTGGTGGGATTGTCACTTGTGGCATAGCAAAGTTCATGGCTGTTCAGGGAACTGTAGATAAAATAATAGGTTCCATTGAATTTACGCATGGAACTTGCCTCTAAGAAAGGATGTCCCTCATAAGGAGTCCCGGGCGCTTCCTTCTCTCCCGCAATCCCAATATACACAGGGCCTTTTTTCACCGTCAGCATATCGGAAGGGTCCAGTTCAAAGCACATGGGTCCATGCTCCGTCGGTTTAGAGCCGTCCAGGAGAATGGGATTCCCCGCCAGCGCAAAGCCGCTGTACATATACAGCCGTCCGTCGTCATCCATGAAGATTCCCGGATCGAACTGAAATGGTTCATTCTTTTTGCCTACAGGCACGTCATCCTCATATTTTACATATCCATAGAATTCATACTTTCCTGCCGGTTCATCGCAGACTGCCACAGAGATCATCTTTGTGCCGCCCATGAAATAATACAGATAGTATTTTCCGTCCGGCCCCTGTACCATATCCGGAGCCGCCAGCCCATTCGTCAGGCGGATCCTGGGCGCCGCCGGATCCTGCTCCCTCTTATAAATACAGCCCTCATATCTCCAATTACTTAAGTCCCCGACCGGGGCAGACCAGCACACATAGTCCCCCAGGCAAAAATTCAGGCCGTTGAACAGATCATGGGAACCATAAATGTAAACACGGCCATCCACAATATGCGGCTCAGCATCCGGTACATATTCATAACTTGGCAGATACGGGTTAAATGCTTGTTTTGTTTTCATCTTAGAACCTCCACTCCATTTTATCTGTTATTTCGTGTTTCGTCCACGCTTATAATGGATTATTATAACTTTTTTTTCGACTGATGCTTTTTCCTGACGTAAAACGTCATTTTTCTAACGTGGATTGTGCCTTGATCCTTCCTGCATACATGGACCAAAAATAATTCAGCCGATAATCCGGCAATACCTTGTCTATTACATAGATATCCGCATCTGTTCCACGCAGTAATCCCTGCCCCGGACGGATTTCTGATGGCTGTTCATTTTCAAGTATGATCGCCTGTAACCGGCTGCAACCTTCAAATGCGCCGTCCTCAATCAGTGCAACCTCCTTCGGTATCGTGATAGCCTGGATGTCCTCATTTCCCGCATAAATATCTGCATACAGTATTTCTGGCTGTTCCTCCAAATCTCCTCCCGTATCCGCCGGCATTTCCGGTTTATTTGGAAATTCATATGCCGTCTGCGTACTTTCTCCCAGCATGGCTTTTATATCCCGAATACATTGGATCGTGTTCACAATCTTCCCGCTGGAATTCAGATGGAAATTTGTATCATAAAACCATTCCGCATCCATTACACTGTCATTCGGGTTCCCGATGACCGGAAAAGAAAGCTTTGTCTGTAGCGCTTCGTAATATGCGGACATATCCCCTGGCACTACTGCCAACGCATTGACCGGACAGAACCGGTACCAGACTTTTGCCCCTTGTTTCTCAAGCTGTAAGGCATAGGTATTCATATACTCTATAAACTCCTCCTGCCAGACATCGTCTGTAAAACGAACTGGAGTGTTCCTGTCGTATCCTTGCGGCATGATATTCTGCCCACACAGCTTTGTGTCAATATCTCCGTATGCATTAAACGAATCCTTCCGATATATCCCTTCCGGCTCAGGCGTTGTCCCATGTAAATGATAACGGAATTTGTCTGCCGCAAAACCCGGCAGCGTCCCTAGCATCTGCCCCCAGTTCCCGCGTTTGATCTTGAAAAGCAGCGAAAATTCCCCGTCCGCCGCCTGCCACATGGCTTCTCCATTAAAATAGTCCGAAAGAGTCTGTGCCTCCTGCTCCGGCGACAGGATCACAATGTCATTTTCCCGAGCGGATCCCTCAGATAAATCCAGCATCACTTTCGTTCCAAGCCCTGCATACATCCCGAAATTTACAACCTGGTACTCCGGGAATGCCCCCTCCAGCATCGAACTGTCATAGCCGAAAGCAATACCGCTCCCTCCCGCCAGTATGATACGCTTCCCTTCGATTTCCTCCAGACGCCTGCATTTCTCTCTCAGTTCACCTAAAAATGTTTCTTCGTACCTGGCAGGCAGACAGAGGGCACATACAATGAGAAATACAGGTATCGCAAGAAGAAGAACCCCTGTTATGATAAGTATCGCTTTTTTCGCTGTCCGCTCCATGTCCTTACCCCCGAATCCACACTTAAAACCTAAAAGTTCAGTCCTTCCCATGGCGTTTGCGACCGCCATAGTACTATGACCTCTGCTGACTTCTCGTGGCAAATCTTGT
>QXWX01000146.1 GCA_009911175.1 Lachnospiraceae bacterium | reverse complement strand
GGAAATCATCAGATTCAAAGCAGGTTTTTTCCTGCTTTTTTGTTGTGATGAATCAGATGCTTTCCTTAGTAATTATATCATTTTATTTTTTGCCGGGCTTTTCACGCAATGCGCTTTTTGATCTGGAAAATGTAGCCTGTGATAAGTGAACCGGCGCTTTGTCAACAGTCCCACTTTGTCCCAAAGTAGCCTTAATCAACTTTTTATCCTGTGCGGGGGATTTCTCCACTTTTCGGCCTCAGCCTGCGGAGCAGGCCGGGTTGGGGCATCCTTGCCCATACCGGGGATCACGGACTGTTCCGGCTGGGGTGCTGGAATTTATCCATCACCTCAATGTAATCAGTTTTTGTCATGCCATATAAATAATAATCGCAGTAGATGTTTACCATTTTCCCCTCACGAATAAGCCCTTCACGCTTGAAGCCCGCTTTTTCAAGAGTTTTGAATGACGCAATGTTACAGATGTGAACATCAGCCCAAAGACGCTGCAATTCTGTTTCTTCAAAGCAGAAGATAGCTACTCTCGCCAACGCTTCTGTCATAAGTCGGTTGCCTTGATAGGCAGGCGAAAGGCGAAATGCTACTTTTGCCATGCGGTCATTTTCAATGAGATACACCCACATATCCCCGATGACTTTATAATCTTGTTTGTGAACAATACCTCAATGAAAACTTTTTGTGGGTTTCTCCGACTTTTGAAAAAGCAATTCCGGGTTTAAGTCACTTTTCCCGGGGCGTTTTCCCCAATACTGATAAATGGAACTGTCACCCAACCATTCTTTCAAATCTGAAACATCTTCTTTTCGCAGAGGGCGTAGGATAAGTTGATCCGTTTCAAGAACAGGCTTATTCTGCGCATAATCCTGTAATTTCATAAGCCACCCCCCTCTTAAAATTTGAATACCTGTCCCCAATCAAAATAGCCGGACGCTTCTGTGCTTTTCGGCCATTCGCTGCACCATGCGGGAACACCGGGTGTTTCAACCCTGTCAAAACTCGGAGTGTACGGCTTGATGTCAAGTACGGGCGTATTGTTATTTGCGTCAATGAATGTAACACGAATCATGCCGTTGGTGAAATCAATGTTAATAATTTCAGACGCTGTTAATGCAATAGGGTTCGGACGCGCAGGAGATCGTGTCGCAAATACACCCATGATTTCGGGTGCGCCTTTATAGGGCTGTTCTGTCTGTAATTCATTCCGGTCTGCGCCGTTGTCGCAATCGCTGAACCACCAAAGAACATTGATGTGGCTGAAGCCTTCTAAGGCTTGCAGTCCGGGAATGTACTCTGGCTCTAACTGAATAAATGTGCTGTTTTCATCATTTTTTACTTTACCAATGGCTTTTAATTGATAGGTCATATTTTTCCTCCTTGCTTTGTTGGTAAATCCAGTATAATACCTCACATCATGTGAGATGCAACAGGGAAAAATAAAAAATGCCCTGCATTTTCACAGGACATTTCAAAGTTTACACAATCATGTGTATTCCAGCGGTATTTGAAGCTCAATCAAATATTTTTCAGGGTTATTCTCATTCCACGGACCTCTATGCACGATCTGACGCATCGGGTTAGACATTTTGTATTTGCTGTTTGTCTGCAACCATTCGGCAAAGGCAAGGTAAGCGCCTTTTATATTTGCAAAATCGCCATAGACCATTGTGCAAGCCATGTACGGGACTGGTTCTGTCATGTGGAAACAAAATGGCCTTTTTGCCTTTCCCATTTTCTTTACAGGGGCGCATAGCTCAATATCAACATCTGTCTCTCGAAATTCTGTATCGTGATAAATGGAAAATGTATTGCCCGTTATTTCGATTTTTTGTGCTTCTGTAAAAGTAGAAAGTTCTTTCCATAAGTCGCCCTCGAAATAGTAATTCGGTACAATTTTCCGCAAGGATAGCACCTGATACGCCGGGATTGACTTAACGGATATGTTATAGTGCAGTTCTCCTTTACCACCCTGTATTTCACTTTTTGTAAGTTCGATCTTCCGAAGTTTTTCTTGTTCGGCCTGTATTGCATTTTCTATCTCTATGCGCTTTTTGTCGAGCTGCGCAAGAAGTGATTGCTCGTCCATCGTCAGGGCAAGCGCAATTTCCGAAACATTCAGTCCACTATCCCGCAAATACAGAATCTTATTTAGACGCGGTATTTGCTTTACTGAATACAGTCGGTGTCCCGTCCACTTGTCAACCTCTGCCGGTGTCAGAAGTCCTACCTCGTCATAGTAGCGAAGCATACGAATAGATACCTGCGCCAACTTTGAGAATTCCCCTATCCTAAACATCGTTTCACCACCTACTCCCAACTATATTTGTATTTTTATCTCACTACAGCTTTTATGTTACTTGCTGCATCCTTATTATACCGCCTTTCTTTCAGTCTATCAATGTCGTTGCGTGGTGCAAGAACATTTTCTGGGATTCTACTAAATGGCAAGCAATGCAATCTTCCGTAAGATTGCGTATTTTGGCAGGAATCCGTTTCCGGTATTCCTGCCAAAATGCTTGTTGGTGACATGTCCCCAAGCCCCTGAGATCATCACCTGCGGTGATGGCTGCGCATTCCATTGGAACGCTGAAATCTTTATACATGAAGATAGAAAAAGAAAAAAACCTTATCATAGCTATAATATCCTCGGCATTATGAAAGAATTGAACAGCAAGAAGTAAAGCGGTCACGGAAATGACCGCTTTCTTATTATTTCCCATACTGTCCTAAATTAAGTCTGGAAACACTCTATATTTATCCTGATTTATGCCCCGGTACTCCCAAAGCCTCCGGTTCCGCGCTCCGCGCCCAAATCCGTTACAAAATCTGCAATCACAACAGGAGTAATTACAAGCTGGCCTATCCGCGTTCCTTTGGAAAGTTCCTGCGGTTTGTTGCTTACATTACTGATAATGGCATGGATTTCCCCGCGGTAGCCGGAATCCACGGGAGGTAGCTCACAGACCAGGCCCCTTACTGCCATGCTGGTGCGGGGAAACACAAAACCCGCATACCCGTCCGGCACTTCAATCCCGAACCCAAGCGGAACCTTTGCGATCTCGCCCGGCTGCAAGGTGCAGTCGTAAGGCATATACACATCCGCCCCAGCGTCGTTACCATGTGGTCGGAAAGGTAGCTGGCTCTCCGGCACACCAAAATCAATCAGCTTGATCTTCATGCACCGCCTCCTTCCAAAAGTACCGGGTAGTCGTTTCTTAAAATGTTCTCCGGTGTCATGGTTTCCGTCAGTTTCTGCCCACAGGTCATTTGTCCCTCCAGACATTTGTCCATCTGGCAGAACGATCCGGTCTGAGAAGGGGAGAACAAAGCCGGGCTGAGTGCGTAAAGTTCCTCCCAGATTTTCAAGAGTACGATCCGGGTCTCGTCCGTATTGCGCCGGCATACCCGCTGGCCGATGATGTGTTTCCACTGATAGGGCGTGGCGCTGATTATCAGCACATTCCGTAATCCCTGGGGTGTGGCATAGCCCGCTGCGTCATGGCCGATTCCCGCGCTGCACAGCTTTTCGTAACAGTCCATGCCCTCGTGACAGCTTTTTAAGTACAGTTCCCGAACTGCGGCCGGGGCGGTTAAAATCTCATAGGGTACCGCAAAATCCGCCTGTCCAGTATAATTGCTGTATTGCAAAGACGCACTCATAAACTTTACTTCGTTCTGATGCCTGGTGATCTGTGCCAGAAAACACCGGCTTGCTCCTACAACAGCAACGGTAATCACTGCGAATTTCTGGACCGTGGGGTGAGGGAGGCTACTGATGGCTGCCACGGTATTCTCGTTGAATGACTTCTCATAGAGTGCCAGCAGATCATCCATCGTGGCGATCTTATGTCCCCGCTGGGTAAGCCGCGCTGCAAAAACCATGTTTCTCTCGGCCTCTGCAACCGCCTGGCAGTTCAATATTTTTACTTCAATTCGGTTGATTGGTATGTCCCTCCTTTACAATGGCTTTCAATAAAAACAGATAGTTTAAGCTGTCTGTAATCTTTTCGTCCCATGTGCCTATGTCATAGCTCGCACCATTGTCAAAGCACATGTCATACAGGGAAACGATATGCTTCGCCAGCATCCCAGCAAGTGCACGTTCCGGTGTGGTATGCTGCAAAGCTGCCGCCGTCTTAAAAGCTCCCAGCCGGTCCGTGTCGTCCCCGGTGTATTCTTTGGTTTTCCGTTGCAGCGTGTCGGCGCAAAGCCGCACCTGCTCGTCAAATACGGCATTGACTTCATTTTGCGTAATGTGACATTCCTCCTTTTTGAAAACAGAAAGCCGGCTACCCTAAAGCATCTTAGAATAGCCGGCAAATAAATGGTTATGTAATTGTTACAGGGTATTGATCTCGTTTTCCAGTTCCCGGACCGCTGCTATGACAATATCGAATGTGGGTACATCACCATACAGCATATCCTTCATGGAATCATAATCCGCCTCTAACGCTGTGAACCGGTATTCCGGCGGGATCATCTTTAAGGTGCCTGGCACAGCCTCCGGGTACTTCGCCCATGCCCTGGGATAGAATTTCATTTTGAAATCCACAACCTTTTTAAGCAGGTCGAGCTGAGAGAAAGCGGCTTCTTTTACCGGGGTCAGAGCCATGCGGTACAAATCGTAATAATGTCTGGAATACCGCTGCGGCATTTCCAGATGTTCCGGCCTGTTGGCCTCATGGTGCAGGATCGTAGCTTTTTCCCAGAAAGTCCGCTCCGGGGCAACCGTCAGAATATTCGTTCCTTTCTGCTCGAACACATCAGGGTAATACTCCGCGGCATACGGCATAATCTCCGCAGACTTTGCCGGCGTCCATGCGGCCAGCGCGCCGATTTCCAGTCGGATCACCTGCAAGGTTCCCGCATTGGTAAACAGTTTTGGGTAGGCAAAAATAACTGTCTGCTTTTCTTCCTCGTCCATGTGAATGTCAGCTTCACGGCCAAGCTCCTGAGATAATCCTTCTTTGATTGCGGGGCAGAAGGTTTCTGCCAGAAAGACCTCCGCCCGTGCATTGGCCTCTTTGTTGAAAGCGTCCTGCTTCGTGTTGGAACGTTTCTCCCAAGGTTCGTCTTTGCCATATCCTAAAACCCGCCAGTCCAGAATCAGGTCAATATCTTCGGAAAACCGGCTGATCAGGCGAAAGGCTTTCGACAAGCTGGTACCGCCCTTAAAGGTAATCGAATCTTTCCAGGGGGAACGTTGAAACAGATAATCCAGCGTAAAGCATACCCAAAAATCTTTTTCCACAATGGCATCGTTGAGCCCCATCTTATCTGCTGTGTTACGGAACAGCCTCCGCTTATCATTGTCTGAAAATTTTGCAACATGTTTCATCTCTATTGTACCTCCCCGGCAATCTGCCGTATCGCATTGTAAACCCAATCCGTAGATTCTGCCGCCTCTCTTAGCATAGCGGCTTTATCGTTCTCATTCAACCGGGAGCTAAGCGTCTGGATCGTTTTGGAAGTGACATTTGTTTTCCCCAAAGTTTTCAATGCCTGAATCACCAGAACCGTCATATAAGAAAGACCCGTGATCTCCTTATTGGTCCTGTGCTTAAATTCCAGTTTTGTGGAATTCCACTCATAGGTCTTATATGGACCGTCGCTGATATAGGACCATACCGCTGTTACCTGCGTGGAAAGCCCTAACAGGTTCAGCGCCGTATTCCCACAGGGAGCAATCGTCCAGTGATAGTTCCGGGCCAGCGCTTTTGCTACCGCCTCCGGGTCCGCCGCTACATATTCTTTCAACATTTCGCTGTATTCCGGCTTCTCATAAACACCTTTCAAAATCCGCCGGAGCGTACCTGCCTGTGTAAGCCGGTTCAGGTTCCGTCTTATGGTTTCCGTATCAGCAATATCAGCAAAATCAGAATTTACAAAAACAGTTCCTTCTGCCGCTGCGCCAATTCGCTCCTGAATCTGCTTGGAATATCCATTTGCCACTTTGCTCACCTCCTTTTGTCCCGAATATTATATATTATTCGGGACAGTTTTTCAATAGACTCCGAGAGTTTTGTTTATAGTATTCCCACGCAGATCAGGATTTATACAGCAATCTCAAAAAAGGAAAGAACCGATGCCGGGAAGGAGCAGAGCATATACTACTTTTTTGTCCCGAATTTCATATATTATTCAGGACATTTTTAAGCAGAGGGCAGATAAATCCAGTCGTGCATCAGGCACACGCTGGGTTCGTCCTCCCTGGGAACCAAGCGGTAGGTGCATTCCCCGTACACGGTCCGTTTATCTTCAATCTCCATGCCATACGCCTTATAGAAGCGATATTCCAGATTGGAAATGATACAGCGGAGCATCTGCAGCGCCTCCCGCTGTGAGGTTACGATCAAATCCCGGTCAATGCTGCGCTTTAAGAACAGCAGGGATTTATAAAGCTGTACCTCCGTTCGGTAAGGGCGGCAGTCCTTATGTTCTAACCAGCCGCAAAAGGCTACCGGCCCGCTCTGGATTACATCACGCTCCGGGTGGTAATACTCGTAGCAGTCCAGGTTTGCCGTGTTCAGAAGATAGAGCATTTCCCGGACCTCATTTTCCGGCATATCATAGAACCGCAAAAGGGAGCGGTACAGATGGACGTAGCCGGGTATCGAAACAATGGTATTTACCATAAAAATCCTCCTAAATAGCCGGTGCGGGAGCAGATTGCCCCCGCACCGGTTTCCAATATTCTTGTTAATCGTTTACAGCCGTCATTTTTCCCATGACGATAAAGCGGCTCGCGCCTCCGGGCGTACAGGTGGAAAGGGTCAGCGCCTTATCACTGGAAGTCACCGTAACATCGGTTTCAATGACAGAACGGTCCGCCATTTCAGAAAGCCATGTGGTGTAGGCCCCGTCATCCTTAAAGCTAAGCCTCCAAGGGGAAGTGTCGCTGCCGGACTCGCTGGGTTTTGCCACAAACGCCGTGAAAATTTCCACGATATAGCCGCCGCCAGGGGTGACAAGGTACATCTGCGGGTGTCCGTCAAAATAGCTCTGTTCGTCATATTCATTCAGCGTGGCGAACATGGAGCCGTCCCGCATATTGTGGCCGTAGATAATGGTATTGCGGTCCGAAAAATCCTCCTTATTTTCATAGTCTGCAAACAGGCAGCCCGTCTTATTATAGGTGCCGTCATACAGGTGGTGCAGGTAATACTCGTTATCATCTGTCTGTGTCACCGGGTAGTTAATGGCCGTATCAGGAAGGGTAAGCCATCCGATAATGTCCGGCCCGGTTTCCCGGAGCGCATCAAAATCCACTGTGGGGAGGACCACAAAAGTGTCCTCCCCGGCAGGTTCCGTTTCTACATTATCGTCCTCCGGCGCTTCGGTCTGCTCCGGCAGCTCTACATGGGAAGCAATGTCCTCATAGGCTCCGGCGCTCTCTGAATACTGGTTAAGGTCGCGTACCATCAGGAACTCGCTGCCAAGCGCCAGCAATCCGCAGAAAGAAACCACCACAATACCAACAGCTTTTCTCTTAGGGGTATTTCTGCTGTACTTTCCCTTTTTGAAATAGACCACGGCAAACAGCCCACCGCCAATTACAGCCAGCGCCAGAAGCCCGCCATACAGGAAAATGAAATTGTCATCCCCAGTCTGCGGTACCGCTTTATCAGGATTAGACGGTGTGGACGGATTGGACGGTGTTTTCGGATTATCCGGGTTATCCGGGGTAGTCGGTTTCTCTGGCTTTTCATTGAAGAACTGGACCGTTGCGGTTTCGTCCGCCTTGATCTCCACGGTGGCAGCATCAGGAATGATATAGTCCTTACTTGCCCGGTTGGAGATTTCCGTTACGGTATAAATGCCGACACGCAGCCCTTTGACCTCGATCACGCCGGATTTCGGGCTGGTAAAGGTCTCACAGTAGGAGCCGTCCGCATTCTTAACTTCAAAAGCAAACCCATCCTTACGCCCGTCGCTGGAATCCTTCGTGATTTTCAGGTTTCCTCGGTACGCCTCATTGGTAAAGCCCCGTCCGGCCTCGCCGTTTTCCACAACCGCCACCTGGCCGTCCTCGGTGATCTCAAAGTAGTAGGCGTTTTCGTCAAGCTGGTAGCCCTCCGGTGCCTTGCTTTCCTTTACGAAATAGCCCTTTGCCAGAAGGCCCTCCGCGGTGTGGTAGCCCGCATCCGTCTCCTTCAGCGTGCCAATCTTCGTATCTTCGGAATCAAATTCCTTATTGCCGTTGGCGTCCTCATACAGATCGAATACCGCACCGGAGAGGAAACGCAGGAAGGTGTTATTATCTTTGTCCTCCTTCTCCACAGAAGAAGGCTCGTCTACCGCTTCGGTTTTCATCACCTGCACGCTGCCGCGGATCAGGGTATTTTCCACTTTGATTTCAATGCTCTGGCCGCCCACACCGATATAGATATGGTGCTGTTCGGGGCTTACCGTATAAAGCGCCGGAGAAGAAATCTCCTTTACGATCCAGTGGCCGTAAGGGATATTCTCAAAAGAAAAGCTGCCGTCCTCCGCAGTGGTAACGGTAAGCAGTGCATTTTCCCCGGTAAATTCTTCTGTATCGGGCTTAAACAGACCCATGACCGCATCGGCCAGCTTCACATCTTCGCCGCCCTCCGGGTTTTCACCGACTTTCACGCCGTCCACACGCCCCCGCAGCAGGTCATTGGAAACAACCTCGCCCTCATTCACAAGAATCTGGACCAGCGCCGCGTCCTGGCCGGCATACTCAAAGATAACCGGATATTCCGTATCAGAGAGAATATAGGCATTGTTTGTGGTGCGTTCCTTCACATAGTAGTTGCCAAGGTCATTGTCCATGTAGAGATTAACGCGCCGGATTTCCGGGTGGCGTTCCAAAAATGCAATCAGCGCCACATGGGAAGTACCGCCCAGGGACAGCCGGTAGCCATCCCATTTCCAGCCTTCCAATTCCTGCAGCGTGGCATGGGAGAGGGCGTCAATGGGCGCCTCAAACACCGCAACATGGCGGCTGCCCGGATTCCTCGGTGGATAGCAGAAGCTGTATTCCTTGTCGCTGCCGTAAACATCTTTTCTAAGGCTGCCGGTAATGCTCCGCATACAGGCAAACTTCGCTTTGCCGGCTTCATCCTTTCCCACAAACACACAGACCGGCTCGCCATGATACCGTGCCTCATAGAACAGCCCTTCCCGGAAACATCGGCTGATAACGTCAGAGCTGATCCCGCGCCGCTGCAAATAGGAAACGGCAGAGGTGGCGCACCGTCTGGCCCAGGGGAGAGAAAATGTTTTCTTCTCCGGTTCCTTCTGCACATGGGTCGTTACTGTTGTACTCCGATAGGCCGGTGTCTGCTGGATTTCTCCGCCTACCAGCGTATGGACCGCATCCACCAGCCCATAGCCCCGAATCTGGATCAGGTAATCCAGGGCGTTGATACTCCGGCCCCGGCTGTTCCAGTACCAGTACCTTTTCCCGGTCACATAGACCAGGCTGTCATGTTCCTTGTGCCGGTAATTTGGTCCGTCCCGTTTCAGCACCCCAGGCTCATGGAACTGCAGGTATGCGAAAAGGTCCGCCTCCCGTGCCGCCTGAATCTGCTCTTTGCTTACGCCTGGCATAGTGCCGGCACAGAATTTCTTTTCATCGTGCTTCGCCTCCTTCCTGTAATGATATGAAAAAAGACGCCCGAAAGCGCCTAACAGCCGTACAGGTCATGGTTGACCTCCGCACGGTAATAGCTATCCATCGTTGCCGGAGCGTTATACAGCGCCGCCAGCAGGTATGCCTTGATATTCCCGACTTTTGTAGTGTTCTTGTCAATACAGTCAAAGACATACTCCAAGTGACCGGAATTGATCTTCAGGAAATGGCCCTTTACCACCTCTCTGGGAAAATCATCCCCGGCAATACGGATATATGGACGTTTGGATAAAATCACTTCAAGCATAAGCTCCATAGTCTCGTCTAAGCGTTCTTTCCCATAACGGGAAACCATACAATCATACTCAATATTTTCTTTGATAATCTCGCGGTAGGCTTCTGTCAGCTCTATCCGATCCATCCCATCCGGGCGGCCTGCCGCCTCCGGCTCTGCCGGATAGATTGATTGATGGGTCCTTGATATATCCGTTTTTGATTTTTTAGTTCTTTGTGGATTAGTATTTAATTGTGCGGGATTTTCCTGTCCAGGTTCCGCCTGTTCAGGTTTTGCCTGTCCTGGATTTACCTGTCTTGGATTTTCCTGTTTAGGTGGAAACGCCTGTTTTTCAGCGTTTACAGGCTTTTCATGGATGGTATATTCAATATCTCCGAGTTGCCCGTTCTCATAGCGGAGGCGCTGCCTGGTGAGATACCCGTGCCGCTCCAGCTCCTTCAGGGCGGTAGTGATTGAATCCACACCGTCCTTACAGATATGGGCAAGCCCCTTTGTGGTATAGTCCCAATCTTCCGGCAGCGACAGCATGAGGGAGAGAAGCACCTTTGCCTTTAAGGACAGTTCCGTATTGCGCAGATGGTGGTTGCACATGATCGTGAAGTTCTTCGTTTTTTCTACCCGGAATACAGCCATTTCACAGTCTCCTTTCTCCGGTTATTTCCGTTACAAGGCACGGTCCCTGCGGTCATAGTGGAGATGCCCGCCTGAGACCTTTGCATGGTTTTTCAGTTTGACCTCGCCCCGTTCCTGGCTGTCTAAGAATTTCTGATAGCCGGCATCCGTAAGGAACAGGCGCATCTTATCGCCCTTGTCACCCACAGGGGAATCATACGACAGCACATCAAAGACGATCATGTGACGTACCTCCGGGTCGAAGCGTTCCAGCGCCATGATGTCGTGCCCCTTCAATTTCTCTGCGCCGGATTGCTGCCTGGCCTCGGCAATCTTTTCCCCAATCGTCCGGGGCGGGTAAGGCAGACGGTAATTCTTTTGAATATCCCGCACGATGTCCATGCACTCGGCATCCGTCAGAACGCGCAGCTTTGCCATCAGATTTTCCGCTGCCTTCCGCTGTTCGGTATTCTTTGTGTACCGGACAGTCATGTAAAGCTCGTTCAGGACTTTGGATTGATAGTCACCCTCAACCTGAAAAAGCAGCCGTTTTTCTATCTCGTTTAATTCCATGTGAATCTCCTTTCTCCTGAAAATGGGTATAATAAAACGCCATAGGGTTTTGGTAGCCTATGGCGTGAAAAATCATATTCAATTATCTGCTAATAAAAGGTGTTTGACAGAACAACCACCATTAGGGCGGTTGACACAAAGGTAAAAAGTGCATTATAATCGGCACATGGGATTTGCTAATTTCTTGCTAATTGGACGATACAGAATTAGCAAAAAACACGTTGTACGAGCAGGCACTCCATGACGAGTGGAACGTCCAAAAAAGCCCGTGGTTTCAAGGTTTTTAGCGTATTGGAAGTCACGCATCCGTATGACGTACAAGGCGGTATGCCATACTCCTAAGCGGTAGGTCGGAGGTTCAAATCCTCTTAGCGACGCTTTAAGAAATGCCGGGAATACTGGGATTCCAGAGTTCTCGGTATTTTACTATATCTGAGTTTGCTAATCAAAATGGCGGTTCTGCTAATTATTCGAAAAATTTTCTTGAGAATCTTGCTAATTGAAAAGGCGAGAGCTTCTTGCCCTAATTCATAACTTCATCCCAACTTGTGACGAAGTTAAAACTTATTATGTAGGAATATCTTCGAAAGATGCAGAAATAACGAAATCGGTAAGGCGGTCGAAACCTATAGACCAAATGACACTTTGTTTTTCTTTAATAATAAGTTGCAATTGAATTAATGAATTGATTTGTCCTATTTTTCTACGAAGATGGCGAGATTATGTTACATGTCACACCCCGACCAATCACCACGCTGATTGGTCGGGAGGATGCACATAAGAGCTGGTATTCAGGCCGTCCATTGCCGTAGGCAATTTAAAATGACGGCCTGAGTTACAGGGCACGCCTGGTCAAGGTGTGACCTGTAACGAGATTATAGCTATCCCCATAGAAAATATGTGTGATATACTGTAAAAGCAAACAATAAGCGTACATAAAACTTGGTATTCCGATTTGGAATTTCAAGTTTTATGCAAAGAAGCAGAACTTGAAGTCACAAATTGCGACTTCAAGTTACTCATAATTTTGAGATTCCAATCTGGCATTTCAAAATAGAAAGGGCGATAAAGATGGCTGATACAGAACAAACAGCTCTGATAAAAGTAAATGATGATACTCAAGAAATAAGCATGGAATCAGCAGAGTCCGATATAAAAAGCATGATATATGATATATGATATATGTTATTCGTAACCAGCAGGTTATGATAGACAGTGATTTAGCGATGCTGTATCAAGTAGAAACGAGAGTATTAAATCAGGCAGTAAAGCGTAACATTTCAAGATTTCCAGAAAGATTCCGATTCCAACTGACGAAAGAGGAATATGAAAACTTGAAATCACAATTTGTGATTTCAAGTTTGGAGGATGATAATGGATATGGCGGGCGTAGGAAATTGCCATTTGTATTCACAGAACAAGGAATCGCAATGCTTTCTGCTGTTTTGCGTAGTGATGTTGCTATCCGAGTAAGCATTAGGATTATGGATACTTTTGTGGAGATGCGGAAGTATATGACAAATACCTCTTGTAAGCGGTAAATAATCGGCGTCTTATAATTAGTCTCCTATTCTGGTAGTATTATTCTAAAATACTATCATACAG
>QXWX01000145.1 GCA_009911175.1 Lachnospiraceae bacterium | reverse complement strand
GAAGTACATCTAAATACTTGCAGAGGGAAAGGGCGGCAGGTGGGAGGCGGTTCTGTGGCGACGGTTTGGAAATATTGAAAATATCAGAAGTATCCGATTCGGACTTTTTGGAAAGAGAGGAATTTAGGATTGTTTTAGAGGGCGACTGTGGGTATAATATTTATAAAGAAAAGGAGTGATATTATGGCACTGCCACAGGAAAAAACTTATACCATCGAGGATATCTATGCTCTGCCGGAAGGCCAGCGTGCCGAACTGATTAACGGCCAGATTTACGATATGGCACCGCCAAGCACCGTGCACCAACGTATCCTGATGAACCTGGCAGGTGAAATCAGGGAATATATAAAAAAACACAAAGGCAGCTGCGAAGTGTTTCCTGCTCCCTTTGCGGTTTTTTTGAATGCAGACGATGCAAACTATGTTGAACCGGATATCAGTATCATATGTGATAAAAGCAAGCTGGACGACCGTGGATACAATGGTGCTCCGGATTGGATTATAGAAGTTATTTCACCAAGCACCGCTCGGATGGATTATTCTGTCAAATTATTCAAATATCGTACTGCCGGTGTACGTGAATACTGGATCGTGAATCCTTTAAAGAAAATTGTGCAGACTTATTTCTTTGATGGGGAAGAAGACTCAAATGCTTTTTTATTTGAAGATGAAATATCGGCCCACATATTTACCGGCCTGTCTATCAAAATCAGTGATTTGCTGTGATAAATGAAAAATCCAGGTATTGTATAATTCATAGACTTGCAGTGAGATAAAAAACCATTCGAAAGCTAAAAAAATCAGGTAAGGCAAGTGAGAAAATTTATAGAAAAATATTTGGAGGTGTGATAGATGGGGGCAAAGTATGAAGTGATTATTTGGTGGAGTAAGGAAGACGGCTGTTATTTAGCAGAAGTGCCGGAACTTCCAGGATGTATGGCGGATGGGGAGACACTGCAGGAAGCAGCTGCAGCAATTGAAGAGGAGATAAAATTATGGATTGAAGTAAATAAAGCGCGTGGCATTGCAATCCCTGAACCTAAAGGGCGTTTGGCGTATGCCTGACGGAAAAAGAAAGGGCTGACAATGGGAGAGATTACAAAGACGAATACATCTAATGAACAAGCTATGAGCAATAGAGAAAAAATTGTACGGCTTTTAGATATCATTCCGGATTATAAAATAGGGTATATCCTGGCATATGTCCAGGGAATAGCAGCAGATGAAGAGGCAGATGATGCTTTTTGTCAAAGGATGATTGAAAACTATGAAAATGATTCCGATCCTGAAAAAGACAAAACATATACACTTGAAGAGTGTATGAAAGAATGGGGGATTTCAATAGAAATACCAAATGATGAAACAATAGAGGCTATGCAGGAATTGGAAAATGGAGGTGGAATAGTCTTTGAAGATTCGGCACATGATTTTATTTCTGCTGCCCTGGAGGACTAAGGGTATATAGCTAAAGTGAAAGTAGAGAAAAAGAGGAAAAGTTAGATATGAGTGGGTGAGAACGGATAAAACAGGCTATAGACCGACTCCCGAAATATAAACTTGCATATATAGCGAATCTGACATTGAGTATAGAAAAAACGTCTATTGAAGAAGTAGAACCGGATGAATGGGACTTGAAAATGATTGCGGATTCCCAAAAATATAATGATGGTTCAGTAGTTTCCCTGGAAGAACTTTTAGTGTGCGGGAGGCATAGAAAATGAACATTGAAATCGACAGTAATCCGGATGACAGTAGGCTGAGACAAGAGGAGAGTAAGATAAATGGAAGTACGCGGAGGTAAAGATGGAGTTTTCAAAAGATGATTTGAAAGAGGCTAAACGTCAAATTGATTCAACTCTGCATAAACTAAGAGAAACGATAAAAACATTTGAATCCAAAGAAAATGCGGAGAGATACAAGTCACAAATTACATTAGCGAAAAGACGAGTAAAAGCCTTTGAAATTGCAAATTGGTTTATCGAAAATGAGTTATATAAATAGAAAATTTCCACCTGTACGGTTGCAATCCGAAGTCACATTTTTACGCAATTTATTGCAATGAAAATGCGACTGCGGATTGCAACCGTACAGGTGGGAAAATTTCTAGTTAGGGAGTTGTTTAGAGAAGACTCGCAAGTTGTGGAGGTAAGTATGAAACTTGAAACCGAGAGATTATATATGCGGGAAATGAACCAAGGGGACTTTGATTCTCTTTGTAAAATCCTGCAAGATGAAGAAACAATGTATGCTTATGAGGGAGCATTCAGTGAAGATGAAGTCCAGGAATGGCTTGATAGACAAATTTGCCGTTATCAAAAATGGAACTTTGGTTTATGGGCAGTCATTCTAAAAGAAAGCGATGAAATGATAGGACAGTGCGGACTTACAATGCAGCCTTGGAAAGATGAGGAAGTGCTTGAAATAGGCTATCTTTTTGAAAAATTATATTGGCATAACGGGTATGCCATCGAAGCGGCAAAGGCGTGTAAAAAGTATGCGTTTGAAATCTTAGAAGCAGATGAAGTTTGTTCTATCATCAGAACTACAAATATAGCATCACAAAATGTAGCGATAAGAAACGGAATGATTATGACAGACAAGTGGACAAAACATTACAGAGGTGTAGAAATGCCCCATTACCGTTATGTGGCGCATCGTTGACAACTTCCAACTCTATAGAAGGAATAAGCATGTTGGAGAATCTTGGAACGGATTGCCTGGATTCCCTATGGTGAAGTGCTGAAGCAAAAGGACATGGGGTGAAAACATGTCTTTTTTTGCTGCAAATAGTATAGCGGCAGGTGCTATAAGAGTTGTTGATAATGGTTGGGAATTGGATACTATATTGGAGGAAAAAGGGCTTTGAATTTTATAACCGGAATGTTTAGAATAGATAAAATATGAATCACTTAAAATCTAAAAAAAAAATGAAGTTTGCTATATTTATGTTTTTATATGTTATAATAAATTGTATCGGTGCGAGCTGTGTAAGCAGGCAATCAATTCCCATGCGGAAATTGCTGACAAATTACAATCATGAAGGCTGGCAGCGTATGTGCAGATGTCAAAGCAATTATATGAAGCTTAAAAGCAGGCTGCGGATTTTTGATAAAATGAGAGGAATTAACCTATGGCGGAATTTGTTCAACTGGAGAATATCACGAAAGTATATAAGATGGGTGAAGTGGAGATCCGGGCTGTAGACGGAATTGATTTTGCCATTAAAAAAGGGGAGTTTGTGGTCATCGTAGGTCCCAGCGGGGCGGGAAAGACGACGGTTCTGAACATTCTTGGCGGGATGGATACCGCTACCACAGGCAGGATCACGGTGGACGGAGAGGATATTACCGGATACAATGAGCGTCAGCTCACCGGTTACCGGAGAAATGATATCGGATTTGTATTCCAGTTTTACAACCTGGTCCCGAACCTGACGGCAAAAGAGAACGTGGAGCTTGCGCTGCAGATCTGTAAGGAACCGCTGGATGCGCAGACGGTGCTGGAGGACGTAGGGCTGGGAGACCGCCTGGATAATTTTCCGGCACAGCTTTCCGGAGGGGAGCAGCAGCGCGTATCTATCGCCCGGGCACTGGCAAAGAATCCCAAGCTGTTGCTCTGTGATGAGCCGACCGGAGCGCTGGACTACAATACCGGGAAGGCAATCTTAAAGCTCTTGCAGGATATGTGCAGAGAAAAAGGCATGACTGTGATCGTGATCACTCACAATTCCGCATTGGCTCCGATGGCGGACCGTCTGATCAAGATCAAGAACGGAAAGGTATCCAGCATGGAGACCAACGCGCATCCGCTGTCCATAGACCTCATCGAGTGGTAGGAGGATGCCTGTAAAAGCTAGTATTCAGACGGACTGTAGCTGCAGGCAATTTATAGTGCGCGCCAGATAAATCTGCCATGCGGCATATCAGGATAAATTATGGAAAAAGAAAACGGCAGGTTTTACATATGGGTAAAAAAGCATTAAGAAAAGATTTTTTCATGGAGATCAAAACCAGCTTCGGAAGGTTCATGTCGATTTTCTTTATCGTGGCCATCGGGGTTGCGTTTTTTTCGGGAATCCGTGCCACGGAACCGGATATGCGGTACTCGGGGGATGCCTATTTTGATGAAAAGAAGCTGTTTGATATCCAGGTGATCAGCACACTCGGACTCACAGCGGATGATGTCCGGGCCTTGAAAAAAGTAAGCGGAGTGGAGAGGGTAGAATACGGTTATTCCGTAGACGCCCTGTGTCTGGCAAATGACAGCCAGCAGGCGGTACATATCATGTCCATCCTTCCTGGCATGAACCTGCTGACTGTGGAGGAAGGCAGGCTTCCCGAGAAAAAGGACGAATGTGTGGTAGATGTGGATTATCTTGGAACCAGCGGATACAGGATCGGAGATCAGATCACATTTACCTCCGGGACAGATGACGCGATCACGGACAGCCTGAATGTGGATACATTTACCATAGTAGGAACTGTCAGCAGTCCGTGCTATATCGGATTTCACAGAGGAAGTACGACCATCGGCACCGGAAATATTGCCGGCTTTATCAGTGTGCCGGAAGAAAGCTTTGCGATGGACATCTATACAGAAATCTATGCATCGGTAGAGGGCGCGGCCGATCTGCTGGCATTTACGGATTCTTATACGGACCGTGTGGAGGAAGTAAAGGAACAGGTTGAGGAGATCCGTGAAGAGCGGGAGGAAGCGCGGTATCAGGAAATCATAGATGAGGCAAACGAAGAGCTGGACGACGCGAAAAAAGAACTGGAGGATGGAAAGAAAGAAGCGGAGAAAGAGCTTGGCGATGCCAAAAAGAAGCTGGACGACGGTCGGAAGCAGCTGAATGACGGAAAAAAGAAGATCAGCGACTCCGAAGCGGAATTGGAAAAATCCCGGGCAGACCTGATCTCCGGTCAGAGTGAAGTGGATCAAAACCGGGAGGAGCTGAATCGGCAGAACGCCCTGCTGAATGAAAAGATAGAGGAATACAACCAGCATGTAGAAGAGTATAACGGACAGCTGGAAGAATATAACAAGAAGCTGGCGGAATTTAATCAGCAGCTGGATGAATTTAACGAAAAGAAAGAAGAATTTTACGAGAAGAAGCAGGAATACGAACAGGGCAGAGCAGAATATGAACGGGGGCTGAAAGAATATAACAGCAATAGGCAGCTTCTGGAGGAGAAGAGTGAGGAACTGGAGGCGGGCTTCCGCGCGGTGGAGGAAGGCTTTGCGGAACTGGAGGCAGGAGCCAATACGCTGAACGGAGCGAAGGCGCAGTATGACGGGCTGAAGGCACAGTATGATGCGCTCGTTGCCAGCGGTACGGCAGATGCCGCTACACTGGCAGGAATGGAGGCTGCAATGCAGACTCTGGCCGGGCAGATTGCCGAAGGAGAAGCGCAGATCAGTGCAACCCGGACACAGCTGCAGAATACTCAGGCCCAGCTGGAAGCCGGAAAAATCGAATTGGAAAACGGAAAAGCCCAACTGGAAGCTGGAAAAGCAGAACTGGACGCGGCAGGCCCTCAGTTGGAGGCGGCAAGACTCCAGATTGAAGCGGCTCAGGCCCAGATCAATGATGCACAGGCTCAGTTTGACGAGGGGCAGGCCCAGTTAGACGACGGGGACCGTCAGCTGAAGGACGCGAAGGCGCAATTGGACGACGCTCTGGCCCAGCTGGAAGACGGGAAAAAGCAGATCCAGTCCGGAAGGGATCAGCTGGATGATGCCCAGGCTCAGATCAATGACGGCTGGTATCAGCTGGAGCAGGGGCAGATCAAGCTTGCGGATGCCCGCGCAGAGCTTGCGGAGAAGGAGCAGGAGCTGGCAGATGCCGAGAAGAAGTACCAGGAGGCAAAGGAGGAAGCGGAGGACGAGATCGCGGACGGGGAAAAGAAGATTCTGGACGCAGAGGATGAGATCAGCAAGATCGAACACGCCAAATGGTATATCAACGACCGGGACGACCTGCCGGAGCATGCCGGATATGGGGAAAACGCAGACCGCATGCGGGCCATCGGAGAGGTATTTCCCGTGCTGTTCTTTCTGGTGGCGGCTCTGATCAGCCTGACCACCATGACCCGTATGGTAGAGGAGCAGCGGACCCAGATCGGAACCCTGAAAGCGCTTGGATATGAACGGCATTCCATCGCTGGAAAGTATTTGGGCTATGCCTGCCTGGCTACGGTGACCGGAAGTGTTGTAGGTGTGCTGTTCGGAGAAAAAGTATTTCCCTATATCATCATCACGGCCTATGGGATCATGTACGAGCACATTCCCAATGTGGTGATCCCGTATGACATTTATTATGCGTTGCTGGCATCGGCAGCAGCTCTGGCATGTACATTGCTTGCTACTATTTTTTCCTGTTACCGGGAGCTTCGGGAGCAGTCGGCTGAGCTGATGCGCCCGCCGGCGCCGAAGCAGGGTAAGCGGGTTTTGCTGGAAAGAGTCCCGTTTATCTGGAGTCGGCTGAATTTTACGTGGAAGGCCACGGTACGGAATCTGATTCGGTATAAGAAGCGGTTCTTTATGACGATCTTCGGAATCGGAGGATGCATGGCGCTGCTTTTGGTCGGCTTCGGCCTGAAGGACTCAATTTTTGACATCGGATATCTGCAGTACCATGAGCTGCAGATCTATGACGGAGATATCATTTTAAATGAGGACGCGACCACAAAGGAAAAGAAGCAGGCATATGAGACGCTTGCGGAAGATCCAAGGGTGGACCAGACGGAGCGGAACCTGCTCAAGCAGGTGACGATCAGCAGCGGGAGCGGGAAAAAGGACGTCTACCTGAATGTACCGGAGGACGTGGAGCTGTTTTCGCAATTTGTGATCCACAGGGACCGGATCACAAAAGAGGTCTATACACTTGATGACGAGGGTGTGATCCTGACGGAAAAAATGGCGAAGCAGCTGCAGGTAGAGGTTGGGGATACGATCCGGATAAAAGACGATGCAAAGGGAGAGACCGAAGTCAAGATTTCTTCAATCTGTGAGAATTACATGCAGCATTACCTTTATATGACTCCCGGCCTTTATGAGGAAGTGCGCGGAAGGGTGCCGGAATACAATTCTATCTACTTTACCATGAAGGAAGGAAAAGAGCAGGAGCTGGAGGATGTCGGCGAGTCCGTTTTAAAGGAAAAGGGCGCTTTGAGCGCAAGCTATACGAAGGACATTGAGGCGCAGCTGGACGATATGCTCGTGAGCCTGAACATCGTTATGGTGGTGCTGGTGATCTCGGCGGGGATGCTGGCCTTTGTGGTGCTGTATAACCTGAATAATATCAATATCACAGAGCGCAAGCGGGAACTCGCTACCTTGAAAGTGCTGGGCTTTTATCCCGGCGAGGTGGCCCAGTATGTATACCGGGAAAATGTGATCCTGACGGTGCTGGGCGCATTTGCGGGGATGGTGCTTGGAAAATTCCTGCATCAGTTTGTCATCGTGACGGTGGAAATCGATTCGGCCATGTTTGGGCGGAATATCGATGTCAGCAGCTTTATTTATGGATTTGTGATTACTGTCGGGTTTTCGGCATTTGTGAACGGCGTTATGTATTTTAAATTAAAGAAGATCAATATGGTTGAATCTCTAAAGAGTGTGGAATGATCCTGGATCAGGAACTGCAGAGAGGCGTTTTGAAAACGTATTCGAAGCGGTTCCTGATTTTTACGTAGTAGACAATGATGGATTCAGGCTAAAACACAAAAAAGATGGGAAAGATTTCACAAAAGAAACATATCTTTTTCGTATACTGATTAAAATTGAAACGCAAAAATCTCGTGAACGATTTTTTCATGCTATGCATGTAATGGATTTATAACAAAGACGATTGTGCGCATAGTTATAAAAATTCGGCACCGCGGGAAAAAGGAGAATTGCCCTATGGAGAAGATTAAGATTTTAGTCGTGGATGATGAGAGCAGGATGCGCAAGCTTGTCCGGGATTTCCTTGTAAGGGAGGGATATGTGGTCCTGGAAGCCGGGGATGGCATGGAAGCCATGGACATTTTTTATGAGGATAAGGATATCGCGCTGGTCATTCTGGATGTGATGATGCCGAAGATGGACGGCTGGCAGGTGTGCCGTGAGATCCGGGAGCATTCGAAAGTACCGGTGATCATGCTGACGGCCCGCTCGGATGAACGGGATGAGCTGCAGGGCTTTGAACTGGGGGTAGACGAATACATTTCCAAGCCCTTTAGTCCCAAGATCCTTGTTGCCAGAGTGGAAGCGATCCTGAGAAGGACTCTTGGCACGGAGAAGAATGATGTCATCAATGCAGGCGGGATCCTGATCGACAAGGCGGCCCATATCGTGAAGATTGATGACCGGCAGGTAGACTTAAGCTATAAGGAATTTGAGCTGCTGTCCTATTTTGTGGAGAATCAGGGAATCGCGCTATCCAGGGAAAAGATCCTGAATCATGTTTGGAATTATGACTATTTTGGGGACGCTCGTACCATTGACACCCATGTGAAAAAGCTGCGGAGCAAGATGGGAGAAAAGGGAGAGTGCATCAAGACGATCTGGGGCATGGGGTATAAATTTGAAGTGGTGTGATATACCCTGTATGAGACACAGGAAAACAGGCGGCGGTTTTGCTGCCGGCAGATGGAAGGCTGAATTATGACAAAATCAATCAAACGGCAGCTTGTGGTGGTATTTGTCGGACTGATCGCAATGCTTCTGGCAGTGGTCTTTCTTGTAAATTCTATTTTCCTGGGACAATATTATATCCTCCATAAAAAGACGGATATGATCGAGATGTATCAGATGATCGATTCCGCAGTGACGACAGGAAGCCTGACCGAGAAAAAAGAACAGGAAGAGATCAACGGAAAAAGTGAGAGCGCAAATATTTCTATGCTGGTCCTCAAGCACACAGGCGAGTATTCTCTGGACTATGTCTTGTTTTCGATACAGTCCAAGGAAGTGCTGGAGGCTCAGATGTTCGGCTACATCACAGGAAATAATATGGCAGAGGTGCTGGATCAGACAGAACAGTATACGTTTTACAGATCCGGCGACCCGGTGAATAAGGACACGCTTTACCTGGAAATGTTCGGAAAGCTGTCCAACGGCGCATTGTTTCTGCTTCGAAGCCCTCTGGACAGCATCCGGGACAGCGCGGCGCTGGCCAATAAATTTTTGGCGTATGTAGGAACCGTGACGCTGGTGTTCGGAGCCTGGTTTGTCTGGTTCTTTTCCCAGAAGATCACGGATCCGATCCTGGAGCTGGCCGTACTGTCCAAGCGGATGGCGAACCTGGATTTTAACGCCAGATATACGGGGAGCGGCGATGACGAGATCGGTGTGCTGGGCCAGAGCTTCAACATCATGTCCCGGAAGCTGGAGAACACCATATCCGAACTGAAAAAAGCGAACCATCAGCTGCAGAAGGACATTGAACAGAAGGAAAAAATAGAAACGATGCGGACGGAGTTCCTGGGAAATGTATCCCATGAGCTGAAAACACCCATCGCGCTGATCCAGGGATACGCGGAGGGCTTGAAGGAAGGGATCAGCGAAGATGCGGAAAGCCGTGAATTTTACTGCGACGTGATCATAGATGAATCCAATAAGATGAACCATATGGTAAAGAACCTTCTGACCCTGAATCAGCTGGAATTTGGTTCGGAGCAGCTGGAGGTGGAGCGGTTCGATGTGATCGGTCTGATCCGGGGAGTGCTTGCAAGCTGCGAGATTCTGATCCAGCAGGCAGAGGCATCCGTGGACTTTATTGCGGGAGAGGCGGTCTATGTATGGGCGGATGAATATAAGACTGAGCAGGTGTTCCGCAATTACCTGACCAATGCGCTCCATCATGTGGATCATGAGAAGCGGATCGAGATCCGAGTGATCCCGAAGGTGGAGAGCGTGCGCGTCACCGTATTTAACAGTGGAACGCCCATTCCGGAGGAGGACATCGGAAGGCTTTGGGATAAGTTCTACAAGGTGGATAAGGCCCATACGCGGGAATACGGAGGAAACGGGATCGGCCTGTCCATTGTGAAGGCCATCATGGAATCCTTCCACCAGGAATATGGGGTATGCAACTACGACAACGGCGTGGAATTCTGGTTCGAATTAGATACCAAGGAGACGCTGTAACAGCGGAACTACTGACTTTAGGCATATAAAAATCGTCAGGGAGTAACAAGGGGGCGTTACTATTCACAGTCATTTCACTCACATGCGCAAAAACAGTCGGCAAAGCCGTCTGCCGATGCTTCGCATCTTGATTTTTTGCTTATGTGGGTGAAGTGACTGATTCCAGTCAGATAAAAACTGTCAATCAGCTTCTTACAAGCTTCGCTTGACGAATCTGACTGCCATTTTTTATCCGACTGTGAATAGTAACAAGGGGGCAGAAAAAAATAAAATTTTTTCTTGACATTTTACAAAATGGCGCATATACTGTTTACCATATTAACAAATTAATACTTTAGCACATGAAACCGATGAGCAAGAGGAGTAAGTAAGGATATTTGTTTACAGAGAGCCATAGGCGGTGGGATTATGGCAGCAAGAGTCTTTATCGAATGGACTTGTGAGGGCAGCTTGAAATTTCCAGACAGAATCCGGAAAGAGTAGACGCTGACGGGGAACCCGATCCGTTATCAGCAGGGAGTGTATGTTAGTACATGAAAGAGCGGCCGGTCTGTTCTGTTTGTTTTGGAAGAGGCGGATTGGCAATATGGGTGGCACCGCAGGGTGAATGATTTTGATGATCAGTCCTTGTCCCATTGGAAAGTAATTTCCAGTGAGACAGGGACTTTTTTTCGCTGCTAAAATGGCATTTCCGCAGACATGTATGAAATCCATTGCAGAAGAAAAGGCCTCGAAAGATATGCCGGCAGCTTTTCAGGAAAGGAAGGGTAAGAGAATGCTGAGACCAGACAGTGATACCATTATGAAGCTTGCAAAAAAATATTCCGTGATTCCGATCAGCCGGGAATTGTTCGGGGACAGCACCACCCCCATTGCGATTCTCCGGAAGCTGGCACAGAAGAGCAGCAGATATTTTCTGCTGGAAAGTGTGGAGAACGGAGAAAAATGGGGGAGATATTCTTTTCTGGGGTGTGATCCGGTGACGCGGGTGACCTGCCGGAAATCCGGCCGGGTTGTGATTGAGGAAAACGGAAAGAAACGTCTGACAGAGACAGACCGTCCTCTGGAAGTATTGCGGGATATCTTGAAGGATTACAAAGCCCCGGTGCTTCCGGAGCTGCCGCCGTTTACCGGCGGGTTCGCAGGATATTTTGCCTATTCCATGATCGGGTATGCGGAGCCGGTGCTGGACATCAGGACGGGGGATTTTGCAGATTATGATGTGATGCTGTTTGACAAGGTAATCGTGTATGACCATCTGAAACAGAAGCTGATCCTGATCGTAAATATGAAGACTGACCGGGTGCTGGAAAATTATGGGAAAGCAGCCGCAGAGCTTGAAAAGCTGGCGGCCCTGACGCGGCAGGAGCTTCGGGAGGCAGAATGCTTTGAAAAGGAGGAGATCCGTTTTACCTGCGCGACAGAAAAGGAAGACTATTGCAGGCAGGTGGAGCGGACCAGGGAACACATCCGAAACGGCGACATTTTCCAGGCGGTCATCTCCCGGCAGTTCCAAAGCCCTATGAAGCAGAGTCTGCTGAACGCATATCGTGTTCTGCGGACTACCAATCCATCCCCCTACATGGTATATTTCCATACGGAGGACGTGGAGCTGATGTGTACCTCCCCGGAGACACTGGCGCGGCTGGACAAAGGGAGGCTTACGACATTTCCGGTGGCCGGCTCCCGGCCGAGGGGGAGGACGGAGGAAGAGGACAGACAATTGACGGAGGAATTGCTGCGGGATGAGAAGGAACTGTCGGAGCACAACATGCTGGTGGACCTGGGGCGCAATGACCTGGGGAAGATCAGCCGCTTCGGCTCCGTTGAGGTGACGGAGTACCAGATGATCCACAAATATTCTCGGATCATGCATATCTGTTCCCAGGTAGATGGGGAGATCCGCGGGGAGCGGGACGCGCTGGATGCTATCGAAGCCGTGCTTCCGGCGGGGACGCTGTCCGGGGCACCGAAGATCCGCGCCTGCCAGATTATCGAAGAGCTGGAGCAGGAACCGCGGGGAATCTATGGAGGCGCTATCGGGTATATTGATTTTACGGGAAATATGGATACCTGCATCGCGATCCGCATGGCTGTCCGGAAAAAGGATGTGGTCTATGTGCAGGCTGGAGGCGGAATCGTGGCGGACAGCGTACCGGAGAAGGAATACGAGGAATCAGGAAATAAAGCGGCGGCTGTGATCCAGGCGGTCATATGCGCCGGAGAAGCGGAAATATAGGGAAGTCAGGCTTGCGAAAATGCGGTTGGTTTAACAATGGATGATAATAGAAGGAGGCGGGGAAGGATGATATTGCTCATAGACAATTATGACAGCTTTACGTACAATCTGGTTCAATACCTGGGGACACTGCAGCCGGATATCCGTGTGGTAAGAAATGACAAGATCACGGTGGAGGAAATCGCGCAGATGAATCCGACGCATATTGTATTGTCGCCGGGGCCGGGGTATCCGAAGGATGCGGGTATCTGCGAACAGGCGGTGGAAGCATTTCAGGGGAAGATCCCGATCCTGGGTATCTGTCTGGGGCATCAGGCCATCTGTGAGGCCTACGGAGCGGTGATCGCTCCGGCGGAAAAGCTGATGCACGGAAAGAAGAGCCGGATCACACTTGCCGCAGACTGCGAACTGTTCGCGGGAATGGGAAGGGAGATGGACGCGGCAAGATACCATTCCCTGGCGGCGAAAGCGGAGACCGTACCGGAAACACTGTGCGTCACGGCGGTCTCTCCGGAGGGGGAGGTTATGGCTGTACAGCACAAGGATTTTCCCGTGTATGGGCTGCAGTTCCATCCGGAATCCATTTTGACAGAAAATGGGATCCAGATTTTGGTGTGCCCGGTGGGCACACGTTCTAACGGGTGAAAGTCCCCAATCCGCCCGGCAGTGGGAAGGATACAGCC
>QXWX01000014.1 GCA_009911175.1 Lachnospiraceae bacterium | reverse complement strand
TGGCCTTTTATTGAAACGTTGCAATAGCCCCAAATAATGCAAGATTTTATTCAAAATTTTTTAAGCGTCAGAGCTGTTGCAGGAATATTGGCTAAATTTTGTTTTTCTTTTGGGAATTTTGTCTTGAACGGTGAAATCGTGTTTTTTTGAATTGATTTTTTATCTTTTTTATCTATGCTTGTACTCCAGCTGAATTGTGTCGGCGATCAAAGCAATGAATTCAGAATTCGTCGGTTTTCCTTTTCCGTTACTCACAGTATACCCAAACAGTTCATCCAATGTATCCAGCTTCCCCCGGCTCCACGCCACTTCGATCGCATGCCGTATGGCTCGCTCGACCCGGCTGGAAGTAGTCTGGTACTTTTTCGCTACAGTTGGGTACAGCACCTTGGTAATCGCGTTGAGGACATCCATATCTTCTACGGCCATGATGATAGCATCCCTCAGATAATGATATCCTTTGATATGGGCTGGTATTCCAATTTCGTGAAGCATATCTGTAACTCTATTTTCCAGGTCATCTTCTCGAATCTGCGTATTTTCTATTACTTCTTCTGCTCTCCTTTCGTGGCCTCGAAATACCTTTCTTACGGTCTTAATCCTGTTCAATAAGATCTCGTTATTGAACGGTTTCATAACATAGTAATTTGCACCTTTATCAAAAGCATCTTCTGTAATTCTTTCCTGTCCGACTGCTGTAACAACTATGAAATATGGCGGCTTCGACATGGATTTGTCATGATTGATATGTTCCATCACGGTAAGACCATCCATTTTCGGCATGATCAGATCCAGAAGGACAACGTCCGGCTGTTTTTCTTTGATGATCTGACACATTTCCTCGCCATTCTTCGCTTTTCCTACTACGCTCAGCTCTTTGTCGAGACTGATGATCTCATCGAGCATGTTCAGCATTTTCTCATTGTCATCAGCGATAGCTACGGTCAATTGTTCCATACCTTTTCCTCCAGACAGGTCTCTGTACTGCAGAATTACCACTATCAAGTTTTATTATATCTACACAAGATTACAGAATCAAGGATATTTTGCCGTGATGATTCGACATGTAATGTCGAAGATTCCTTATTTTTACACGCTTTCTGCCGGAAATTGTCGATACTGTATCCGGGCTGTTTCCGGTTCGTCCCCCCCGGAACATAGGATTCCTCTGTGCGCAGATCCTGTTCCCAACGGCCGGGAAATCCGCGCTACCGCGCTTCGCGCGCCATCGTTTCCGCAAAAATCCCATATCCTTTTGTCGGGTCATTGACAAATACATGGGTCACCGCACCCACAAGCTTTCCGTCCTGGAGAATCGGCGAACCGCTCATTCCCTGGATGATCCCTCCTGTTTTGTCGAGAAGTTCCTGATCTGTTACCTGAAATACGATTCCCTTATTGATCTCCTTCGGTTCCGGGTCCACACCGTTGATCATGACAGCATATTCCCGGATCTCATCCTCCAGATAACAGCGGATCACCGCCTCCCCTGTATGGATTTCCTCCTTTGCGGCTAGCTGTACCGGGATCTGCTCCTGGAACAGATCGTCGATCTTCTCCACTGCCCCGTAGATCCCGGCCTCCGTATTTTTGTCAATGGTTCCCAGCCGGTTAAAAGAATTATATACGATCAGGCCTTCCATGCTGCCCGGAATCCCGTATTCACCTTTTAATATGGAACGGATGCTGGTCTTATAAAGACTTCCGTCCTCAATCTCCATCAGCACATTGGTATCCGCGTCATGGATCCCATGTCCCAGGGCGCCGAACCTGCTGTTTTGGTTCAGAAAGGTAATGGTTCCCAGTCCCTGTACATTGTCCCGGACCCAGATTCCAAGCTTATAATCATTGGGAGCATTTTCCACTGCCTCCAGACGCACGTCCACAGTCTCATCCTCCCTGCGCAGAGTCAGCACCACATCCTTGTCGGTCAGATTTTTCAGAACCTGGATCAGGTCATCCTTTCCGCTGACATATTCCTGGTTGATCCCGACGATATAGTCGCCGGATTTTACCAGGTTGCCCGCCGGATCGTGCTCCAGACCGTCCACACCCTCGATGGTCTGTGTATCCAGGACGAGAACTCCGTCCGTTTCCATATAGATCCCCACGGGCATCCCACCTACCAGGACCGTATCCTCCCCGATCTCAACGGTGCTGACCTCTTCCTGAGGAATATAGCCTGCCGCCGCCCATCCCAGACACCCTGAAGCCAGCAGCCCGGAAAAAAAGACTGCCGCCAGGATCATGCTTTTGATTCCTTTGTTCTTCATGCCGCCTTACATCCTTCCTGTTCTCATTTTCTCACGTGTATCTTCCATTTATACCCAAAGCCGAAAAAAAAGGAGCTGTAGAAAAAAACTGAACCTGAGAAATAGACCAGTCAAGATGGATTCGTTATTTTCATACAGGTCCGAAAGACATACAAAAACGAATACCGCAGATTTTGGTATCCGTTTTTCAGCTTTGTCATTATTATATGGATTCAAAAAAATTTCACACTGGTATTCTTATTCACAGAATTCCATTTTTTTCAAAAAAATGAGAACAGGAGAACAGCAGACAAATCTTTTGCCTGCTGTTTCGGATATCATCGTTTGCAGAAAAGCCGCCATTGGCAGGTTTTCTGTATTGATTTATTTTTTTATGCTTCCGCTGCCGCGCGTGCGGCAATCTCCTTTTCCTGCACGTCGGACGGAGCCTGCTCGTATCTTGCAAATGCATACTCATAGGTCCCTCTTCCGCCGGTCATGGAACGCAGGATCGTGCAGTATCCGAACAATCCTGTCATGGGGATGTCGGCCTCGATCACCTGCTTGCCTCCTGCGATCGGGTTCATGCCCAGTACACGGCCGCGGCGCTTGTTCAGGTCTCCCATCACGTCGCCGGTATAGCTGTCCGGAACCGTCACCTTCAAGGACGCGATCGGCTCTAAGAGAACCGGGGATGCCTCCATGAAGCCTTTTTTGAAGGCCTGGCAGGTAGCGGTCTTGAATGCCATTTCTGAGGAATCTACCGGATGGTAGGATCCATCGTAAAGGATCGCTTTCACACCAACCACCGGATATCCGGCCAAGGGTCCCTTCACCACGGAATCCTGGAGTCCCTTTTCCACTGCCGGGAAATAGTTCTTCGGCACCGCGCCGCCGACTACGACCTCTTCAAATACATAAGGCGTCTCCAGATCTCCGGAGGGTTCGAATTTCATCTTCACGTGGCCGTACTGTCCGTGTCCGCCGGACTGCTTCTTATACTTGGTGTCCACGTCGGAATTTTTGCGGATGGTCTCGCGGAAGGCAACCTTCGGTGTCTCCAGGACGATCTCCGCTTTGTATCTGGACAGCAGCTTGCTGACCGCGATCTCTAAGTGCTGGTCGCCCATGCCATAGAGCAGGGACTGACGGTTCTCACTGTCGATGACAGCCTTGAGAGTCACGTCCTCCGCCATCATACGCGCCAGTGACTGGGATACCTTGTCTTCCTCTCCTTTATTCTTAACGCGGTATCTCATATATGTATACGGTACGGAATACTCGGTCTTTGTATACAGCACCTGTGTATTCTTCGTGGAAAGCGTATCGCCTGTCTTCGTATTTGCCAGCTTCGCGATAGCGCCGATATCTCCCGCAAACAACTCGCTGACCTCCGTCGGCTTGTTGCCGCTCATGATATACAGCTTGCCCGGCTTCTCCTCTGCCTCGCTGGTTGCATTGAAAAGAACGTCATCGCCTTTGAGTACACCGGAGCACACCTTTACGAAGGAATATTTTCCGATAAACGGATCCACCATTGTCTTGAATACATAAGCGGTCTTCGCCTTGGAGAAATCGTAATTGCCTTCGAAGATGTCGTTGGTCGTCCGGTTGATTCCCGCGCAGCTCCTCTTATCCGGGCTTGGGAAGAAACGCACGATGTCGGACAGCAGGTTCGCAACGCCCTGAGCCTCAATATTGGAGCCCATTGCCACCGGCACGATGTCTCCACCCATCACTTCGGTACGCATAGCCGCGCGGATCTCTTCTACGGAAAATTCTTCTCCGCCGAAATACCGCTCCATGAACTCTTCGCTTGTCTCTGCCACCGCTTCCATCAGGGAATCACGCAGGGTCTGGAGGTTCTCCTGACAGTAGTCCGGGATCTCGCATTCCTCTCTCTGGCCGATGCCGGTATATCTTCTTCCCGCGTTCTTGATGATGTTGATATATCCGACCAGCTTCTCATTCTCACGGATCGGCTGGAAATGGGGCGCAATCTTCTTGCCGTATCTTGCGGTCAGGTCTTCCACAACCTGGCGGAAGCTGGCGTCGTCCACGTCCATCTCTGTCACGTAGATCATACGGGGCAGATGGTACTTCTCGCAGAGTTCCCATGCCTTCTCCGTGCCTACCTGCACCCCGGCCTTACCGGATACCACAATCACCGCCGCGTCCGCCGCGCTGACCGCTTCCTCTACCTCCCCGACAAAATCGAAGTATCCCGGGGTGTCCAATATATTGATCTTGGCCTTTTCCCACTCGATCGGCACGATGCTTGTGCTGATGGAAAATCCTCGCTTCTGCTCTTCCTTATCAAAATCACTGGTCGTATTGGACTCGGAAACCTTGCCCATACGCTTTGTAGCTCCGGATACATATAACATTGCCTCCACCAGGCTCGTCTTACCGCTGCCCCCGTGTCCAAGCAATACTACGTTTCTGATTTCATCCGTTCTGTAAACCTTCATGCTGCTGCCTCCTTGTTTCTATTTTATGCGCATCTGCCCAAGAATCGTCCAAACCTCCTCTGTACATCCGCTATCCGTACAAATTCATTTTATCTTTTTCTTACCACAGCCGTACACACTCTGTAAATATTGTACTAAACTTCTGCCCTTATTACAACTCTTTTATAAATTTTTCACATATTTTCTACATCTTTTTTCTTTTCCTTCTTTCAAACTCCCATTCTTCCGCACTTCTTCCTCTCCCGCGCGCCGCCCCTCGCCGCCCCTCACATTCCCCACAGCTGCCGCCGTTCCCGGTAAGCCGGAAAACAGCTCCCCCATCGGCGCAACTCTCCCTTTACTTTTACGATTTAAAATGCTAAAATATTTTTGGTTTTTCATTTCAAAAAATATAAAGAGAGGATAAAACATGCACGTAAAGAAAACAGGTTTCATCGGCCTGGGCCTGATCGGCGGCTCCATTGCAAAAGCCATCCGCCAGTATCATCCCGACTGTGAGATCCTCGCATTTGATAAAAATAAAGAAACACTGGCCCTGGCCGTACAGGAAGGGATCATCCATACCTCCTGCTCCTCCATTGACGACAATTTTCGGGACTGCGATTATATCTTCCTGTGCGCCCCGGTCTCTTGCAACACAGCCTATCTAAGCCAGGTGAAAAACGTCCTTGGCCCAGACTGCATCCTGACGGACGTGGGAAGCGTCAAGAACTCCATCCATGAGAAAGTCATTTCCCTGGGGCTGGAAGAGCATTTTATCGGCGGACATCCCATGGCCGGGTCAGAAAAAAGCGGATTCATCAATGCAAAGCCGCATCTGATCGAAAACGCCTACTATATCCTGACACCCTCCGCAAAGGTTTCCGAAGAGCAGGTGCAGTCATACCGCGCCTTCGTGGAATCTCTGAAAGCGCTGCCCATCATTCTGGACTATCAGCAGCACGATTATGTGACCGGCGCCATCAGCCATCTGCCCCATATTCTGGCGGCAAGCCTGGTCAATTTTGTAAAGGAGCATGATACCCGGGAAGAACTGATGAAGATGCTGGCAGCAGGCGGTTTCAAGGATATTACCCGCATTGCCTCCTCTTCTCCTGTCATGTGGCAGCAGATCTGTCTCAAAAACAGAGGAAATATTTCCCAAATATTGGGGGAATTTATCCAAACTCTGACAGACGCAAAGCAGGCGGTGGATCAGGGATCGGAACACACCCTCTATTCCATCTTCGAGTCTTCCCGGGATTACCGCAATTCCATGCCCGAAGGCTCTTCCGGGCCGATCAAGAAGCAGTTTGCCGTATACTGTGACATCATTGATGAGGCCGGAGGGATTGCCACCATCGCTACCATCCTGGCCAGCAATATGGTCAACATTAAAAATATCGGCATCATCCATAACCGGGAATTTGAAGAAGGGGTTCTGCGGATTGAATTTTACGATGAAGACGCCTCGGCCAAAGCTACGGAATTGCTGAAAAAGCACCGATATATCGTGTATGAAGTATAATATGTTACCCAAGAGATCAACAGGAAAGGATCAATACATTATGGAATTAACAAACATCACGGGGTTAAAAGGAGAGGTCACCGTACCTGGGGACAAATCCATCTCCCACCGCAGCATCATGTTCGGCTCCATCGCAAAGGGTACCACCGAGGTACACAATGTTCTCCAGGGAGCGGACTGCCTGTCCACCATGGACTGCTTCCGCAGGCTGGGAATTGAGATTGAGAAAAAAGGGGATTCCGTCCTGATACACGGAAAAGGGCTTCACGGCTTAACCGCGCCGGACAATCTTCTGGATGTGGGAAACAGCGGCACCACCACAAGGCTGATCTCCGGGATCCTGGCCGGACAGCCCTTTGACTCCAAGCTGTCCGGGGATGAATCCTTAAATTCCCGTCCCATGAAGCGGATCATTGAGCCTCTGCGGCAGATGGGAGCAAACATTTCCAGCATCCTGAGAAATGACTGCGCGCCGCTGTACATTACTCCGGCCCGGCTTCACGGGATCCTCTATGATTCCCCGGTGGCCTCCGCCCAGGTCAAATCCTGCATCCTGCTTGCCGGGCTTTATGCGGACGGAGAGACTTCCGTGACCGAACCCAGCCTGTCCCGAAACCATACAGAGCTGATGCTGCGGGAATTCGGCGCTGATCTGCGCTCGGTTCATGCTCTGGACGGCACCCCGAAATCCACCGCCGTGATCCGGCCCTGTGAAGAGCTGTATGGACAGAAGATCACCGTGCCCGGAGATATCTCTTCGGCGGCCTATTTTATTGCCGCCGGACTGCTGGTTCCGGATTCCGAGATCCTGATCAAAAATGTCGGTATCAATCCCACCCGCGCCGGAATCCTGACGGTCTGCGAGGATATGGGAGGCGACATCACGCTTCTGAATCAGCGGAAGGAAGGCGGTGAACCGGTTGCAGATATCCTGGTACGCACAAGCCGTCTCCAAGGGATTACGATCAAGGGAGAGATCATTCCCACCCTGATCGATGAGATTCCGGTCATCGCGGTCATGGCAGCTCTGTCAGAAGGAACCACCTTTATCCGGGATGCGGCAGAACTGAAGGTCAAAGAATCAGACCGCATCGAAACCGTCACCGACAATCTGAAAGCCATGGGCTGTGATGCCATCCCCACTGCCGACGGCATGGTGATCCGGGGCGGCAATTCCCTGCATGGGGCGACCATCCACACACTTCTTGACCACCGAATCGCCATGGCATTCAGTATTGCGGCTCTGGCTGCCGAGGGGCATACCAAAATCCTGGACAGCCATTGTGTAGATGTATCCTTCCCCACGTTTTACGATACCTTTGAAAATCTGCTGTAAAAGGCATGGGATTTAAACCTGGATGCAAATCCGCCGGACCAATCAAGTGACGATTGGCCCGGCGTAATCATTCACATCATCGTATCATCCCGAAGGGAATCTGCCAGGCTGCTCCCCATGACCTTCCTTGCTCCAAGAAAATATGCCAGAGCGACAGAGCCAAAGATCAGCAGTATAAACGCGACTATCGGCATCAGCGGCGCTTCCCGGATGAATGTCATCGGATCGAGATAACTGATCTTCAGAAAAAGGATTACCGCCGCCGCATTCACAGGCAGCGCAGTCAGCACCGGCCGCCCGGCAATCGCAAGAGCTTCCGCGCAGAATACCTTTTTCATCCCCTCCAGAGTCATTCCCACAGAAAGCAGGCGCGCAAACTCCCGCTTCCTCTGCCATACAAATCCAAACGTATAGGAAAATACGTTCCCGATCCCGATCAACGCCAGAAGGATGCAGAAAACGCTGAGTATCATTGTCATTCCATGGATCATATTGTCATTATCCATCCTGTCCTGAATCCGGTTTTCGATCTCAATGTCATACCTGCCTCCCAAAAGTTTTGAGACCTCCTCTTCCACACCATTCAGCTCTTTCAGCGTTACCTCATCCCCTGCCAGGATGCGGATCCACACATTTTCCTCCTGGCTGCCAATCCGCCCTTTGATCTCTTTCCAGACAGAAACCGGAATAAAATGCACCAATTCATAAAAATCCAGAGTCCCATATTCCTCCCGCAGAACAGGCGCTTCCCGGGTATATGCGATCACCGGCAGCTCCGCTGTCCCATCCTCCCGGGTATTCATACTCCCCGCAGATTCTGTTGCCTGCCTCTCCCGGCTATCCGCCGTCTCCGCAGGTTCTGTTGTCTGCCTCTCCCGGCTATCTTCAGGCTCGGCTGCCGCAGACTCCCGTCGATTTCCATTTTCCGGAGTTATCGCTTCTGCCGGCCGCAGCACGGTCGTCTGCCTGTTTCCTGCCAGATAAGGGTATCTGCGCCGTTCCCGGAAATTGGGATCCCTGGCATCCTGCGTCTGATTCAGGATCACCGCGCCGTCCAGCCGGGGTTTGACCCCGATCTGTCTGCAATATTCTGAAAATCCGTCGTCATCCAGGATCACCAGCGGCGCATTCACCAGCCATCCCTCCGGGACGTGAGAAACATACTCTGCCGACGCGTTTTTCAGTCCTCCCGCCGCCCGCATTTCTTCACTGAGCTCCGTTTCTGTCACGATCCGTCTGGCCGCTGCCTTCTGGTACGTCACACTGCCGCGCACTCCGGTAAGCGTTTGCAGGGCATCGGACTCGTCAAACGCATCGATCTCCGTATCCTTTACCTCTGCCATGATATCCCAGGCATCCTGATACTTTTCAAAATAAGTCTCCCTCTGGCTGATCCTCATGATCGCAAAAAAGCACATCATAAAGGAAAAAGCCAGAAACGAAAGGGTCAGAGAAATAGACGCGGTCCGCATCGCCTTCTTCTGTGCTTTCAGCGCATTTCCCGCAAGTTCCCCCTCTATCCCGAAGAGACAGGATAAGATCCGGGAATCGCGCTTCCTTTTCAGCTGCAGCTCGCCGGTATTTTTGATGGCCTCCAAAGGGGTGAGCCTGCCCATTTTCCATGCAGGGATCCAGGCGGAGATCCATACAGTAACGGCGGAAACCAGAATAGATAAGACCAGTATCAGAGGATGATACTGAAACGGCAGTACCAGATGTCTTTCCACATCTGCCAGGATCACGTTGGTCCATTTCATGATCCCCATGCTGAACAGAACGCCCAGCAGATTTCCCGCCGGGATCGGCAATGCGCAGAGCCAAAAAGCCTCCTGCAGAAGGCAAATCCTGATCTGCCCCGGCGTTGCTCCAATACTGGAAAAAATACCAAACTGCCGGATCCTGGAATTCATGGTCACCGCAAAGGCATTGTGGATGACCATCACCAGAGAAAGGCATGCAAACAGAACCACCGCCAGAAAGAAAGGGAACACCCAGCGGAGGGCCGGGTCTTCTGGATCCCGGATCAGGTACAGGTTTAAAAGCTCATAGTTGCAGGTCACATTTTTCTCCGAAAGCCCTGCCAGTTCCGCAATTCGGGGCATATCCTGAAAGATACTTCCTTTATCCTTAAAATAAAGTTCTACCATCTCCTCCTGTCCCTCAGATGGCCCTTCACGGAGAACCGCCCTCTCCACATTTCCGTAATTTTGGATGCGCTCCAGGGCCTCCCCGCTGATCTCTCCGTTGAGTCGTCCTTCCCAGTCTCCCACATCTGCTTTCACCCGCTCCACCTCATAGGCCCACAGGTTATAAAACAGACTGCACAGCAGGGACAAAAGCAGCGCAGAAATAAAAGCCGCCGTCATCACGGAAATACCGGATGCCCTGTTATGTTTAAGATATCCTTTTGAATAGTCCTTCCACATCGTCTGTCACCACCTCTTCTCATCCCGGATGATGCGCCCGTCCTCTATGGTGACGATCCGGTCTGCTTCCAGAGCGGCTTTCTCATCATGGGTAATCAGTATCATAGTCTGTTCCAGATTCCGGTTGGACAATTTCAGCAGGTCCAGGATCTCCCTGGAATTTTTCCGGTCCAGGTTCCCGGTGGGCTCGTCCGCCAGCAGCAGAGCCGGACGGTAGATCAGGGATCTGGCTATGGCCGCCCGCTGCTGCTGTCCGCCGGAGAGCTGATTGGGCAGAGCCTCCAGCCTGTCGGCGATTCCCAGGGTCGTTACGATCCGGTCAAAAAGCTTCGGATCCGGTTTCCTTTTATCCAGCAGAAGCGGCATCAGGATATTTTTCCGGATGGTGAGCGTGGGGATCAGATTATAAAACTGATACACCAGCCCCACCTTTCTGCGGCGAAAGATCGCCGATTCGGTCCGGTTCAGGGTCGAAATATCTGTCCCCTCAATCAGGACCCGCCCCTGGGACGGCCGGTCCACACTGCCCAGGATGTGGAGCAGCGTAGATTTCCCGGAGCCGGACGCCCCGATGATCGCCACAAATTCCCCTTTTTCCACGGACAGGTCAATCCCGTCCAGGGCAATCACCTGATGACTGCCGCTGCCATACACTTTTCTGATATCTTCACACTTCAAAATCTCCAAGCTTCAATGCCTCCTTTATCTTTTCTGTCTATTGTAATTTGTCACCATTTTTCTTTAGAAAATGGATGACCTGCTTGCGCTTCAGCGCAATACCTATTATATCAAAATAAAGTGACAGCTCAGTGACGGTCCTGCTCCGGAGATCAGCTCAAAGCGCATCCCATAATAGCCGTTCAGTCATTTTCTAAGTAATTCCCCTGGGTATAAAATCGGATTTCAAAGCATGCGCCGCCGGCCGCAGGATTTTCAGCCGTGACCGTCCCGTTCTGACTCTCAATGATCGCCTTTGCCAGAGCCAGCCCGATACCGATCCCACCGTCCTTCGCATTTTTTCCCCGGTAAAACCGTTCAAAAATGTGCGGCAGATCTTCCTCCGCAAATCCCGTTCCGTTGTCTTGGATCCGGATCTGTGTGTAGAGGGGAGTCTGCTCACAGGAACAGCAGACACTTCCTCCGGGCGGGGTGTGCTCCATGCAGTTTTTCATCAGGTTTATGACGGCTTCCATCGTCCATTCCAGATCCGCGCAGATCACGGTTTCTTCCATTTCGGGAATCCGGACAGAGACACCTGCCTTTAAAAATAATTCCTGGAGCTGATCGGCGGCCAGCATAAGGACCGTGAACACATCCGTCTTTGTACGCTCCAAAGGCAGTACGCCGGCATCGATCCGGGATAAGAGAAGCAGAGCATCCGCCAGATGTGTCAGCCGTGAAAGCTGCAGGCGGATCCGTTCCAAATGCTTTGGGGAAGGATTTGGAAGCATCATTTGTGCTGACAGAGAAAGTGATGTGATCGGGGTTTTGATCTGATGCGCAATGTGATCAAGATTTTCCGCGTAAAGATTTTTGGCTTTCCATGCCGCGTCCCTTGTCTGGTGCAGCTCCGTTACCGTTTTATAAATCTCATCCTGCAGTTGGGAAAACTCATCTTCCACAGCCGGAAAAAGGACGCCTCCGTCTCCGGTATGGACCTGTTCCAGATAATCCGTCAGCGCATGGATCCTTTCCTTCTCCTTCCCGCGCCGAAGCGAATAGGGGAGCAAAAACACCAGTCCCCCGGCCAGAAAGCCTGCAGCCGCAGAACAGGTTCCATATTTTTGAGCCGGCCGCAAAAAATCTGCCTGCCGATAGCCATATGCCAGAATGATATTTTCATCTGTCATAGTATCCGGCCTCTCCTGATATTCCCTCAGCGCTGACAAAACCGCCCCTTCTGCATCCGGCTGATTTTCCAAGATTCCCTGACATATACTGCCCAATGTACGGATCTGCATCCGGTTATAGTACCCGGTCAGAAGAAATGCGGTAAAAGAAGCCGCCGCCAGACTCACCGATAATACGATCCCGGTCAGTATAAACAGATTCCGTGCTGGAAATGCAGAACGCTTCTTGGAACAGCTGCCCTGTTTTTTTCTTTTGTTCATTTCGAATCCTCCATCCGGTATCCCACGCTCCGGACCGTTTTCAGGCAGACAGGCTGGCGCAGCTTTTCCCGCAGGCGCTTGATCGTCACGGTGAGCGTATTGTCGTTCACAAAATTTCCGTTGATATCCCAGATTTCCTCCAGTAATTTCCTTCTGGTGACCGTTTTCCCTTTGTGCCGGAGCAGAAAGAAAAGCACCTGATATTCCAGCGGGCTCAGGCAGATTTCCTCCGTATCGCAGAAAACCAGCATTCGCTTCTGGTCAAGCGCAATCGAATCACAGGACAGGTACTGCCCGGAAACATCCCCTGTCCTGCGCAGCAGAGCGCCGATGCGCAGGAGCAGAACATCCAGTTCAAAGGGCTTGGTTACATAGTCATCCGCCCCATTTTGGAAACCGGAGATCACATCACAGGAATCGCCCCGAACCGTAAGAAACATAATCGGAAGCTCCTTCCAGTTTGCGCGGATCCATTGGACCAGCAGATTCCCATTGCCGTCCGGCATGTTCCAGTCTACCAGCATCAGGGTCGGACACGCCTGCTTCAAAGCCTGCTTCGCGTCCGCGATCGTTGGAAAAACGGAAACCCTGTAGCCGTATTTTCCGAGAAATTCACTCACACTCCCGGCTATATTTTCATCATCTTCCACGTAATAGATCTCCATCATTTTGCGTCCCTGCCTTTACAGAAAAGAGTGTAAAGTCCTTGATGATCATGACCTTACACCCTGATTTACAGTTACTCTTTTATCACGTCTATCTCTGTCAGATTCACGCCTAAAGAAGTCAGTACAGCTTTCAAAGACTTATAATCAGCCTTTAAACCTTCATATGTTTTTTGGGCATTCTCTTCTTTTGCATGTTTCATATGTTGCTGTACACGTTGGAAGTCATTGACAGCTCTTTCAATGATCTCACCTGTATTTGGCATAGAATCACCTCCCTGGTTTTATAAATATGAAAATATCGTCTATGAGATATTTTCATTATAGCAAAAGGATTTTTGAGTGTAAAGCCTATATTCAACGATCGATAAAGAGCGCGTTACAGTTGTTACAGGTCACACCTTGACCAGGCGTGCCCTGTAACTCAGGCCGTCATTTTAAATTGCCTACGGCAATGGACGGCCTGAATACCAGCTCTTATGTGCATCCTCCCGACCAATCAGCGTGGTGATTGGTCGGGGTGTGACATGTAACTTGCAGTTGCAATTATTGTAGCTTGCTCTTCCGGCAGATATGGAAGCAGCTTTAACAGAACACGGTTTGGCCGGCCTATGGAACTATTTTTCTGAAAAGTCCTGTGAGCGGAATCTGTCCGGTTGTTCTATGCGTAAAAAGAAAGAATAACTTTGATCTGCAGGGTACGGAAAGCTTTTTTGAGCATTTCTGTACCCTGCATGATTATGACACCAATTCCAGCATTTCCTGTACGGTCTTTTTGTATACCGGGTGGCGCTGATACGGCGCGATCTCGCAGAGCGGTTCCAGTACAAATTTCCTCTTATGCATCTCCACATGAGGGATGCATAAGTCTTCGGCTTCCAGAACCAGGTCATCGTAAAAAATAATATCCAGATCCAGTGTGCGCGGCCCCCAGTGTATGACCCGTTTTCTTCCGGCCTCCTGCTCGATCCGGTGAAGCTCATCCAGCAATTCCCGGGGTGTCATCAGTGTGCGCAGCCTGAGACATGCATTCAGAAAATCCTCCTGCTCCGTCATCCCATAGGGCAGAGTCTCATAATAGCCGGATACTCGTTCCACAGCCCCGGCCGAAAGAATACCTCCCCGGTCATCTTTCACAGGATGCTTTGCCAAAGAATCCAACGCCCGCACTGCCTGATCCAGATATGCCTTCCTGTCTCCCATATTGGAACCGAGGGCGATATATACCGTATGCCACTGCCGCAGGATTTCCACGGATACGGATTCCAGCGGAAGCCCGATGGGCGCCCAGGGCTTTTTCACTTCCAGCCCTACCTTTTCCAGCCCCGGAATATGAAGGAGCAGCTCCTCCGCAAGATTCTCCGCTATGCGCTCGATCAATGAAAAGGTATGCTCTTTCATAAATGTCTCTATAAAATGGCAGATTTCTCCATAGTCAACAGACGCGTCCAGAGCATCCGTCTTTCCTGCTTTCCGGGTATCCGTATACAGGTCTGCTGATACAAGAAACTTCTGCCCCAGTTTATTTTCCTCTGGAAACACACCATGCTTTGCAAATATTTCCAGATTTTCTATCTTGATTTTATCCATAATTCCTCCCCATTCGCCGAAGCAGTCATAAAACATAATAAACTACGTGGGATTTTCTTCCCCTCGCTGAAAACGCCAGATAGATATGCGGTATATCCGCCTGTCCTGTTGATTCATGGAAGATCATCCACGTAAATCATGCTCCCGCAGGATTGCCTCTGTCATTTTAGCCGCGCGGACGTTCGCCTTTACATCGTGGACTCTCACAAAAGAACAGCCGCTCCTAATCCCCAGCACTGTCGTCACCAGAGTCCCCTCTTCTCTCTGGTCTGCCGGAAGGTCCAGGGTCAGTCCGATGACAGACTTTCTGGATGTTCCCAGCAGTATGGGGTATCCAAGGCTGTTCAATTCCTCCAGATGCTTCAGCATTTCCAGATTCATTTCATAGGTTTTTCCAAAGCCGATGCCCGGATCCAGGATGATCTGTTCCCGGGAAATACCTGCCGCCTCTGCCAGCCGCAGAGATTCCCTCAGGTCGTTAAGCACCTCCGGGATAAAGTCTTTGTACTCTGCCTTCTCCCGGTTATGCGTCAGACAGCAGGGCACGCCGTATTCCGCGATCACACCGGCCAGCTCCCGGTCATATTTCAGTCCCCAGATGTCGTTGACCAGATCCGCCCCGGCATCCAGCGCGGCCCGAGCCACTTTGCTTTTATAAGTATCAATCGATACGGGGATGTCAAGCTGTTCTTTTAAGCCGCGGATCACAGGCACAACCCGCCGGATCTCTTCCTCCTCTGAAACCAACACATGCCCCGGGCGTGTAGATTCTCCGCCCACATCCAGGATATCCGCCCCATTCCGGATCATCTCCTGTGCATGCCGCAGCGCCGCGTCCATATCCTGAAAACGGCCTCCGTCCGAAAAAGAATCCGGGGTCACATTCAGAATCCCCATAATGTAAGTCCTGTGTCCAATGTCAAATACTTTTCCGCCAATCTGCATTCTGTTCTCCTTTTGCCTTTCCTGTGATGTCAAATTTCAGTTTTTTCCGCCAGTTTTTAAATTTCCAGCACAATATTCTTCTTCCCCACATCCCAGTCACATTCTTCCTGCACCTTACATGCAAAACAATTCCGGGACTGCTTGTCGCTGGTATAGATCAGTCTTTCCAGCGCCTCCATATCCTCCCGCGGCCTGCGGTGCCCCAGGATGGCCCGGAGTATGGAAGCTTTTTCTGTTTCCGAAAAGAATTCCTCCGAGAGCTCGTTCAGAATAACCTCCGCAATCTCAGCAGATGCCTTTTCATGGGGGATGCCTTCTGTATACTGCCGGTATTTTCCGATGTCATGCAGAAGCGCGGCCGCATAGATGACTTCCTTGCGGATCTCCAGCTTCTGCTCCAGGCTTTTGATGTATGCGATCCGCGCCACATCCAGCAGATGCTCCATCTGGTGACAGCAAAAGATCCGTTCCTGTTCTGCATGCTCTAATTTTTTATAAGATTCCACATACAGCGGATGATTTCGGATTTCCTCAATCGCCTTCATACTGCCGCTCCCTTCTTTTCTATTCAGGCTCACAGTTCCTTACTTCCATCTCTACCGTCCCTGCCCGAGCATTGCGTAAAACGTATGTACCAATTCCGGATCCTCCAAAAAGCACCCCCGTTTTGCTGCCGTCACGGTCCGGCTTCCCGGCTTTTTGATCCCCCGCATGGTCATGCACATATGCTCTGCCTCAACCATCACCATAGCCCCTTTGGGGCAGAGCTCCCGCGTCAATGCATCTGCGATCTGCCCGGTCAGCTGCTCCTGAATCTGGGGTCTCCTTGCATAGACCTCCACAGTCCTGGCCAGCTTGCTCAAGCCCACCACCCTCCCGTCCGGGATATAGGCGATATGGGCTTTCCCGAAAAACGGCAGCAGGTGGTGCTCGCAGGTAGAGTAAAATACAATGTCCTTCTCCAGCACCATCCCCCGCTCCTCGGCCCGAAATGTTTTCCGGAGATGTGTTTCTGCCGTCTCTTCCAGCCCTCCGTAGATTTCCTCACACATCCTGGCGATCCGGTCCGGTGTCTCTATCAACCCCTCCCGCTCAGGATTCTCTCCGATCCCTTCCAAAAACAGACGAACTGCCTGTTTTACCTTCTCCTGATCTATCATGTTCCCTACCTCTCTGTTTCATTCCTTCGCATGCATTGACTATTCACAGCAGTTTCCGAATAAAATCTGCCTGTCCTCATCATCCGGCGGTCTTTTTTTGCACTACTTCCATGACTCTGCCCAGATAGGACAGTGACCCAAAGGCCAGAATCACATCCCTCTCCCCCGCGTCCCGCATGGCTTCCTCTACTGCCCGGTCAATCCCGTCCATTGCCAGAACCGTTCCCTTACAATAAATCTCCGCCGCCTTTTTCAATTTCTCCGCAGACAGGCTTCGCTTTTCATCCGGCAGGTTGACCGTATAGATCCGTTCTGCCAGAGGAGCCATGATCTGCGCAATTCGTTCATATTCCTTATCCCGGAATACTCCCATAATGAGAAACAGTCTCCGCCCTGGAAAATAGCGTTCCAAAGAGGCCTTAAGCCAGCGGGCCCCGTCTGCATTATGTGCCCCGTCTACTAAAAACACCGGCGCTTCCCTCAGACAGGTAAACCTTCCCGGCCAACGGGTTTTCTCAAAGCCCCTGCGTATCTCCTCCTCCCGGATCTGAATCCACGCAGCATCTTCCGCCGCCCGGACAGCCTCCCATGCAGTCATCCCATTGATGATCTGACAGGTTCCCGCCAGCCGCGTCTTCAGATCCTTCATCCCCCCGTAAGAAAATGTCTGTCCCCGGTAATCCTCCTGTGTGACCATGGCATCCTCCGGCTTTGCAAACCGGATCTCACAGCCCTGTTCTGCCGCGCGCCTTTCCAACACGCTTCTGACCTCCGGCTCCTGGGGTGCGGATACCACAATACAGCCTGGTTTGATGATGCCCGCCTTGTGCTCTGCGATCGCTTCCGGCGTATCCCCCAAAAAGCCCATGTGATCCCGGCTGATTGGGGTAAAGACAGAAACCAACGTATGCTCTACGATGTTGGTGGCATCCTCCTTCCCGCCCAGCCCGGTCTCCAATACCACGATCCCGCATTGTTTTTTTCGGAAATATAAAAAAGCTATTGCGGTCTCAATCTCAAAAACAGTAGGGCTATGAAACCCCTTTGCCTCCATACGCACAATAGCTTTCTGAATTTCTTCAACCAGTTCTGCAAATTCCTCCTCCGGAATCCATTTCCCATTGATCTGGATCCGCTCCAGATACGAAACCACGGTCGGTGAAATATATCTTCCGGTCCGGATGCCCGCTTCACTCAGAATCGTAGAAATAAATGCAAGCACAGACCCTTTTCCGTTCGTTCCCGCCACATGGATGAACCTCAGATCCTTCTGGGGATCCCCCAGCTCACGCAAAAGCTCCCGAACCGTATCCAAGCCAAGTACACTTCCGTATTTCGACACCTCGTCCAAATATACCCTTGCTTCTTTATAGGTCACGTTATCGTTGTTTCCTTTCTGATTTTTCTTCATGGCAGCAATCCCGCTCTGAAAATAATGCTGCCATCAAACATCATATCACTTCCCATGGAATCCTACAAGTATAAATTCGTCTCAAAAAGTCTTTTCCGCTATCTGTCCGTCCCTTATTTCAGCCTGAATGCCGCAGGACTCCTCACAAAAACCGCAGCGCTCAGCAGGACTGCATAGAGCATTTTTGTATCGTACTGTCTTTGATATGCGGCTGCAGCAAAGTAAAATCAAAGGATTACGGTGTTTGCTCTCTTTCCATGATTCCAGAAAATGCTTAATCTTTCTATACATATACTAAATACTGATAAATCAAATTGTAGGTTTCCCGCGCCTCCGCGCCAGCTCCGCCACATTCGCCTCCACCCGTGCCTTATTCAGCGGATAGATAAACAGCAGGGCCAAAGACACCGCGCCCAGCCCAACGGCCGGAATGATACAGGACAGGTTAAAAATCCCTGACGTGATCTCCGGGTCAAAGGCTGTCGCCTGGGTGTAGCCGATCAGGCTCAGAAGCCCCCCGATCATGCCGGAGGAAAATGCCTGTCCCAGCTTTCTTGCAAAGGAATACACCGAATAAATCGTGCCGTCCTCCCGCACCCCGTTTTTAATCTCCGCATCATCAATCACATCCGTGATCATGGCCCAGATCACCGTATTAAAGAATCCAAGCCCTATATAAGCCAATGTATAAAATCCCACATATATATACGGATTCTGCGGCTTGATCAGCAGGCAGAGCAGATACACCGCCGACCCGAACGCGCAGGAAACCACCGAAAGCTCTTTTTTGCCGAATCTTGCGGACAGTCTGGCGGCAAGAGGCGCGCAGATCACCAGCATCACAATACTTCCTGTCATGGCAGACAAAGACTGGGCGGCTGCGGAGCCATAGTAATTCGGAAACACATAGCCTGCCATCCCCTGCATGCCCAGCATTCCCAGCAGCAGCAATATGGCTGCCGCGATGATCCCCAGCAATGCCCTGTTCATGGCCAGGTTTTTTAACATTTTTCCGATCTTCAGCTTCTGGTTATTGGCCTCCACCGGAATCCGTTCCCTCACAAGACGAAAGCAGAGCAGATAACAGACAATCGCCAGAATGCTGAATACTCCGGCGATGCCGGTCATCCTGGGGCCAGAAAGAACCGTCTTGCCGTCCACCACCACATAAGCCGCTACAGGAGTCCCCACACCGATCACCAGCCCTGCAAGCGTAGCGCCGATGGTCCGCCAGGTGGAAAGCTCCGCGCGTTGCTTCGGATCCGCGGAAATGGCCGAAGCCATGGATCCATAAGGAATATTGATAGATGTATAGAAAATAGATCCCCATAAAATATAGGTAATGACCATCCATACAATCCGGAATCCATAGGACATATCCGCAAACGCAGACTGATAGATCAAAAAGGACGAGATCGCCACCGGCCCGCACATCCGTTTGATCCACGGCTTGAACTTGCCGTCTTTTGTCGGTCTGGAGCGGTCCACGATCTGCCCCATGGTCACATCCGTCACCGCATCCACAAAACGGGCGGCCATCATCAGGAGCCCTACCACCGCGGCAGGCACTCCCATCACATCCGTGTAGAATTTCAGCATAAAGGAGGAGGACAGGATGAAGGTAAAATCATTTCCGAAATCTCCAAACATATACCCCAGCTTATCCTTCATATCAAATGGTTCCATAGCCGAATTTTCATTCTCCATAGCTTTTCCCCTTTTCTCGCAAACGATCGATTTTATGTTTATTTCATATATTCTGTGCAGAATATGCAGGGATATACATCTCACGAATACAAACGCGAAAAAAAGAGCTGCCGGAAAATGACTGGTTCCCCACAATATATGCTGTGACTGATTGGATATCGCAGCAAGATATTGTGTAGAAAAGCCATTTTTCGACAGTCCCTTCAATATCTGTATAATTCAATTTTTTTAATCTGGAATTTGCTGATTCCTTCCGCAAATGTTATCGTGCCATATTTAAACAAAGAAGAACATGCGGATTTTCTGATCCGAAACCTGCTGTCCAAGGGCCAGGCTCTCCTTGTAAAGGAATTGGAATGACATCCCTTACTCCCGGATCTGTCCGTTTCCAAAGATCATATATTTCGTGGACGTGAGTGCTTCCAGCCCCATAGGTCCTCTTGCGTGAAGCTTCTGCGTACTGATCCCGATCTCCGCGCCGAAGCCAAACTCGAATCCGTCCGTAAACCGTGTGGAGGCGTTCACATAGACTGCGGCCGCATCCACCTCATCCAGGAATTTCAATGCGTTGTCATAATCCTTTGTGAGGATGGACTCGGAATGCCCGGTATTGTAGCGGTTAATATGAGCGATCGCTTCTTCTGCGGAATCTACGATCTTCACGGAGATCACAGCGTCCAGATACTCGGTTCCCCAGTCCTCTTCCGATGCCGGAAGGATCTCCGGCACGATCGCCCTGGCCCGTTCATCTCCTCGGATCTCTACCTGGCGCGCTCTCAGCCGTTCTGCGATCAGAGGCAGCGCCTCCTTCGCGGCAGCCTCATGGATCACCAGGGATTCGCAGGCGTTGCACACGCCCATGCGCTGGGTCTTTGCATTTTCAATGATATCCGCCGCCCTGTCGATATCCGCACTGGCATCTACAAAAATATGGCAGTTCCCTGTGCCCGTCTCGATCACCGGCACGGTGCTGTTCTCCACCACATTTGCGATCAGTCCGGCACCGCCCCGTGGGATCAGAACGTCGATGTAGCCATGCAGCTTCATCATCTCCCCCACCGTTGCCCTGCTGGTGTCCTCCACCAGAAGAATGGCATCCTGGGGCAGATTTTCCTTTTTAAGGCCCGCCCTGATGACCTCCGTGATCGCCAGGTTGGAATGGATGGCATCGCTTCCGCCCCGCAGGATCACAGCGTTTCCGGTCTTGAAGCAGAGACCGAAGGCGTCTGCTGTCACATTGGGACGGGATTCATAGATGATGCCCACCACCCCCAGAGGCACCCGCCTCTTGCCGATCCGCAGGCCGTTTGGACGGTTCTTCATGCTTAAAACCTCCCCGATGGGATCCTCCAGCGCCGCAACCTGTTTCAGCCCCTCGGCCATGTCCCGGATCCGCTCTTCGGTCAGTCTGAGACGGTCGATCAGGGACTGCTTCACCCCTTTTTCTTCCGCTGCCCTTAAGTCCTTTTCATTTTCTTCCAAAAGATATGTGCTCCTGGCACACAGCTCCCCGGCCACCGCCAGGAGTCCTCTGTTCTTTTCCTTTGTCCCCAGCTTCGCGCAGAGCCGTGAGGCATCCTTCGCGCGAATTCCCAGTGTCTGAATATAGCTTTCCATTTTCTGCATCCTTCCTTTCTTATATTCCCAGACTGTCACAAAATCACCTGTTCTGATTGTGCTGGGTATTTTACGGCAGTTCCTGATCTATGATTCGACCGTCAAAAGCTCTCATTTCCCTTGCCGGTCGAATCCTCTATTTTGCTTTCAGAAATCTTTTATCTCCGGCCCGCTCTGGTTTTCCGCTTTACGGGCCTTCTTCGACTTCCGCCGAAACTGCGGCCGCTCCGGTGACAGCTCATCCTCCACGGCTTTTCCATGCTCCCTCGACAAAAATAAGGTTCCGATCTTTTTTCCCGCCATAATATCATTGATGGCATATATATTGTCCCCGCTGGCGATCACCATATCCGCCCCGGAACCGGTCACGATCTTGGCCGCGTTGACCTTGGTAGACATCCCTCCGGTCCCGAAATCGCTGGAAGAGCCCTTGGCCATATTCTCCAGCTTTTCATCAATCTTCACTACGGTATGGATAAAGCGGGCATGGGGATTCTGCCTCGGATCGTCCGTATACAGCCCCTCGATATCCGACATCAGGATCAGCAGGTCCGCCTTCACAAGCTCCGCCACATTCGCCGCCAGCGTATCGTTATCCCCGAAGTTTCCATACGCCAGCTCATCCACGGAAATGGCGTCATTCTCATTGACGATAGGTACCACATTCATGCGGAACAGCTCGTCAAAGGTACGCTTCGCGTTTTTGCGGCATTCCTCATTGGTGACCGATTCCTTCGTCAGCAGGACCTGTGCCGTAAGCTGGCTGTATTCATTAAACAGCTTTTCATAGATCATCATCAGCCTGGCCTGGCCCACCGCCGCGCAGGCCTGCTTGGCCGCCTCCGTATCCGGCCGCTTGTCAAGCCCCAGAGCCGCCCTGCCGACTCCCACCGCGCCGGAAGAGACGACGATCACTTCCTTCCCCTTGTTCCTCAGGTTGATCAGGATCCGCACAAATTTTTCCAGCTTCTCCAGATTGATGTTTCCCGTTTCTTCATACGTGATCGTCGTGGTGCCTACCTTGATCACGATCCGTTTCTTTTGCCGTAAGATTTCTTTTCTGTCCATGATTTCTCCAATGGTTCCTCTATTTTTTCCAACCATGCAGCTGGTATCTTTGATAGACGGCACAGGAAATATACACCCCTGTACCGAACCGCCTACCGCGCGTTTTGATAGATTCGGTAGATATCCTCCTGATTCAGCTTCTTCACACAGCCGATGGTCCTGCCGCCGTCGAAGCTGCATTTTCTTGCCATCTCCCGCAGCTCTTCTTCCGCAGGATCCACCCCAAGCTCTCTCAGGCTGGTGGGCATCTGTATGGAACGATAAAATTCCTCCATCGCCTGAACGCCCTTTTCCGCAGTCTCCATCGCATCTCCGGTGTCTTTTACGCCCATCACCCGCACCGCGAACCGCGCGAACCGGTCCGGCCTTGCGTTCATCACGTATCTTGCCCAACTCCCCCATACGGCAGCCAGACCTGCTCCGTGAGCCACGTCATACATGCCGCCCAGCTCATGCTCCAGCTGGTGGGAAGCCCAGTCTCCTCCATCCGTGCCGCAGCCGGTCAGTCCATTGTGGGACAGGCTTCCCGCCCACATCACTTCCGCTCTCGCTTCGTAATTCCGTGGATCTTCCAGCAGGATCCTGGCATTCTTCATGACCGTACGGATCAGGCATTCGCTGATCCCATCTGTGAGCTCCATGTTCTCCGACTGATTCAGATAACGCTCCATGGTATGCATCATGATATCCACACAGCCGCTTTCGGTCTGGTAAGCCGGCAGCGTCATGGTCAGCTCCGGGTTCATGACCGCAAACCTCGGCCGCGCGAAATCACTGTTGCAGCCCCGTTTGACCCATCCCTCTTCCTTTGTAATGACGGAGGAATTGCTCATCTCGGAACCGGCCGCGGCAATGGTCAGGACCACGCCGAGAGGCAGGCATCCCTGCGGCATCCGTTTCTTGGCATAAAAATCCCACACGTCTCCTTCATTTGCCATACCGTACCCGATGGCCTTCGCAGAGTCAATGACGCTGCCCCCGCCCACCGCAAGGATAAAGTCTACGTTTTCCTTTCGGCACAGACCGATCCCCTCATAGACAAGGGAAAGCCTGGGATTGGGGACCACGCCTCCCAGAGTCACATAATCCACCCCCGTCTCATCCAGAGACCTGCAGATCCGATCCAGCAGACCACTTTTTTTCACGCTGCCGCTTCCGTAGTGGACCAGCACCTTCCGGCATCCGCATTCCCTCACGAGCTGTCCGGTCTGCTGCTCCGTTTCTTTTCCGAATACCACTTTTGTAGGTGTGTAATAATTAAAATTTTCCATTTGTTTCTCTCCTGTTCATTCTCTCTTTCAATATAGAAGTTCCGTCTTCAGCATTTATTTTGAAGAAGCAATCAAGCCTGCCTGCTTCTTCAGACAATTTCCACCTGACACATTTTCATGGCATTCAGCGCCTGCTCATGGCTCTCCCGCGTCACTCCGGCGCAGCAGGAAGCATCCACAGAAACCTGTGTCTCCGGCAGATAAGCCTTCAAAAGCAGTGCATTGGAGATCACACAGATATCCGTACACAGCCCGATCAGAGTAATATCCTCTATAGTCTCCCCGGTATCCTGACGTGCTTTCAGCATCTGTCCCAGCTCCGCACTTCCAAAGGTAGGCTTGTCAATGGGTTCTTCCGTAAGCAGCATCTGAATCTCCGGGTGGATCTCCCACCCGTCTGTCCCCCGGATGCAGTGTCTGACCGGGAGCTTTTTCCCCTCCTGGGTATCCAGGTAATCCTCCTCGTGGGTGTCCCTAGTGGCGATCACCAATCCGTCAAACTCCCGGATCTTTTGGATCACCCGGGGCACGATCCCCACCGCCTCCGGCGTTCCCAGCGCGCCGTCAATAAAATCTTTCTGCATGTCTACCACTACCAGTACCTTCATAATCATCCTCCTCTTCGCCTATGGGCAAGCCGCGCGATTCCTTATTCTCGCTTTATGTCTCCTTTTTTCCAAGCCGGACCTCTTCCATCTTCCTGGCAGTCCCCTCATCCAGCCAGTCAAACAGATAATTTCTGTCATGCCCCGGCCGGTTTAAGTACTCTTTCCGAAGCTCCCGGTTCACAAACTCCACCTCTTCCCGCAGCTCCTTGGCGGAAAGAAGGCTGCATCCCTGTCCCCGGATGATCACCTGCTCCGTGCCGTCCGAGGTAGCAACCGTCACATGATATTTTCTCCCGATCTCATGGGCCGTCTTCTCGATATACTGATCCGCGGTCTCCGCTTCCTTCGTATAGACCACATAAATATTATGGTACCGCTGGACCTCTCCCTGAAATCCTTCCAGCTTATAGGCGTCAAACACTAGGATCACCGTACATTTTTTTATCCCCTGGTAATTGGACAGGATGTCCATCAGCTTTCCTCTGGCCCCGTCGATGTTGATTTCCGCAAGCTCCCGAAGCTCTTCCCACGCAAAAATAATATTGTATCCGTCAACCAGCAGATATTCTTTTCGTTTCTCCGATTTCTTCTCCGCCGTCCTGTCTCTTTGCGTTCCCGGCGCATTTGTTTTCGAACAGGTAAATGTTTTTCCGGCATAAGAAACTTTTTTCTGTGCCTGCGCCGCCCTTCTCCTGGAAGCCTCGGCCATCCGGTCCAGCTCCCTCTCCTCCTCCAGGGACAGAGTATACTCCCTCACCGGCTGCCGTCTGGGAACCACCTCCACCTGCGCTCCTTCGGGCGCTTCTTTTTTCTGCAGTACGCTCTCCAGATGCATATGCTCCTCCACCTGGTCCCATGGTACCACAAATCCAGCTCCATGAGCACAAAAGACGGAGCCTGTCGGATTTTCCAGATCCCGCTCCGGATCGTATCCGATATTCTCGATCACCTCTTCCGCATTGTGGCAGGGCAAATATCCTTTCAAACTGCAGGACAATCTTCCTCTGCCCTTCGTATAGGCGGCCAGCTCGGTCTGGTAATCCCGCATATTCACGACCGGAACCGCACCCTCCAGGACCGCCGTATCCCCATCCTGCTCCGGCGTGCCGAAGGTTCCATGCATCCGCTGAAGATCCGACAGGGCACGTCCCACCGTATCCCGGGGCACCTCCAGCCGGTAATCGTAATACGGCTCCAGTAAAATGCTCTGTGCCTTTTTGAGTCCCTGCCGCACCGCCCGGTAAGTGGCCTGGCGGAAATCCCCGCCCTCCGTATGCTTTAAATGAGCCCGTCCGGACGCCAATGTGATCCGTATATCCGTGATGGCCGAGCCGGTCAGCACGCCCACATGTTCCTTTTCTTCCAGATGGGTCAGGATCAGCCGCTGCCAGTTCCGATCCAGCACATCCTCGCTGCAGGCAGATGTGAACTGCAGGCCGCTCCCCGGCTCTCCCGATTCCAGCAGCAGATGCACCTCCGCATAGTGCCGCAGCGGTTCAAAATGCCCCACGCCTTCCGCCGTATCTGAGATTGTTTCTTTGTATACAATGTTTCCCGCCCCAAATTCCACCGATACATGGAACCGTTCCAGGATCAGGCGCTTCAAGATCTCAATCTGCACTTCCCCCATAAGCTGGGCATGGATCTCTCCCAGAGCTTCATTCCATACGATGTGCAGCAGAGGCTCCTCTTCTTCCAGCTGCCGGAGATGTCTCAGCATCACAGGAACGTCGCAGTCTGGCGGAAGCTGGATCTGGTAGGTCAAAACCGGCTCCAGAACAGGCATTCCCGACTCCGCCTCGATCCCTAAGCCCTCCCCGGGAAATGTTTTCGTCAGCCCGGTCACGGCGCAGACCGTTCCCGCACGGACCTCCTCTGCAGTCTCAAACTTCGCGCCGGAATAGATGCGGATCTGGTTCACCTTTTCCTCCCAGATGTCTTTTTCGCCCTCTGAGCCGTGGATCTCCGGACGCGCTTCTTTCGCCCTCTTCGCATTCTTTTCCTCGCCGGAAGCGTCTGCCCCTGCCATTCTCCGGTTGGTCAGCAAATCCTTCACCCGCAGCCTGCCTCCCGTAACTTTCAGGTAAGTCAGGCGGTTTCCCTGGTCATCCCTGGATATTTTATAAACCTTTGCGCCGAACGCTTCCGGATAAGACCGGATGGGAGCATATCGAGAAAGTGCTTTTAAAAATGCCTCCACCCCGGACAGCTTCAATGCGGAGCCAAAAAAGCAGGGAAATAATTTTCTTTCTAAGATCAGCTTCCGAATCTCCCTGTCGGATACGGTTCCGGTTTCCAGAAACGCATCCAGTACCGATTCATCACACATGGCGATATTTTCAAAAAATGCTTCCGGGCAGCCGCTGAAATCCACACAGTTTTCATCCAGCCTCTTTTTCAGCTCCTCCATCAGCTTCGCGGCGTCTGTTCCTTCCTGATCCATCTTATTGACAAACAAAAAGACCGGCACCTGGTATCTGGAAAGCAGGTGCCACAAGGTCTCCGTGTGGCCCTGTACGCCATCCGCCCCGCTGACCACCAGAACCGCCGCGTCCAATACCTGCAGGGTACGTTCCATCTCCGCGGAAAAATCCACATGCCCCGGGGTGTCCAGCAACGTCACCTCCAGATTCTCCACCGGAAAGACCGCCTGCTTGGAGAAGATCGTGATCCCTCTTTCCCGTTCCAGCTCGAAGGTATCCAAAAACGCGTTCTTATTGTCTACCCGCCCCAGCTTCCGTATGGCTCCGCTTGTATAAAGAAGCCCCTCTGACAGGGTCGTCTTCCCTGCGTCCACATGGGCCAGCAAGGCGATGCATATAGGTTTTTTTGGTCTATTTTCCGATGTTTCTTCCATCGAAAATGCCCCTTTCTATCGTTTATTGTAATACATACATTTTAAATCTTCTATCTCCTTTGAAAATAGCCGCTTTTCAGCGGCTATTTCTGTCCCACTTGGTAGGGAAACACCTATTTTGAGTCGTCCACTAAGCAGGACTACGTCCATTTCTTTTGCGTTTTCATTATACACATGTCAAGATAAAAATGTCAAGCGTTTTCACGCTTTCCAGCTAGAATCTCATTCACTGGTCTGAAGTTTTATTTTATGCATTTTTATTGTATATGACGTATATTTATTCATCATCTTACACAAATTATGTATATTTTCATTTTTATTACATTTTCTCTTGCATAATTATAATTCGTGGTGTATAGTATTGGATGTTATCAAAAATTGTTACAGGTTTTATGTGCATCCTCCCGGCCAATCAATCGTGGTGATCGGCCGGAGTATGGCATGTAGCCCAAAATTCGCTTAAACGATAAAAAGGATCAGGAGGCAATCAACATGAGCAAAGAAAAAGTGGTACTGGCGTATTCCGGAGGTCTTGACACCACCGCGATCATCCCTTGGTTAAAGGAAAACTTCGATTATGAGGTCATCTGCTGCTGTATCGACTGCGGGCAGGGAGAGGAACTGGACGGACTGGAAGAGCGCGCGAAGCTGTCCGGCGCGTCCAAATTATATATCGAAAATATCATTGACGAATTCTGCGACGAGTACATCATGCCCTGTGTTAAGGCAGGCGCTGTTTACGAAAATAAATATCTGCTGGGAACCTCTATGGCCCGCCCGGTCATTGCAAAGCGTCTGGTAGAGATCGCGCGCAAGGAAAACGCGTCCGCCATCTGCCACGGTGCCACCGGCAAAGGAAATGACCAGATCCGTTTTGAACTGGGGATCAAGGCACTGGCTCCGGATCTCAAGATCATCGCTCCCTGGCGTATGACCGACGTATGGACCATGCAGTCCCGGGAAGACGAGATCGAATACTGCAGGCAGCACGGGATCGACCTTCCCTTTGACGCGAAGCACAGCTACAGCCGTGACCGCAACCTGTGGCACATCAGCCACGAAGGACTGGAACTGGAAGACCCGGCAAATGAACCCAATTACGATGACCTGCTTGTCCTCGGCGTATCCCCGGAAAAAGCTCCGGATGAAGGCGAATATGTGACCATGGCCTTTGAAGCAGGTGTTCCGAAGAGCCTGAACGGAAAAGAAATGAAGGTCTCCGAGATCATCACCGAGCTGAATGCCCTGGGCGGAAAGCACGGCATCGGAATCGTGGATATCGTGGAAAACCGTGTAGTAGGCATGAAGTCCCGGGGCGTCTATGAGACACCCGGCGGAACTATCCTTATGGAAGCGCATCAGCAGCTGGAAGAGCTGGTGCTTGACCGCGCAACCTATGAAGCGAAGAAGGATCTGGGAAATAAGTTCGCGCAGATCGTATACGAGGGAAAGTGGTTTACCCCTCTGCGGGAAGCGATCCAGGCATTCGTTGACGTGACACAGCAATATGTGACCGGAGAAGTGAAGTTCAAGCTGTACAAGGGCAACATCATCAAGGCAGGCGAGACCTCCCCCTATTCCTTATACAGCGAATCCCTTGCAAGCTTTACCACCGGCGACCTGTATGACCACCACGACGCAGACGGATTTATCAATCTGTTCGGACTTCCGCTGAAGGTCCGCGCAATGAAGATGCAGGAAGTGGAAAAATAAAACAATCTATCATGAAAAAGCTGCCGGTTCGGGTAGCTTTTTCGTATTTTCAGATTACTGCTTTCAGAACCCTGAGCGCGTTCCCGAACCAGATCTTATCCAGCTGCCGCTCCGTGATCCCCTGCTGTTTCATGGCTTCCCAGACTCTCTCCATCTCTCCCGGCCCGGAAATATATCCTGTTACATCCCTGCACACAAACCCGTCAAAATCCGTTCCAATGGCAGGCAGATCCTCCCCTGCCGCCGCGATCATATGGGCCGCATGTCTGGCAATGTCCTGTACCGTAACCTCCGAAACCTCCTCCCGCAGAAATACGGGATAAAAATTCAGTCCTGCCGCGCCCCCTTTTTCCGCCAATGCCCTCAGCATATCATCCGTCAGATTCCGGGGGACGCCGCACAGAGCGCGGGCATTGGAATGCGATGCTATGATCGGAGCCCTGCTGACCCGGATGCAGTCCCAGAATCCCCCGTCCGACAGGTGGGAGACATCCACCAGCATCCCCAGCGCATTCATCCGCTCCACTATTTCCAGGCCAAATGCTTTCAATCCCCGGTTCATCACCTCACCGTCCCGGCTGTTGGGATACCCCAGGCAGTTCTCATAATTCCATGTCAGCGTGATCAGGCGGATTCCCAGCCGGTACAGCTCCTCCAGCCGCTCCTGCTTCTCGTTTAACACACCGCCCTCTTCCACCGTGGCAACTGCGGTGATCCGATGCTGCCTGTCATTTTCCAGGATCTCATCATAGCTTTCGACAACCACAAGCCCTTCCTGCTCTTCCTTACGGATCCGCCGGATCATATCCAGCACCGCCTTGTATGCCCGGTCCCATGCTTCCGGCCCGATCTGCCGGTGTCTGCCGTTCCAGACAGGCTTCCCGTCCTCATATTCCTTTCCATCCGCAAAGCACGCGAAAAACTGAACCATAGTTCCGGCACGTTTCAGTGCTTCCATATGTACACACAACTGATTTTCTAACAGGGTTTCTTCATCACCCCTTTTCTGCAGCTCACTGATCGTATCACAGTGCAGATCAATCAACCTTTTCATCATCCTCCTGCTTCCTTTCCTGTTTCTATCCTGACCCGGACAAGCCGGAACCAGAATGCGCAAAATTTCATTATTAATTGCCTAAACATCGTTCCAGCCGCCTTCCTTTATTTTATGCCGCCAAACGTAAAAATATCGTATCTGTGAAATTTCGAACCAGATACAACGTACTTGTTCCGAACCCTGCGTATATTTTTTTCAAAAACTACATACGCTGAAATACAAAATAATTCTATCAACCAGTATACCACAAAAAGGAGACCTTATGAAACCTAAAATCGGCGTGATCGTCTGCGGCTTTATTGAAAACAAACAGTTTGTGACCAATGCTTACATCCAGTCCGTCCGGTATTCCGGCGGTATCCCCCTGATCCTGCCCCTCATCCGCTCCGGCCCGGTCTTAAATGAATATGTCAGCCTCTGCGACGGCTTCCTGTTCTGCGGTGGAAATGACATCACGCCTCTGCTGTTCGGACAAGAGCCTCAAAAAGGAAACGGGCAGACCAATATTTCTCTGGATCTCTTCCAGATCCGGCTCATGAAAGAAGTCCTGAAGACCAATAAACCGGTATTTTCTATCTGCCGCGGGATGCAGGTATTCAACGTGGCCTGCGGGGGCACGATCTTCCAGGACATCTCCCTGCAGCCCGGAAAGCATCTCGACCACATGCAGCAGTCCGATACACGGAACGAGGTCAGTCACAAGATCCATGTGAAGCAGGGGACACAGCTCAAAAAATATGTAGGAAGCCTTTTATATGTGAACAGCTACCACCATCAGACCCTGGACCGGATCGGGAAGAATCTGGCCGTGTCCGCGACAGCTTCCGACCAGACGGTCGAGGCCGTTGAAATGCCTTCCCACCCCTTTGCCATTGGCGTCCAGTGGCATCCGGAATGCATGTACCGCAGCTCCGCCGAGATGCGGGAGCTGTTCGGAGGATTTATCTTATCTTCCACCCACAGCGGAAAAGCTTCTGCAAAATGACAAAAACTTTTTCTTTTGATATCATCAGAGCATGCGGCTCCCTAAAAAAATCTGCCACATACTTTTTGATATCGCGGACATACTATCTCCTGTAATCACGGAATATATTTTTATCAAAAGGAGGGTTTCAACATGTCCGATTTATCCGTACTTGATCTGCAGAACCTGCGCCATCTGATCGGCGGCTATGACACATCCCACTGTAAAATGACAGACTATGCATCCCAGGCCGAAGACCCGGAGATCAAAAAGCTGTTCCAGGATGCCGCGGATTCCGCCATGAAAAACAAGCAGGAGCTGATGAAATTTTTATAAAGATCACTGCTGTTTGAAATCAGAACAAATGACAGGCGATCACTTGCCGGGCAAGTGGTCTTATGAAGGAGGTAACCCACATGAATGAAAAGACAATGGTTTCCGACGCTCTGGTCGGAGTAAACGGGGAGCTGAAAACGTTCGGCGACATCATTCCCCAGACAGAAAACAAGGAACTCAAACAATGCCTGAAACAGATGCGCAGCCAGTGCGAGATGTCCCAGGAAAAGCTGTACCAGGCAGCACGGGAGAAGCATTATTATGTTCCCGCGGCCAAGGCCACAAGGGAAGAGATCGAGCACGTAAAGTCCATCCTGACCCAGCCCAGGATGAGCTAAACAGGCTGTCTGAACATGCGGTCTGTCGGCAGAACCATACGTTCCTGCCGACAGACATGCATTTTCAGACAGCCCTCTTCTTTTTCATATACGAAAATCGTCCGATCTTCTGTATTTTCATCCGGATCCTACCGGAAATACTCCACTCCGGATTCAAATATCTTCATATCCTGTTCACCGTAAATATTGACCGCCACAGACCTGTCTCTCCGCTCGGAATGCGCCATCTTGCCCAGCACCCTTCCGTCCGGGCTTGTGATCCCTTCGATTGCCAGATAAGATCCGTTGATATTCCACTCCTCGTCCATGCTGATCACACCCTCCGGATCGCAGTACTGTGTCGCCACCTGGCCGTTTTCAAACAGCTTCTCCAGCCATCCTGGATTTGCCACAAACCTGCCTTCCCCATGGGATGCCGGAATCGTATATACGCTGCCAAGCTGTGCCTGCGCAAGCCACGGAGACCGATTGCTCACCACCTTGGTATAGACCATTTTGGAAATGTGCCGTCCGATCGTGTTATAGGTCAGGGTGGGGGAATCCTCCGTCTGGCCGGCGATCTTTCCATAGGGCACCAGCCCCAGCTTGATCAGTGCCTGAAAACCGTTGCAGATTCCCAGCGCAAGACCGTCCCGGTCGCCTAGCAGTTTCTCCACCGCTTCCTTGATCTTCTCATTCATAAATGCGGTGGCAAAGAATTTTGCGGAGCCGTCCGGCTCATCCCCGGCACTGAATCCGCCCGGGAACATGATCATCTGGGCCTGGCCGATAGCCTTCTCAAATTCTTCCACAGATTCCCGGATTCCTGCGGCATCCAGATTCCGGAACACTCTTGTGATCACCTTCGCGCCTGCGCGCTCAAATGCCTTCCTGCTGTCATATTCACAGTTGGTCCCCGGAAATACCGGAATAAATACCGTAGGCTGCCCGATTTTATGGGTACATACATGAACCTTTCCTGTGCCGTCATACAGCTTTTCTTCCAGTACTGTCTCTGCGGATGCCGCCGATTTCGTCGCAAACACCGGTTCCAATGTTCCTGTCCATGCCCGGATTGCCTCGTCCATGGAAATCTCCGTATTTCCATAAGAGAATCCATCTCCCCCGGTGACCTCACCGATGACCGTATAGGTGATCTGCAGATTGCCCACCTGGTCTGCCGGAACCTCTGCGATCAGATCGCCAAAGGCCGGAGCGAAGGCATCCCTTGGATCCAGGTTATGCTCGACTTTTACGCCCAGCTTATTTCCGAATGCCATCTTGCTGAGTGCCGCCAGGATTCCGTGGCGGTCCAGTGCATAGGCGGACAGGATCCTGCCGCCGCGGATATCCTCCGTAAACTTCCCGTACTGCTCCATCACCTGTCCATAGACCGGAAGATCGTAGGAGTCTCTCTCGATCCGCAGCCAGACCAGCTTATTTCCAGGGCTTTTCAGCTCCGGTGTGATCATGTCCCCTTCCACTGCCATATCCACCGCAAAGGACACCAGCGTCGGCGGCACATCAATATCCTGGAAAGTGCCGGACATGCTGTCCTTTCCTCCGATGGACGGCAGCCCGAAGCCAAGCTGTGCGTGATAAGCGCCAAGGAGGGCCGCAAAGGGCTGGCTCCACCGCTTCGGATCTTCTGTCATCCTGCGGAAATATTCCTGGAAGGTGAACCGGATCTTCCGGTGATCCCCGCCGGACGCCACGATCTTCGCAACGGATTCCGTCACCGCGTAGATCGCGCCGTGGTAAGGGCTCCAGCTGGACAGATAGGGATCAAAGCCATAGCTCATCATGGACACACTGTCCGTGGTTCCGTTCTGGACCGGCACCTTTGCCGCCATGGCCTGGGTCTCGGTCATCTGGTATTTTCCGCCGTGGGGCATGAACACCGAAGCCGCGCCGATGGAACCGTCGAACATTTCCACCAGTCCTTTCTGGGAGCACACATTCAGGTCAGAGAGCATGGACAGCCATTTTTCCCGGACATCCGCCACGTCCTCCCGAACGAAGAGAGAGCCTTCCTTTCCCGGGATCTCCACTTCCACATCGGTCTCCTGATGAGCCCCGTTGGTGTCCAGAAACGCACGGGAAATATTGACGATCTCCTTTCCCCTCCAGATCAGAACCAGACGGGGAGACTCCGTCACCACAGCCACCTCGGTTGCCTCCAGGTTTTCTTCCCCTGCATAGGACAAGAACTGCTCCACATCCTTTGGATCGACCACCACAGCCATACGCTCCTGGGATTCGGAGATGGCGATCTCCGTCCCGTCCAGGCCCGCATATTTTTTCGGAACCTTATCCAGATCCACCCGCAGGCCTTCCGCCAGCTCCCCGATGGCAACCGACACACCGCCCGCGCCGAAATCATTGCACTTCTTGATCAGACGGCTGACCTCCTCCCTGCGGAAAAGGCGCTGGATCTTCCGCTCTGTCGGCGGATTTCCCTTCTGTACCTCCGCGCCGCAGGTCTCAATGGATTCCTCGGTGTGTACCTTGGAAGACCCAGTGGCGCCGCCGCAGCCGTCCCGCCCGGTCCGTCCGCCCAGAAGGATGATAATGTCTCCCGGATCTGATGTCTCCCGGATTACCGCGCGTCTGGGAGCCGCCCCCAGAACCGCGCCGATTTCCATACGCTTCGCCACATAATTGGGATGATAGATCTCCTTTACTGTTCCTGTCGCCAGGCCGATCTGATTTCCGTAAGAACTGTATCCCTTCGCCGCCCCGCGGACCAGTTTTTTCTGAGGCAGCTTTCCTTTCAGGGTATCCTGGACCGGCACCGTAGGATCGGCCGCCCCGGTCACGCGCATGGCCTGGTATACATAGGTCCGTCCGGACAGCGGATCACGGATGGCGCCGCCCAGACAAGTGGCCGCGCCTCCGAAGGGCTCGATCTCCGTGGGATGGTTGTGCGTCTCATTTTTAAAATTGATGAGCCACTCCTCCTCCGCGCCGTCCACCTTGATGGGAACCACGATACTGCAGGCATTGATCTCGTCGGACTCCTCCTGATCCGCAAGCTTCCCTTCCTTTTTCAGCTTCCGCATGGCCATCAGCGCCAGATCCATCAGGCAGACAAACTTGTCCTCCCTGCCGGCAAAGATCTCACTGTGATCCTTTAAGTATTGTCTGTAGGTACTCTCGATCGGTTCCCTGTAATCCCCTTCGCCGAAGGACACATTCTTTAATTCCGTTGAGAACGTAGTATGGCGGCAGTGATCAGACCAGTAGGTATCCAGCACACGGATCTCCGTCATAGACGGATCCCGGTGCTCCTCCCCATGAAAATAATTCTGGATATGGAGGAAGTCCTGAAACGTCATGGCCAGTCCCAGAGAATCATACAATGCCTTAAGCTCTTCCTCCGGCATATCCTGGAATCCTTCAAAGATCTTCACATCCTCCGGCTCCTCGAATACCGCCACCAGCGTATCCGGCTTCTCCAGCCCGGTCTCCCGGGAATCCACCGGGTTGATGCAGTGGTTCTTGATGGCTGCAAATTCCTCTTCTGTCACCGTCCCCTGGATCACATAGGTGGTTGCCGTACGGATGACCGGCTTTTCATCTTCCTTGATAAACTGAATACACTGCTCCGCGGAATCCGCCCTCTGATCGAACTGTCCCGGAAGGAATTCTACGGAAAAGACTTTGTCCCCTTCCTGCACCGGAACCTCCTCCCGGTATAAGAGATCCACCGGAGGCTCTACAAATACGCCGCTGCACGCTTTCTCAAAAGAAGCATCGGAAACATTTTCCACATCATAGCGAATCAGCACCCGTACCCCTGTCACTGTCCCGATTCCAAGATAATGTCTGATCTCATGCCTCAACTCCTTCGCCTGTACGGCAAAGTCTGCCTTTTTCTCCACATATACCCGCTTTACATTACCCATATCAGTTCTCCTCCTTTAATTTAGAAATCCCATCTGCTCTGAACAGTTCCGGGAAATCTATCTGAGCCTTTCCTCTTCTGCCTTTTCCTCCCTGTTGCTGCCGCTTCCGGCCTTCCAGCTCCTGACCGAATATACGATGCTGAGGATCAGAAGCACGGTCAGTCCTGTCAGAAAAAATCCTCCGATCCGGATCACCATATCAAAAAACAGTCCTTCCGGAAGCATCCGGATCATATAATCTTCCGCGGGGTCAAAGATCCAGAGGTCATTGTCAAAAAAGATCTCGTGGAATTTCGTAAACACCGCATTGAAATTCCTCGCCATGGCAATTCCCAGAAACAGGATCAAAGCCGCCAGGATCCCCAGCACTACCTGAAAGCTTCGGGCCAAAGTCCTCCATATCTCCTTCCTGCATGCTGCCGCCAAAAATACAAGGGCTGCCGCAAGGACAGCGAACGCCCATCTTCGCAGGGCAAGGCCGCCGAGAAAGAGCCCCTGCACGTCATCCATGTGCAGGCGGTCCTGCTCATTGAAAAAATCCTGCTCTGTGCCTTCTACCGTAGTTACCACGCTCAAACGCTCTCTGTCCCCTTTCAGATATGCCATCATCTCCCGGGTCACATACATTGCGTCCTCCATCTCCATATCCAACTCCCGCAGCACCTGATATTTTATATATTCCCGCTCATAAACGCCGAAATCGGCATACATTGCCGCCTGAAAGCCGGAGATCAGCAGAATGACAACCACCGCAATGGAGGACGCTCCGCCTGCGATCCACCGCAGTCCCTTCATGTTTCACCTCATTTCATCCAAAAGCACTCCCGGAAACTGCCACAGTACAAAATGATACATTCTGCTTTGCGGCAATCCGCAGTCACCCCTGTAACACATGTGTCACATAAAATCCTCTGACTCCCCCGCCAAACGGGGAATTCAGAGGATTTTCCTACAGTTCCTTACTCTATCGTGGCAATCCGCATCATATTGCTCACCCCGCCGATCTCTTCCCGTACATTCGGTGACGGCATCCCTGCCGTAAGGACAACGATATCTCCCGTGTCCACAAATTGTTTTACCTGCGCAAGCTCAATAGCGCCGTTGCAGACATCATCCGTTGTGCTGAATTCCAGAGATTTCAGCGGAGTGACGCCCCAGTAAATGGACATCCTGCGGAGCGCCCGGTCACTGGGCGTTACGCCGAGGATTTCCTGCCGCGGTTTCATATTCGATACATACCGTGTGGTCGCGCCGGACACCGACGGCGTGATGATACATTTTGCATTCAGATTGGATGCCGCCAGCACGGAAGAATATCCGATTGCCGTGGACACACTGGATTTCAGATGATCGCCGGCCTGGGAGAGCAGTCTGTCATAATCCAGATGCTCCTCCGCGTTCTCCACGATATGGACCATCATCTTCAATGCCTCGAGCGGATACTTTCCTGCAGCCGTCTCACCAGACAGCATCACCGCAGCCGTGCCGTCATAGACCGCATTGGCCACATCCGTCACCTCCGCACGGGTGGGACGGGGATTGCGGATCATGGAATCCAGCATCTGGGTCGCCGTAATGACTGTCTTAAAATTACTGTTGCATTTCTGGATCAGCATCTTCTGCAGGTAGGGCAGCTCTTCCGCCGGAATCTCCACGCCCAGATCTCCTCTGGCTACCATGATCCCGTCCGCCGCGCGGATAATCTCGTCAATGTTGCGGATGCCTTCCGCATTCTCGATCTTGGCGATGATCGGGATATACTGCGCATGCAGGGATTTCAGGTATGCCTTGATCTCCAGGATGCATTCCGCGTTCCGTACAAAGGAAGCCGCGATAAAGTCAATGTCCTGCTCCACCCCGAACTTGATGTCTTCCTTGTCCTTTTCCGTAATGGCCGGGAGCCGTACCGGAACATTGGGTACATTGATCCCCTTGCGCTCACCCAGCTCGCCTCCGTTGATAATCCGGCACTGGATATCCTTACCGTCCTTTTTCACCACTTCCAGTTCGATCAGGCCGTCATCAATCAAGATCTTCTTCCCTCGATCCACATCCTCCGCCAGACCGTCATATGTGATGGATACCCTCTGCGCATCCCCCGCAACCTCTTCCGGAGTCAGCGTGATCATAGCCCCTGCCTCCAGTTTTACCTTTTTGCCGTCCTTTAATACACCGGTACGGATCTCTGGTCCCTTCGTATCGAGCAGGATCGCCGTATTGGCATGCTCCTCCTCCCGGATCAGCTTGAGCATGTCCATCCTTGCCTTCTGCTCCGGATGGGTGCCATGGGAAAAATTAAAACGTGCCACATCCATCCCGCCCCGGATGATACTGCGCAATACTTCTTTGTCGTCCGTACTCGGACCCATCGTACATACAATCTTTGTCTTTTTCATTTTTATATTCTCCCTTTATTTGTAACCAATTCGCACAGCAAATTAATTGCCTGCTGAATGTAACCACTTGCATAGCAAGTGATTGCGTGCCCGCCATCTGCGAAGCAGATTTTTAATGCAGGCAATTCCCGTATCCTGTTTTCATACCCTTAATACCGCAGTACTCCCTGTCCGCCAAGACAGCTTTCCCCGGATTGGCTGACATCCTGTCCGCCGGAATCAGCCGGCTGTTCGTAAACCGGCTCCTGATAAACCGGTTCTTCATAGACCGGCTCCTGATAAACCGGCTCCTCATAGACCGGCTCCTGATAAGTCGGCTCCTCATAGTACTGCTGTTCATACTGCGTCTGAGCCTGTGCCTCCGCCTGCGCCGCAGCAGCCGCCTCCGCTTCTTTTTTGGCCTGCTCGGCTGCTTTGCGTTCCTCTTCTTTTTTGGCCTCTTCCTTCTTTGCCTTCTCCGCAGCAGCCTGGGCCTCTCTCTGTGCCTTCAGCGCAAGCGCCGTCTCTTTTGTGCTGACTTCTTTTCCTGAATCCGCACTCTTATATGTTACATATCCAACCTCATCTTCAAAATGCAGCTCTGCCTCTTCCATATCATCCAGTTCAAGCCCCGTAATCTCAACCACATGTTCATCCTCATATGCCAGGCTGAGGTCATATGTGACCGGGGTCTTTGAATCTTCTGCCGAATCGCCTTCCTCCGGTGTATAATACAAGCATAACGTTTCCTCTTCCTTGATCCGCATTCCCTCGTCCAGCAGATTGTCCGATGCCTCCTTCGCGGTTGATTCCTTCACCGACAGGCCGATGATATCTCCTCCCATCTGGTTGGTCAGCAAAATCCTGAGGGCATCCCTGGATTCCTCTCCTATGGTTTTGTACTCTGTCTCTTCTTCCTTTTCCACCTCCTTTTCTTCACTGATCTTTGTTTCCGGTTCTTTCGCTTCCTGTGTGCTTTCTTCTTTTTTTCCGCATCCAAGAACCAGGCAGGCTGTCCCAATCACCAAAATTCTTGTAAAAGTTCTCTTTTTCATCTGATCGTATCCTCCGTAACTCTCATTCTTTTTCTGCTTTCACCGGGACCGTCCGGTCCGTATTTTATCTTTTCAGCTCTTCTGTCCGTACGATCGTCTGGATATCGCCGTTTACGAGAATGATATCCATACGCACCTTCCCCTCCGGGAGGGACGACTTTTTCAGATAGAGCTGATATCCGTCATCATTCCACCCCTCTTCGTCCATTGACGAAGTGCAGAACGCCTCACGCGTAACGGCTTCCCCGTCCTCTGTCCGGACCGATACATAGATCTGCGAATCCATTTTTACAAAATCCGGATCCAGTCTCCCCTCAACCACATACCAGGAGCCGTCCTCTCTGATGGAAAATGTGGTATCGGTTGCCGCCGCAGTCAGATTCTCCGGCACCCGTACCGGCCCCTCCATGACAGGGGGCTGCTCCGCAAAAAAGGAAATTCTCCTCTCCACCCGTTCCACGATCACATACTCCGGACGATACTGATCCAGATTTCCCAGATTGTAAGGCACCAGACGGGAAAAATACCCATGCTCAAATTCATTTGCCAGAAAAGGAAGCATGGAATTTCCGAAGGAATCCCGGAACATGAGAAGCGTTCCCTGTCCGTTTGGATTGATGGTCTCGATCCAATCCTCCTCTGTGCTTTTTACGTCATTGACATATGCATAGATTGGGATCCGGTCATAATAAATATTATCCTCCGGCTCCGCAGCCACGGAATAAAGCATCTCTGCCAGATCTCCGGTCTGTTCCTTCCTGACCTCGCAGGAAGAATAGGAAGCCCCGTCTAATTCCCTGTCAAGTCCCTCCAGCAGCCTGCTGCATGCCAGAAGCGCTCCCTTGTTGTTCCAGTGGGAATCCTCCTGCAGATACAGGCATTCCTCCGATTCTTCAAAGGCCTCATACAGATCCACATAATGGATCCCCGCCTCTTTGAGGAGGGCATTGATGCGGACCCGGTTATTGTCCCTTCCCCGCAGATAATTGGACGGCATATTACCGTCATACAGGGAATTTTTATTGGGAGCTATGGTAAGCACAAATCTGCTCCCCCTCTCCTCAATGTGCTGCTGCATCAGAGAGAGGTTGCTGACTGCGTTCCGGAGTCCCTTGTCCGACATCTGGTTCTCTCCCAGATAGTCATCCAAAGTCCCCGTAAAATAGAGCCAGCCGTCCTTCCCCACCAGCACCTGGTCCGAGGCCGACACGCCAAGAAGGCGCCCCCTGAGCAGCGCGTTGGCCGCCACCAATTCCTGCCGAAACGCAAAATGCTCTTCAAAATACGTACCCAGTTCTCCCAGAAACCGGGGATTCCATATCCCGTCAGTCCGAAGCTTTGGAAATGCTGCCAGTTCTTTGTTTTCTGTTGTTTCATTGGTCGCTGCCACGCTCATTCCCGCAAACGGAACCAGAACGAGGACCAGGACAGCCGCTATATAGATCAGGTACCAGATTTTCTTTTTCATCGTCTCATTCACTTCATTCCTTTTCTAAAACCGGAAGTAGATAAACGGATTATAGGTCCCCCCGGACAGACTCAGCATACACAATACCAGGAGCACGACCGTGCACACATAGGAGCCTGGTCTGAAAATCAGCTCCGCGGCGCCTCCTGATCTCTCTGCCAGCCGGCTTCCCCATTGTCTGACCGGGCAGGACGCAAAGACACAGACTGCCAGGGTAAGCACCAGCAGAGGGTTCATCTGCCGCAGGGCAAAGCTCATGGCCTCCGGCCCGAAGGACATCCCGGCAAACATCTTCCCGATCAGGGAAACTCCCTGGAACAGCGTATCTGCCCGAAAGATCACAAATCCTGTGCACACGGCAAGCATGGTATAAAGATGCCCCAGCACTCTGGGCAGTTTTTTCACCGGAAGGATTCCCTCCAGCAATAAAAACAGACCATGATACAGCCCCCACACTACAAATGTCCAGTTTGCCCCATGCCACAGCCCGGTGCAGAAAAACACGATCAGCTTATTCATGTATGTACGCGCGGCGCCCTTTCTATTTCCTCCGAGTGGGATATACAGATACTCCTTAAACCAGGTAGACAGTGAGATATGCCATCTGCGCCAGAATTCCTGTACACTGCCGGAAATATACGGGTAGTTAAAATTTTCCTGAAAGGTAAAGCCAAACATATGCCCCAGTCCGATGGCCATGTCGCTGTAGCCGGAAAAATCAAAATAGATCTGGAACAGGTAGGATACCGCCCCGATCCACGCAGACAGAATATTGACTTGGGACAGTTCTGCGGCAAACACTGCGTCCGCTGCCAGCGCAGCCGTATTGGAAAGCAGAACCTTCTTGGACAAGCCGACGATAAATCTGCGGAATCCGGCCGCGATCTCTTTCACATCGGTTGTTCTGTTTGAGATCTGCTGTTCGATATCATGATATTTTACGATCGGTCCGGCGATCAGCTGCGGAAAAAACGAAATATAAAGCAGCATACTTCCATAATTTTTCTGCGCCTTCACCTGGCCCCGGTATACATCTATGACATAAGACAATGCCTGGAACGTAAAAAACGAGATTCCGATCGGCAGGCTGACCTTTAAGGGCGGGATCCGCGCCCCGGTCAGTCCATTGCATGTCCCGATCAGCATATCCGCATATTTAAAAATTCCAAGTATCAGAAAATTGGTACATACGGCCAGGATCAGAACCGGCTTACGCCTTCCGGACCATTCCATCAGCAGGCCATACAGATAATTCAGGCTTGCGCTGCCTGCCATCAGGAGTACATAGACAGGCTCGCCGTATGAATAAAATAATAAACTGCTGATGATCAGCAGAACATTCTTTGCGCGCATGGACGGTATCACATGATACAATAAAAATACCGCCGGAAAAAATACGCAGAGAAATGTCATTGAACTAAAAACCATAGCTGCTTCTCCAAAAGTCCCCTGCGGAGATTCCATGTTCCCGGAAGAATCTCCGTCCTCATAAGTTGTTTTCACACACGTTACTTTACGTGCTCATGTGTAAATAGATGATCCTGACAATACTCATAATTGCCGTTACATTTGGAACAGAATCTGAATTCCAGGGAGGGGTCGTCCAGTTCCGTCCTCCCGCACACCGCGCATCGGTGCATGGCGCCGTTCGCATAGGTCATATGCGGACGCGACTGTTTCTTAAACTTCCGCTTTCTCGCCTGCTCCTTCGGTGTATAGGGCCGCATATTCCTGCCGGACAGAAAAAACAAAATAAAATTCAAAAGGGAAGCCACGATGGCCGTCCTTGTCATCCAGTTTCCCCTGACCAGGTCATACAGGATATAGGCCACATAGACATAAGCCATCCACTTGATCTTGATGGGCAGCACAAAATACAGCAGAAGCTCCATATCCGGATAACTGGCCGCAAACGCAAGAAAAATAGACATATTAATATAGTACGTGCTGAAAAATCTGCCGTATCCCACCATATCCGTGCCGAAAAACACGGCCAGGATGAAAGCACCCAGCACGGTAAATAAAACCCCGGAAAAAATATAGACATTATAACGAAAGGCCCCCCATGTCCTCTCCAGCGCCGTGCCCAGCTGATAGTAAAGCAGCATCATGATCACGATCGTCAGAAGACTTCCGCTGGGCGGCACCAACACCCAGGACAAAAGCCGCCAGACCTGTCCTCTTAGAATATATGCCGGCTCCAGGGTCAGCCAAGAAAGCAGGGCGGGCTGCATGAGTGAGACCATATATCCGATCACATAGCCCCCGATCAGGTACATAGTCAGGTTTGGAATTGCATATCTGCCGAATTTTTTTTCTAATTGATCCAACCAGTTCAAAAGTCTTCGTCTCCTCTTTTCTTTTCTTCGATTCTATCATGTATAATTCTACCGTCAGGAGACGTTTTTGTCAAATATATGTTATATTTTTTTGTGAATTTTCCATAAAAAGCGCAGGAGATGCTTTCACACCTCCTGCACGTATATCCGCTTCGGCCTACTGAGCCTGTAATGACAATGCCATCTCCTTCGTGCTGATCTCTTCTCCGGAATTCACGCTGACATATTTGATAAATCCGACTCCATCCTCAAAGCAAAGCTCTGCCTCCTGTATGTCATCAAACATCAGCCCGGCGATCCGGATCTCCCGTCCGCTCTCGTTGGCAACGCTGAATTCATAGGTCGTTCTGAGCATCTTCCCGGAGCTGGTCTGGGCCCCCTCCGCCTGAGATGGAGCGTAATACAGGCAGACTGTCTCCTCGTTCCCGATCTTCTGATCCGCCTCCATCATGTTCTCCGGAAATTCCGCGTCAGAGGATGCTTTGACCGAAAACGCCGTTATTGCTTCTCCGGTATGATTGGTCAGCAGTACCCGATGCGCATCCGCAGACTCGCTCCCGATCGTCTTCTGTCCGGTCTCCGCTTCGTCTGCTTCCGGGGCATCCTCCTGCGCCGCCCCATCCTGAGTATCCTCTTCCTGATCCTTCGGTTCTTCCTGTTCCTCCGGCTCGTTCTCTTCTTCCCTGCCTTCGGTTTGTTCGGTCACTGCCCGGTCCTCCGTCGGGCCGCTTTCTTTTTTGCCGCAGCCCAAGATCAGACATGCCGCCCCGATCACCAGAAGGCCTGTCAAAATCACACGTTTCATAAATCCCCTCCCCATATCTTTCTCAAACTGCCGCCACATTATTTCTGATATGCATAAGGAGCGGTCGCATATGTCGTCATATAAAATCCATAGCCCGGATTTTCATACTGGGATTCCGGATCGCAGATATAGGTGGCGCCGTTCATATAAATCTCCACCCATGCATGGGGGCCCCATCCGCCGGAATACAGCGGCACGGAACCGTACACCATCGTCGCGCTGTATCCCAGTTGGCGCGCCATCGCCGCAAAGGCTGCCGCATAGCAATAGCAGTTCCCGCTTCTCTGCTCCAGCCCATAGATAGCATACCAATCTTCTTGGGAATAGCCGGCCTCTGGCTGCAGAGGAATCGGCAGTGTCTGGTAAGAAATATTATTGACAACCCAGTTATAGCAGGTAAGCAGCTTTGTCCCTGAATCCATGGATCCGTTGGTAATGCTTCCGATCACTGCGCTGGCATCCCTTGCTGCTCTCGGCTGCGTGGCAAAATTCAGCGTATAGCTGACTCCGCCCACAAAACTGTTCTGCCCATTCATCTGTATATATGCATGCGTGATATAGGTGCCCGTACTTCCATGGCTTGTCCCGTCCACATTGACATACCAGATGCCGTCGCTGGAACGGACCCCCTCATACCAGACCAGGTCATCCTGCCCGTTCACCTCGCTCCATGTAGGGAACAGGACTCTGGAACTGTATCCGTCAACCCAGGGCGCTACAACCTGAACCTGATACTGCGAGTCGCTGATCCTGGCCGTCTGGATACTTGCGGTCATATTATTTTCAACATAAAATGTGCCTCCTGTCAGGAACTGCATGGAGCCGTCGGACAGCACGGCATAAGCATGTACGTTATAATTCCCTGTCTGTCCGTGGCTGCTGATCGGAACCGTACAGGAAAAACTCCCGTCCGTATATCTGGTTCCCTGATACCACCACAGGTCATCCTGTCCCCCCTGGTCAGCCCACACCGCAAACTGCACGCCGCTCAGCCCCTGAAGCTTGGCATTGTACAGATCAATCTGATAAGAAGCCCCGCCGTTCAACTCAGCTACAGTCAGATCGCCGGCATAAGTCTCATAATAGGGTTGAGATACGGCTGTCACCTGGAAACCGGTATACCCCATCAGATACAGATAGCCGTCCGTGGTCTCTACATACGCATGCACCGTATAGCTGCCTGTCTCTCCATGATTGCTCACCGGCACATCGCACAGATAAGTCCCGTCGCTCATCTCATCGGCCCGGTACCATTGTATGTCATTCTGACCATTCTGATCTCCCCATACCGCAAAGAGCGTCTGGTACACATTCGTGAATTCAGACTGGTTCATTGCGATCCTGAACATCCGCTGTGTCTGGTCAACGTCCGTTGCGCTCAGATAGAAATCTGCCGCTGAAGCTTCGATCGGATTGCAGATCGAAATACCAATACACACCAGCATCCAAAAAAATACAGGGATGAACCGTTTTAGTTTTCTGTTCATGTTCTCACTCCTTTTTATCTGAATTTCCCCTGTTCATTAATACAGGAAAAGCGTATCCTCCGCAGAACTCTGCGGCACGCTCCTCCTTCCCCTACGGAATTTTTTACCCTATTAAAAGATACTACCTGGCACAGAATTTGTCAATATTATCCATTTATTGCGGCTCCAAAAAAATTTCCAGCTGTGCGGTTGGATGCTCCTTGGAGCATCCAACCGCACAGAGGAATCCTTCTGTCCTTTCTAAAAACTTCATCCAATTATATGATTTTCCCAAAAAAATCAATTCCTGCCAAAAACGTTCATCACATTTCCGATTGTCTTTTTTTTAATCTTGTCGTATAATGTATCTTGTTGTCGAGTGAAAGTCAACATTTAATAGGAAATAACTGACATAAAATCTTTATAAAGAGGATGTGGAAATCATATGAATTTGAATGACTTATACAGCCTGGGAATCGATATCGGTTCCACCACGGTTAAGATCGCAGTACTTAACAGCAGCCGTGAGGTATTATTTTCTGATTATGAACGGCATTTTGCCAATATCCAGGAGACTCTCTCCGACCTGCTCGGCCGGGCCCTGTATGCCTTAGGCCCCATCCGGGTGTCTCCGGTCATTACCGGGAGCGGGGGACTGACCCTTGCCACCCATCTTGAGGTGCCTTTTGTACAGGAAGTGATCGCAGTCTCTTCCGCGTTGCAGGACTATGCGCCCCAGACAGATGTGGCCATCGAGCTGGGCGGGGAAGACGCGAAGATTATCTATTTTGAGGGCGGCAATGTGGAGCAGCGCATGAATGGCGTCTGTGCCGGAGGGACGGGTTCCTTCATCGACCAGATGGCGTCCCTTCTGCAGACGGATGCTTCCGGCCTCAATACCTATGCCAAAAATTACAAGGCCCTTTACTCCATTGCGGCCCGCTGCGGGGTGTTTGCCAAATCAGACATCCAGCCGCTGATCAACGAAGGCGCTTCCAAGGAAGACCTGGCCGCTTCCATTTTCCAGGCAGTGGTCAACCAGACCATCAGCGGCCTGGCCTGCGGCAAGCCGATCCGGGGACACGTGGCCTTCCTGGGCGGACCGCTGCACTTTTTATCCGAGCTGCGTGAGGCTTTTGTCCGCACCCTGAAGCTGGACGACGAGCATACCATCGTCCCGTACCAGTCCCATCTGTTTGCCGCCATCGGCTCCGCACTCAATGCAAAGCCGGAGTCTGCAAAGGTGCCCCTTCGTGAGCTGCAGGAACGGCTGGCCGGCAAGATCCGGATGGAATTTGAAGTGGACCGGATGGAACCGCTGTTCGCGTCTACCAAAGAATACGAGACATTTATCAGCCGCCATAACCGGCACCAGGTTCCCATGAAGGACCTTTCCTCCTATCAGGGAAAAGCCTTTCTGGGCATCGATGCCGGCTCCACCACCACGAAAGCCGCACTGGTGGGCGAAGACGGAACACTGCTGTACTCTTTTTACCATAACAATGAAGGGGATCCCCTGGGCACCACCATCCGGGCCATCAAGGACATCTACAGCCAGCTTCCGGAGGGTGTGGAGATCGTCCATTCCTGCTCCACCGGCTACGGGGAGGCGCTGATCAAGGCTGCCCTCCTGCTGGATGAAGGAGAGGTGGAGACCGTGTCCCATTACTACGCCGCTTCGTTCTTTGAGCCGGACGTGGACTGCATCCTGGACATCGGCGGACAGGATATGAAGTGCATCAAGATCAAGAACCAGACCGTAGACAGCGTCCAGCTCAACGAAGCCTGCTCCTCCGGCTGCGGTTCCTTTATCGAAACCTTTGCGAAATCTCTCAACTATTCGGTAGAGGATTTTGCCCATGAGGCGCTCTACGCCCGCAATCCCATCGACCTGGGAACCCGCTGCACCGTATTTATGAATTCCAAGGTCAAGCAGGCCCAGAAGGAAGGGGCCGAGGTCGCGGATATTTCTGCCGGCCTTGCCTACTCTGTCATCAAGAACGCACTGTTCAAGGTCATCAAGGTGTCCGACGCGTCCGAGCTGGGATCCCACATCGTGGTACAGGGCGGAACCTTTTACAACAATGCGGTGCTTCGGAGCTTCGAGAAGATTGCGGACTGCGAGGCCATCCGTCCGGATATCGCCGGGATCATGGGCGCCTTCGGCGCCGCCCTGATCGCCCGGGAGCGTTATACGGAATGCGAAGGCACCACCATGCTCTCCATTGAGGACATCCAGGCGCTGGAGTATTCCACCACCATGACCAAATGTAAGGGCTGTACCAACAACTGCCGTCTGACCGTCAGCCATTTCAGCGGCGGAAGACGGTTTATCACAGGAAACCGCTGTGAACGCGGACTTGGCAAGGAAAAGTCTGTCAATCAGATGCCCAACCTGTTTGACTATAAGATGAAGCGGTATTTCGGATATACTCCGCTGGAAAAAGAGGAGGCTCTGCGCGGCACCATCGGCATTCCGCGGGTGCTGAACATGTATGAAAACTATCCCTTCTGGTTTACATTTTTTACAAAGCTGAAGTTCCGGGTGCTCCTTTCCCCGGCTTCTACCAGAAAGATCTATGAATTGGGGATCGAATCCATTCCCAGCGAGTCCGAATGTTATCCGGCAAAACTGGCCCACGGGCATGTCCAATGGCTGATCAACCAGGAGGCGCGGCATATCTTCTATCCTTCCGTCCCCTTTGAACGGAATGAATTTGAGGAGGCCAACAACCACTACAACTGCCCCATCGTAACCTCCTACCCGGAGAATATTAAGAATAATATGGATCCCATTGTAAAGGGCGAGGTGGATTTTATCCATCCTTTCCTCAGTTTGAAAAGTGAGGAGACCATCGCCTACCGTCTGACGGAAGAGCTGTCGAAGAAGTTCTCCATTTCAGAGGAGGAGATCCGCTCTGCCGTACATGACGCATGGAAGGAGCTCTCGGCGTGCCGGAATGATATGCGCCGAAAGGGTGAGGAGACGATTCAGTTCCTCAAGGATACCGGAAACCGGGGGATCGTGCTTGCCGGCCGGCCCTATCACATTGACCCGGAGGTCAACCATGGGCTGCCGGAGCTGATCACTTCCTACAACATCGCGGTGCTGACCGAGGATTCCGTGTCACACCTGCACGAGGTCGAACGCCCCTTAAATGTGATGGACCAGTGGATGTACCACTCCCGCCTGTATGCGGCGGCAAATTATGTAAAGACTGTAGACTTCCTGGATCTCATCCAGCTCAATTCCTTCGGATGCGGCCTGGATGCGGTCACCACGGACCAGGTGGCGGAAATCCTGACCAATTCCGACAAGATCTATACCTCATTGAAGATTGATGAGGTCAACAACCTGGGAGCTGCCAGAATCCGTGTCCGCTCCCTGTTAGCCGCGATCCGCGTTCGGGAACAGCGCAATGCAAAGCGGAATATCTGTCCGGCTTCGATTAAGAAGATCTCCTTCACCAAGGAGATGCGCAGGACCTATACGATCCTCTGCCCCCAGATGTCGCCCATGCATTTTGAGCTGCTGGAGCCTGCGTTCCGTGCTTCCGGCTACAACATCGCAGTGCTGCCGAACGACAACAAGCAGGCTGTGGACGTGGGATTAAAATATGTAAACAACGATGCATGCTACCCCTCTCTGATGGTGGTGGGCCAGATCATGGAGGCCATCCTGTCCGGAGATTATGACACCGACCATCTGGCCGTGATCATTACCCAGACCGGCGGCGGCTGCCGTGCCTCCAATTATATCGGATTTATCCGTCGGGCTCTGAAAAAGGCCGGGTATGCGCATATCCCCGTGATCTCCCTGAACTTAAGCGGATTGGAGGAGAATCCTGGCTTCAAGCTGACCCCGGTCCTGGTGCTGCGTGGAATCTACGCACTGGTGCTTGGGGATATCTTCATGAAATGTGTCTACCGGATGCGCCCCTATGAGGCTGTTCCGGGAAGCGCCAACGCCATGCACCGGAAATGGGCTGAGATCGCCAAGCAGTTTTTGGCCCAGTCCTATCCGTCCCGGAGCGGGTTCAAAAAGCTCTGCCGGGATATTATCCGAGATTTTGACTGCCTGGAAATCCGGGAGGTCAAGAAACCAAAAGTCGGCGTAGTGGGCGAAATCCTGGTGAAATTCCTTCCCGCCGCAAATAATTACCTGGTGGAGCTTCTGGAAAGCGAAGGCGCCGAGGCGGTTGTCCCGGATCTGCTGGATTTCCTGATGTACTGCTTCTATAATCAGAATTTCAAGGTATCCCATCTGGGGATGGAGAAGTCCAAAGCGAAAATCGGGAATCTCGGGATCCGGGCGCTGGAATGGTTCCGCGCTCCTGCCACAAAGGCATTTGAATCGAGTCGGCATTTTGCTCCTCCCACCCCGATCGAAAAGCTGGCGGAGATGGCCTCGGGAATCGTATCCCTGGGCAACCAGACCGGGGAAGGATGGTTTTTGACCGGGGAAATGCTGGAGCTGATACATAGCGGTACGGAAAATATCGTATGTACCCAGCCCTTTGCCTGCCTGCCCAACCATGTGGTGGGAAAAGGCGTCATCAAGGAGCTGCGCCGTCTGTATCCCCAGTCCAACGTGGTTGCCATTGATTTTGACCCGGGCGCAAGCGAAGTAAACCAGCTCAACCGAATCAAGCTGATGCTGTCTACAGCGAATAAAAACCTGGAGATCGACTCCGAAAAACAGGGTGAGAGAGACCGATATGCGGAAGATATTGACCGCACTGCTTTTCCGCTAAAAAAGAATTATAATTATGGAAGGCTGTAAAGAAAACAAAAATCTCTGTCTGTTACAGCATTCCCGCATGTAGAAAGCCTGCCGCTGGCAGACTTTCTACATAGGTTGGTATGATATAAAAAGCTGCCTGCCGGGAAATGACTGCATCCACATGACTTATGCTGTATGGATGCAGCCATTTCCCGGCAGGCAGCTTTTAAAACTCCTGAATGAAATAGTTAATAGCTGCGTATATGATCTGTTTCTTCCTCCTGCGTATTCTCAATCTTTTTGATCACGGCGTAATAACCGAAATCGTCATTGACCTTAATATATACTCTGTCATTCACCTTATGTCCGATGATCGCCTTTCCCAGCGGCGACTCAATACTGATCAGCCCGTTCAGGGAGCTGCCCCGGATGGAGGTCACAAGCCGATAAACTTCTGTCTCGTCATCCTCCTCAATATAGAGCTCTACCGTATTGTTGATCCCAACCTCATCCTCCGCTGAGCTGTCATCCACGATCACCGCATTTTTCAGCATCCGCTCCAGATACCGGATCCGGCTCTCATTCTGGTTTTTATCCTTCTTGGCCGCATGGTACTCAAAATTCTCGCTCAGGTCGCCGTGCGCCCTGGCTTCCTTCACCGCCTCAATTGCCGTCTTTCTGACTACCAGCTTCCGGTGCTCTATCTCCTCTTCAATCTTCTTTACATCACTTTTCGTCAGTTTGTCCTTCACTTTTTTCTCCATTCTATATCACTGAAATATTTTATTGCACTGCCTTCTAAGTATAACGCAAAAGAACCGTTCCGGGCAAGTTCTATTATAAAATTGCATAAAAAGCCTGTTACCTGGGAATCCTGATCATGATTTCATAGAATCTTCACAAATTATTAGCACTCATCAGTTGACAGTGCTAATAATTTGTGCTATAGTTCTTATAGAACAAAGATAACAATACTTTTTCAAATCACACATGGAGGGATGACATATGTTACTATCAAACAGAAATTTTATCGACAACTTTTTCAACGATCCATTTTTCGAGAGGCCCTTTGGAAGTGCCTCATCGCAGATCATGAAGACAGATATTCATGAAAATGATGCCAACTATCTGGTAGAGATGGAGCTTCCAGGATACAAGAAGGAAGATATCAAGGCAGATTTGAAGGACGGCTATCTCACCATCACCGCTTCAAGAAATGAGGCGAAGGAAGAACATGATTCTAAGGGAAAATGCATCCGTAAGGAGCGCTATACTGGCTCCTGCAACCGAAGCTTTTATGTGGGCAAGGAACTGACCCAGGATGACATCAAGGCAGCATTCTCCGATGGAATCCTGCGGCTGAGTATTCCGAAGGAAGTACCGAAGGCAATCGAAGAACAGCCAAGATATATTGCAATCGAATGATCACGAATCTTGACAGACCGGCGTAAGTATATGCGCCGGTCTGTTTTCAACGGCAATAAATGCCCTCATAGTAACACTTCTTTCTTTTTCTCAATTATTCTAACGCCTCCAGTTCTTTGATGCTCTCTCTACAAATATGCTCATTCCGAATATAATATTCTAAAAGACGCTGTACATATCCCGCAGCTCAAAAAAGGAATGGAGCGCTGTTTCTCCATTCCTTTCGCAGTATCTTTTACTATGCTTTCTCTTTTTCGTATGTACTTTATTTTTCCACACCTGCGTTCTTATAATATTCTTCAAACATTCCATTGATTGCGCTGTGCGTATCATCGCAGATACCCGGAAGGGCCTTGCCCCAAGAAGCAGTTGCCTGCTCGAAACCTTTTTCCACCGCGTCCTGCATCTTTTTCATCTTAGCGGGATCGTCTCCTGCAAGCGCCTTCGCCATGTCGAAGATTCTCTGTGAGGTCTGCTTTACTCCCCAGTATCCGTCTTCGGAAATAGCCTGCTGAGCCTCTGCCTTGGTCTGAGCATCTACGGTAAAGTTGCCGCTTGCGATCTGACGCCAGAATGCGTCGCTGCCTGCTGTAAGGCCTGTGATTCCCTGCTTGTTGAATGTCTGCATCATCATGTTGGTGAAGCGTGACATCTGGTTGTCCAGGTCTGACTTCAGGCTTTCTACCAGAGCCGCCCTCTCGGAATCACTCATCTTGTTTGTAACCTTTGTATCAGCGCTGAATTCCGCACGGTCTGTATTCGGGGTTGCCGCACCCACTGCCGCCGCATCCGCTGATCCATCCTTCTTCTCCGCGGCAACCTTGGAAGCTGCCGCTACATTATTCGCATTAACATAAGCATAATTGTTCTGGATATTTTGATAATTATCACCGATTTTCACTTCATTTCCTCCTTTTCTTTTCATTAGGAAAACCAATTATTATCCTCTGTTAGTTATATCGGCCCATTGCCTAAAAAGTTAAGAAAAATATGGGATTTCGGCTAAATCCTTCCGTTTCCCCAGAAATTTTTTAGTTTCTCACTCAAATCCCCCAGTCTGCAGGTTTGTATGCCGCTCCATTCCCTTGGAAATGTGCCCTGGTACCTGGCTCCTAAAAACCGCTCATCCAGCAGAAGAATCACGCCCCGGTCCTCCTCCGTGCGGATCACACGCCCGGCAGACTGCAGGACCTTATTCATGCCGGGATACAGATAGGCATAGTCAAAGCCGGACAGTTTCCTGCCGTCAAAGTAGGAACGCAGGATTTCCCGGTCATTGCAGACCTGGGGCAGCCCTGTCCCCACGATCACGGCTCCGATCAGACGGTCCCTTGTCAGGTCGATTCCCTCCGAGAATATGCCGCCCATCACGCAGAAGCCCGCCAGAGAATCCTCCCGGGCCTCCTCAAAGGTTTCCAGAAAAATCTCTCTCGCCTCCTCCCCCATATACTGCGACTGCAGGACACATTCAATCTTGTCTTCCTCTTTTCTCTCGATCTGGAAAAATTCATATACATCTTCCATGAAACGGTAGGATGGAAAAAAGATCATATAATTGCCCCGCTTTGCCCGGATTGTCTCCAGAATATAGAGTGCGATCCTGCGGTACATTTCCTTCCCCCGCAGGGTATATCTGGTGCTCACGTCCGTCCCGAGAAGGAGCAGCCTGTTTTCCATTGGAAAGGTGGATCTGGCATAAACGGCGTAATCCTCTGTTTCCACGCTCAAAAGCGTTTTATAATAATGGATGGGCAGCAGCGTAGCAGAAAAAAATACGGTGCTGTTCCCCCGTTCCAGATACTTCTGCAGGTTTGCCGCAGGATTTACGCACAGCAGCTTCAGTTTAAAACGTCCCTGCCGTTCCAGTTCCGTATAAATCGTATAATTTTCATCCAGGATGTCATAAATATTCAAAAAATCCCGGACCTGGAAATAAAACTCCAGAATCTCCTCCCGTTTCTTCGGATCCTGGCATTCCTCCAAGAAGCGTTCCAGTTCACCGAATACATTCATCAATTTCAGAGCAACATGGGAAACACTTTCCACGACTTGATATCCCGCATCCTCTTCTGCAGGGCGTACTTCGTCCAATACGGTATAATTTTCACATTCCCGCTTCATCTCCAAAAGCAGCCTGTTGCACTCCTCCAGCCGTTTTGCCAGCCTGGGATCCTCTGCTTTCACAAGACGTTTCATCTTCAGGATCTCTTCTTTATAAATCTCCGCGCTGTACATCTCCCGTCCACGCTCCACCAGATTGTGAGCCTCATCAATCAGGAACAGATAGCCCCCCTTGTTCCCCTCTGAGAAAAACCGTTTCAAATGTGCATTCGGGTCAAATACGTAATTATAATCGCAGATCACACCATCTACCCATATCGAAACATCCAGCGCCATCTCAAAGGGACAGACCTGATACTTCTCCGCCTGGGCTTCCAGTACATTGCGTGTCAGATCACAGCCGTTTGTGATCAAGTCGAACACTGCGTCATTGACCCGGTCATAGTGCCCCTTTGCATAGGGGCAGGCATCCGGATTACACTCCGTTTCCTCACAAAAGCAGATTTTTTCCTTGGCAGTCAAGGTGATGGTCTTAAACAGCAGCCCCTGGCTACGAAGTGTCTGAAATGCCTGTTCCGCAACGGTTCTGGTGATAGTCTTTGCCGTCAGGTAAAACAGCTTCTCCCCCAACTCCTCTCCCATGGCCCGTACTGTGGGAAATACGGTCGCCATCGTTTTCCCCACCCCGGTAGGCGCCTGGATAAATAGCTTTTTTCGGCGCAGGATCGTACGGTAAACAGAAGCCGCCAGATCCCTCTGTCCCTCACGGTAGGGAAATGGAAATTCTGTTCTGCGGATGGACGCGTTCCGCTCTTTTTTCCATACAATCTGGAATCCGGCCCATTTCTCATAAGCATGCACCAGATCCATGAACCAGTGTTCCAGTTCTTCCAGCTGATATTGCTGACGGAACCGCTTGATCTCTTCGGTCTCCAGATTGCAGTAGGTCATCTGCACATAGATCTCTTCCAGCCCATTCTGGGAGGCATATATGTAAGCATAGCACTTGGCCTGAGCCAGATGGACGCCCACAGGCTCTCGAACCTGCTCCAGCTCCCGCATGACTCCTTTGATCTCGTCAATGACTGTCTTGCCCTCTTCCGCCATGATCCCGTCCGCCCGCCCCTCCACCTGGAGAGTAAAACCATCGCAGGGACACTGTATTTTCAGCAGAACCTCAGCACAGTAAGCAGAACCCATCCGCCTCTGGATCTTGCGGTGGATCCTGCTCCCCTGCAGCATGGCGTCACGCTCCATGCTGCCTGCCGTACGATTGTCAATGTCCCCTTCCCGCAGAATAAATTCTACCAGATTACGGACTGAGATTTTCACTACTGTCTGTTCCGTTTCCATTGTTCCGTCCCACATCATATAACAACTGTAATATGGATATAATTTTTCTCTTCAATCACTTCCTGGGCAATCGTGATCTCTCCGTCCGCCTTTTGGATCAAAGACTTGACCCTCGCAAGTCCGACTCCCCGCCTTCCAGTTTTTGAATCCTTAGTCGTGTACCCGTTTTCAAAAAACTTCTCCAGCTCTTCAAAAGGAATCCTTCGATATTCATTCAGAATCTCGAATACCATCTGATCCTCCCGGGAATCCAGGAAGATCCTGACCCGGCCGCCTTTCTCCGAGACTGCCTCATAAGCATTGTCCACCAGTACCCCTACGATCTCGATCAGGCTGTGTTCCGATGTCCTGGATAAAATCTGCCAGTTGCGCACCTCAACGTCTGTATCCGCATTTTCCGGAGAACTGACGATCTTGCTGTACAGAAAACCCGCCAGCACCTTGTCGCTGATCCGTAGAAGCGGCAGGAACTTGCCGGCGCTGTCACGGCGGATCTCCAGGATGTACCGCGACTGCTTTTCCACCAGTTCCTCATAGTTGTCTACCGTCAGATGCATATTCAGGATCGCGTTGATATGATTGTCAAATTCATGCTGCCTGACCCGGATTTCCTTTACCAGCTCTTCCAGAGGCTGGATATAGAGCCGGTACATTTTCAGCTCCTTTTCCTGATTCCGGATCAGATCGCTGCTCAGCTTCCAGTCTACGGCTCCCCAGATGATCCATGTCATGACCAGGATAAATACGATGATCATTTTCACATTCAGAGTACCGCTGAACATCAGGTCTGTCACCAGATACAGGCCAATCACAAGGGATATAGTACATAAAATTCTGTACAGGAGCTTAGTTCTGCTTTTCACCATATAAGATCCTCCTGACTTCCGGCTTGAAGGTCACTCCGATATCGATCCATTCCGAGGAGCCTTCTACCTGAATCACCTGATTGACCAGATCATAATATTTAACAGCATTGCGGTTAACGACAAATGTCCTGTGACATTGGAAAAACATCCCCTCCGGAAGCTTTTCCAGCAGCTTATGGATCGAAAGATACGGCACTTCGATCTGCTCGCTTTTAAGCTGCAGGCAGACCCCCCGCGGGATTGCCCGGCAGAACATGATCTCATCGCAGAAGATCTTATAGTTGACGCCATTTTTCTTTACCATAATCGAAGGCCGGGTTCCCGCATGAAGATGGAACAGCACTTTCCTGACGATCTCCCCCACTTCCGACTGAATATAGGGCTTCACTACGTATTGATAGCAGTGCAGCCTTCGATATGCTTCCATCTCCAGTCCGGCTACAGAAGTAATCATGACCAGAGGCGTAAATTCGTACTTCCGAATGCTTCGGATCTCTTCCGCAAATTGGATACCGGATATATCCCCCTCTTCCCCGGGCTTTAAGTTCACATCCAAAAAGAATAAATCAAAAGAAACGGTGCTGCCGAGCAGCAGCCTGGCTTTCGCCAGGTCTGCCGCCGCATCCACCGTGATTTCCGCAGATATGTTTTTCACCATTTTTACCAACGCCGTCCGGCTAGTGTTTTCATCTTCCAGTATCAGTATTCTCGCCATACTTCCGGTCACTCCGATTTTGCGTCATCGATGTGGGCAACTTCCGCAATGGTTTTCGTCAACCCTGCGATCCCCTGCAGCTCGGACGGGATGATGATCTTCGTAGCCTGGCCGTCAGCCGCCTTCACAAATGCCTCCAGGCTCTTGAGCGTCAGCACTGCTTGATCCGCACCCGCTGCCTTTACAAACTCGATACCTTCCGCGGTCGCTTTCTGCACCGTACGGATGGCTTCTGCCTGACCTTCGGCCTCCCGGATCCGTTTCTGCTTCTCCGCTTCTGCCTTCAGAATCGCAGCTTCCTTGGAAGCCTCTGCTTCCAGAATCAAGGATTCCTTCTCACCTTCCGCTACAAGGATGGTAGATTTCTTCTCACCTTCCGCGCGAAGGATGGCTTCTCTTCGTTCACGCTCCGCCTTCATCTGCTTTTCCATGGCGTCCTGAATGGCTTTCGGAGGCATAATGTTCTTCAGTTCTACACGGTTGACCTTGATTCCCCATTCATCAGTGGCAATGTCCAGGATCGTCCGCATCTTAGTGTTGATGGTCTCCCTGGAGGTCAATGTCTCATCCAGTTCCAGGTCGCCGATGATATTACGCAGAGTTGTTGCCGTCAGGTTTTCAATTGCGGCGATCGGGCTCTCTACACCGTATGCATACTTCTTCGGGTCTGTAATCTGAAAAAATACCACCGTATCAATCTGCATGGTTACGTTATCCTTTGTGATCACGGCCTGCGGATCAAAGTCTACAACCTGTTCCTTCAAAGAGACTCTTTTCGCCACCTTATCCAGGATCGGCATCTTGAAATGCAGCCCTACGCTCCAGGTCTCCTTGTAACCGCCCAGGCGTTCCAGTATATACGCATGTGCCTGGGGTACAATCTTGATGTTGGAAATGATGATCAAGAGTAAAATGACTAAAATGACAATGATGATAATAATTCCGAGATTCATACTCTATTCCTCCTCATACTTTTTTACAATAAGCTTTACCCCTGAGATGTTGACGACCTTTGCCAGATCCCCCGGATTCAAGATCACCCCGTCCTCCTCTGTTCGTGCCGTCCATTCCAGTCCGTTCACAACTGCGGTTCCCATCTCCTGCAGGTTGTTGACCGTCTCTGTTATTCTAACCACTTTTCCGATAATTCCCTCATAATTTGTTTTTTCATGATGGGAATTTATGTATTTTACCGCAAATGGGCGGGTAAAAATAAGCAGTAAGAATGATACGGCCAGAAAAGCACCTGCCTGCCACCAGATATTCAGTCCCGCTATGGTAAAAAGCAATGCGGCCACTGCGCCTCCGGCCAGCCAGATTGATGTCAGTCCGACCGTCGCGATCTCAACGGCAAGAAACATGATCAGCAATCCAAGCCAAATAAAAACCTCTCTCTCCATGTGACCTCCTTCTTTCTATTAGATTTCATCTGGTGTGCTGTAATGGATGGGGTCCATTACTTCCTGATGTTGATTCTATCTTAAACCGCTTCCTCAGATTACGCAATACCTTTTGCGTGAATGCAGTGTTTTCGTGTCTCAATGAATAACTGTGAAATCCGGACCAGGTGTAACAGTCACGGCATCGTATCAACTGCTGCTTCAATGGACCGCCTCTCTGATCGGAAGGAACTCGGTCATATCCTGGCGGAAATGAATCGGCAGATGGGTTCTCTGGCAGATGGGGTTCTCCCGTTCCTTGATGGCAATGGACTGGAAAAATCCCTGCCACAGCCTTTCGAACTCCGCTTCCGCTTTCGAAACCTTCTCCGCCTCTTCCCGGTTCAGGCATTCTCCGCTCACGAGAACCCACTGGCTTCTCATACGGTGTACGAGAAATTCCTGAAAGGTCTTATCATAGATCATCCAGTTTTCCAGTGGGAAACGGTCCGCAAAATGATCCGCAATGCATGTCAGCACCCGGTTCTTCGGTGTAATCTCAGAAAAAAGGACGCCGTTTTCCAACTCCCGGAAACGGATAAATTCCATGAACTGGTGTGCTTCGTTGGCGACCTTTCTGCTCAGCTCAAACACGCAGGCCACATCCGGATCGGACAGATGCTCCATGATCCGCTTGCTGTTGCCCACCGTCCGCGCGGCCTGCATGACGTGGAACACGGCTTCCGCCTTTTTCGGATGCGTGGACAGGAGCGCATGATATATGTCCCAGTATGTGTTATATCCAAGGTGGTTCTGGATCAGCTTTTCCACTGCCGCTGCTTTGCGCTCCTCCTCCGTGACCTCCGTATATTCACAGAACAGCTGTGTATCCAGCATCCCGCGCAGTTCAATCCCCGCTTCACCGTCCCTGCTCTCCTTCCACGCATCATAAATCGCAGAAAATATCCCAGTGATCGTGTCACTGCAGATATATACTTTTTTCATACAAACCCACCCCCGTTTCAGGTTTTCGCCAAAATATTCTGATTAATATCAGGCAGTATTATATCACTGCATTGGACGGATGCCATGTACAGAGCGCACAGCATCATGTGAAGAATAATCATAATTCATATCATCAAATAAGGAAAGCTGTCGGTAAGTCATTCCGGACACCGTGTCCGGAAGTCTCTCCTTCGTATTGAGAAGGTTTCTGGTGATGTAGTCCTCATCCAGCCTGGTACGGTACATCATCTTCCCGCCGCAGGTCAGAAAATACAGCGCGCGCTTTAAGACCACGCCCATTTTTTTCAGATCCTCAAACTTCAGATTCCCCATCTGCCTTGCCTTCACGATCCGCATGGCAGACTTGACCCCGATTCCCGGAACACGAAGCAGCATATTGTAATCCGCCCGGTTCACCTCCACCGGGAACTGCTCCAGATGCTTCAAGGCCCAGTTGCACTTGGGATCCAGAAAAATATTAAAATTCGGATGCTCCTCATCCAACAGTTCCTTTGCCTCAAATCGGTAAAACCGAAGCAGCCAGTCCGCCTGATACAAACGATGCTCCCGCAGAAGCGGCGGCCCTTCCCCTGTCCTGGCAGGAAGGGCCGAATCCTGATTCACAGCCACAAAAGCGGAATAAAACACCCGTTTCAATCCAAACTTCTGATACAGAGCTTCTGCCACATTCAAGATCTGATAGTCCGTCTCCGGCGTTGCCCCGATGATCATCTGGGTACTCTGTCCGGCCGGCACGAACCGGGGCGCATTCTTATACAGGACGATCTCCTGCTTATTCTCCCGCATCCGGTTCTGGACCATACGCATCGGCGCCAGTATATTCTTCCGGTTCTTATGGGGTGCCAGAAGGCGCAGCCCTTCGGCAGTAGGCAGCTCTAAGTTTACGCTCATCCGGTCCGCCAGAAACCCGACTCTCTCAAGCAGCTCTGCATCCGTACCCGGAATCGCCTTCACATGGATATACCCCTGAAAATTACAAACCTTACGCAGTCTGTAAAGCGTCGCATAGATCAGCTCCATCGTATAATTCGGGCTCTTCAAAATCCCCGAGCTCAAAAACAGACCTTCGATATAATTCCTCCGATAAAACTCCATCGTCAGCGTACAGACCTCCTCCGGAGTAAAAGAGGTTCTGACTACATCATTAGACGAACGGTTGATACAGTACTTGCAGTCGTAAATGCACTCATTGGTAAACAGGATCTTCAGCAGACAAATACACCTGCCGTCCGAAGAAAAGCTGTGGCAGAGCCCTGCCGCCCGGCAGTTCCCCATCCCCGTTCCATCCCCCTTGCGGTCCACCCCGCTGGACGTACAGGCCACATCATACTTCGCCGCGTCCGATAAAATCTGCAGCTTGTCATACACGGACATCTGAACCTGAATCTTCTCCAACAACTTCCTCACACCTTCTTTTCCAACCGAATGATACACTATCCAAAACATTTGTTCTTTTACTATGATAGCACATCCAAGTTATGATTGCAAGCATTTTCCGAACTAATGTTCTTTTCCTGGATCCAAAGGTTACTGTGAGCGCCCGGTCAGGGTGTGAACAGTAACATCCAAAGAGAAGGATTGATAGCTGGAGATTATGAGAATGTTACAGTCCCTTTTAAAAATGAATTGTTACGAATCAGTAAAGCCAGCCAAATACGATATGCGGATGCAGAAAGGCATAAAAAGGCAATGCAGATTTATCAGAAGCTATAAGGATCCGGACACATAGACACAGGGGCCGTCGGGAAATGACTGGTTTTCCGCAATCTATGCTGTGACTGATTCCATATCACAGCAAAGTATTGTGCAGAAATGCCATTTTCCGGCAGCCCCTTTTTATGGTCGTATTCCGCAATCTACAGCGAACTTTTCCATATCTCCAAACACAATATTCCTTATATCAACTTTTTCCGATCACTTCGCTACAATATTAATGATCTTCCCCGGAACATAAATCTCCTTCACAATATTCCCGCTCAGTTTATCTCCCAGAGCTTCCTTCCCTGCCGCAATGGCAGCGTCCTTATCCGCATCCGCCGGAATGGACACAACCACCTTCGTCTTCCCGTTCACCTGAACCGGGATCTCAATCTCGTCGTCCTTCATCTGTGACTCATCGTAGCTCGGCCAGCCCGCCGTAAACACGGTCTCACTGTGCCCCAGCTGCTCCCACATCTCTTCCGCAAAATGCGGCGCAAACGGAGATAAGAGTACCGCAACTGCCTCCAAGGTCTCCTTGTCGATCCCGCCGTTTTTCTTTGCCAGCTCGATAAACTTGTTGTTGTACTCCATGAAACCGGAGATCACCGTATTCAGGCTGAAACTCTCCAGACGCGTGGTGATGTCATACACCATCCTATTCCGCAGCTTGAGCATTTCCTTCGTCGGCTTGACATCCGCATCCTTGCTGTCCATCACCAGATTCCAGAGACGCTTTAAGTAACGGTTTACCCCGTCAATCCCACGGTCGTCCCACTCCGCATCCAGCTCCGGAGGTCCTACGAACAACTCGTACATCCGCAGGGAATCACAGCCGTAATCCCGCACCAAATCGTCCGGTGATACCACATTTCCCTTGGACTTGCTCATCTTGATCCCGTTCTTTCCGGTGATCATCCCCTGGTTGAACAGCTTCTGAAACGGCTCGTCAAAGTCCACCACTCCGATATCATGCAGGAACTTGGTATAGAACCGGGAATACAACAGATGCAGTACAGCATGCTCCACACCACCGATATACATATCCACCGGAAGCATCTCGTCCGCCTTCTCCCTGGATACCAGCTCCTGATCGTTGTGATTGTCCACATAGCGCAGGAAATACCAAGAGGAGCCTGCCCACTGAGGCATGGTGTTGGTCTCCCGCTTCGCTGCCTTTCCGCAGACCGGGCAGGTGCAGTTCACCCATTCCTCAATGCCTGCAAGCGGGGATTCTCCGGTTCCTGTGGGTTCGTAGGATTCCACCTCGGGCAGAGTCAGCGGAAGCTCTTCCTCCGGCACCGGCACATTTCCGCAGTCCGGACAGTGGATGATCGGGATCGGCTCGCCCCAGTAACGCTGACGGGAGAATACCCAGTCACGCAGCTTGAAGTTCACGGTCGCCTTCCCGATGCCCCTCTTCTCGATGATATGGGGAGCTTCCTTTTTCAGCACCGCAGACTCCATGCCGTTCCATTCCCCGGAATTGATCATAGTTCCGGCAGCCTCGGTATAAGCCTCAGTCATATTTTCAATTTCTTTTCCGTCCTTCGCAATGACCTGGACGATCGGGATGTCAAATTTCTTCGCAAATTCAAAGTCGCGGTCGTCGTGGGCCGGTACACACATAATGGCTCCCGTACCATAATCCGCCAGTACATAATCGGAGAGCCAGATCGGTGTCTTTGCCCCGTTCAGCGGATTGATGGCATAACTCCCGGTAAACACACCGGTTTTCTCCTTATCCTGCAGACGGTCCACATTGGACTTCATGGACGCGTCGTAAATGTATTTTTCCACCGCTTCCTTCGTCTCCGGTGTTGCAAGCTCCGCCGCCAGGGCGTGCTCCGGCGCCAGTACCATAAAAGTCGCTCCGTAGAGGGTATCCGGACGCGTGGTATAGACCGTGATCTTTTCCTCCCGTCCGTCCACCGGGAAATCCACTTCCGCGCCGTAGGACTTTCCGATCCAGTCGCTCTGCATCTTCTTAACCTTTTCCGGCCAGTCCAGCTTGTCCAGGTCATTCAAAAGGCGGTCCGCATAGGCCGTGATCTTAAGCATCCACTGGCGCAGGTTCTTCTTCGTCACCTCCGCGCCGCAGCGCTCGCATTTTCCGTTCACCACTTCCTCGTTGGCAAGGCCGGTCTTGCAGGACGGACACCAGTTGATGGGAAATTCCTTCTCATAGGCCAACCCTTCCTTGAACATTTTTACGAAGATCCACTGGGTCCATTTGTAAAAGTCCGGATCCGTGGTATTGACCTCCATATCCCAGTCATAGAGGGCTGCGATCTGGTTGATCTGCTTCTTGATGTTCGCCACATTTTCCGCCGTGGACACCGCTGGATGGATTCCCATCTTGATGGCATAGTTCTCCGCCGGAAGTCCGAACGCGTCCCATCCCATGGGGTGTACGATGTAGTGTCCCTGCTGCAGCTTATAACGGCTCCATACGTCAGAGATCACATAGCCTCTCCAATGCCCTACGTGAAGCCCGTTTCCGGACGGATAGGGGAACATGTCCAGGCAGTAATACTTCTGCTTCGGATTGCCGGAAGCATCCATCTTCGGATTCACCGGATCCTTTTCCCATTTTTCCTGCCATTTCTTTTCAATTGCCTTATGGTTGTAGACAATTTTCTGTGCCATTTAAAATTCCTTCCTTTCCTTGAAATACCCGGGGCGGACACGGAATCCAACGGCATTCCCTGACCGCTCCCTAAAAAAGCCCTTTCATCTTCACTAAAGATCTGTAGGAAAATAACTGCTACAGCTCCTAAGAGACGAAAGGGCTTTGAATTTCCGTGGTACCACTCTTATTCACCCCGCAGACGCTCTGCCGGATGCACTCATTGCTTCTGTAACGGGAAGGCCCGCTTCTGCTTACTGAAACGGAATCATGTACTCAATCACAGCAGACACCCTCTTTGCACATTGATTCAGCAATAAACCGAATCCAGACACACGGCCCACACCGTCCGGGTGTCAATCGTACCTCATTCCGCGCTTCGGCAGAAGAACTCCAAGGCGAGTTCAGAAAGATCCGCTTCCTGCCTCGCACCTGCCGGCAGTTCTCTGAAAAGCATCCGTTTCTTACTATTCCTCTTCAACGCTTCTTCCATGTTATTATAAGAAGAATGTTAAAATAAGTCAAGTCATTTTTTCTCTTTTCCCTATTTTATGCGGCTTTGAAACATAACTTTTTACCCCAACGCCACGTCCAGTATCATCATCAGCGCAAACCCGGCGGCCACCCCGATGGTTCCGATGCTGGAATGCTTTCCTGTCTGGGATTCGGGCACCAGCTCTTCCACCACCACATAGATCATGGCTCCTGCCGCAAATGCCAGCAGGTAAGGCAACACCGGAAGCACCAGGCGGGTGAGCAAAATGGTGATCCACGCCGCGATCGGCTCCACGGCCCCAGATGCGGTTCCGTACAGAAATGCCCGCCTTCTCGACATCCCTCCTGCCCGCAGAGGCATGGAGATGATAGCCCCCTCCGGAAAATTCTGTACCGCGATCCCAATGGCCAGTACCAGCGCCCCTGCCAGTGAGATCATCGCATTCTCATTGAGCACGCCGGCGAAGGTCACTCCCACCGCCATCCCCTCAGGGATATTATGCAGGGTGACAGCGAGGACGAGCATGTTTGTTTTTTTTTGGCATCCGCCGCGGACACAGGGATTGCACAGATCAGGACAGCGGCATCCGTCCTCGACCTCTTCTTCCGCCTGGTAGATATGCGGTGTCAGAGCATCCAGCAAAAGTAAAAATCCCATTCCCAGTAAAAATCCGACTGTTGCCGGAACCCATGCGATCCCGCCCTGCTCCCCGGACATCTCGATGGCCGGGATCAGAAGGGACCAGACCGAAGCCGCGATCATCACTCCGGACGCAAATCCAAGCAAAGCTTTTTGCAGGCGCTCATTCATTTCTCCCCGCAGAAAAAAGACCATGGCTGCCCCCAGCGTTGTCCCGGCAAACGGAATCAGCGTTCCAAGCAGTATATTACAATCCATATCAGAATATTTCCCCCATTCGTATCTATCTGTCGTCATTTTATGATATGCACGAACGGCGGTTTTGCCACCTGGCCGGCCTGCTTCCTTACTCCCCCTCACTCACGATCTCCCGCAGAGATTTTCCGGACAAAAATTCATTGACCGCGTATATTTTTGCGTCATCAAAACTCCGAAATGTCCTTGCGGCGCAAATGGCATCCTGATAGACCTTCCAATAGCCGACCGCCAGGTACTGCCTGCCCCCTGTCCGGATAAAGCCCTCCACATCCCTGGCCGGATATCCCAGAAACACGCCGATCTCATGAGGGAAGCTCTTTTCCTCCCGACCCGGCGCGTCCATCCGCTCCGCCAGAGTGTCCAGCATCTCCTCCAGCCCCATCCCACGGTATCCGAAGCGGCCCAGTATCCTCCGGATCCCGGGGCGGTTCACAGATTCCTCCAGCGCTTCCCTTCGGTAAAAGAAAACCAGCGCTTTCTCTTTTCTGACTTCCAGGATCCTCCATACCACCTTCGTCCCCCGGAAGAATTCCGGAAGCTCCGCACACAGCCTTTCCTCTATTGCGATCAGGCTTGCCGCCCTTAAGCCCTTCAGAAACGGCGCGCACTGGAGCACGATCTGAAATTCCAGGCGCAGACGCAAATTCTGGTGCTTTAAAAAATAGGCCGCAACCTCCGCAGGCATCATCACTTTCCATACCTCCCGACATTTAAGAAACTTTCGGAAACTCTTTCATTCCGCCTGACGCAATACTCACGCAGTATCTATTTTTTTCGTTTTTCTTCACATTATACATCACGCAAATACACCGGAAACGCGGCAGATCTCCCCCATAGTTTCCCTTTTTTGGCTTTCTTGCTTTTTTACCCTTTTTTTAGTTGTCCCTTTCCCTACTTTAGTGTATAATGGGTATAAGACATTTGAGCAGTGACAATTACTCAAAAATACATCTACATAAAGGAGAGATTCGTCATGGTATACTTAATCACAGGCCCGAAAGGCAGCGGAAAGACTCAGCAGATCATTGAACTTGCAAATGAAAAGGTAAAGACTACCAACGGAAACGTTGTACTGATCAAGAAAAGCCACCGCGACACATCCAGCGTCAACTTTAACATCCGCGCAATCTGTATGGCTGATTACAGCGATATCACAACTTTAGAGGAACTGGTCGGATTCTTATACGGCATGGTAGCAGGCAATCACGACATTGAGACCATCTTCATAGACGGCGTATTGAAGCAGGTTGATATTTCCGTCGATAATCTGCCTGTATTTTTGCAGAAGATCAACAAAATCTCCAAGGATAACAATATAGAATTTTATATCAGCGTAAGCTTAGAGAAGGAGAAGATTCCGGATATCGACAACCCGGATTACAAGGTTCTCAACTGAGAAAAGCCCTGCGGACTGTTTGCAGATTCTTTCGGGACTGTTCCCGCGGTTGCTTCATCATTGGTATTTTTAAAAAAGAAAACCCGCAGTCCGCAGGTTTTCTTTTTTGCTTTCTATTACTGCCATTCACGGCCTCCCCGGACGCAAATGGCAGTTCCTTATTTTCACGGATTTATTCTTCTGTCCCGTCGTCCGCGTCTTTTTGAATGCGGGACTTCTCTTCCCCGTTCAGCGAAAGGACCGTGTTGGTCTCCTCTCCCGCCTTATATTCAATGGTCACTTTGTCTCCCACATCAAATCCGATGATGCTGATATACTCCGCAATGGAAATATCAAAGATATCGTCGGAGCCTTCGAGCATCACGAAATAGTGAGAATTTCCGTCGATGACACCCTGGACGATCCTGCTGATATTTGCGGTCACCGTCTCGATCTCCCGGGTATCCTCAGCCACGGCCTTAATGCCGTTCTCATACATGAGATCCGTATAGGACGCCTCGCAGGAGCTGACCGTATCACCGATGGCAACGATCTGGTACTTCTGTACATTGACCATGGCATATTTTTTCACCAGTCCGGCATCGTCCTTCAATGCGATAAAATACGTGGGCTCCCCGGATATATTCAAGAGCAGTGGGAACGTCGCCTGGTATTTCAGGTTCTGCACCTGTCCTTCCGCTGAGGACATGGCCGAGGTCTCAGTTGCCCCCTCAATGGCATAAAATTTTGTCTCCATGGTCCTCTGGTTCATCAGCACAAAGCCCACATTAGACTGGTCGCCGCTGACCGAGGTCACGCCGGTATACACCCAGACATCGTCGTCGATGGCCAGATAGTTATAGCCGTTGGTGGTGATCAGGCAGTCCTTTTGTCCCAGCACACTGTTGAAATATCCATGCTTGAGCGTACCGTAATAATCATATAATTCTACCAGCAGGTCCGCGGAATAGGCCCGGTCGATCCACTCTGGCACCTCTTCGATTGCATAGTCCCGCGTCTCGCCGGTGATAGCGTTGCACAATATCACTCTGCCCACGGTGATGCCGCCGAACAGGCCGATATTGTACTTGCGCACCGGGCAGATCCAGTAGGGAACCCCGTCATCATCAATCTCAAAACTCAGCTCATTGAAGATATACGTGGGATACCGGAAACGCAGATGCCGGTAGATATTCCGGTTAAAATGGTCGCTGGTGGTATACTTCATCCCTTCGCTTAATTTCACAAGCTCCGTGTTCTGCGTAGCCATATCGATCTTGATATAAGCCGGGATGCCCTCCCGCAGGTTGGTAAACCATTTGATCAGGCTTGCATAGCGCAGCGGGGACACCCGAACCGGCCGGTCCTGGTAATTGATCTGGCTGTACAGATCATCCACCTCAAACTGGGACACCATATCCACCATGCTCCCCATCTTCCGATTCCCCAGGATCTGGGCGGAATCCCGGTCCAGAAGGGGAATCTGGTCAAAGGAAAGTTCCTCGATATCCTTGATGAACTCCCCGTCCTGCACGTCCAGAAGCTTTTGGTACTTCTTTGCGTTCACGATGGGCGAGGACAGTAGGGAGCCGATCACATAGGCACCCACCAGAAGCAGCAGGATCACCTCAATGATCTTAAAGCCTTTCAGATTTTTCAGCTCAAAGCGCGTCGGCCGCTTTTTCAGGATATAGGCGGCGCCCGCGGCCAGCACCAGCATGATCAGAAACATCCACATATCCGCGGAATGCAGGTTCAGAGCAGGCAGCGCCGCATAATAATACGCCGCCGCCAGGATCAGCACGGCCAGGACCGCCATCACTTTCAGTTTCGCTTTTTTCATAAATCTCTCCAATCCGCCGCCGGTCTCCGGCGGCTGTTTATACTATCGTATGCAGAACCTCTGTCATCGTCATCCGTTTCTGCATCCCCCTCAAAACCTTCTCCGCCACAGCTCCGGAGATAATAACATCAGGTAGGGGAAGATCTCCAGCCTGCCTACCAGCATGTCCACGCAAAAGACCGCTTTCGACAGCCCCGAGAACTGGGAAAAGTTCTCCACCGGCCCTACCAGCGAGATCCCGGGCCCCACATTGTTCAAGGTCGTCAGTACCGCGCTGAACGTAGTCCCGAAGTCAAAATTGTTGAAAGACACCAAGAGCACCGAACCCAGCAGGATCATGATATAGCAGATAAAATAAATGTAGACGCCGTTCATGGTCTCCCCACTGACCTTTCTCCCGTTCACCCTGACGATCGTCACTGCCTTGGGGTGCAGCATCCGCTTGGTCTCCTGCTTGATGCTCTTGAGCAGGATCATCAGCCGGGAAACCTTGATCCCGCCCCCGGTGGAGCCTGCGCAGGCTCCTACGACCATCAGCGAGAGCAGGACCGTCTTGGAGAGCTCCGGCCACAGGTTCCAGTCTGCCGTACAGAATCCCGTGGTGGTAATGATGGCAGCCACCTGGAAGGAGGCATATCGGAAGGCGCGCATCACATTGCCGTACTGATGCAGGATATCTATGGTGATCACAGCCACTGCCCCGGCGATAATCCCCAGGTAGATATGCAGCTCCTCATTTTGGAAGGCTTCCTTCCATTTCCGCAGACAGATCAGGAAATACAGGTTGAAGTTCACCCCGAACAGAATCATAAATACCGTGATCACGCCGTCAATATAAGCACTGTCGTAGTGTGCCACACTGGCATTCATATTGGAGAAGCCTCCGGTTCCCGCCGTACTGAACGCATGGAGGAGAGCGTCATAAAAATTCATCCCTCCGAACAGCAGCAGCACCACTTCCACGGCCGTCAGTACAAAATACATGGCATACAGGATCTGAGCCGTAGTCCTGGCACGGGGTACCAGCTTGTCCGCCTCCGGCCCGGGTACCTCCGCGCGCATCAGATGCATGGAGTTTTCATCGTCCAGGGATGTCAGCATCATGACAAATACCAGCACCCCCATTCCGCCGATCCAGTGCGTCAGGCTCCGCCAGAAGGCCATCCCCCTTGGCAGGGCCTCAATGTCCGTCAGGATCGTAGACCCGGTGGTCGTAAAACCGGATACGGTCTCGAAAAAAGCATCCAGATAGCTGGGGATACTGCCCGAAAGGAAGAACGGGAGCGCCCCGAACAAAGACCACAAAATCCAGGCCGAGCCTACAATGAGCAGCCCTTCTTTTTTATAGATCCTCCGGTTTCCCGGCTTTTTTCTGCCCGCCAGCAGAAAAATCAGAAAAAGGACCCCGCTGACCACCACAAAATGCAGCGCGCTTTCTTCTTTATAAAGCAATGCCACGAAAGCCGGGATCAAAAGAAGCACGCCCTCTACCCCCAGCATCTTACTTATGATAAACACTGTCATCCTATTATTCATGTCCGCACCTACAACAAAATATCCTCTATATCCTGAATCTGTTTTTTCATTGTGATCACAATTACATTATCCCCCACCTGGATCCTGTCATCCCCGTTTGGAATGATGATCCGCCATTTCCTGGCGATACACGCGATCAGGTTATTCGGTTTCAGGGACAACTCCTTCAATGGGATATCCGTATATCTTGTCTTTGCTTTGACAATAAATTCCAGTGCTTCCACCTGCTCGTCCACCAGCTGGTACATGGTCTCCACATTGGCGCTGCCCTGGGAATTTTTTCTCGCCCGCACATAGCTCAATATGGCGTCCGCAGTGACGGTTTTTGCCGACACCACACTGTCCAGGCCGAAGTCCTCGATCATCCGCACTCTCTGGTCCTCATTCACCTTCAGGATGATCTTGGATACTCCCTGGCTTTTCGCAAACAGGGACATGATAATATTCTCTTCATCCATCCCCGTCAGCGCGATAAACGCATCCGCGTCCTGGATCCCTTCTTCTATGAGCAGATCATGATTGGTGGCGTCGCCGTTGATCACCGTTGCTTTGGGAAGCATCTCACAGAGACCTTCGCATTTTTCTTTATTCTTCTCAATGATCTTGACCTGCATCCCGATGTTCGTCAGCTGGAGGGCCAGATAAAAGCTGGATCTCCCGCCGCCGCAGATCATCACATTCTTCATCTTGATCTTCCGGTAGCCCAGCAGCTTGAAAAAACGGCTGATATCCTGGTGGGAGGCCGCCACGTGCAGCCGGTCCCCGGCCTGTATGGTGTAATCCCCGTCCGGGATTACCACGTCTTCCCCCCGTTCCGCGGCACAGACCAGAACCTTGATCTGAAAGCGGTTATACATCTCAGCCAGCGACATGCCCTGCAGCTTGCTCTCGCCTGATACCGGAAATTCGATCAGCTCCACCCTGCCCTTGACAAAGGTTTCGATCTTACTTGCATTGGGAAAGAGAACCAGCCGGGAGATCTCCTCCGCCATGGTCAGCTCCGGATTGACCGCCATACTCAGGCGCAGATCCTCCTTTAAAATGTCGATCTGCCTGTAGTAGATCGGGTTCCGTACCCGGGCGATGGTATGAAGCGCCCCGATCCGTTTTGCGATCAGGCAGCTCAGCATATTGCATTCGTCCGTGGAGGTGCAGGCGATGACCAGATCCGCCTCCGGCACCCCCGCGCTTTTCTGCACCTCTACATTGCCGCCCTCCCCGTGCACACCGATAATGTCCATGCGGTTCATGGCGTCTCTCAGCTTTTCCTCATTATTATCGATTAAAACAACATCATAATCTTCCGCAGAGAGCTGTCTGGTCAGCTTATAACCGACTTTGCCGTCTCCAATAATCACGATCTTCATTTTATCTCTTCATTTCCCTCGCACTTTCTAATATACTTGCAGTCACTTTCGCCCCGCCCAGAAGCCTTGCCAGCTCCTGCACGGATGCCTCCTCCTCCAGGCTGAATATCTCCGTCTGGGCTCCGCCTGTCTTCGCGCTTTTCCGGATCAGATAATGCGCATCGGCCTGGGCTGCAATCTGGGCCAGATGAGTGATGCACAGAACCTGTCTGGATTCTCCGATGATATGCATCTTTTCGGCCACCTTTCCTGCCGTGATGCCGCTGATCCCCGTATCAATCTCGTCAAAGATCAGCGTGGGCGTATCCTCCTGGTCGGCCAGCACGGTCTTGATGGCCAGCATGATCCTGGAAAGTTCTCCCCCGGATGCCACATTTCCCATGGGCCGCAGGGCCTCCCCCGGATTGGTGGAAATATAAAATTCCGCTTCATCCATGCCGTCTGCGGTATAGTCCTCCAGCTCTGCAAACCGCATTTCAAAACGGACATCCAGGAAATTCATGTCCGAAAGTCCTTCTTTGATCTCCTTTACAAAGGAAGCCGCCGCTTTTTTCCTTGCCTTTCTAAGGGAGAGGGCTTGCTTCTCATAATTCTGCCTGGATTGTTTCAGGTTCTCCTCCAATTCCTGCATATACTGCTCATAATCTTCCAGTTCCTTTAGTCTTTGCTTTCTCTCTTCACAATATTCCAGGACTTCCGTGATCGTATTGCCGTATTTTGTTTTCAGATGATTCAGTTCATTCAGCCGGTTTTCCGTCTCATAAAATTCTTCCTCGGAAAATTCCAGGCTCTTCGCATACTCGGACAGCTCCCGGTTAAAATCGTTGAGCAGGCTGTCGATCTCGATCAGCTGGCTGTACAATCCGGCCCCCTCTTCATCCACGGATTCTACGTCTGAGAGCGCATGGATGGCGCGGCTTAATAATTCGCTGGCATTGCCGCTCTCGTCCTCGCTGGTGTAGTGGTACGCCTCCGCGATCCGCTCCGTCACCTTTTTGCCGACGGACATCCTCCGGTAAAGCGCCTCCACCTCTTCATCCTCTCCCTCGGACAGGCCCGCTTCCTCAATCTCATTCACCTCGAATTCCGCCAGGGAGATCTCCTTCTGGCGCTCCCGTTCATCCATCCCCGATTCATCCAGCTTTTTTCTACATGCATGGTAGGTACGGAATGCCTTTGCAGTCTCTTTTTTTAGTGTTTCCACCTGTTCCCTTGCGTACAGATCCAGAAATGCCAGATGGTTCTTCTTATGGAGCAGAGACTGATGCTCATGCTGCCCGTGGATGTCGATGAGCATGCTGGCCACATCCTTCAAGGTCGCCATATTGACCGTCTCTCCGTTAATCTTGCTCACGCTGCGCCCCGGCATCAGCTTCCGGCTCAGTACGATCCTTCCCTCCTCTGGAAAGAGGTCCATGTCGGCAAGCTGCTCCTCCAGTTCCGGGGTTTCTATGGTAAAGGTCAGCTCCACCAGGCCGAACTTCGCCCCCGTGCGCAGCATGTCCGCATGAAACCTGCCGCCCAGCGCCAGATCTACCGACCCCAGCAGAATCGATTTTCCCGCCCCGGTCTCCCCGGTCAGGATGTTGAGCCCCGGCCGGAAGTTGACCTCGATCTCATCAATCAATGCCAGATTTTTTACGTGCAGATTTTCTAACATTCCATCTTCTCCTTATTTTCCGTAACCAGTCTGTCTGGCAGACTGAATGCTATTTTCCTTTTGTAATGATCTTCCGGATCTTTTCCATCACGGCAGCCGTATCCTCTACGCTGCGGATGGCGCACATGATCGTGTCGTCCCCTGCGATACACCCCACCACCTCGTTCCATTTCATGGCGTCAACGGCGGCTGCCACGGCCATCGCCATTCCTGAGACCGTCTTGATCACCAGGATATTCTGAGCCATGTCCATGGAAACATATCCGTCCTGGAGCACACGGATATACTTCTCGCTCATGCCCTCCTCCGGCTTTAATATGACATACTTCTGCCTGCTTCCGTCCACAGACATCTTCGTCAGCTTCAGATCCCGGATATCCCTGGAAACCGTAGCCTGCGTCACCTTAAATCCTGCATCCTCAAGATATTCGGCCAGCTCCTCCTGCGTCTCAATATCATGCTGTGTGATCAATTCAATAATTTTTGCATGGCGGCTGACTTTCATACACTTAATTTCCTTTCATCTTTTCTCTCATGGTCTTCATGAAGCTTTCCCGGCTCAGCTTGACCAGCTTCGTGGTCTCCCGCGCCTTTCTGACCGCCACCCGGTCTCCGGTGGACACCCCTTGTGTCTCCGCCCCGTCAAAGGTCACCAGGGCGCGCTCTGTGCGCCCGTACCTGCCCTCGCAGATTTCCACCTCAATGACATCCTCCGCGGAGAGGACCACGCTGCTGGCGTTCAGTGCATGACAGCAGATGGGGGTTATGACAAACATCTGCGCCGTAGGCTCCACAACGGGTCCTCCCGCCGACAGGTTATACCCGGTAGAACCCGTGGGTGTGGAAATGATCACCCCGTCCGCCAGGTAGCTGTTCAGCAGCACGCCGTTGACATATACATGGAACTGCACCACTCGCAGGTTTCCCTCCCTGGTCACCACGATATCATTCATGGCCATATACTCGTTCCTGCCGTCGATCGACCCCCGCATCATCATCCGGTCCTCAATATCCGGCTCTCCCGAAAACAACATGTCCAGCGCTTCCCTGATCCGCGGCAGCTCCACCTCGGCCAGGTAGCCGAGTGTCCCCATATTCACCCCCAAGAGCGGGATATTATGGCCCCCCAGCTCTCTGGCCGCGCGGATCAGCGTCCCGTCGCCGCCCAGCACCAGGGCGCAGTCCATCCCTTCCGGCACGGTACCCGGGATAATATGGCCTTCCTCATCTTTCTTCGAGAGGACGCAGCGTTTTCCATGATCCTCTATGTAATTCTGGATTTCCCTTGTGATCCGAAAATCCGGATCCTTTAATCGATTCGTTATGATATAAAATGTTTCCATCACACTGTCCTGTATCTCATGCTATGATTCCTTATGTCCCGGATCGGCTTCCGCCTTGGAGGAACCTCCCAATGCCGCAAATGCCTCGTCCACAACCGACTGCAGATCTATGGAGATCTCCGGCGCCGGCCCTTCCGCGCATTTTTTCAAATGGATCAGATATTCAATGTTGCCCTCCGGCCCTTTAATGGGGGAAAAGTCGATATTTTTGACTTCAAACCCGATGGAATGGGCATATCCGGCTACCTTTTCGATCACCTCATGGTGGGTGCTCTTCTCCCGCACCACGCCTTTCTTTCCAACCTTCTCTCTTCCCGCCTCAAACTGAGGCTTGATGAGAGCCGCAATCTCTCCCTCCGGCGTCAGGTAATCCCGAATCGGCCCCAGCACCTTGGTCAGGGAGATGAAGGAAACATCAATGGAGGAAAACTCGATAGGCTCTCCCAGATCCTCCGGCTTCACATAACGGATATTGGTCTTTTCCATACAGACCACCCGCTCATCCTGCCGCAGCTTCCAGTCCAGCTGCCCCCGCCCCACATCAATGGCATATACCTTTTTCGCGCCGTTTTGCAGCATACAGTCGGTAAACCCGCCTGTGGAGGAACCCACGTCGGTGCACACCTTTCCTTCCACGGACACGTCAAAGTGTTTCATGGCCTTTTCCAGCTTCAGGCCGCCCCTGCTCACATAGCGCAGGGCCGGTCCCCGCACTTCGATCTGCACATCCTCCGGAAAGGTGGTTCCCGCCTTGTCCTCCCTCTGTCCGTTTACAAATACATTTCCCGCCATGATCACTGCCTTCGCCTTCTCGCGGGAGGCAGTGAGGTTTCGTTTAACCAGTAATACGTCCAGCCGTTCTTTCATATCATTGATTCCTCATTTCACCGCTCTGCCGCAGGATTGACGCGGCCGCGCCAACAACGCCTGGTCAGCGGCAGTTTTTCTGTATTCTTTCATATTCTTCACGGATCCGCTTCACAACGGCTCCCTTTTCCAGCCCGGTCTCCCGCCGGAGCACCTCTGCGTTCCCGTGCTCCACATACGCATCCGGAAGCCCCACCGCGCACACCTGCACAGGCAGTCCCGTCCGGGAAATAAAATCCCGCACCTGGGAACCGAAGCCTCCGGTCAGCACATTTTCTTCGATGGTTACCAGCAGGCGGTGTCCCTCTGAGAGCTGCTCGAGAAGCTCCCCGTCCAAGGGCTTTACAAACCGCGCGTTGACCAGAGTACAGCCGAAGCCTTCCTTTTTCAGTTCTGTCCGGACCTCCTCCGCCAGGGAAGACATATGTCCCACGAACAGAAGCGCGATCTGTCCCTCCTCATACAGGACCTCGCTTTTTCCGTATACCACCGGGGCCCGGAATTCCTGCATCCCTTCATAGGCCTCTCCCCTGGGATACCGGACGGCCACGGGGCCTGGAAAATCTACCGCAAACCGGATCATGTCCGCCATCTCCCACCGGTTTTTCGGGGACAGGACCGTCATGTTCGGAATACTGCTCAAAAAGGACAGATCAAAGATCCCCTGGTGGGTCTCCCCGTCAGAGCCTACCAGCCCTGCCCGGTCAATGGCCAGCGTCACCGGCAGGTTCTGCAGGCACACATCATGGATGATCTGGTCGTAGGCTCTCTGGAGAAAAGAGGAGTACAGCGCGACCACCGGCTTCATCCCGCCGACAGCCAGTCCGGCCGCAAACGTCATGGCATGCTCCTCCGCAATCCCCACATCAAAAAAGCGCTGTGGAAAATACCTGGCAAACCGGTTCAGTCCGGTCCCGTCCGCCATTGCCGCCGTGATCACCACAACCTTTTCGTCATTTCTTCCGATATCACAGATCACCTTGGAAAATACATCCGTATAGGAATCGGTTTTGGCCGCCTTCTTCGGTTCCCCTGTGGCGATCTCAAAGGGGCCTGTCCCGTGAAATCCGGAGGGATTTTTTTCCGCTGGTTCATAGCCCTTTCCCTTCTTCGTGATCACATGGACCAGCACCGCATGGTCTACCCGCTTCGCTTCCCGGAAGGTCTTGTACAGCGCCTTGATGTCATGCCCGTCCACGGGCCCTAAGTAGGTGATACCCATATTCTCAAAGAGCATCCCAGGTACGATGAGCTGCTTGATGCCGCTCTTTGTCTTCCGGATCCGATATACGATCCGTTCGCCCTGTCCCGGAATCTTTTTTAGCGTATCCTCCACGCCCCGTTTCAGATCCATATAGGCTTCCGCCGTGCGCAGCCCGTTGAGGTAGTTGGACATGCCGCCTACATTTTCCGAGATAGACATATTGTTGTCATTGAGGACGATGATAAAATTGCTTTTCAACCGTGCCGCGTTGTTCAGCGCTTCATAGGCCATTCCTCCGGTCATGGAGCCATCCCCGATGACCGCCGCCACGAAATGATCCTCTCCCCGGATATCCCGGGCTGCCACATAGCCCAGCCCTGCGGAAATGGAGGTGGAACTGTGCCCGGTGTCAAACGCGTCGCAGCTGCTTTCCTTCCGCTTTGGGAATCCGCTCATCCCGCCGTAGGCTCTTAAGTTCTCAAATCCGCTCCTGCGCCCGGTCAAAAGCTTGTGGGTATAGGACTGGTGCCCCACATCCCAGATCAGCTTGTCCTCTGGAAGGTGAAAAGCCAGATGAAGCGCCATCGTCAGCTCCACCACACCTAAGTTGGAGGCCAGATGCCCGCCGGTCATGCTGATCTTCTCCACCAGGAAATTCCGGATCTCCTGAGCCAGGGGATCCAGCTCCTCCGGCGCCAGGTTCTGTATATCATTTTCGCCCTGAATCTTATCCAAAATCATATTGCTTTCCCCTTTTTATGTAACCAATTTGCGAAGCAAATTGATTGCCTACTTGCCCGCCATCTGCGAAGCAGCTTTTTAATGCGGGCAATTCCCGTATCGTTTTTTCATACGATACTTTACACTGCTTATTTTTTCCGGTGGATCAGGGATTCCAGCAGCATTTCCAGAAACGGGTCCTGAGATCCGAAAATCTCAAGCTCCCGGATCGCCTCCCGGGACAGCCGCTCGGTCTCTTCTTTCGCATGCCTGAGACCATTTAAAGTCACGTAGGTGGTCTTTTGGTTCTTTTCATCGCTGTGGATGGGCTTGCCCAGCTCTTCCCTGGTGCTCTCCACATCCAGAATATCGTCCCGGATCTGAAATGCCATGCCGATCTTGCGGGCAATGGACTCCAGCGCGCCCACCCGGTCCTCTGCTGCTCCTGCAAGCACCGCGCCGACCATCAGGGATGCCTCCAGAAGGGCGCCTGTTTTCAGCCGGTAGATAAAGTCCAGAGTCTCCCCGGAGATCTCCTTTCCTGTGGACTGCACATCCACCACCTGGCCTCCGACCATCCCGTAGATGCCGGCCTTCCCTGCCAGGATCCCCAGCGCCTTTCCGATCCGCGCCGCATCCGCCCCTTCCATAGAAAAGGCTTTGCAGGCCGTCTCAAAGGCAAAATTCAGCAGGGCATCTCCCGCCAGGATCCCCATGTCCTCCCCGTATACGATATGTGTTGTCTTACGGTTCCTGCGGTACTCGTCGTCATCCATGGCCGGCAGGTCGTCGTGCACCAGGGAATAGGTGTGGATCATCTCAATGGCTGCCATAAAGGGCTCGATCTCCCTTCCCTGTCCGCTGCACAGACGGTAGGCTTCCTGCATCAGCATCGGCCGCAGCCTTTTTCCTCCTGCCATCAGGCTGTATTCCATGGCTTCCATGATCACCCGCTGGGGGCCTGCCGCTTCCGGAAGATACGCCCTCAGAACGGCCTCGATCTGCCCGGTACGCTCTATGAGTCCCTGTTGGAACGCAGCTTCATTTTTTTCAAAATTCTGATCACAAATCTTACTGCTCATTGTCTTCTCCATCCTGAAACGGGTGCGTTTCCCCATTCTCATCCAGAATCAGCACTTTCTTCTCCACCGCGTCAATCACCGTATTGCACTGTTTCAGAAGCTCCATGCCCTTCTGATAGAGCCGGAAGGATTCTTCCAGATTGACATCCTCACCTTCCAGCTTCCCGATCACTTCTTCCAGATTTTGAAACAGTTCTTCGAGAGGGAGCTGTCCGCCCTCGGGAACCGCCTGCTTGTCTTTTCCCATCCTTAAACCTCCCTGATACTGTGTTGCATTCCTAACCGAATACAGAAAGGCCGGCAGCCTTTCCACATACGATGGTATCCATACCGCCCGCTGTTCACGCCATCGCTGTGTTGAAATCAGCGGATGCTGCCGCCCGCCTCTCGGTCCGTCAGCGATGGACTGGTTCCTCCCACCTGTGCATCCACGATCCCGTCGGATACATAGATCAAAAGCTCATCCCCAGGCTTTACCTGGGAAATGGACCTGACCGCCCCGCCGGTTCGGTCCGCTACATAAGAATAGCCCTGATTCAGCTTTTTCAGCGGGGACAGACCGTTCATTTTTTCGATATAGATCGCCAGCTTATGCCGACATGTCTCCAGCCGCCTCTCCATCTGTCCCCGAAGCCTGGTCTCCAAGTCGGACGCATACTGCCTCCGATCATTGAGCTTCTGCCGGGGATGAGCGTAGCGCAGCCTGACGGAAAGCTGTTCCAGACGCTGTCTTTGCTCCCGCAGTTTCTGAGCCATCAGCCGTTTTAACTGCAGCTCGTATTCCTTCTTTCTGGCCTCTGCTGCCGCATATTCATAGACCGCAAGTTCTGCCGCCGCAGAAGGGGTAGGCGCCCTTAAGTCCGCCACAAAATCCGAGATCAGGGTGTCTGTCTCATGTCCCACCGCCGAGATCACCGGGACGCCGCAGTCGAAGATGGCCCGGGCCACCGCCTCCTCATTGAAGGCCCAGAGATCCTCAATGGATCCGCCTCCTCTTCCCGCAATGATCACATCCACCTGCTGCTCTTCCAGCATCCGGATTCCCCGGATGATGCTGGATACCGCGCCCTCTCCCTGGACCAGGGCCGGGTAGAGGATCAGCTGTACATAGGGGTTTCTCCGTCTGGCAATATTGATGATGTCCCGCACCGCTGCTCCGGTAGGCGCCGTCACGATCCCCACCCGGCGGACATAGGCGGGAATGGGCTGCTTGTATTCCGGCGCGAACATTCCCATCTCCTCCAACTCCCGCTTCAATGCCTCGAAGCGCTCATACAGAAGTCCCGCGCCGTCCAGAAGGATCTCCTTTGCGTAGAGCTGGTACTTCCCGTCCCGTTCATAGACGCTGATCGAGCCCAGAACAATGACCGTCTGTCCGCTCTGCATCCGGAACGAAAGCCCTGACCTGGAGCCTGCAAACATGACGCAGGCTATAGTCCCGGACTCATCCTTCAGTGAAAAATAAATGTGTCCCGAGGTGTGGTACTTACAGTTCGAGACTTCTCCCCGGACATAGATGCGGTTCAGCATAAAGTCCTGGGTAAATATATTTTTGATATAGGCATTGACCTGCCTGACCGTATAGACACTGCGCATATATCATGCCCCCTGTTCTCGTCATGCAGCGGCATCCGGCGTCTTCATGATTCCGATTCTGACTTTACTTCCGGCTGTAATTTTGCTTCCGGTTTCGGTTCCAGCGTTGGTTTCGATTCCGATTTTGCTTCTGGTTTTGGTTTCGGTTCCGATTTCGCTTCCGGCTTTGGTTTCGATTCCAATTTTGCTTCTGGTTTTGGTTTCGGTTCCGATTTCGCTTCCGGCTTTGGTTTCGGTTCTGATTTTGCTTCCGGTTTCGGGCCGCGGGATACCGGTTCGTCCTGCCGTCCTGCCAGCCGGCCAAGCACTCCGTTTACGAAGGCCGGACTTTCTTCTCCGCTGAACCGCTTCGCGAGCTCCACGGCTTCGTTGATCGCTACCCCGGTGGGAATATCCGGATCCCACTTCATCTCGTATACGGCAAGGCGCAGGATCGCCAGATCCACCTTGTTCATACGCTTCGTCTTCCAGTCCGTGCTCTTCGCGTTGATCAGCGCATCAATCTCGGGGATCAGCGGTATGACCTTTTCATATTTTGTCCGGATATACTCCTGATCCCGGTCCGTCGCATGCTCCAGGCTCTCGAAATATAATCTCAGATGCTCCGGCATCTCATCCGGCCGGTTGAATTCCACCTGAAACAGCATCTTAAACACATGCTCACGAAGTTCTGTTCTTACCATAAAAAACTCCTTTCCGCTTATACGGAACTGTATGGAAATAACTTATGCGTCTTGCTTGTCTGTTTCTCCGAGTGTACAGGTCAAAAAGCCTCGACGCAGCCCGCCGCGCCTGCGTTTTTTGACCTGTACACTCGAAGAAATATCCTGCGCAATCTGCACAAGTTATTTTCCTACAGTTCCTATGTAAAAAAGTGTGCGCCTCAACGCACACTTGCGGCTTTGCAACGAAAACCTAATCTTCCATCTCCACGCCCGCGACACGGATATTGATATCAGCGACTTCAAGCCCGGTCATATTCTCGATCGCGCTCTTTACCTTCTCCTGTACCCTGGCAGTCACGTCCACAATACTATAATTATACTTCAGATTCAGAGCAAGCGACACGGTCACAACGCCCTCCAACACATCCACCTTGACCCCTCTGGACAGCTTCTTCATGCCCAGCTTGCTGATCAGCTCATTGGTGATATTGCCTGCCATGGAAGCCACACCTTCCACCTCCGTCGCGGCAAGCCCCGCGATGATCGCTACGACTTCATCCGCAATCTTTACATCCCCAAGTCCGGCGTCATTCTGTATGTCATACGTTATTTTTTCGTCCTTTGCCATCTTTCTAACCTCCCGTCTGGTGTTTCGTATATCTGGCGCTAAGTATCATTATAGCAAATATCCTGCCGTTTGCAAACAAAAACTCTAACAATTTATGATTTTCCGAACTCCGACAGCCTCAGTCCCTCGTTCCTCTCCAGTGTCATACGGACGCTCCACTCATGGATGAACAGCAGAAGCGGACGGTCCTTTAAGTCCTTGATCTTCTTCATATCCGACGTACCGCTCAGACGGTCCATATCGATCTCTTCATTTTCAATCCAGCGGATATGCTCATAGGGCAGGTTTTCCAGAAGGATTTCCACGTTGTATTCATTTTCCAGACGGTACTTGAGCACGTCAAACTGAAGCACGCCCACCACGCCTACGATGATCTCTTCCATTCCGGTGTTGTATTCCTGGAAGATCTGGATGGCGCCCTCCTGGGCGATCTGGTTGATCCCCTTGACGAACTGCTTCCGCTTCATGGTGTCCATCTGACGCACCCGGGCGAAATGCTCCGGGGCAAATGTGGGAATCCCTTCATAGACATACCGTTCCTTCGCATTGGTCAATGTATCGCCGATGGAAAAGATGCCCGGATCAAAAATCCCGATGATATCGCCCCCGTAAGCCTTGTCGATCATCTTCCGTTCACTTGCCATCATCTGCTGGGGCTGGGACAGGCGCACCTCTTTTCCTCCCTGCACATGATAGACGGACATCCCTGCCGTAAATTCCCCGGAGCAGATGCGCATGAACGCGATCCGGTCCCGGTGCGCTTTATTCATATTTGCCTGGATCTTGAACACAAATGCGGAAAACTCCGTCTCTGTCATCGGATCCACTTCCCCCTGGTCGGACATTCTCGGCAGCGGAGACGTGGTCATATCCAGGAAATGCCGGAGAAAGGTCTCCACACCGAAGTTGGTCAGCGCGGATCCGAAAAATACCGGGGAAAGCTCCCCTTTTGACACCAGCTCCTGGTCAAATTCAGCCGCCGCGCCGTCCAGCAGCTCGATCTCTTCATCCAGCTTTGCCCGGGCTTCCTCACCCAGGATCCCGTCCAGCTCCGGGGCATCGATGGAGAGCTTCCGCACCTCCCCCATCCGGGTTCCCTTCTGGGTATCCGAAAACAGCTCCACCTCCCTTTGGCTTCGGTCATAGACTCCTTTGAAAGCCTTGCCTGAGCCGATGGGCCAGTTCACCGGGCAGGTGGCGATTCCCAACTCTTTTTCGATATCATCCAGCAGCTCGAAGGTATCCATGGCATCTCGGTCCATCTTGTTGATAAAGGTAAAGATCGGAATATGGCGCATGACACAGACCTTGAACAGCTTCCGTGTCTGGGCCTCCACGCCCTTTGACCCGTCAATGACCATGACCGCGGAATCCGCCGCCATCAGGGTCCGGTAGGTATCCTCTGAGAAATCCTGGTGTCCCGGTGTGTCCAGAATATTGATGCAGAAGCCGCCGTATTCAAACTGCAGCACCGAGGAGGTCACCGAAATCCCTCTCTCCTTCTCGATCTCCATCCAGTCCGACACGGCATGCCTTGCGGTCGCCTTTCCTTTTACGGAACCGGCCTGGTTGATGGCTCCTCCGTAGAGCAGAAACTTCTCCGTCAGCGTGGTCTTGCCCGCGTCCGGATGGGATATGATCGCAAATGTTCTTCTTCTCTCTATTTCCTTCGTAATCTCAGACATATTCAAATCTCCCAGCATTCTTTCTATCCAAAAATCAGGAGTCCGCCCGATCCCGCGCAGTGTATCGCACAGCACCGGGCGAAACAGTATTCTAAGTTTACCACAAGAATGCCCTGCCTGCAACGCCTGTTTTTCGTAAAATACAAAAAAGCGGTCACAGAGTGTTACTGTTCAAACCCTGACCGGGCGCTCACAGTAACGGCATCCAGCCCATTGAAAAGTCGCCTGCCGTCATCTTTTCCGCATACGAGGGAATACAAAAAAACCTGCGCGCGGCAGGTTTTTTAACAGGTCCTTATTCATGGATCGGCGTGATCACGATATTCTCCGGAGCGATCTCTGTTTTTCTGGTTACGATATCTTCAATCTGGGCCCGGTTGGCGTCTGTCAGCTCCGCCGCGTCCACCACCACGTCCACAGAGTCATTGGTCAGGCTGACCACTGCCTCTGAAAATCCCTTGGATGCCATCAGAGTTTCGATCGCCATCTCCTGCTCCGCCAGCTCCGTCATACGGACCATCTGGGCCACGGCATCCTGCTTTTCTTCCTCGCTGATATTGGTATTGTCGATCAGCGCCTGCAGGGTTTCCTTATTCTGGGCGCGGATCTGCTCCCGGGACACCTTTGCCTCCGCAACCGTGGTATTGGCCGCGCTGTTGGTCAGCACGGCTTCCCCTGGCGTACCCTCCACCTCGGAGTCCGTGCTTGCGATTTCCATTTCGCTCGTCTCAATGTCCTCCTCAGAAATGTCCAGCAGCTCCTGGTTGACCAGCTCCGTATTTGCCTCGGCAGTTCCTTTGTCTGTTTCTGAAAACAGCTTTCCCGAATAGTTCAGATACCCGGCGATGGCGATCATCACCGCCAGTGTTGTAATAATGATCTGGTTTTTCTTAAATAAACGCTTCACTTAAAATCCTCCTTTTATGTATCTGTCCTTTTCATTATTTTTATTTTATGCGCCTCCACACCGAATAATGCCTGAATTGCTTCCGTGATGTTCTGAATCACCACCGCATTTTCCCCTCCCTCCGCAATGACAAGTACTCCCTCGATCTCCGGTGTCATCTCCTTGCTGATATAAGGCGTCTGGGAACCATCTGAGCCCTGGGTATAGACGCTGGTTTTATCCGAAGAACGGTTCTGTGTCTCCCGGGTCCCTCCGTTCTGGTCCTCCTCGGAGGAGGACTGGCTGCTGGAAGACTGGTCTTTTTCCACGACTTTCTGCCCCGAAGACTTCAAGGTGATCACCACCTCCGCCCGCCCCACGCCCTCCACATATTCCAGTGCCGATGAAAGACGCCGCTCCAGATATTCCTCATAGGCTTCCATAGACTTTGTGTGCCCTCCCTGGGCGCCGCTGTTTGCCTGTTCGCCGCCCTCTCCCGGCTCCTTTTCGCCCCCGGACATACCGGTCTCCGGCACCCCGGGATCGGAATCCTCCCGAGAATCGGAAACCGGCCAGACGATCACAAGGAGCAGGAGCCCGCATAAAAAAATAAGAAGCAGCTGGTTCTTATTCGGAAATTTTGAATGGGATCTGATCTGTTCCATCCATTCACTCCACTTCTTCTCCAATCCTGACCTCCTTCACTTCAATCTCATCGACCCTGATTCCTTCCAAATCCTGATCCCCGCCTGCGTCTGCATGTTCCCCGGGGGCGTTTTCCCTCTCCTGCTCCCCCATCTTTGCGGTTGTCCCGCCGCTTTCCGTCACGAAGTATTCCTCCGGAAGAAAATCCAGTAGGTCCAGGTCCTGAAAATATTCCTCCTGCTCCTCAAGCTCCCGCCTATACTGCTCATGCTCATATCCATGATACAGCTCCATAAAGACCTCCCCGGCCCCGCTCAGGCTCAGAACCGGAGTCAGCAGAAGCATCATCAAAACCAGTCCGGTAAAAAAACGGATGTATTTCTGATAGGCGGTTCCCGGAAGGACTTCCAGCACCGCGGTGATGATCACCAGAAAAAATACGATATTTTTCATCCAGGTATAGATTGCCTCAATCATAACTCTCCTCCCTCCTTTGATCGCTCCTAAGATGTGGAAGCCGCCACTACCGCAATGGTGATCAGAAACAGGAGCAGTGTGGTATACAATACCTTCAGCATGAGCCGGTATCCCTCGCTGACGCTGCGGATGCATCCGGTAATCCGTTTGTCCGAGACCGGCTGGACCATGGCGGCTGCAAATTTATACAGAAATGTCATAGCTGCCATCTGGACCACCGGGACACTGCAGATCAGGATCAGGATCACGGCCCCTGCCATCCCGATCCCGTTCTTGATCAGTACGGCCGTCCCCAACAGTACGTCCGTCACACCGCCGAACAGGTTCCCTAGACCTGGAACTGCCTCCACTGTTTTGGTCAGCGTACTCCGCTTCAAGGTATCGATCGTGGGCGATAAAAGACCCTGGATCACATTCATCCCTACCACAAGCCCCAGAAGGGAGCGCAAAATCCAGGTGATCAACTTTCGGATCAGATCGGCCAGCTCCGACAGGACATGCTCCCCCACCAGATAATTCATGACCTGGATCATGATATACACATTGATCAATGGCAGCAGAAGCCGCAGCACCAGCACTTCCACCATGTAGATCAGGATCAGCACCATCCCGTAAAACATCAGGGAGCTGCTGGTTCCCGAGGCCAGTGATACCGCCATAAAATATCCCGGACAGAGCAGTCTCATAAAGTCCAGAAGCGCCTCCAGCTTTCCTTCCAGCCCTTCCATCGCCACCCGGAATGTGGTCAGGCACATCGTGATCAGCAGCATATACAATACGTAGAAGCTGATCTCCGACACCTGCCTGCTCTGGAAGGCGCCTGAAAAATTCGTGAAGATGGCGGCGATCACCGCGATCAGCAGCATATATACCAGATTTTTACGGTTAGTCCGGAATTCATAGTGAAACTGATCTCCCACATATTCCAGCAAAAGCTTCCCGGTCTCTGTCAGGTCTCCGCTCATCATGGATGCCGTCACATCCGAAAATCGGAGCTTTTCTCTGGGAAACAGATTGCGGATGCTGTCGTCCAGCTCCGAAAAATCAAACTTTCCCAGCATCTTATCCTCTGTCTGGTTTTGGATCTCCTCCATCTGCTCAGCGTCCAGCTCCCGGGACGGCGCCGGATCCGCCCCCTCTGTCTGGTTCTCTGCCGGCTCTCGCTCTTCCCTCTGTTCTGCCACCCGGCCTGCGTCAGGCTTGTCTTCTCCGGCAGCCTGTACCGCAGTCTCTGTCTGAAAAAGGAACAGCAAAACCAGCACCCACATCCAGGCCCTTTTCATGATAAAAACACCCGGATCGTCTCCAGGAGAGCCAGGAGCACCGGCATCCCCAGCATCAGGATGGTGAGCTTTCCAAAGATCTCCACCTGTGCGGCGATGGTCTGGTATCCGGTATCCCTGCATATGGCAGAGCAGAATTCCGCAATATACGTGACCCCGATCATTTTCAGCATGGTCGCGATATATCCGGTGTCAATGCTGATATACCCGCTCATCTGCTCCACCGCGTCCGCAAAGATCCCCAGCTTGTCGATCATGCACGAAAACAGCAGGATGCTCACCGCCGCACTCATATAGATGCCGTATTCCGCTTTCCCGCCTTTGAACTGCACGGCCAGCAGCGCCCCCACCACCCCGATGATTCCAATCTGAAACATATTCATACCTTCGCACCGTCCCTTTCTCCAATTGCCAACGCACCGAGCTGCCGCGTCATCCGTACAGTTTTACCAACAGCTCCCTGAAAGCTCTCCTGCCCCCTATGCAAAATTCATCCTCAACCGTTCTTTATAATAGAAAGAGCTGCCTGATGGACAGGAACAGATCATAGATAAACGGCAGGATCCAGGATAGGACCAGGATCAGCCCTGCCAGACTTACGATAAATGCCTGCTCGTCCCTTCCACTGTGTTTCAGCACCTGAGATAAGATAGAGACCAGGACTCCTACCGCTGCAATTTTAAAAATCAGATTGATCGTCATGGTACCCTCCTATCAGATCAACAACACCACCAGAAAAATTCCGCCCATCACCCCAAGACAGTTCCCGATCCGCTTCTTTGATGCCATCCCCTCCCGCACCTTTTCGATCTCCAGCTCCAGACGGCCCAGGTACAGCTGCAGGTTTCTGCTTTCCGACGCTCCGTCCGTCTGCCCGAGATAGGTTCCCAGCTCTTTGAGCTGGATGGAATGCTCGCTTTTCAGATGCAGTTCTTTGAGATATTTGTCCACGGAACGCATCCAGATTTTCAAAAATGCGTCCTCCTCCCGGTTCTCTACCTGCTTCTCCATTGCCCCGAGCCACTGTCTGTAGGGCTCTCTGACACGCGCCGAGATTCTTCCGAACACCTCGCTCAAGGGCGCCGAGGAATATTCCAGCTCCCCTTTGATCATGTAGATAATATGCCGGATATACAAAAGCTTTTCCAGATATTCCTGCAGCTCCATGCCGTAAAGGATCCCAGCCCCGGTGGTTGCCGTAATGATCAGAATCCCACCTATAAACCGCAGCATAGCAGACTCCCCCTCTGATCAAAGACCGCCCGGATCTCTCCGGGGTGGTTCCGGTTCTCCAGCACCACATAGCGTTCAAACCTTTTTTTTCGCACCAGGTCGGAAAGCACCGGCTTTTCGGAGATCTCCTCCATATCCCTCCCGTGTACGCTGGCGATCAGCGTGCATCCGCACTGCATGGCATATTCCAGGGCGTAGATATCTTCCGGGGAACCGATCTCGTCCACGGCAATCACTTTGGGAGCCATGGAACGGATCAGCATGATCATCCCCTGGGCCTTGGGGCAGCCGTCCAGGATATCCGTGCGCATTCCCAGTTCGTTCTGGGGCACGCCCAGGTAGCAGCCCCCCAGCTCTGAACGCTCATCCACCACCCCCACGGAGCATCCCTTCACATAGGTATTTCCATTCGACACCTGCCGGATCAAGTCGCGGATCAATGTGGTTTTTCCGCAGCAGGGAGGGGAGATGATCAGCGTATGGCATACCTGCCTGTCTTTTGTAATATATGGGATCACCTTGTCCGCGCAGCCGGCCACCTCATGAGCCACCCGGATATTGACCGAAGATATGTACTGCAGATTTTTCACCCTGTCCCGCTCCAGAATTGCCTTTCCTATTACACCCACACGATGTCCTCCTTCAATCGTAATAAATCCCTGCCGTATCTCCTGCTCATAGGCATAGAGGGAATAATGGCTCACATACTCCAGGGTTTCCCGCATTTCCTCCCTGGTCACGATATGCCCCCCTTCCCGGTCCCTTTGAATCGGCGGCAGTATCCTCTCTTCATTGTTGTATACCACGATCAGCGGCTTTGCGATCCGCATTCGGATCTCCTGAACCTGTCCGAAATCCAGACCCGCATCCTCCACCACAGCCCGCACAGACCGCGCCAGGACACACAATATCTGCCGTTCCTTTCTGTTCACATCCATCTTGTCCACCTCTTGTAACAATATATGAGGCATTGGAAAAATTATGCAGAAATTTATATCAAAAGCAACTCATTTATTAACAAAATCGTAAATGATCGGTAAAATATTCCTTTTAAGGCTTGCGCTTTTGGAAAATTCACTATATAATATACAGACAAGGTACTCTGTGCAGGCGCGGCAGAGTACGGATCATAAAGAAAGGATTTGATTTGTGATTGCGTATGAAACGAAAAGTACAAGCCATACCGGCCTTTCTCCTTGCATCTGTCATGCTGTTGATGTCAGTTCCTGTCTATGCGGATGAGATCGAGAATCTGGAAAGCAAAACCAGTGATCTTCAAAATCTGCTGAACGATATCAATCAGGATCTGCTGGCCATCAGCGATGAGATCGCATCTACGGAGACCAAGATTCAGGATGCCAACAATGAGATGTTTCGTATCCAGGACTCTCTTGCGATTTCCCGGGAGAACGAGATCAGGCAGTACGATGACATGAAGACACGGATCAAGTATATGTATGAAAACGGCAATAATAATCTTTTGGATTTGCTGTTCTCCGCCGAGAATATGTCCGATTTTCTGAACCGGGCGGAATTTATACAGAATATCAGCAGCTATGACCGTGAAAAGCTGGAAAATCTTCGGAGCATCCAGAAGGGGATCGAACAGCAGGAAGCCGATCTGACGGAAAAGCAGAATTCCCTAAACAGCCTGCAGACCCAGCTGAAAAGCCAGCAGGATGCTTTGAACCAGAAGGCGGCTGAGACATCAACAGATCTGGCCGTATTCAATCAGAAGCTTCAGGCACTGCGCGCGGAACAGGCACGGGCCGCAGAAGAAGCAAGAAGAGTCGCAGAAGCGCAGAAGGCCGCAGAAGCAAAAAAAGCCGCAGAAGCGCAGAAACCGGTTTCCACTGTACCCTCAGGAGACAGACCCCAGACAGATTCCACCGCTCCCGACGCGGACGGTACCCAGGAGGATGAGAAGGCGGATACCGATATCCCTACCCAGGAGACCACATATATTCCCAGTGAAAGCGGCGGGGCACTGACCCCTTCGAAGGGTGTGGTATATTACAACGGACACCGTGAGACCTATTATTCCCAGAAAGTCCTTCCCGGAGGCGGTCTGAATATTCCCGGACGCCATGTTGCATCGGACGGAACCATCCGCGATGCTGACGGTTATATCTGTGTTGCAAGCAGCGACCTTCCCTGGGGAAGTATTGTAGAGACCTCTCTCGGCACAGGCAAGGTATATGACTGCGGATGTGCCAGCGGCACCATTGATATCTATACAGATTGGTAATCTGAACAATAAAAAACCTGCCTCACCGGCAGGTTTTTTATTGTTCTCTATTCTGCTACATCACGCATACTGAAGCTGAATCTTCCCATCTTGTCCTTTCCAAGGCAGACAGCTTTTACCACATCTCCCATCTTCAGGACATCTTCCACCTTATTCACGCGGTGCTTCGCAATCTTGGAAATGTGCACCATGCCTTCCTTGCCCGGAGCAAATTCCAGGAATACCCCGAAGTCCTTGATGCTGACTACCTTTCCTTCGAATACCTGTCCGGCTTCAAATTCCGTCACAATGGTGGAGATCAGTTTTGCCGCTTTATCCATACTCTCCTGCTCTGTTCCGCAGATGGATACCGCTCCGTCGTCCTCGATATCAATCTTCACGCCGGTCTCCTCAATGATGGCGTTGATGGTCTTTCCCCTCTGTCCAACCACGTCCCCGATCTTCTGGGGATCAATCTGCATCTGGATGATCTTCGGCGCATACTCTCCAACCTCCGGCCTGGGCTCTGCAATCGCCGGATTCATCACTTCATCCAGGATATAGGTCCTTGCCTTCTTGGTAGCCGCAATGGCTTCCTCGATAATAGGACGGGTCAGGCCGTGGATCTTGATATCCATCTGGATCGCGGTGATTCCCTTGTGGGTACCCGCCACCTTAAAGTCCATATCTCCGAAGAAATCCTCCAGTCCCTGGATATCGGTCAGAACCAGATAATCCTCATCCGTATCGCCTGTCACCAGTCCTGCGGAGATTCCCGCAACCGCCGCCTTGATCGGCACGCCTGCCGTCATAAGGGACATACTGGACGCGCACACGCTCGCCTGGGATGTGGAGCCGTTGGACTCAAATGTCTCCGATACCGTACGGATCGCATAGGGAAATTCTGCTTCGCTTGGCAGCACCGGAAGCAGCGCCCTCTCTGCCAGCGCGCCATGCCCGATCTCACGTCTTCCCGGTCCTCTGGAGGGCTTCGTCTCTCCTACGGAGTAGGAAGGGAAATTATAATGATGCATATAGCGCTTGGAGGTCTCGGACTCATCCAGCCCGTCCAGCCTCTGCGCCTCGGATAACGGCGCCAGTGTGGTCACCGTGCAGATCTGAGTCTGTCCCCGGGTAAACATTGCGGACCCGTGGACTCTCGGGATCAGATCCACCTCAGCCGCCAGCGGCCGGATCTGGTCAATGGCACGTCCGTCGGGACGCTTATGGTCTTTGAGGATCATCTTTCTGACGGTCTTCTTCTGATACTGGTATACCGCCTCGCCCAGCACTTCCAGCCACTCTTCCTTCTCTGCAAATGCTTCCTCCAGCTTCTCTTTGATCACGCGGATGTTCTCCTCCCGCGTCTGCTTGTCATCTGTAAATACCGCCTCTTCCATCTCTGAGGGCGGCACGATCTCTTTGATTGCTTCAAACAGCTCTTCCGGCACCGCGCAGCTCTCGTACGTGTGCTTTTGCTTGCCGCACTCCGCCACGATGGTATCGATAAACGCAATGACCTTCTGATTCACTTCATGGGCCGCGAAAATCGCTTCGATCATCTGCGCCTCGGGCACTTCCTCCGCCCCGGCTTCGATCATGATCACCTTTTCCCTGGTGGACGCCACGGTCAGAGCCATCCTGGAAGCTTCCTTCTGCTCCGCAGTGGGATTGAATACAAACTGATCCTCAATGAGCCCCACCTGGGTGGTGGAAATCGGGCCGTCAAAAGGAATATCCGAGATGCTCACCGCAATGGCCGCTCCCAGCATGGCCGTCAGCTCCGGACTGCAGTCCGGGTCCACGGACATAACCAGGTTCTCTAACGTCACGTCATTCCTGTAATCCTTGGGGAACAAAGGCCGCATGGGACGGTCGATGACACGGTCTGTCAGAACCGCATTCTCCGACGCCTTTCCCTCCCTTTTGTTAAATCCGCCCGGGATCTTGCCCACGGAATACATCCGCTCATTGTATTCCACGCTCAGAGGGAAAAAGTCAATCCCGTCCCTCGGCTTCTCGGACGCCGTAGCCGTACACAGCACCGTCGTCTCTCCGTAATGCATCAGAACCGCGCCGTTGGCCTGCTTGGCAACCCGGTTCACATCCACCCGCAGGGTCCTCCCCGCAAGCTCCATTTCATACTTGTTATACATGGTACTCTCCTTTTCGTCATGGATTCGTCTGCCTACAGAAGAGTCCGAAACTACTGAAAAACACACCTGGAATCCGCCCTTTTGCTAAACCTGTTTGGCAGATGTACTTTTCAGTGGTCTCGGGAACTAAACAACTGCCCGCAGACTTAATTATTATACCATACTCTGCTAACCAGCGCAATTGAATTTTTCATCATGCTTCTGAGAACTTTTCTCCAGCGTTACAGGTCACACCTTGACCAGGCGTGCCCTGTAACTCAGGCCGTCATTTAAAATTGCCTACGGCAATGGACGGCCTGAATCCCAGCTTTTATGTGCATCCTCCTGACCAATCAGCGTAGTGATTGGTCAGTGTGTGACATGTAACTCTCCAGCCTACATACGATGGCATCAAAAAAGGATGCCGCTTTTTTTCCGGACATCCTTTACAATCGTCATTCTTTTTCCAAATCTTCCAGCCACCCTGACGCCCATGCGTCGCTTGGCATCCTCCAGTCTCCCCTGGGTGAGAGCGCCACCGTCCCCACCTTGGAACCGTCCGGCAGGCAGGACCGCTTGAACTGTTGGCTGAAGAATCTCCGGCAGAAAGTCTCCAGCCATTTCCGAATCACAGCCGGTTCGTACTTCCCTGCAAAGGTCTGCCGCGCAAGCCTGTAGATCTTCCCCGGCTCATATCCGAAACGGACCATATAGTACAGGAAAAAGTCGTGCAGCTCATAGGGCCCCACCAGGTCTTCCGTCTTCTGCGCAATGTTCCCTTCCCTGGGCGGCAGAAGCTCCGGACTCACCGGCGTATCCAGGACATCATAGAGCACCATTTTAAGCTCCTCATCCCTGGCCGTGTCAGCGGCATACTTCACCAGATGGCGCACCAGTGTCTTGGGCACGGAAGCGTTGACACCGTACATGGACATATGGTCCCCGTTGTAGGTGGCCCACCCCAGCGCCAGCTCCGACATATCCCCGGTTCCGATGACCAGCCCCCCGTCCCGGTTGGCAAGGTCCATCAGAACCTGGGTGCGCTCCCTGGCCTGGCTGTTCTCATAGGTCACGCTGTGATCTGCGGGGTCATGTCCGATATCCCGGAAATGCACATTCACCGCCTCCCCGATGGGCACCTCCCGCAGCGTCGCCCCCAGCTTCACCGCCATCCGGCAGGCATTGTTGTACGTCCTGTCGGTGGTTCCAAAGCAGGGCATGGTGACCGCCAGAATCTCCTTCTTATCCCTTTCCAGCAGGTCAAATGCCCTGGCCGCGACCAAAAGAGCCAGGGTGGAGTCCAGTCCTCCGGAGATTCCCACCACAGCGGTTTTTGCATGGGTATGCGCCAGCCGCTTTTTCAGCCCCATGGCCTGAATCATCAGAATTTCCTCACAGCGCTTTGCCCGTACTCCATCATCCTGGGGTACAAAGGGCTGCCTGGGAAACTTCCGGGTCAGCTCTGTGTCCTCCACATCCAGACAGAAAGGCACCCTGAAAAGCGTCCTTTCTTCCGTTCCGCCGAAGGTGGTATTTTTCCTCCGTTCGCCGGAGAGCCTCCGAACGTCGATTTCCGAACAGATGATGTCATTCTCATACCGCTGCGCCTCCTCCAAAACGGCGCCGTTCTCCGCAATAATATTGTGACCGCCGAACACCAGATCCGTGGTTGACTCCCCTTCCCCCGCATTTGCATACACGTATCCTGCGATCAGGCGGGCGGACTGCCCCTGGATCAGTTCCCTGCGGTAGACGTCCTTTCCGATGGTCTCGTCGCTGGCCGAACAGTTTACGATCACCGTCGCCCCTTCCAGCGCAGCCTGGATGCTGGGCGGGACAGGGGACCACACATCCTCGCAGATCTCCGCCGATACCACCAGTTCCTCCATATTCCGGCACGGAAACAAAAGCTGAGGCCCAAAGGGGATCTGCGCCCCCTCAAATTCGATCATCCTTGCAGTCCGCGGGCCCGGCGTAAACTGCCGCATCTCATAAAATTCTCCGTAATTGGGCAGGAATGTCTTCGTCGTAAAGCCCAGGATCTCTCCCCGGTTCAAAGCCGCCGCCACATTATAGAGCTTTCCCTCCACGCACAGCGGCAGGCCCACAAACACAAGCATGTCCTTTTCCTTCGTAAACTCCGCGATATGCAGCAAAGCCTGTCTCGCATTTCTCAAAAGTACATCCTGTGTAAACAAGTCGCCGCAGGTATATCCCGTGACGCACAATTCGGGAAATACCAGAATCTTCGCCCGAAGCTTTTCCGCCTCCAGGATACACTCACAGATTTTTTCCTGATTATACGCCGTATCGGCAACCCGGATGTCCGGCGTGGCCGCCGCCGTCTTCACAAACCCATGTTTCATTTTCTTCAACCCTTCCGTTCCATTTTTTTCATGCAATGCTTTACACTACCCCAGTACAGCATTCTGTTTTTCCAGGATCTGCCCAAGCTTCTCCACCGAAAACGTATACGCCGTATTGCAGAAATGGCATTTCACTTCAATGGGCTTTCCATCCCGGATCATATCCTCAATCTCACTTTTCCCGATGCTGATCAGCGCCTTCTCGATCCGCCTTTCAGAACAGCTGCAGGCAAATCCGGCAGGCATCGTATCCGTGATCTCCACTTCCATGCCGGAAAGCACCCCGGACAGCATTTCCTCCGGCGAATGCCCGCCGTCCAGCATGTCCGTCACCGACCTCATGGCCCCAATGTTCTCCTCCAATTGCCTCAGCACCCGCTCCTCCACAAAGGGCATCGCCTGTATGATAAAGCCCCCGGCGCAGCGCACCGTATTGTCCCGGTTCATCAAAACGCCCAGCCCGACCGACGAGGGAACCTGCTCCGAAGCCGCAAAATAATAGGTCAGGTCTTCCGCAATCTCTCCGGTCTGCAGAATCGTCTGCCCGGAATAAGGCTCTTTGAGTCCCATATCCTTGATCACGTTCAAAATCCCCTGGCCCAGTGCGCCGCCCACATCCAGCTTTCCGTTTTTCGGCGGCAGCATCACCTCCGGGTGGTTTACATAGCCCTTCACATGTCCCATGGCATCCGCCGTCACCGTCAGGCCACCGATGGGCCCGTCGCATTTGATCTGCAGCGTCAGTACATCCTCCGGGTTCTTCATCATGCTTCCCATCAGCACGCCGCCGGTTAAAAGCCTCCCAAGAGCCGCCGTCGCCACCGGACTGGTCTGGTGCCTTGACCTGGCTTCCTCCGTCAGTCTGGTAGTCACCGCCGCAAACGCACGGATCTGCGCGTCAGCAGCCGTAGCCCTTACGATATAATCATTCATGCTTGATCCTCCTGTTGCGGATATTCTCTTCCGCTTTCTTTTTTCCTCGCTCCCGCGCAACGACATAGATCCGTTCACTCTGCCTATGTGGTCCGGACTTTGTATCTCCGTCATAAGCGCCGAGGTATTCTATCCCTGCATTCTGCAGTGCGGTTTGAATCTGTTCCAGCGTATAGCCTCTCTGAAGGTGGGTCTCCCGGAACCGCCGAAACAGCTCTTCCCTTGGCCGTACATTTTCATGCTCCGGTACACTGCCGTCCCTTCCCGCCCGAATGAACAAGATCAGTTCATACTCGTTGATCCCTTCCTCTTCATAATAATAATTGTCCCATATAAAGCTGCAGTCCTCCCGGTACTCCGCAATCGTACAGTCCCCCAGAACCTCCCGGTACTTATACTCCGTATTGAAATCAAAGAGAAAGATCCCGCCAGGATCCAGATAATTATTGACCAAGCGGAACACCTGCTCCAGCTCCTTTTCCTCCAAAATATAGTTGATCGAGTCACAGACGCTGACCACCGCCCGAACCGTGCCGTACAGCTCGAACTCCCGCATATCCTGCAGAAGATACAGGATGTCGTGCCCGGATTCCTCCCGCTTTTCCATTGCCGCGTCCAGCATTTCCTCCGAGCAGTCCACACCGATCATGTCATACCCATACCCGGAGAGCAGCTCCGTCATAGTGCCTGTCCCGCAGCCAAGCTCTAAGACCAGGCCGTCCCGGATCCCGTGTTTTTCCAGCACGCCGCGCAGATATTGCGCCCATTCTTCATACGGGACATTGTCCATAAACTGATCATACACCTTTGCAAAACTCGTATATGCCTCCAAAAAGCTCCTCCCTCTGCCTGATACCGCCCCGCTCATTCGGCAGTCCTTTCAAAACCGCCTCACTGCTCTCCCTCCTGCCTTTGTTTCCTCTACAGCCGCTCGCCATACATGGCCCTGATCTCCTGACGGATCCGCTGGCGTTCCCGCCTGGCCTTCTCCAGCTTCCGCTTCCGCTTTCTCCGTATAGCCAAAACCCGGAGATAAAGGACCAGGACAATGTCCAGAGCAAAGAAAATGAGCAGCGCCGTCTTCATGATGTTCTTCATAGAATACGTGGTCTTCATAAGAGACTTGATCCGCTCCCGCAGAGGCGGCTTCTCTTCCTGCTCGTCTTTCTGCGCGTCCCCCTGGGCTGCCGTCTCAGCTCCTTCCGCTGGTTCTGCTTCTTCCGTTTTCCCGGCATCTCCGGCCGCTTCCTCTTTTTCCGGCTTTTTCTCTTCCGCAGGCTTCGCAGGAAAATTATAGGGCACCATCGTTTTATAAACGGAAAATCTCCGGCTTCCGTCTCCGTTATACACATTCACCACCGCGGCAAATACCCCCGGCTCCAGCTCGCAGATCGACTCCGGCTCGTCCACGGTTCCGGCATCCAGCCCAAAGTCTAATTGCGGACAAGATACCAGAGCCCTTCTTGAAATGGAATAGACATTCAGGAAATCTCCGATCCCCAGCCCCAGCGTCAGAGGAAAATTGATGATATAATCCCCGCTGACACACAGGTCCTGAAAATTATTGCCCTTGGAAGAGCCTTCGTATTCTCCCAGGTCCTCTATGATCTGGAACTGACTGTCCAGAATCTTGAAGCTATATCCCCCGTCCACATTGGTCTGGATGACATAGCGGTCCTGTTCCTCATCATAGCCGATCCCCAGGATATCATAGTCATCCGAGATCTTGATCTTTTTCTTGAAAGAAAGCGTATCTGCGTCTATCAGAAAAATGCACCCTCTGTTTTCCGGGTTCAGATGGGTATACAGGGCGACTGCGATCTCCCCGGTGTTCGGATTATATGCCATTCCGTTTCCATGCTCGTAGTTTCGTTCCACTACCCGCTTTGCCAGGGAATACTTGTCCACCGGTTTTCCGTGGACATCCGTGTCATTCCTATAATACGCTTTTATAATGTCCGACTTTTCTGCGCTGTCATCATAATTCTCGATCAGAATGATATAATCCTCTGTCACGCACATCGACTGAATGACGCCTTTTGGCCCTTCGATGTCATCTTCTATGATCTTTTCCCATGTTACTCCCTCAAACGCATCGTCTGATGCAATCTCTGCATGGACCTCCAGCGGCTTCCAGTTCCATATGCACCATAATAACACAACACTAATGAGGCCAGTGGCAAGCACTCCCCATTTCATTGAACATACTCCCTTGATACTTCACATCTTAATTTTCCCATGCTCTATCATAGCATTCTGCCAAATCATTGTAAACAGATTTATAAAAAAGATGCCAACTTTTATAAGCTGGCATCCCATGAT
>QXWX01000144.1 GCA_009911175.1 Lachnospiraceae bacterium | reverse complement strand
GAGATGCTTCTCCAGTTAAAGAGATTATCGCACAGATTTCGGGACTTGTAAAAACGTTAGATTATTCATCGCTTACTCCTGCTGACGCTATTTGCAGGCGGCGGGGCGTTCTATTATTTCAAGTATATCAAGCCAAAGGACACCGCAAAGGGCAGCCCGGATTTTTCCGATTTTGAGTTTGACGAGGACGGGGACGAGGACGAAGAAAGCGACTACGAGGACGACACCGACCTTGACGGCTACGGGGACGGCACGGAGGACGCAGAGGACGGCGCAGACGACACCGAAACGGACGGCGAAACAGAGCTTGAAGATGATACGGAGGGCGGCTTATGACGTGGTTCACAGACAGCCCTTTTGAAAAGATGATGACACAGAAACCGGGACACAGGCGGCATGGGGACGACACGCCGCCCGTCCCCCGTTCCCCGGCTTGTACTGGCTGCCCTTATAACAAGGGGCTAGCCCCTTGTATTGGTTACTGTATCAAGAAGTTGCAGGCAAAGAAACGCACCGAGCCGGAACGCTGAAAGGAGAAATTTTTATGCAGCATAAACTTGTAATCGCAGAAAAACCAAGCGTTGCAATGGCAATCGCCGCCGTAATCGGCGCAGGCGAAAGAAAAGACGGCTACATGGAGGGCGGCGGCTACCTTGTTAGTTGGTGTGTGGGACACCTTGCGGGACTGGCAGACGCTACCCATTACGGGGACTATAAAAAATGGCGTTATGAAGATTTACCAATCCTGCCCCAGACGTGGGAAACCGTCATATCCCCGGATAAGGAAGAACAGTTTGAAACCTTAAAAAACCTCATGCACAGAAAAGATGTGGAAACCCTTATATGCGCCACGGATGTTGGATAGTGCGGAGGGGTGACAAACAAATACAAATAAAAAAGGGACTTCCTCAATCCTTAAAAGGCTATGACAATAACGGTTATAGCTTTTTTTCATGCGGTAATTACCGTAAGAAATAAACCCTTATTCCAACAAGCGGAGAAATGCCCAACAACAGTATTCCGCAATCCAATCTCCCGACAATCAACGAAAGAAAACCATATATCAGCACCGAAACCAATCAATCATATCAATCAATCCATATCACAGGAGGGCAAAGACCATGAACAAAAAGCAGGAACAGCAGATTTTAGATTATTACAGCACCACAGACAAATATATCCGTAGCAAGACACACTCTAATGCGCATCAGACTGTATTTACCAAAGAAAGCGACAAATACCAGTGGCTTGTGTTGGAGCAGAAAAGCCAGTGCGAAGTTGAGGTAAGTCAGACCGACAGTCATGGAACAATCACAGCAAGGGATAATTACGAACTGACAAGAAATATCCCTAAGTGCGTGGGCGTGGAGCGTTTATGTGAGGGCGCAAATTTTCATATACCTTTTAACGCTGATGAAGTCAATCTGATTTATCAGTTTGGAGAGCAGAGCAAAGCGGAAACGTGCGCCAGTCTGTCCGCTATTCTTCCGCAGATAAAGGACAGCGACACAAAGCAGATAGTAAGCGGCACATTGAAGAAATTAAATGCCCTGTCCGAAGAAACGTGTTCGGAACTGACCGCCACCACCAAAAGACGGAAACTGACCGAGCGTGACCACTCCATAAAGACAAGGTTAGCCAAAGCAAAGGAACAGGCGAAACAGCCGACAGTTGCCGTGGGAAAACAGCATAGAACCCACAGCAAGGGAAAGGGGGATATGGCACTATGAAACTTTCACGATATGAGCAGGAAACGATTGTTAATTACAATGCAGGAGAACAGACCGCCACAGTCTACACAAGAGATAAAGCAGTTATGCGGAAACTTGACACGCTTGTTGCCGACTTCCCCGACACATACAAATTGACGGAGCAAGACAAAGTATCTAAAACCTATTCTTTTCCGAAATCATATATCAGCTACCGCAAGCCGAGAGCGGTCAGTACCGAGCAGAGGGAACGGGCAAGGCAGATGATGATTGCAAAGAATAAAGCAAAGGGAGATTAAGCAAAATTTAATAGAATTGTGTATGCGTTTGTGGTAAGATAATGACATTGAATAATTTAACAAATCGGTGTTAGTGGAGGTATAGATATGCGGGCGATTGTCATGAGGCATGGCAAAGTGGATTTTCAATGGAAAAAATGGAGTACATCGGAACAGTTTAATAAGGACTGTCAAATGTATGATGATGCACCGATTTGTTTTTTGTTGTCAAATGGTATCCGAATAAATCATCAAGATATTTATATCAGTACTTTACAAAGAAGCATGGATACAGCAAAGCAGTTATTTGGTGAAAGAGATTTTATTCCTACAAAGTTGCTTGATGAAGTACCTCTATGTGCAAGTGTTATTTCAAATAAAAAGCTGCCGCTTATATTTTGGAATATTTCCGCACGTTTACAATGGTTTTTTAATATTTATACACAAAAAGAATGCAGAAAAGAAACGGTTTATCGTGCCGAGCAATTTATAAATATGATAGCGGAAAAGGAAAAAGATTGTATCATTGTCACGCATGGATTTTTTATGCACACGCTCCTTAGCCAAATGAAGCAACAAGCGTTTAAGATTAGTCACACCAAATTAAGCTATTCAAATGGTGAATATGTTATTGCAGAACGGTAAATTCCCACTTGTCGGGGAAAATCAGAACAGAAAAATGATGTAAAAACTGAACATTGTTTATTTTTAGGTAGCGATTATCTTAACAGACAATCAGCTACCTTTTTTATTTTCAGAAACTAATAACACAGCACAGAAAGAATGAGGTATCAAAAGTGATTGAGAATAAAAACGACGCAAGCAAAAACTTAGCAAAAGCATTGCAAGCATTGGAACAGGCGAAACAACGTGTAGCCAACGAAAAGAAAAAGCAAAATGAGAAGAAACGGAAAGCCGAGAACCATCACAAGTACATCATGGGCGGTATCATTGTGAAGTATTTCCCCGACTGCTACCGCTATGACGAGGGCGAGTTAAACCGTATCTTGTCGGTTGCCTTACAGACTAGGGAGTGTCAGCAGATTATATCCAAAATCAAAGCGGAAAGCCGAGAAACCATTCCCCCACAATCCACGCTCACCAATGCCGAAAACGAAAGCGAGGGCGATACGGAATGACAAAGGCGAGGATGCTGGAAAGCCGAGGTAACGTATCCACCCTGTTTACAGGGTGCGCACAGATATACCACCAGAGGTGGTATGTGCGCTCTCCGAGGGGCAAGTTTCACTTGCATGGACTCCTGCGGAGAGCGTTGTCTGTCTTGCGACAGCCAAAAGGGGAAACGACAATTCCCCTTCGCAAGCTGCGCTTGCTACCCTTTAGTGAACTTTGCGTTCAGACAAAAGCCAAAGTGCGGCTTTTATCTGCCCACAAAGTCTATTCATGCACCCCACTACCCTATTGGCAGAATGTAGGTGTTGCGTATGGGTAATGTCACGAAACAGGCAAGCACACGTTTTTCCATAGTCAAGCGGAGCAAGGGGCAGTCGGCAGTTGAGAAAGCGTCCTATATCAGCAGGAGTGTTCTTGTCAGCGAGTTTGACGGGCAGACCTACCGCCCGAAATACCATGAGGATTTAGTCCATAGTGAAATCACTCTCCCGCCCAATGCGCCCAAAGAGTATGCAGACCGAGCCACTTTATGGAACGCTGTTGAACTGTCAGAGAAAGGGCAGAAATCACAGCTTGCAAGAATGTTGAAAGCGTCACTCCCCAACGAATGGAGTTACGAATTTGCAGAGGAAGTTGTGAGGGATTACGTTCAGAGGAATTTTGTTGATAAAGGTATGTGCGCTGACTGGGCAATCCATGACAGCGAGAACGATAAAGGACAGCGTAATCTCCATATCCATGTTTTGCTTACCATGCGCCCTATCACTGAAAACGGGGAATGGGGAGCGAAACAGAAGAAAATCTATGACCTTGACGAAAACGGCGAAAAGATACCAGTGATTGACAAAAAGACAGGTCAGCAGAAAGTTGACAAGCGGAACAGGAAACAATGGAAATGCCACACCGCCGACAGCACCGACTGGAACAGTAAGGAAAACGCTAAAATGTGGCGCAAGGATTTAGCCGACACAATCAATGCCGTCAATGAGCAGTTAGGGATTGCGGTACATTGGGAACACCGTTCTTTTAAGGAACAGGGAATTGACCGAGAGCCAACTATCCATATCGGGGCGGTTGCCAACGCTTTAGAGCGCAAGGGAATACAGACCGAGAGGGGAAACATCAATCGGGAAATCATCAAGAACAATATGCTGTTGGAACAGGCGAAAGAAATGCTCATGCTTGCCAAGCAGGAACTTCACAGCGCACAGTACGCAACGTACAAAAGTACGCAGATTAAAAATGCGGCGGTCAGCGTAAAGAATGAGGTCATGGAGATGATTGCAAAGGTGAGGGAGCGCAAAGGCAGACTTGACTTGCCGATTGTCAGTGGAAAGCACCTAAGAAGAATATCCGACAGAAGCGCCTTGCAGTCAGCCGACAATGCGGAAAAATTTATCACAACAAGGAAGATAGACAGCTTTGAGAGCCTTGCGAAATTCACAGCGGATAAGGAACAGAGATACCAAGAGTTGGAAACGGTACATCTTTCAAAGGGGCAGAAACTAAACCGATTAAAGGAACTGTCAAAAATGTATGCCCTTTATGCGCCAATCCAAGCCACCTATAGGGAGAGCCAGTCACTCAAAGGACTTGCTAAGATGAAATACGATAGAGAGCATAAGGACAGCTTATCAAAGTACCCCGAATTAAAGGAGCGTATGCAGAGCCTTTTACAGAACGGCGAGAAGATAACGCCGAAACAGTGGAAAGCCGAGATACAGTCCTTGCAATCCGAGTATGACAGTATCGGCAGAGAGCAGACCAAGACCGCCACAGAGTTAGCATATGCCGAGGTAATCAGCTATAACAGGAAGAACCTTGAGAGGGAACTTCAGAACGAAAGCCGACAGCATAACAGACAACAAAACAAGACTAAGCGGAGGGAGGAAGAGATTTAATGGAAATCTAATAGAAATGTGCGTGTGATTATGGTATTCTGTTAGAGGTACAAATCATAGACAGTATAATAAAATTTTATGGAGGATATGTATGGACATTCGTGTAGAGCCTATATTATACGAGCAGAAATCTGTTTTTATTCAGATGTTGGAATTGTATAATTATGATTTTTCAGAGTTTTCCAATGATGACATAAACGAATATGGATATTTTGGATATGAGCATATTGATGATTATTGGAATGAAGAAGGCAGACACCCTTTTTTTATCAGGGTAAATGGAAAACTTGCAGGACTGGTTTTAGTACGTTCCTGTTGTGAACATAATAATCTGCCAAACCCTCATAACATAGCCGAATTTTTTGTAATGAAGAAATACAGACAAAGAGGAGTTGGCAGGGTAGCCGCTATGAAGATTTTTGATATGTTTCATGGTGGGTGGGAAATATCCCAATGGATTAACAACTTACCTGCCCAAAACTTTTGGGGTAAGGTTATTGCGGAGTATACAAAAGGGAAATATGATACATTTACTGCAACGGAGGCAAATGAAACAGGATTTACGTTTGATAATTCACTTTAGAAGTTGAGAAAACATATATTTTTAATTTCAATTAGTTTTTATCTTACCTTGCTATAATCACAACTGAATAATCAACACAGCGTCAGAGCGTATAGAAAACAAATCTATGCGCTCTATTTTATTGTAAAGGAGCAGATTTATGAGCAAAGACAGCAACACAGGGCATAGAGCCACCCGACAGCACCCAACCACAAAAATTATCGTGGAAAGGCACTATGTAGGCACTGAAAAAATGGAAACGGTATTCAAGCGGATAGCCGAGGAACAGATAACAAAAAAGGTTAAGGAGATAGCGGAAAACAGCGTAAATTAGCACTGGAAACGGAAAAGGGAATATAGTATAATAGGAATTGAGGAAGTCCCTTTTCATTAAGGAGGACGACATGAAAAGGGCAAAACTGAATAACGACAAAATCACTGCTTTATATTGCAGGCTTTCCAAAGATGACGGCACGAACAACGAGAGCATGAGTATCAGCACACAGAAAACCATGCTGAAAGATTATGCAAAGCGCAACGGTTTTCTGAACTGCCAGTTCTACGTTGATGACGGTTACAGCGGTACGAACTACGACCGCCCCGCTTTCCGACAGCTTATTGAGGACATACAGGACGGGGAAGTGTCAACGCTCATTACAAAAGACCTGTCACGTTTGGGGAGAAATTATCTTGAAACGGGTACATATATCGAGGTGTTTTTCCCCAACCATAATGTACGTTACATTGCTATCAATGACGGCGTGGACTCCATAGACAACGCACAAATGGATATTACACCATTTCGCAACATCATCAATGAAATGTACGCAAAGGACACGTCAAGGAAAATCAAGAGCGCACTCCACGCAAGGAGAATGCAGGGCAAGTATATGGCTACTACCGCCCCGTTCGGTTATCAGAAAGACGAGAAAGACCATAACCACCTTGTCATTGATGAAGTGACCGCCCCCATTGTGGAACTGATTTTCTCAATCGCCGAGGAAGGTGTGGGGCTTCACACTATCTGTAACCGCTTACGTAAGGCGGAAGTGCTGAAACCGAGTTTTTACAAAAAGGAACTGTTTGAGCGTTTTATGGACGAGGAAAAAATGTATGACTGGGATACTGCCTATGTCAGTCAGATATTGCACAACCCCGTCTATGCAGGAAACCTTACTGTTGCGGACAAACCAACTAAGACCATGCGTTCCAAGAAAAGACAGTATATTCCGTTTGCAGAGCGTGAAGTTATCTATGGCACACATGAGCCGATTATCGAACAGAACCGCTGGAACAATGTGCAGAAGATTTTACAGAGCCGACCACCTGTTATCGGGGAAAGCTCAAGCGGATATGATAACATTTTCCGAGGGACTATCAAATGCGCTGATTGTGGGAGTGCCATGCTTGCCAAAGTCGAGCAGAAAAGAAAGCGTAACAATGTATTAGACAAGACTTTCTACTGCTGTACCAAGTACCGTAAGTTTGGAAAAGACGGGTGTTCATCACACAATATTGAAGCAAGGACGGTTCACGAAGTTGTGCTTGCGGATATTCAGAAACACGCAGGACAGGCACTGACGGACAGGAAAGCAATGGTAACGGAAATTGCGGAGCGTCTTAATCTCCAAATGTCAGCGGACAGGGAACAGCAGAAAAAGGAACTAAGGCAATGTAAACAGCGTGTGTCGGAGATTGAAAACCTGTATGCCAGACTGTACGAGGACTTGACAAGGGAACTGCTGACCGAAAAGCGTTTTCAGATGTTGTCGGCAAGGTATGACAGCGAGCAGGAGGAACTGACAGCCAAGATAAAGGAACTTGAAAAAAGTGCCATAGCAGACAAGGAGCAGTTATCTTCCATTGAGCAGTTTGCGGAGCAGATAAGCGGTTATGCAGGAATAACAGAACTCAATTTTAAGATAATCAATCAACTTATAGAAAAAATTCTTGTTTCTGAACCCGTAGAAGTTGACGGGCAGAAAATTCAACGACTTACTATCCATTACAAGTTCATAGGGGCACTGGAAACCCTTGAATAATGGATATTTTCTAAGTCACCTATTCCAACTATCCAACAGACGCAGGGCGTGAGGGGGAACTGATTTTCCGTTTTGTCTATGAAAAAGCCGGGTGTAAAAAACCGTTCTACCGCTTGTGGATAAGCAGCATGGAGGAAAGCGCAATCAAGAAAGGATTTGACGATTTGCGGGACGGACACGACTACGACCCGTTATATCATTCCGCACTATGCCGGGCAAAGGCTGACTGGCTAATCGGTATCAATGCGACACGCCTTTTCTCCGTCCTCTACAACCACACCTTGAACGTGGGGCGGGTACAGACACCGACCCTCTCCCTGCTTGTGGAACGGGACAACGCAATCCAGAATTTCCAGAAGAAAAAATATTATGTGGTACATATCGGCAATGGCACTTTTGAAGCGGCAAGCCCGCCCTACACAGAGAAAGACGAAGCCGAAAAACTCCGCAAGGATTGTGACGGAAAAACCGCCGTCTGCACTTCCCTTGTCCGGGAAGAAAAGACCGAGAATCCGCCCCGCCTTTATGACCTCACAACCTTGCAGCGGGAAGCAAACAGGCTTTACGGCTACACCGCCAAACAGACCCTTGACTACACCCAATCGCTCTATGAAAAGAAGCTATGCACCTACCCCCGGACGGACAGCCAATTCTTAACGGACGATATGCTCCCCACCGCTGAAACTATCGTGTCCGGGCTTTTCGGCACACTGGACTTTGCAAAAGGCGTTGACCTCTCCCCGGACTACTCCCGGATATTAAACAGCAAGAAAGTGTCCGACCACCACGCCATAATCCCCACCGCCGAAGCGGTAAAGACAGATAAAGGCAGCCTGCCCGAAAGCGAAAGGAATATCCTGCTTTTACTCTCCATGAAACTGTTATCCGCAACGGCGCAGCCCCACCGATACGAAGCCGTGACCGCTTCCCTCTCCTGCGGCGGCGTGACCTTTACGGCAAAGGGAAAGACCGTCAAATGCGAGGGCTTTAAGGAACTGGAACGCCGCTTCCGTGCCACGCTGAAAGCGAAGCCGGAGGACGGGAAAACCACAAAAGAAAACCCATTGCCGGAGCTGACCGAGGGACAAAAAATCACGGCAAAGGCAGCCATGACCGAGCATGACACAACGCCCCCGAAAGCCTATACGGAAGATACCCTGTTATCCGCAATGGAACGGGCGGAAAGCGGGGACATTACAGAGGACGCAGAGCGCAAAGGCTTAGGCACTCCCGCCACCCGTGCGGCGGTACTGGAAAAACTTGTGCAGGCGGGATTTGTGGAACGGAAGAAAAAGCAGCTTATCCCCACCAAAGACGGCAAGAACCTTGTCGCCGTCCTGCCCGACATTCTCACAAGCCCGAAGCTGACCGCCGAGTGGGAAAACGCCCTTACGGAGATCGCAAAAGGGGAAGCCGACCCGGACAGCTTCATGCGTGGCATTGAAGCAATGGCGGCGGGGCTTGTGAAAGAATACGCCGCCGTCCCGGAGGAAAAGAAAAAGCTGTTTGCGCCGGAGCGAAAGGAAATCGGCAAGTGTCCCCGGTGCGGCTCTCCCGTCTATGAGGGAAAGAAAAATTTCTATTGCAGCAACAGGGATTGTGCGTTTTCCATGTGGAAGAATGACCTCTTTTTCACGGGCAAGAAAAAGGAGCTGACCGCCGCCGTTGCCGCCGCTTTGCTTAGCAAAGGCAGGGCAGGCATGAAAGGCTTGTATTCCGAGAAAACGGGCAAGACCTATGACGCTGACGTGCTGCTTGCAGACACGGGCGGCAAGTACGTTAATTACAAAATCGAGTTAAAGCAGAAAGGGAAGCCAAAACCCAAGAAGTAACCCACAGAAGAATAGCAAGCATAGGGATTGAGTACCCAATCCCGTAAAACCCCCACTTTTCCGTCCTGCGGACTTGTGGGGATTTTGCTTGTTGGGAAGTGTCCCAAACCCTCTTATTGCGATTGCTTTCTGCCTATCACAATGGTATTATAAATAAAACAATATGAGGTGGTAAATATGGGAATGATTTTAGATTTTACGGGTAAAGATAAATGCGAAAAAACGATACGTCAAACGTGGAATGGCTTCACAATATCATTAGCAAGCAAGAAATATAAATACGATGAAGTTAGCAAAGCATTATCCGATACTTTTTTGTATGTTTTTGACGAGCTTTTCCAAGACACATCTATGAGAGGTTTATTATCAACTACTCTATCAGATTTAAGCGATAAAAACACAGATTTATGTCGTGGTGCAAAACTCAAACCATTAGAAAAAGTAACTTATGACAGGTTTATTCCAAAATCTAAATTTATCAATGAAGATAATCGCTTTAGTCCCAAAGGTATAGAATGGCTATATCTTGCAATAGGCAATCCAATATCTGCAATTCCTAATATAGAAAATTGTTGTATTCAAGAATGTCGGATTGAAGATAATGATAGAGTTGGATTATGCCATTTTGCTATCAGCGAAAAATATCTTGATAAAAAAATTGTTGATTTGACTATAAGTGATGAAGTGTCTTTTGACAAACTTAACGTCAATTTCGCAAGCAATATTAAACAAAATAACCTTGAATATGAAACAAAGAAATGGATTACTTTTACATATGCAAAACTAATGTCTGAAAACATTTTTGTTCCCTTAGAAACAAATGATAAAGAATTGATATATGCCCCTTTCCAATGTCTAGCACAATATTTCATTTCAAAAGGATATAGTGGAATAATCTATAAAAGTACCGTCTGCAATGGTGGAAAAAATATAGTTCTATTCGATAAAATGCTTGCTTCTCCAACTGGCAATATAAAAGATTTTATATTCAAAGCATAGTTACTTACAACTTCAAACAATTACTTATGACAGTAAATTCTTTTTTGAATTTACTGTTATTTTTTACCCATTTTTAGAAAGGAGCTTATTGCTTATGAAAGATGATTTTTCCGTGCTGATACAGAACCGCACCGAGTTTGAAAAAGGCAATCTGGCAGGCGTGTACCTCTCCCTGCCCGCCACAAAAGAAGAACTCCACGAAGCCATGAAAGCACTGAACATTACCGCCGACAACCCGCATGATTTTTTCTTGAACGGCTATTCCACGGACGAGAACAGGCGCATAGAGATACCCTTTGACTGGATAAGGGACGGCGACCTTGACAAGATAAATTTCCTTGCTTCCCGACTGGAAGAAATGACCCCGGAGCAGCTTGAAAGACTGGACGCAGTAATGCACAGCGACTTCAAGCCGGAAAGCCTTGACAGGCTGATAGACCACACCTATAACACAGATTTTTATTCCTACGTTCCGGGGATTTTGAGCTATAAGGAATTGGGCGACTATTTCCTCAATGACAGTGGCAAAGTGCAAATGCCGGAGGAATGGAAAGCCGGGATTGACAAGGAGGATTTCGGCTTTAACGCCGCACTCCATGAGGACGGGAAGCTGACCGACTACGGCTATATCGCAAGAAGCGGGACGGACTGGAAAGAGGTTTACGCCGGACAGGAAACGCCGGATAAATACCGCATAATGAGTTACCCGGAAACGGAACGCACCGCCCCGGAGCAGGACGAAAAGGAAGCCGCAGCCGCCCCGACCTTAGACCCGCAGGCAGTAGCCGCCGCCAATCCCTCACACCCGATTGAATTAACGGCGCAGAAACCCAATGAAAAGATAAAAGAGATCACTGACCGACTGGAACAGGGCATACAGGATTTATTCGACAGCGACCGTTTCAAAGAGTATTTGCAGGTAATGTCAAAGTTCCATAATTACAGCTTTAACAACACCCTTTTAATCGCCATGCAGAAGCCGGACGCAACCTTAGTAGCGGGCTACAACTCATGGAAGAATTTATTTGGACGGCAGGTTGCGAGGGGCGCAAAAGGTATCAAGGTACTTGCGCCGTCCCCTTACAAAGTCAAGAGGGAAGTTGACAAAATCGACCCGCAGACCCAAAAGCCAGTGATCGGCAAAGACGGAAAGCCCGTCAAGGAGGAAACGGAAATAACCGTCCCGGCGTTCAAGGTTGTTTCCGTCTTTGACGTGTCGCAGACCGAGGGAAAGGAGCTTCCCACTATCGGCGTTGACGAGCTGACCGGGGACGTGGAACAGTACGCCGATTTCTTCAAGGCGGCAACACAGGCAAGCCCCGCCCCGGTAGAATTTGAAAAGATAGAAAGCGGCGCAAAGGGCTACTACTCACAGACCGAAAAACGCATTGCCATTAACGAGGGCATGAGCGAATTGCAGAACCTTAAAACACTGATACATGAGATTGCACACGCCAAGCTGCACGACATAGATTTGAACGCCCCGGCAAAGGAGCAGGCAGACCGCCCCGACCGCCGCACCCGTGAGGTACAGGCGGAAAGCATTGCCTACGCCGTGTGCCAGCATTACGGGCTTGACACTTCCGCCTATTCCTTTTCTTATGTGGCACAATGGAGCAGCGGGCGGGAGCTTGCCGAGCTGAAAGCGTCCCTTGAAACAATCCGCAGCACCGCTTCCGAACTGATTAAGGAAATAGATAAAAACTTTGCGGAGCTGACACAGAATAAGGAGCAGACGCAGGCACAGGAAGCACAGGCAGACGAACCCACGCCGGAGGAAAAAACAGAACCCACGGCAGAGCCGCCGCAGGAGGAAAAAGCAGACGCAACCGAACCCGCAGCGGACACACCAAAAGCGGAAAAGGCAGACACACAAGAACCCACAAAAGAGGACGCACAGACGGAGCAGCCGGAAAATACTTTCCCAACGCCCGACTTAGGCGCAGAGCCGGTTGTCACAATCCTTTGGAGCGAACACAGCCGTTTCCATGACGGCGAAACCATGAGCCTTTCCGAAGCAAACGCCCTCATAGAAAGCATTGACAGAGCCACCGTTGCCGAGGACGGCTATTATAAAACAAAATTCCGCATTGACTTTGTAATGAACGGGCAGCCCGACAATTATATCGGGCGGCAGGACTTAGGGGACGGGGACGGCACTCTCATAGACCATATCGAAAGCTACCATGCCTACTATGAGAACAATGCGGACTGGGACAATTTTGTTTTACACAGCGGCGGCAAGGAAGCACTGGAAGCGGACAAGGCACAGCGGGAAATACTCTTGCATGAGTTTGTCCCCTATCTGAAACTGCACAACAACCTCTCCCAAATGGAGAAAATTGCAACAAAGGCACTGGAAGAAAACAGCGGCATGACCGCCACCGAAACCGCCTACCACACCGCCATGAAAGACTATGTTTCCAAATGCCGGGCAATGGTAAACAGCGGGGATTACAGCCTGCCGCCCGTCCCGCAGCTTAAAGACTTTGACACGGAGCTTGCAGCCTACAAGGAACACGTCAAGGAGGAAATCGCACAGGAAGCAGCCGCCGCAGGATGTTGTTTTTCAGATTAAAAGAGCATTCGATTTGCAGATTATTTTTTTCTAAAAGGAGCTCCGTATAGACTTTTCAT
>QXWX01000143.1 GCA_009911175.1 Lachnospiraceae bacterium | reverse complement strand
TTTCAGAAAATTCGTGCTTTTATCCAGATAAGCAGGAGGTTTTCTGAAAAGGGAGCAGAAAATCTCCTGAAAAAAACTGAATAAGGAGGTTTTCTATGACGCAGAAGAAAAAAGAAACTGATGCCACTTACTGGCATCCTGCATTTTATGCCGGCATTCAAATTGAACTGGAAGACGACGCAGACAACCTGGTGTTTGAAAATGAGCATCAATTGGGCAAAAAACCGATGGAGATTGATGTGCTGATCATCAAAAAAGAGACGGACAGGCCCGTAAAGAAGAACATCGGGAGGATATTCAAAAAATACAACATCATTGAATACAAAAGTCCGGATGATTCTCTAAGTGTAGATGATTTTTACAAAGTCTACGGATACACTTGCTTTTATAAAGCAGATGTGCAGTATGCAGACAGCATTCCTGCCGAAGAACTGAGCATCACCTTCGTATCGGGAAAATATCCCCGGAAGATGATAAAACATTTGACGAAAATCAAAAAGTATCAGGTCACGGAGGTGGAAAAAGGAATCTACTATGTGAACGGAGATCTCATCCCCATCCAGATCCTGGTCACAAAAAACTTATCCGGGGAAGAAAATCTCTGGCTGAAAAGCCTGACAAATAAGCTGAAAGCAACTGAAACAGCCGAAAAACTGGTTGAAAACTATATGGATCATAAGGACAGCCGCCTGCATCGGTCGGTCATAGAAACGATCATGCGTGCAAATCAGAAAATTTTCCACCTGTACGGTTGGATGCTCTTTGAGCATCCAACCCACCTCATTCATTCGTAAAATCCGTGCTTCGCACTTTTGTGCCTGCTAACGCAGTCACATTTTACTCATTAATGAGGTAGGTTGCTAATCCAAAGTCACATTTTCATTGCAATAAATTGCATAAAAACGTGACTTCGGATTGCAACCGTACAGGTGGAAAATATTCAGGGAGGTAAATGGTATGAGCGATATTTTCATGGAAATCGTACAGGAAAAATTTGACCGTAAGCTTAAGGAAGAAGTGGAGAAGGCGACCGAAAAAGCTGTGAAAGAGGCAACCGAAGAAAATACGGTAAAAACAAAACTAACCGAACGCATTTCTCTAATCCAGAAAAAATGCGCCAAAAACAAACCCCTCTCTGTCATCGCGGATGAGCTGGAGGCAGATACGGATGAGATCCTTTCCCTCTATGACATCATTTCCAAAAACCCGGATAAAACAACCGACGAGATCTATCAGATGGTTGCCGGTTAAAAATAGAATGGGGTATGCCCGCCGCAGGACATACCCCGTTTCTTTTTCTGCCTGTTTCACAGCAGTCTCCGGTGGATTTTAAAAAGTCTCTTTTTCTTCCCGAAGCTTTTCGTTGGCTCCTTCCACGTTCATCCAGGACAGCACCAGCATGATCACCACATTGATGATCAGCGGAATCCACAGGTACATGATATGCAGCATATTGATGCAGGATTCCGGCTGTACCGCCAGGGTGCCGTCAAATCTGCTGAGCTCCAGCAGCCAGCCTGCTGCCGCCGTTCCCAGGCCGCCGCCCAGCTTTACGCCGAGGGAGGTGCAGGAGTACATGGTTCCATCCACTCTTTTTCCTTTCGTTAAAAAGGTATACTCAGAGCAGGATGCGATCACCGCGTTCATATCCCCCTGCCAGGGCCCCTGTCCCAGCGCAGCCAGCGCGGTAAATGCCAGCATCAGCGGGACGCTCCCGATATACCCGGCCGCGACTACAAGCGCCCGGCCTGCGACTGCGATCATATAGCCCCTCAGGTTCAGCTTGTACATCCCTTTCCACCTGCCCACAAGCGCGGGTGTGAAAATCAGCGCGATGATCAGCGGGATATTGGCAGCCCAGGAAAACACACCGTAGAGGTTTTCATTTTTCAGCACATAGGTCATATAATAGATTCCGGAATTGATCATGGCCGCGTATAACTGCTGCAGGATATAGACGCCGCAGATCATCAGATAGTATTTGTTGGAAACCAGGAGCCGGAACGCCTCTCCCAACCCGTACTTCTCTTCCTCGCTCTGTTTCTCCTCCCACTCGTTGAGTTCCTCCTCGGGAAGCTCTTTCACAGAAAATACCGACACTGTATTGACGATCAGGCCGAGCGCCGCATAGACAATGGCAACTGTCCGCCAGGCCGCCGCGCCGCCGCCGCATTTCGCTACAAAGCCGATGGTGACGGACTGGATCAGCAGACTGGTAGCAAACGCGAAAATGAATCTATAGGAACCCATCTGAACCCGCTCCTTGCTGTTTTTCGTCACCAGTGACGTCAGCGCGGAATAGGCGATATTATTTGCCGTGTAAAATACGCCGTTTAACAGGGTATAGGCAATGAAAAACCAGGCATACTGCGCTGTGTCCCCCCAGCCCGTGGGAACCGCGAAGATCGCCGCCAGAGTAACGGCACAGCCGATGTAGCCGTACAGCATCCAGGGCCGTGCCTTCCCCAGCCTGCTGTGGGTCTTGTCAATCATGGAGCCGAAGAAAATATCCGTAAATCCGTCAAATAATTTGGAAGCCGCGATCAAAGTTCCTACGATCCCCGCCGACAGGCCGATCGTATTGGTCAGATAAATCATAACAAATGAGGACAAAAACGCATAGACCACATTGCCTGCAATATCTCCGGAACCATAACCAATCTTATTGTACCATTTCAAATATGTTTTTTCCTGCATGTGTACTCTCCTTTTTTGTAATCGGGTGCCGCCCCGTTACTGTTCAAACCCTGGCCGGGTGCTCACAGTAACGGCATCCAGCCCCATCACTGAATTGGCCGGATGCCGCGCAGCGAATGCACGACACCGTGTGGCCAGTAACGTGTCCGCCCCTTCCCTGCTGTTTCAACTTGTTTACGGTTCCTTCACAAACGGCACCAGGCTGAACTGGAACCGGAACCTTGTCTCATCAAAACGGTATTTTTCCATGACCTCCGGGCCGCAGCTATTGGAGCCGATCCCGTTTAACGCATAATCCAGGCACAATACGGTACTGCCCGACCTTTCCAGTTCAAAATTGTGGGCCTTTTTTTCCAATTCTTCCTGCGTATAGACGGACGCGTTGAAGGAAAATCTGCAGTCCGGGGCCGAAATCGCAGCAAACCCGGCCTGGTTTCCGCTGACCTCCACATAATCGCAGTCAAAATGGCTCCCGTTTTCCTGGGGACGGATGTAGTCCTCATGCAGCTCTGCCACATTTGCAGTATATCGGCCGTGGCTGGCTGCACGGTGCTTATCGCGGTAGCTTTCCATGGGGCCGTATCCATAATATGAAACGGTGTCCATCCGCTCCGGCAAGAAGAGCCGCAGACCAAATCTGGGCAGCACCGGAAATTCTCCATTTTTTACTGCGTCCATCGACCCGTGAATACCGCCGTTTTTGTCCACGGTCCAGAACCCCTTGATATCCAGAATACGCTGGACAGTGGGCGCTGAAACGGACATGGCGGTCAGGATTACGACCTCGTTCTCGGACTGTCCGGCAGCCGTGGCATAGGCTCTGGCAGACGCTTCGTGGTAATGCGCTTTTTTCCACTCCTCCTTGATATACATGTCGTTGTCTGTGGGCGCCCTCCAGATATTGAGCTCCATCGGCCTGTCCAGATATTCCGTTCCCCTGTAAATGATACTCTCAAAGAGACCGTTCCTCTTATTATAGGTATAGACAAATCCCTCCCCCCGGATGATGACTCTGCAGTCCGTCTCCGCCACCTCCAGACCGCAGCCGGAGGTTTCCCCGCTGAGCGGACGCCTGAGCGCGTCCTGGTTTCTTCCGTCCGCGTTTTCCAGAAGGATTTCATCAAATCCCAGCAGATGGCCTGCCGGAACCAGGGGCGATCCGCCGCGGAGCAGGTAGAGGATTTTCAGATACGCCCTCCCCGCCTCGGGGACGGATACATCCAGCACAACCGACGCCTCGCCGTGAGGCGGCACGGAACATGCGGGAATGCTGCCCGATTCCACACAAACGCCGTCGCAGGCCACCTCATAACGGATGTCCGCATAATCCTTCAAATCCGTGAAATCCAGGTAGTTGTGCAGCTTCAATTCCCCGGTCCGGGCATCATAGGAAACCACCCTCGCCGGACGGTGTATGTTTTTATATTCCAGCAGCCCGGTGTGAGGAGTGCGGTTCGGATACACCAGCCCGTCCATGCAGAAATTTCCGTCGTGGATCTTCTCTCCGTGATCCCCGCCGTAGAGATATCTTTCGCCGTCCCCGTCTCCGGCATACACCGCATGGTCGCACCACTCCCACACGAAACCGCCGCACATCCGGTCATTGCTGTGGATGACCTGGAAATAATCCTCCAGGTCTCCGGGGCCGTTTCCCATGGAATGGGCATATTCCACCAGCAAAAACGGTTTGCTCACGTCTTTTTCAAAGTACTCCTCGATTTCCTCGAAGGCGGGATACATTCTGCTGTACAAGTCAAGATTTGAGTAGTCATAAGTCACATCATAGTTTCGGTATCTCGCACTTTCATACTGGGTGATCCTGTCCGGGTCAAATTTCTTCGTCCACCGGAGGGCCTTTTCAAAATTACACCCGTAGGCGCTCTCATTTCCCATGGACCACATCAGGATACTGGGGCGGTTCTTGTCCCGCTGAACCATAAGCCGCACCCGGTCCAGAATGGAATCCTCCCAGGCCGGATCGTCCGCAATCCTCCGATTCCACCCCTTGAAGCGGTTGTAATCCGTATCCTCTTTGTAATAGATCATATTGGGGCCGTGGGCTTCCACGTCTGCTTCATTCATAACCATGAAGCCATACAGATCGCACAACTCATAAAAATAAGGCGCATTTGGATAATGGCTGGAGCGGATGGCATTGAAGTTGTGCTGCTTCATCATCGTAAGGTCTTTCATCACCTGTTCCGGACTGATGGCAAAGCCGGTCCTCGGATCGGAATCATGGCGGTTCACACCATGGAATTTGACCTTCTGCCCGTTCAGGTATATGACCTGGTCCTGAATCCGGATGGTTCGAAACCCCACATGATCCGTGATCACTTCCTGTCCCGTCTCAATGACAAGCGTATATAAAACCGGATGCTCCGCACTCCACATCTCCGGTTCTGAGACTTCCAGAGAAATGCGGCCGGACTTGGCTTCACCGGACGCCGCAATCCGGTTTTTGGGATCATAGATCGTCACCTTCGCAGCCGCCGGTTTTCCGATATAAGAAATATGTAAGCGAATCTCCGCCCTGTTTCCGCGAAGCCGCGGGCCAGATTCTTTTTCCCCATCCACAGCCGTTTCCACCCGGTAATCACCGATGCAGTGTTCCGGACGTTTCAGCAGATACACGTCCCGGAAAATCCCGCTCATACGGAATTTGTCCTGATCCTCCAGATAGCTGCCGTCACACCATTTCAAGACCAGCACCGCAATGGTGTTTTCCCCTTCTTTCAGGGCAGATGTGACGTCAAATTCACTGGTCGCATGGGACACCTGGCTGTACCCGATCCATGTGCCGTTCAGCCACAGGTAAAAGCAGGAATCCACCCCTTCAAAATTGAGATACGCCTTCGGCGCCTGCCCGTCCTTTACATAGTCAAACGTGTGCACATATGCGCCGCAGGGGTTATCCTGGGGAACAAAGGGCGGGTCAAAGGGAAACGGATAACGGATATTGGTGTACTGGTGGGAGTCATACCCGGCCATCTGCCACACGCCGGGGACGCTGATTTCCCCAAAATCAGACGTATCATAGCCCGGCTCGTAAAACGGCTCCTGTACGTCATAGATGCTCTGAAAGAATCTGAACTTCCAGTTCCCGTTCAGGAACTGGATGCGGTCGGATTCCTCCCTGTGTTCCGCCAGATGATCCATCCGCTTCGATGCCGGGATGTAATATGCCCTGGCCGGCATAGTCCCCTCATGCAAAATGCTGAGGTCTTCATAATACCTTGGTACGATCATGTTTGCAGCCTCCTGTTCTGAATCGCGTTTAAACATACACTTTTTTGTTCTCTCTCCTGCTGCCCCGAACGAGGCAGATTTCCTTTTTCTCTTTATTTTCTGGATTTATTATATGGATTTTCCATTTCAAAATCCATAAACTCAATTAGACAAAACATGCACAAAATGATACAATAGATGTAATTCATAAAACAGGAGGCCTCACATGTATCTGAACTCGGGATATTTAAACAATACGCATCTGGATTTTAAAGACAAGAGCCGGCCGCTGATCGTCGGAAGCTGCGGGACTTACCGCCTTTCCACCCATCCCAGGCTGCCCACCTACCGCCCCCGGGGACGGCTGGATTTTCAGCTCCTCTATGTCTTTGCCGGAGCCGTGCATTTCCATTTTGACCATGCAGAAAATGAAACCGTTGTGACTGCCGGGAACATGGTGATCTACCGACCGAAAGAATTTCAGAAATATGAATATTATGCGGCTGACCGAACTCAGGTGTATTGGGTTCATTTCACCGGAAGCAACGTGACCAACATCCTGAGAAGCTACGGCATCCGGGATGACATGCGGGTATTCTATGCCGGGACATCCCTGGAATATGAACGGATCTTCAAACGGATGATCTCTGAGCTCCAGCACTGCCGGGCCGACTATGAAGAAATGCTGACGCTCCTGCTCCGCCACCTCCTGATCCTGATCCACAGGCAGGTGTCAAAGCAGCGCATCCTGAAAAATGAATATCTGGAATACGAGATGGACCTGGCGGCCCAATATTTCAACGACCACTACAATTCCGCCATCAGCATCCAGGAATATGCCAGATCCCGGGGGATGAGCATAAGCTGGTTCATCCGGAATTTTAAAGGATACACCGGAGTCACGCCCATGCAGTATATCCTATCCATCCGCATCACAAACGCGCAGGTTCTGCTGGAGTCCACCACCTATACGGTGACGGAGATCGGACGTATCGTAGGATATGAAAATCCGCTGTATTTCAGCAGGATCTTCCATAAGCAGAAGGGATTCTCACCTTCGGAGTATCGAAAAAACAGCTCCTAACTGTCAGCCATTGTTACTGTTCACACCCTTTGGGCGCTTCAGTAACAGTATACAGCCCGATGGACTTCCCCGCAGCAAGCCGCGGGAAAGCAGACCCGCTACCGGTGTTGCAATGGATGTCGCGATATTGGCAATAAAGATCAGCTGTGTAGGCGATCCGTCATAGATAAAACAGATCACACACGCGAACGCCAGGCTGGCCACACATCCCCAGCGGATGATCTTGGACTCCAGAGCCACGTCCTTATCAAATCCTGCGCTCAAAAGCACCATTCCCCGCTGGGTATTTCCAAGCAGTGACGAAAATCCGGCGCCCAGAAGCGCAATTCCCATCACATACTTTGCCGCCCCTCCGAGAAACGGAACCAGCAGTTCGGCAAGCTGTGCCGGCGCCTGGATCGCGATTCCCTGGGGATTGAGAACGATTGCTCCGACCAGCATGATCGCGCCGGAGATCAGGATCACAGTCACAATATGCGCCACTGCGTCCCATTTCATTGCCCCATTAAACAAATCCTCTTTTTTCCATTTTTTCTCTGCGCCAAGATAGGTTCCGTAGATTCCGGCCGTCACCGCCGCGTTGGTGCTGATATAGGCAAGCGCAGTCGTCATGCTGCCCTCAGGCAGACTCCACTTGACAAGCCCCTTGCCCATTTCGCCCCAGGCCGGGCCTCCTGTCGCTACAAGCGTCGCGTAAAATGCGAGAATCATGCCGGCGATACAGATCATGATGCCTTTTTCCACCTTTGAGTAGACGCCCTTTGAAAAATAAAGCCCCAGGAGAACCGCAAGCATGATCAGGGCGCCCAGCTTCCAGTTGATGCCGAAGATCAGGTTCATGCCCGCTCCGGTTCCGGATACATTTCCCAGGGTAAAAAACAGGCATGACAGGAACAGCGCAATTCCGCAGAACCCGGCCGCCGCTCCGCCGTAATAGTGGCGGATGGCATGCAGAATCGGCATTCCCGTCAGCATGGATATACGATAGGAAGTCAGCATAAATGTAACTCCCATCAGCAGGATCGGTATGATCAGCCAGAGCAGGCCGTAACCATAATTTGCGCCGATCATCGCCGATGTGGTAATATTTCCCGGGCCGATCACGACGCCTGTCAGGATGATCCCCGGGCCGATCCGCTTCAGGATCTCGGTGAATGACAGCTTCTGAACCTTGGAAGGATCGAATCCGTCGTTTCCCGCAACGTGATTTTCATTAGACATTGTTTTTTTCTCCTTAAAACCGGTGTACCGACCGAATCATAGTCAATACACCGGCATAATTCAAGTTCTTATCTTATTTCTCAAACTGCGTCATGTCAACCTTGGGAAGCTCGCTGTTCTTTAAGCCCATCGCGATCCAGTCCTTTTCCTCCTGGTTCAGCGGAAGAACCGGCTTTCTCATCAGACCGGACTTGAAGATGCCTCTCTGTACCAGCGCTTCCTTCAGCCTTGCGTGAGCTTCGCCTGACGGCTGTCCGCCTCCGTAGATTGCCTGTGAAATGTGATAAATACGGTCGGACCAGTCCTGCGCCTCTTTCAGAGTGTGCTTGTCCGGATTTGCAAATACTTCCCGTGCCGGGCAGATCAGCTCCGGAACACATCCTGCAAAACCGATCAGCGCGCCGTCCATTCCCGGAACCAGCTTACACAGAGCGTCTCATCGTGGCAGGTGATCAGGGAGATATCCGGGCATTCCTGACGGAGCAGGCGTACGTCGTGCTCGTAAATGGAAGTCACACGGGTACCCATTTTGATACATTTTACATGGTCGATCTCTTTGCACATTTTGATCAATGTCTCTACCGGGTAAAACGCCTTGCTTGTCGCCGGATACAGGTGGATGATGATGTCAATGTCAGCGCCCTCCGCTACATCCTTTACATATTCATAGGGAGCATCCTTGTGCATACCGAAACGAAGCCACATGTGGGGCGGCATCAGGAGAATCCCGTCAGCGCCGGCTTCCTTTGCTTCCTTTGCCATCTCAATGCTTTCAATTGTATTTTCACAGTTGATTCCGGAAATGATGGTCATGCAGTCGCCGCACACTTCGGAGCAGATCTCAACGACACGTTTGCGTTCCTCACGGCTCAAGCCTGTGATCTCACCTGTATGTCCGTTGCACACAAGTCCCTCAATCCCTTTTCCATAAAAGCTCTTGATCCAGCGGAGGTAAGTACGAAATTCTTCTTCATTGATAGAATAATCATCATTTAACGGTACGGATACTGCCGGGAAAATTGTCTTGAAATTTTTTACTTTAGCCATGATAGTTCTCCTTTTCTTCACATTGATCATTTTTGTTTTTTCCAGGTTACCAGTTTCAAAAAAACATCTGCGCATCTGTTTTTCTTAACGACATCCAAACGTCTGTATATCTTATGGGTCATTTATATCATGTTCCTTTTTGACCGTCAATGCTTTTGCCCATGCCTGCAAATTGTTGCATGAATCCTACAAAAAATTGCATATTTTGTGTATTTTCCACTGTTTTTCGTTTCGTTTTTTGTGCACTTTTCACCAGATTAATCCTTGCATCCCGCTGGTTTTTCATTATATAATTGACGCGATTATTTACAGCTGATAAGGCGCTGTAATTTTATTAATGCCACAAGATTGCGCAGGATGGATTTTTATGCGCAAGGCGAAGGAAGGAGCCGTACCGGGGTACGGTGACTGACGACAACGTAGTGCATAGAAATCCAGACAAGCAAGATGTGGCAATTAATAAATTACAGTGCCTAACTGTCATTTACAATGAGCATTCTCACAGATCCGGATGCAAAGAGTTCCCGGGAGTGCTCACAATATGGAGGTGTCAAATGGCTACTTTAAAGGACGTAGCAAAGCTGGCCTGTGTCGATGTCAGCACCGTATCCAGGGCTTTGAACAACACATCTTATGTACATCCTGACACCAAGGCCCGCATTTTTGCCGCCGTGAAGGAGCTGAGCTATCAGCCCAATCTTCTCGCCAAGGGGCTGCGCCAGGGGAAACGCAATACCATCGGTGTTGTGATACCGCGCCTGATCATGACCGTTTTTGCGGAGATCACCCAGGGGATCGAGGAGGAAGCCCGGAAGCATGGCTACGCGACGCTGATCTGCCACACGGAGGACAACCCGAAGGTGGAAAAGGAATGCCTGAACCGGCTGAGAAATGGTTTTATCGACGGGCTGATCATCGCCGGCACGGGGCGCAATACCCGCCTGGTGCGCGACATCCATTCCAGCGGCCTGGCCTGCACCCAGATCGTCCGGAAGCAGGACCCCCTGATCAGCAGTATCGTCGTGGACTACAAGGCCTGCGGTTATGAAGCGGTGAAGTATCTGGCGTCCAAGGGCTGCCGGGAGATCGGGCTGATCAACGGCTCCATGCAGATCACCCCCTACCGGGACCGTTATGAAGGATACCGCAAAGCGCTGGTTGAGCTCGGCCTTTCTGAAACCTCGGCTGTCTCCCCTCAGCCCGCAAGTGTACACAGTCTGGAATACGGCTATGACTGCACCCTGGAGCTGCTGGGAACCAATCCGAAGCTGGACGCCATCATGGCCGCCGCCGATGTGCAGGGGATCGGGGCGCTCCGCGCGCTCAAGGAACAGGGACGGCGCCCGGAGCAGATCCGTGTCATCAGCCTGACCGGACACATCATAGGAGGAATGCTGGAAACGGCCATGACCTCCATGGAAATGCCCGCCCACGAGATCGGAGTGAAGGCCGCGCTTATGACGATCGAAGAGATCGACTCCCCCGAAGAGCATAAGTCCGGCCCCCGGCATCTGGTTTATCAGTCTTCGCTTGTGGAGAGGGAGAGTACTTAGGGACAGTTCCATAAAAAAGGGATCCTGTTGTCAAGATTGACAGCCCCGTCAGAAGCCAAAAAGAAAAGGAGAGATTTTTATGAAGTATACGCTGCATCACATCGCACTGTCTGTAGACCGGCTGGATTGGTATCTGGATTTTTTTACAACGGTTTTTGAAATGACCGTCCGAAAGACGGCCGGAGACGCTCCGGAGCGGAAGATCTGGTTCCATGAAGGGGTTCAGCTCAATGAAGCCGTGGAGAAGCCCGCCGCAGGGACATTATATGACCATCTGGCGATTTCCGCGGAGGAGAAGGAAACGGTGATCGCCCGCGCGGAGGAATTCGGCTGCCGCCGGATTAAGGAGAACTGGATCAGCCTGCCGGATGGGGTGATGATTGAGCTGATATAGAAACCGCCGGGCAGAAGTTTTGCCGGGACGATGCAGGCTGTAAGAAGTCGTAGAAAATAACTGACACGGATTGCGCAGGATATTTCTTCGGATGTCCCAGTTATTTTTCTACAGCTTCTAAAAAAAGCATATCCCTAAAATACACCTTCATTTATGGCCGTCCATCTGCCTTCTGAAAGACCATTGCCTGAAACGCCGCCATTTCGTCCCCATTTTTACAGGAAAACTGTATGCAGGTGCCCTTCACCTGGCAAAGTCCAGCGCCTGCCAGAGCGCGGACCAGACCGGCGCATACATCGTCTTCCTCACAGCGTTCTATGCTGACAAGATACCCCCGGGGTTTTACCAGCGCCGAAAGCTCCTTCACATACTCTTCATACCGCTTTGCCTGCGCTTCCATTGACAGCGGCACCTCTTTCTTCTCTTCGATCAGCGGCTTCCATTTGACATTCTCATGTACCGTCCGGCAGGAAAACACGGTATCATACTTGTGCCCATGCCGTTCCTGGCATAAGCACTTGATGCACACAGGCTGCTGCGCAGCCTGGCGCTGTACGGACTGTGCTGTGAATGCACAGTCCTGATAGTCGTTTTTTTCATACTTCTTCTGCCCCGATGCCTGAGGGCAGGCAAAACGTACATTGTCCGCCTGCAGTCTCCCGGCAAGCTCCTGGGCCGCGGAAACCGCCGCCTGCGACAGATCCAGGCCGGTCACAGAAGCGTCAGGATGGATGCGCGCCAAAAAACAGGTCAGGATCCCATTTCCGCAGCCCATATCCAGAATGTCCCCTGCAAAAAACTGCTCATATCGGAGCAGCGCTTCCATCGCCCTCCGGAAAAACACACGGTCATAAAAAGAGGTTGCCAAAAGGCTCATCTGTAAGCTCTGGTTCAGATAATCCACAAGCTCCTCCTGACGGCGGAGATAGGCTGTGTCCTTACTTCCATAGACCAGCCGTTCCTCTGAACGGTCATACAATTCCGTCAGCTTTTTAATATGCTTTTCGCCCTCCTCCTGTCCGAAGGCTTCCAGCAGAGCGGTGTCCAGCTCATGGACCTTGCGGATCCCGACCTGGGCGAGATATTCCTTTATTCTTGAATCTGACATACCGTATCCTCCGTTTCCGTCAAAACCTGCGGCGCAAGCTGTCAGTCCTCAGATTTCCGGCGCAAAATGCACCGGAGTCATTGGTCAGCGGTTCCTGATCTTTCTTATCGTAATTTCATTATACTACGGAGAATGGTTCCTTTTCAAGTATTGGAGAAATCGTTGTGATCCAAAATCCAATACTGTTACTGGTCACACCTTGACCAGGTGCGCCCAGTAACTCAATACTGCTATTCTGATTTTATACTCACGGCCGATGAAATCTGCCGTGAGTATCGCGCCAGCCGCAGCCGCGAAGCGGCATGTTTCCTTATGCGGCTGTGCGCATCATATTATACTGTGCGGCAGATTTATCTGGCGCTCAGTATAATCTCTCAGAAATACTTCCACTGTCGAGTAGATGCGGGGATTGCTCCCCACACCCCTCTACGGAACCGGACGTGCGGCTTTCCCGCATCCGGCTCTTTGCAAAGTTAATTGTTCTTCAACTGTCATAAACACTTACATATATTTTCGCAGGTGCCAGCGGGTACTCTTGCTGCATTCTGCGGAAATCTTCCCATGTATAGCTTCTCTTCTGGCTCCTTCGGTTCAGCCAGTAAAACAGGCTTTCTTCCACTTCATGCCGGAATCTTGCTATACTTTTTATGTTGTCTGTTATCCCATAGTAATGAAAGTATCCTACAAGTATCTGGTTCACTTTACTTATGATGTCTTTCAGCTTCCACGTTCTCATACTTTGTATCTTCCTGTGTATCTCTTTGCATTTCTTAGTGACTTCTTCTTGCTGGTTTTCCTCTTCACCCTGAACTTCCCATTCTTACTTCTCGAACAGTAGTGTGTAAACCCGAGG
>QXWX01000142.1 GCA_009911175.1 Lachnospiraceae bacterium | reverse complement strand
ACTTTGAAAAATTGGCTGACAATGAATATATACGCAATTAGACAAAACTAACTCAAAATCACCTTTTAAAGCTGATATTTTCTGAAAATATTTGCTTTCCCGCAGCGCTTTCTGTATAATAAACATAGTTTTTGTCATTCGGCCATCGTACTCAAAAGACAGGAGGAAGATTATGATTTCAAATATTGTTTCATGGATCAGTGATTTTATGTACGGCTATCTGCTGATCATCTTATTGCTGGCAGGAGGTATTTACTTCACGGTTCGGACGCGCTTTGTTCAGTTCCGCATGATCGGGCAGGCTTTCCGGGCCATCATGGAAAAGCCTGCCGGCGGGGACGACAAGGTTTCCAGCTTCCAGGCGCTCATGGTTTCTACGGCATCCCGTGTAGGCACCGGCAATATCATCGGCGTGTCAACGGCCATCTGCCTGGGCGGCTTCGGATCTGTTTTCTGGATGTGGATCATTGCCGTCATCGGCGCTGCCTCCGCTTTTATCGAAAGCACCCTGGCCCAGATCTACAAAAAACGCGGCCCACACGGAAGCTACGGTGGGCCTGCCTATTATATTGAAGCAGCCCTCCACAGCCGTCCGCTGGCACTCGTATTTTCCGTATGCCTGATTCTGACCTATGGATTCGGATTCAACATGCTGGCCTCTTACAACCTGCAGTCCACCTTCGCATCCTACAGCTTTTATGATCCGAATCTGACCCCCTGGATCATCGGGCTGGTGCTTGCGGTCATTGTGGGATACTGCCTGCTGGGCGGCGGACAGCGTATTGTCCGGGTCACCAGTGTAATGGTTCCCATGATGGGACTTGCCTATGTGCTGGTCTCCCTGGTGGTGATCGTTATGAACATTACCTATCTGCCCGCCGTGATCTCCCGCATCTTCAGCGAAGCCTTTGACTTCCGGTCCATTATGGGCGGCTTCAGCGGTTCCTGCGTCATGTACGGGATCAAGCGGGGACTCTACAGCAATGAAGCCGGCGTCGGCTCCGCGCCCAACGCGTCGGCTTCCGCAGATGTGAACCATCCGGCTGCCCAGGGCCTGGTGCAGGTTTTGTCTGTGTTCATCGATACGCTTCTTTTGTGCTCTGCAACCGCATTTATGTGTATGTGTTCCGGGATTGAACCCACAGAAGCGCTCTCAGGCGCACCATATGTACAGGAGGCACTGCAGAGTACGCTGGGGATGTTCGGGCCTCTCTTTATCACCGTATCCATGGTCCTGTTCGCGTTTACCACCCTGTTGGGAAATCTCTTTTATGTGGACCATGTTTTCAATTATATGTTCGGACATACGCCCGGCAAATGCTTTATGATCGTCTATCGGATCATCGCCTCGCTGGTGATCTTCGCGGGCGCCGGATTGAGCGCCGACCTTTTGTGGGATATCGCCGATGTGACTATGGGCTTCATGACCATCATCAATATGCCGGTAATCCTCCTTCTCGGCAAATACGCTCTGAAAGCCTTACAGGACTATGAGGAGCAGCTTCGCAGGAAGGACACTCCTTTCTTCTGTGCAAAAGAGATCGGGCTTCCCCACGATGTTGATTATTGGACATCAAAACCCTTGCGGTAATCAAGACATGGGGACATGGATCGGGGCGGTATCACACCGCCCGCTCCGCCCCCATCAGACGGCCTAACTGCTCCACGATTCCCGCGTTTCCATTGACGGAAATCTCGCCTACCTTCCCGCAGATCCGCTCCAGATACTCCAGCTCCTTCAGCTTATAGAGCGTCTGATTTTCCTCCATCAGCTTGGCCGTGTTGAGCAGCGACCTGGTGGATGCCACCTCTTCCCGCCTGGAGATCACATTTGCCTGGGCGGCCTTTTCCGCCACCAGCACGGAGTTCATGATCGCCCGGATCTCGCCTGGCAGGATGATGTCCTTGATCCCGGCTGTCAGGAAATGCACACAGAACATCCCCTCTCTGTCCTTTAACGCCTCATAGATCTCTGCGGAGATCCGCTCTTTAGCCTCCAGAATCTCATCCAGCTTATAATTCCCCACGATCTCCCGGATCGCCAGCTGCACCGCGGAGTGCAGCTGGCCCTTCAGATCCGAGATGGCTGCGGCAAATTCTACGGCGTCCCGGATCTTATAGATACAGGAAACGTTCATCCTGATCCCGATCTTATCCTTCGTGAGGATCTCCTGCCCGACAATATCCAGTTCCCTCTGCTTCATGTCCAGCACCTTATAGGAAATGCTGTGCTTGTAATTCCAGAAACGGTAGATCCCCCTGGAAAATGGCTTCTGCAAAACGTTGTCATAATACACCAGCCCGGTCTCCCCTTCCCCTACCTTTACCTCCGTATAGAGCTTTCCGGGAACAAGAGAAAGCATCTGCCTGGACACCTCCGGCCCCGTCATCGTTTCCGTCATCGGCACGATCCGGATCTCATGCTTGTCAAATACATTCCAGAAGGTATACTCCTTCCGGTTTGCATAGGAGGAAAGTTTTCCGTTTATGTAGAGAAATCCAATGGAGCCGTCCGGAATCTCCATGTGTACGGTGGCCTTCAGAAATGCAGGATCTCTCGAAAGAACCGGATAGGGAACGTCCATATAATCCACTTCCCCTGTCATCTCCTCAATCTCCACCCTGTAACCTGCTATTTTAGAAAAATGGTACGTCCCGGCGGTGATCATTTTCTGAAAGATCCCGTTCTTTAATACAAATCCTGCCTGATTATCCTGAATCATATACTTCATTGCTGTTTCCCTCCGATCTATTTTCATTCATTTCCATTTTATCAATACTTTTCTAGCAGCAGTTCACGGCCTGGCCGGCCGCAAATGGTAACCTTTTATCCCTCATCCTTCAGCCGGATGCGGAGGCATGGCTGCTGGTGCAGCGCCCCTTCCGCCCGGTCAGACATCTGCATGGCCGGACGGAACGCGAGCTGCAGCGCAGCACGGTTTGGCAGCAGTCCGGGAGGAAGGGCAGGCCCGCGCCCCGACATCCCCGCTGTTATCCTGTGATCCGCTGTCAGATCCTGCGGACCCGGAAAAACCGGTGAAATATCTTCTGCGGGCTGCTGTTCCCCCTTTCTTCTCAGGAACTGCCGCAAAATAATTCCAGCTGTGCGGTTGGAATTATTTTGCGGCAGTTCCCTACTGCGGTATCCCCGTCCTGCTGGCAGCAGGCCAAACTGCATGGCAGCGGTTCGCGCTGCCGTGCCGGATTTCGGGATAAAAGCATTTTCCTGAGCGGATTCGAACCGCAGGCTTGATTGCCTTACCATCATGTTGTGTACTCTACCCACTGAGCTACCGTTTGCACGGGAGGGAGTTGAACCCTCGACACCACAAATCCTTCTTAACCTCCAGGTTAAGAATCTGCAGGAGCAATCCCTATTGCAAAAAAGCAATTTCCATGGGACTGCAGTCGTATCTGAGGCATTGCCGAACAGATACGGATTATATATGATATAAACACTTCTTAATCAAGAAAGCGAGGGACGATGATGGAACAGAATATAGTAGATGTAGAAATACCCAAAACTTTATTACCGTATCTATATACTATGAAAGCAGGAAAGACGATGGATGATAAGGTAACGATCTCCATTGTAGCAGGCATGTTTGTGTCTGGAATTGTTACTTTAGAAAAAGCCGCAGAGCTGGCCGGAAAAAACATCTGGGATTTTATGGATTTTCTAAAAGCTCATGATATTCCATGGAGCAGATACTCAGAAGAAGAAATGCAGATGGATGAACTCGCAATTGCTAATTTATCAGAGGAATAATATGAAAAGCGAAAAAGTCATATGCAATACCAGCCCAATCATAGGGCTGCTATCAATTAGGAAGATTATCCCTCTTATGGGAGTTGTTTGATGAAATCGTTCTTCCTGATGCCGTATTCAGAGAGCTTTGCGCCGGTTCATCCGTTCATCAGAAAGAGCTTATTGAAATCAAGGAGTATGTTTCAAAAGGATATTTGAAAATCTATAAAGTAAAGAACGCCGCAATGGTTAAAAGCATGTATGGGAAGCTTCATTTCGGCGAGTTGGAAGTAATCGTTGCAACTTGAGCGGGTAAGGATCACGTCCGCCCACCTGTCCATCTGTTGGGGCAGGCTGTCAGCCCTAAGGAGACGCTTTACATTGATATCCTTGACGCGGATGGCGAAGAAATAGCCTTTCTCAAACGCATGGGCGAAGACGTTATAGCTGGCAGAGGGCGGCAAATTCATTTTTGAGCCTACCGGGCTGTACGACTACATCCAGATACCTTTTTGGAAAGCAGGTTATATAGGGAAACCGTGTGGATGGAATTGAACCCTTTTTTTGACTTGCCGCTTGCAGGATGAAAAGTGGAAGGGGCCTGTGGGTTGCGGGCAATGTTAAATTCGCATCCGTCCGCGGCAATGAGGGAATACCTGCCCATAAGCCTTTCTGGCAGGAAGCTAAGGTTAAAATGGCTAAGGATGTGCCGGAACGTTTCCGGGAGGAGTTTTGCCCGCTGCTGGATAAAAGCGAAAGCAGTAGGGACCTCGTCGGGCAGGAAATAAAAATATTTCAGCAGTTCATGTTCGATGCAGCCGCTTTCCATGCAGAGGAAGAAACGGATCAGCTGTCCCCCCCAACTTCCGGTCACGTGTAAAATCCCTTCCGGGGTATTTGACAAACTGGGCAGTATTACAGGCCATGTTATCCACGATTGCCCAAAGTGTGGACTTAACCTTTTGTGGGAAAGACATATAAGTACCTCCTAGAAATTGACTGTGAATAGTAACAATTAGAATAGTATCTATGGTTCATTCACTCCCCCTTCCTCTCGTTCAAAAAAGGCTGCGTATAAACGCAGCCCAAATGTATATCGCTTCACGACAGATTTTTTTATTCCATGCCTTCCGCTTCTTTCTTCGCCTTATCCCTTGCAACCAGTCTTTCCCTGACTGCATCCATATATCCCGGCTTATCCAAGTCATACAGCATCAGCGGGATGATTCCAATAAGGAATACGATACCAGGCAGTAAGTTTGCCGCCAGATTGATACCGGTCTGTACATGCTCCGTAATCTCTCCGCCGCCTACATATCCGAACGCACCCATAACTAACAGGAATGCGGAGTTTGCAATCGCAGTTGCGATCTTGATTGCAGTTCCCTGGAAAGAGAATGCCATGCCGTCATTTCTGTAACCATACTTATCGTCAAAATCATCAATGGCATCAATCATCATACAGGAACCGCAGGGACCTGCAATATAGCCTGTTCCATAGAGAACCATGCACAGGAAATTAAACGGGATATTCGTCGATGGTCCAAAATACAGCAGAACCAAAGCCACACCCTGGATGACCATGGAGATAATTGCGGTTTTCCGTCTGCCGAATTTTTCCAAAAACTTCGGTGAAAACGGCATAATAATGGTTCCCACTGCCATCTGCATCATCATAAATACGGAAATCAGGGCAAAATTTCCTACACAGTGCATATAGAAGAATACTGCTACAGAAATACGTCCCAGGATACCAAACATATTAAAAAATGAATACATCATTGCGCAGAGCAGGTTCTTATTCTGGAACACCAGTTTCAGCCCCTCGCTGACCTTGCCCTGATCTTCCTTCTTGACCGTGATCTGCTCCTTAGATAATACAGCTACCGCCCAGAACATCGGCAGCGCGATAAATGCCAGAAGAGCCGCCGCGCCCTGATACCCGGCAACCTGGTCGCCTTTTCCGATCCAGAGTACCAGATTCAGCACAAACAGGTTCAGTATGATCTGTCCGACTGTCATACCCATCATCTGAGCCGCATTCAGCCTGTTTACCTCTTTCGGGTCACGTGTCATAACGGTCGGCAATGCCAGATAAGGTACATTTGTCATCGTGTATGCCATTCCCAGACCGATATAAGTCACATAGGCATACACCAGTTTCGCAGTCCCTTCAAATCCCGGTACGGTAAAGGTCAGGATTGTGAAAATGACTAAGAACGGCGCCCCGACAAAAATGTATGGGCGGAAACGTCCCCACTTTGTATGAGTACGCTCCATCAGAGTTCCCATCATCGGATCATTGATACCATCCCAGATTTTTGCAACCAGCATCAGCATTGCAACAGCCCCTACGCCGAGCCCGAATACGTCCGTATAGAAAATGGACAGATATGTACCAACCATGGTCCATGACAATTGGGATGCAAAGTTACCCAGTCCATATACAAAATAATTGGCAAAAGTCAATGGCTTTGTGCCGTATTGGTTCAAATTTGTGTTGCTCATAGTGCCCTCCATCTCATCTTTTTTTCTAAAAGAGATTTGCTCATTCTTTAGATCTACGCCGCACACAAAATCACTGTGCGCATAACATATTACATCTCATCCTGCATTGCCCGGAATTTCTCCACATATTCGTCAAATCTTGGATACCGGTCCTTTCGGCCCTGTTCCACCTGATGTTCCAGTACGCCAGTAAATTTCAAACGGCTCCGATTCTTCTCTTCCTCGCTAAATTCCACCTTTACCTGGTCGCCTTCCATTTTAAGGGTTCCATAGATACCGCAGACCGGACAGCATACCGTGGAGGTTCCGTTCAGCGTCATCTCCTTACAATGACATACCGGACAGATTCCCGGCTCAGACTCCCATGTGATCTCGCTGGTCTTTTTATCCAGCGCTTCTACAATCCGTTCTCCGATATGCCTGGATTTTTCCAGAAGCACCTTCTGATTGTACGGGACATAAGAGCCATATGCGTCCAATTGGTCTACTACCTTCATATTCAGGCTCATTCCAAATAAATTCATCCCCGGAAGTCCATAAGATACCCAATGCGGCGTGGTTGCGCCTCCTACAGAAATATACGATACCAAATGGCGTTTCAGGCAGTCCGGATTCAATTCTTCTCCGCCCGTGTCCTTACGGAGTTCATTTTCAAACAGCATATACGCCTTATCATGGGCTGGTCCAAAACGATCCACGAAATTTTTAAATTGTCCTGTAGGTGCCAGTACATACACCGGGGCCGCTACAATGATCGCGTCTGCAGCCAGAACAGCGTCTGAAAGCGCTTCATAGTCATCTTTCTGGATACATTGAATCTGTCCCTTCCCGCTCTGGAGCATGCGTGAACATGCTCCGCACCCGATGCAGTGCCGGATATCCATTTTGATCGTATCAATGATCTCCGTTTCCGCTCCCGCCTGTTTTGCGGCTTCCATGGCTGCGGTCAATAACTTTTTACAATTTACGTTTGCCCGTCCAAAATTAATTCCCAATACTTTTTTCTTATCGCTCATTTTTATTTCCTCACCCTATTCTGCTTTTTTCTCCAATTCTTCCCGTATCTCCGTTGCTTTTTTCGCATCAATCGGATAGAACATCCAAATTACAAGAGCCACAAAAAATGTGACTGCCGGGAAAATATTGACCGCAATGTTGATTCCTTTTAAAGCCTCTGCCGTCTGCTCTGCATTTGCCACATATCCGAAATAGGACATGATCATCAGGCCAACCGAAGCGCCGAACGCACTTCCGAACTTTGTTGCCAGAGATGTAAACGCATAGGATGTACCGTCGGAACGCACTCCGGTATTTAATTCCGCATAGTCAATACATTCCGGAACACTTCCCATGAACAACGGTACCGCAAAGGAAAACAGCCCGTATACCCCTGACATGATGATCACCATCGTCGCATTGGAAGCCGGGATCATGTAAAGGATCAGCAGGGAAATCCCGCATCCGGTCAGGCTGATCGCCCCGAGCGTTTTTTTCGGCACATAGTTTACAAGCTTTCTTGTTAAAAAGATTGCGACTGCCCCACAGATCGTAGGCGCCATCATCAAAATGGAGATCAGGTCAAATCGTTGCATATTGTACATAAAGTAATAAATCGCAAGCCCGATACGTCCAAACATTCCCGTCATATAAGCCAGCAGCGTAAAGAAGATAATAAGCAGCGGTTTGTTTGTCACTACCACCTTGATCGTTGTTTTGATCGGGATCTGATTTACATCCTGACGCGGCTGGATCACTTCTTTACAGCATTTAAACACCAGAAAGAACAATGGAAGGGAACAGATTGCAAATACCATAGTTGTCAGAGTATATCCCATTCCGGTTGGTGCTTCCGCACGGCTGAACTTTAAGATCAGAGGCATAGAAATTGCACTCAGGAAACAAGATCCCAGGTTTGTTCCGATCATCCTCCAGGAATTTAATTCCACACGTTCCTGTGAATCTGCTGTCATGACATTTGCAAGGGAACCATAGCTTAAGTTTACAGCCGTATATAACATTCCCAGGCCGATATACGAGAATGCCGCCCAAATCACGCCCGCCGTTTTGTTGCCGAACGGAGCCGTAAATGCCAGCACATTGAATATGGCAAGTATCGGGGAAAAGACCAATATATAAGGACGAAAACGTCCCCATTTTGATTTTGTACGCTCAGCGACAGCTCCGAACATCGGATCATTTACTCCATCCCAGATTCTTGCAATCAGCATGATTGCACTGGCAATCGCCGGGGCAAGCCCTACTACGTCCGTATAATAAACAGTCAGATAATTTCCAACAAATGTCCACACAAGCTGACTGGCAAAATCACCAAGTCCATATACGATCTTGGTACCCATTGTTAACTTTGCTTTTTGTTCCATCATCGTTTTCCTTTCTTTCGTATAGAGTGTCTGTTCAGCAGCTTCATGGATACATTCGCAATCCCCCAAACATCGGCCTCTGCAATGAAGATTACCTCTGCAGTTCCTGCGTATTCATATGGGGTTCATAATACATATGTAATCCTGTTCTGAACAGTTTCCAAAGGTCAAACTTACATATTTTCAATTGTTTCCTCGAATTTCTCATATTTTTCCATCATCTTCGGCAGCGTCTCTTTATTCGCAACCAGCTTCGGTACACAGACCTTGATCATGTTCTGGATCTCGTTATAGTGCTCATAGATTCCGATGTTTGTATTCCGCGCGCGGGCGATCTCCTGCTCGGACCACTCTACCTTCACCTTGTCTCCGTCCACAGACAGATCTCCCCAAATGCCGCAGATGGGGCATTCCACATGGGTAGTTCCGTTCATACTGAGGAGCGGGTTATGGCATACCGGACATACGCCTTCCTCTCCAACCCAGGTGTCCACTTCGTCATATGGTTTTCCAAGTGATTCTGCTACCGCTTTGCCAAGTTCTGCGCACTTTTTCATCAGTTCCGGGTCAAACAGCGGATGACCGGTTCTGCCCTGGTCATAGGCATCCACATGGCCTACACATTTCATGCAGAAGGAAAAGCTGAACAGATCCAGCATTGGTAGCCCCAGGGATACCCAGTTGTGGGTCTGCGCCCCGCCTACGGAAATATAGCCTGTATAGCGGTCTTTAAAATATCTCGGGTCAAGTTCCGGCTTGCCCGCTTCGATCCGTTTTTTGTTCTCCTCGATCAATGCGGCCCTGTCATGGGACGGTCCGAAACGGTCCACAAAATTCTTAAACTGTCCGACGATGCCCACCGCATAAACCGGCGCGCCGATGATGATCCCGTCCGCGTCCAGACATGCTTCCTCCAGGATATGATAATCGTCCTTCATGCAGCAGTGGATCTCCGTCTCTCCTTTGTCGCGCAGGCGGCTGCAGTAGTCGCAGGCGCGGCAGTGCCCAATGTCCATACGCACGGTATTGATAAACTGCACCTCCGCTCCGGCTGCCTTTGCCGCAAACAGTGCTTCCTTCACCATCACGTCGCTGCGCTGGTTCCTTCTTCCAAAGGAAATTCCTAATACTTTCATGTTCTACCTCCATCGTTCTTTTGTTTTATGAAGACAGTTTACATATTTTTTATAATTTCCGCTTCTCTGTCAGTCTCTTAATGTGGTATCAATTTTGGTCTCTTATTTTCCATACAAAAAAGCCGGGACAAAAAATATAGCATATTTTTTGTCCCGGCTCAGAAAGCTTCTATATCTGTGCTATTTTCCTTTTGATCGATCCATAAGCAGAAACAGAATCCCCGACAGAATCCCGGTCAGCAGATACAATTCCCGGATCGCCAATACAGACGACAAGCCTGCAAGCAAAAATGATCCCACCGGCAGAGACCCGCAGGCCAGTGCGTTAAATATCCCGCTGATCCTCCCCACAAACGCTTCCGGCACGCTGCTCACAAAGATCACCTGGACCGTAACCCCGATCACGGAATTTAGCATTCCAAAGGCAAACGCCGCAATAAAATAGCCAAGATATTTTCCCTCGTTGAAAGGAATCATCCCGATCACGAGATAGCAAAAATACAGCGGCCCGATCAGGATTCCTCCCCGGATCAGAACCTGTTTTTCCGGGATTCTCCGGGAGATCACAGGCAAAAGCAGCGCCCCGGATATCATGCCCGCCGTAATCGCCGTCCCGCCCACTGACATCGCAAATACGTCCAGTCTCAGGTATTCGCTGATATAAGCAGCCTGCAGATTTTCAATGGGAAGCATACACAAATTCTGTACCACACAGATCACACATACCATCATTGCCAGCTTACTCGTTTTAAAATAGACGAACCCTTCTTTGAGCGCGGCGGCATACCCCTTCATCTGAAACTGCTGCCCTTCCCCGCTCTCCTCATTCACCCTCAGCAATAAAAGCAGAAGCCCGGAAGCCAGAAAGGTCACCGCATCCACAAACAGAGCCCCGCCGATTCCAATCCACCCTATGATGATTCCGGCGCAGCCCATGCCGATCAGCTCGGACGTTCTCCGCACTCCCTGGTCCATGGAAATGGCCGCCTTATAATGCTCCTTCCTGAGGATTTTGGGCAGGATTGCAAGCCCATTTGGAATCCGCAGCGCTTCGATGGAGGAATTTATAAATGTCAGGACAAGCAGATGCCACGGCTCTAACACTCCCAGCAGCATGCACATGCCTGTGAAAAAGACCACAGCTCCCCGGGCAATGTCACAGATGACAATGACTCTCTTTTTGCGGAAATATTCCGTCAGTGCACCTCCCAGCGGCTGAAACAGCACCGTCGGAACCATATTCACCCCAAGAATGACAGACAGCCACGCCGCCGAGCCTGTCAGTTGGTAGACCATCCAGCTATAGGCGATGGCATCCACAGAGTCCCCAAACCGGCTGATCATATTTGCCAGAATCATATACCGGAAATTTTTTTCGTTTTTTATGATATCCTTATAAACGCTCAGTTTCATACTCATCACCTGTTCTCAAACCACCGCTTCGAAAATAATCTTGTCTTTGATCCGAAGCCGTTCCACACCAACCTTCTTTTTCTTATTGAAATTAAAGCTGACAAGATATCCCTGCTTCGCATGGTAAAGATCCAGGTAGTCTGTAAGCTGTTCCTCTCCTCTTTTATTATATTCCTCTCCCCGCCAGAGTTTTAGCTCTACAATATGCTGCTCCCCGCAGTAATCAATGATCAAATCCGTGCGCTGGTTTGTCCGTGTTTTTGCTTCAATATAGTAATTTCCTGTTCCATTGATGATCGGTTTGATATACAGAAGGAACAGACATCGCCCGTTATCCTCCAAAAATTTTTCCTGCAGTTCCCCAAAAATATCCTGATAATAGCTGACAAATTTTCGGAGAACCAGCTCCATATCCAGACGTCCGTCTGCAATAAACTGATTTTTTTCCAAAGCCGCTGTCTGCGCCAGCTCATTGTGTCTCGACTTTTCCGCCAGAAATCCGTTATAAAGCCTTGTCTCAAATATTCGGTTTGAGACATTCACAATATAATTCTCAATCGTCACAAAACCAAACATCGCCGCCATGCGGATTCCCAAATTGCCTGGTACGTATTCGATCACATTTCCCTGAAGCAGTAATTCCAGAAGCATCTGTTTCAGATCCGGATAATCAATCAGCTTGTTGTCCAGAGAATCAAACAATGTATTTTCTTCTGTCAGCAGCATACGGACAGCCGTCAAGAACCCTTCTTTCGTCCATGCCTTATTTCTTTCAAATTCATTTGCATCTCTATAAACTTTTTCATCCATTAATTTACAGATGCGTGACACAAGAAAGGGATAGCCTGACGTATAATCATAAATCAATCCCGCAATTTCCTGAATATTCATTCCTGTATGGTGATCTTCCTCATAATCAGCCAGCATTCCTGCAATCCCATGTTCTCTCAGACGCAGGTCTATATCAAAATCTGCCGCAACGTTCCACGGGCTGTTCATCCTATACTCTTCTACGAACTTATTTTTCAGGTTCTTTATATCATATACTCCTGCAAGGATCACTGACTGAAATATCGGCTTCTTTTCTCTGATAATATAATACCCTCTCAACTGCGCCAAAAAATCAAGAAACACACAATATTTTGAAGCACTGTCTGCCTCGTCGATCATCAGTACAATCTTTTTTTCTGAGTGCCGGCACCACTTACTCAGGCAGCGAAACAGGGCCGATAGCCTGTCATTTTGTACAGATCCATCTGCCAAACCTTCCATCTGTCCCCGTATATCCGCAGAAATATCTTTTGCCGCAGCACCCCCTAAAATTTCCATACAAAAGTTTTCAATAAAGTCTTTTTCTGTCTCAAAGTCCGCAGCACTGAACATCTGAAAATCCAGGCTGATTACAATATATTCTCTTTGTAAAAGACGCTCCAAAGCATGAAGCGTAGTCGTTTTACCATATTGCCGGGCACGGTTTATGGTAAAATACAGCCCCTGATCTACCATGGCTTTTATCTGTTTCAATTGTTCATCCATATTCACCATATAATGCAATTCCGGTTTGCACGCAGCGCTGACATTAAATATCCTGCCCATATATGCCCTCTCTTTCCGAATGAAAACAAGTCCAATGGTATATGCCAAGGAACTGTATGGAAATGTAACAGCTGCTTCCCTCAAATGGATTGCTGTTATTTAATAGTATGCTTACTGACGGATCGTTTGTCAAGCAGTTTACAGATCGAAGAGAGGAGATTTTGTTACTGTTCACACGGCGTCGTGCACCCTGCTGCACGGCGTCCGGCCAATAAAGTAACATTTGCCATCATATCCAGCCCGTCTACACTCCGTTCCGGTCCGTCCTAAACAAGCGTCGCTGGCGCTTAGGACCGCCGAAGGCGACTTAAAATAGGCTGGATACTGTTGCTGGAGCACCCAAAGGATGTGAACAGTAACGAGATTTTGCCCTCCCCTTAGATCGTGCGCCCGCCGGATACACCAGAACAAAGAGTTTCGCTTGCGAAACTCGCGCCTGCGGCGGTCGCATTGCGACATCTACCTCATACGCCGCAGTGCGCATCCCCCGGAGGGTTTTTGTTCTATAGGAAAATTCGGAGAAGTTTGGTAAGTAGGTAAGTCCCTTGCGGGGCTTACCCCTCTCAGAACCGGACGTGCAGCTTTCCCGCATCC
>QXWX01000141.1 GCA_009911175.1 Lachnospiraceae bacterium | reverse complement strand
ATGAGCAAAGATGTGTCTATTCCCACTTTTACTATTCAGTATTTAATGGAATCTGGTCAGGGTCTGACCAGTAACGAAGAAAGTATCTGTCCATGCTGTGGGGGCTCCCTTAAGTACAGGGACAGCAGGAAACGCGCGCACAGGATTGCGGGAGGCGGGAAGGAATGGTGCCTGATCCGGCGGCTGAAATGCAGTAACGATAAATGCAGGAGGCTCCATAATGAACTGCCGGACTTTCTTTGTCCTTATAAGCATTATGATGCAGGTCTGATTGAAGATGTGGCGGACGGCGTGGTCAGCGAAGAGGATACAGAAACGGAAGACTATCCATGTGAAGGGACCATGAAGCACTGGAGATGGTGGCTGTGGATGAATGAAAAAAACATGGAAGGCCAGCTCCGCCTGGCAGCGCACCGCTTCCTGGACCTGGATGGAAAGTTCCTGAAATCCAGGACTTCTTTACTGGAAAAACTGAAAGAACGGATAAGCCCCGGCTGGCTTAAGGCGGCGGCCAGGGCCATATATAACAGCGGAGGGCGGATAGAGCCATATCCGGCAGCGGCATAGGGATGCACCTGCTTTTGTTCGCTGACATTTTTATTCCGATGTATGCTGTCCTATGGAAGGAGGACCATGCAGATGGAGAAAAAAGAAGTAAAAAAATGGCAGGATGAGGAGGCGCTCAGAAGATACCGAATAATAGCGCCGCTTCTGGACCCGGACATGGATGAAGGGAAAAGGCAGCAGCTGCGGGAGGAAGCCGCGGAGAAGAACGGCATATCCAAAAGGACGCTGTACCGCTATGAAAAAAGTTACCGGGAGGAAGGGTTCGGAGGGCTGCGTCCGGCAAGCCGGACGAAAAAGAGGCAGCAGAGGCTCCCGGAAAACTTTGAAGAGATCATGGAGCAGGCAATGCAGTTAAAGAGGGAGGTTCCGAAACGGAGCGTGCGGCAGATTATAAAGGTGTTGGAACTGGAAGGTTTTGCGAAGCCGGGCGTGCTGAAACCGTCCACGATGCAGAGACATCTTTATGATGCAGGTTTTGGTAGGAAACAGATGAAGCGGTACGCAGAGAAACGTGCGGTATCATCCAGACGTTTCTGCCGGCCGCACCGGATGGAGCTTTTACAGGGGGACATCAAGTACGGCCCGGAGATCAGGACAACAGACGGGGAAGTGGTAAAGACCTACTTATCCTCCCTGATTGATGACCATTCCAGATATATCGTGCAGTCAGAGTTTTATGATAACCAGAGGCAGGAGATCGTGGAGGACACATTTCATAAGGCAGTCTTAAAAGCCGGAAAGTTTGACTGCGTCTATCTTGACAATGGGGTGCAGTATACGGCGGGCCATCTGGGACGGGCATGCGCGAAGCTAGGGATAAGGATTGTCCATGCGAAACCGGGTGCGTGCCAGTCCAAGGGTTAAGTAAAGAAATCCGTTATGTAAAGAAATGCCCGACGAAGCCTAAAATTAAGCAACTCCAGCAGAGATTTCTTTACATAATAATCCGCTGTATCATGGAACGGAAAGGAGGATCTGTTCTATGATTACAGATTTAAAAACATTAATTGACACTTGCAAACAGGAACTACATGACAGGGAATACCACGCACACCACGCCGACATTCTTATAAAAGAGTGGGATGCTGTTTTACAATGGTTTTCCCATAGGGGTGTTTCCGAGTTTGGACAGGACATTGGCTATAAGTACTGCGATGAGGAAATCGGTTCCCATATCATTGTTAAGGGCATGTCTTCCAGGCAGAAAAAACGGCTCCGGGCCGTCCGGATGCTGCTCTCTTATCAGCAGGCTGGCGATTTTGAGTTTCGGACACCCCGTGTCGAACGGACTTATGATGGTGAAACCGGACAGCTCATTCTCCAGTTTTTTCAGCACGAACGCATGATTGGACGGTCAGAGAAAACGATTGCATGCAGGCAGATAGCCTTATATCATTTTAACCAGTACCTGACCGGACACAGCCTTGGATTCCCGGATCTGGATATCGATGCCATTGAGGGCTTTTTTAAGGCAATGGATTATTCATTGTCTGCCCGCCATACCTGTGCCAACCATTTAAGGCAGCTGTTCCATTACCTTTATGATTATGGATATACGCATACGGATTACGCACTGTTTGTTTTGAAAGACCAGTACAGGGAGCAGTGTAAAATCCCGACAACTTACACGGAGGATGAAATATCCAGGGTGTTATCTGCGGTAGAGCGTTCCTCCGCCATTGGCAAACGCGACTACCTGATCCTTCTCCTTGCAGCCGAGTATGGCTGGCGCAGCGGAGACATTGTCAGCTTCCGGTTCTCCCAGATAGACTGGGACAGCAACCGGATATCGTTCCGTCAGGACAAGACGGATGTCCCGGTTGAATACCCGCTGCTTTCATCTGTTGGCAATGCCATCATTGATTACCTTAAGCATGGCAGGCCAAAGTCAGATGCCCCTGAGGTCATCGTTTCAGCCGAGGTTGGAAAACACGGGACACCGCTGAAGCCGCCGACCATCCATTCCATTGTGTGCCGGTATATGAGGGAAGCAGGCATCTCCCACTGGAAAGAGAAAAAACACGGTCCGCACTCACTGCGGCACAGCCTTGCGTCAAACATGCTGAAGAATAACGTATCCATGCCGGTGATCGGCACTGTGCTTGGGCACCAGAGGACGGAAACCACAAAGATTTACCTCAAGGTGGACATTGGAAAACTTGCCCTGTGCCCGCTGCCTATGCCTGCGCTTGCTACCTCCCATTATAAGGAGGTGACACTGGGATGAACCGACCAAAATTTATATCCGGCTTTGCAGAAGAGATTAACCGTTACCTTGATTACAAAACCGCAAGCGGATACAAGGAATCCAGCTTCACGTTTATCCTCAGGCAGTTTGACCGTTTCTGCGCCGGGCGGGGTATCCGGGACGTCTCTTTCTCAAAGGAGGATGCGGATGCATGGTCTGAAAAAAAGGAGACAGAGGCATCCACTTCCCATTACGCAAGGGTAAACAAGGTCAAGTGCTTCCTAAAATATCTTGGCTTAAAAGGATACGGCGTATACCTTATGCATGACGTATTCTTCCGGGCAACGGATTTCCAGCCCCATATTTATACGGATGATGAAATCCTCCGGTATTTCCATGCCGTTGACACTTATACTTCTGGGCGGAGCCGGATGGATGCAGTCCAGTTCCCGGTCCTGTTCCGGCTCCTGTACTGCTGTGGAACCAGAATTAATGAGACACTCGGCATAAAAAAGAAAGATGTTGACCTTGAAAACGGGATCATAAGGCTTATGGAAACGAAAAACGACTGTGAGCGGTATATCGTTCTGGGTCCGGAAATAAAGAGTCTGTTTGAGCAGTTTTCAGATAAATGCTTTTATCTTTTCAGTGATGATGACTATATTTTTCCATCTGCGGCAGGGATAAGGAGAAAGGAAAACAGGCTTTACGATATCCACCGCATGATCCTGAAACAGGCCGGCATCCCGTATATCGGAGGGGGACATGGGCCAAGAATACATGACTGGAGGCACACATTTGCTGTCAGGGCATTCAAACAGATGGTCGACCAGGGGATGGACATGTATGTGGCGCTCCCCGTGCTTTCAACCTATCTGGGCCATAAGACGATTTACGCTACAGAGCGGTATGTGCGGCTGACAATGGAACTCTATCCGTACATCGGGGAAAAGTGCAGCGCAAAGTTCCAGCGCGTGTTCGGAAAGGCGGCTGATCTTCATGAAACAGACTGATTTTGCCATCTGCCTTAACCGGTTCCTTACGGATTTTCTTGTAAATAAAAAAGGATGCTCGCCCAAGACCATCGATTCCTACCGGTATGCGTTTATCTACCTTCTGGATTACTATAATGAAATCCTCGGCATCCCTGCAGATCAGATAACGATAAAAAGCCTGACTTACGAACGTCTTCTCGGTTTCCTTGACTGGCTGCAGTCTGAAAGAAAGAGTGGCATAGCAACGCGGAACCAGAGGCAGGCAGCAATAAACAGTTTTATCCGTTTCCTGATGTATGAAAAGCCGGAATTCCTAAATGAATACCAGAAAATCCTTGGGATTCCTGTAAAAAAGGCGCCGCAGAAAGAAATATCATATCTGAAAACAGATGGCGTTTCTGCATTAATGGACCAAGTGGATACACGAAAAGCAGACGGCCTGCGTGACTATGTCATGCTGATGCTCCTGTATTCCACCGGCATCCGCGTCAGTGAACTGACCGGCATCCGGGTAAAGGATTTATCACTCCATGAACCGCATACGCTCCTGGTACATGGCAAAGGGAAAAAGAGCCGTTACGTTCCCCTAATGAAGGATTCCATCCCCATCATACAGGACTATTTGAAAATGATGGGCTACCAGTCACCGGAAAAGCTGGACGAATGGCTTTTTATAAACCACATGGGCAGGCAGTTCACCCGTCAGGGTGTGAATTACATCATCAAAAAATATGGCGCCATGGCCCGTGAAAGTTCGCCGGACCTGATCCCGGACAGCCTCAGCCCACACAAAATGCGACATACTGCCGCCATGGAACTTGTGGATTCTGGTGTCGATCTGATCTACATAAGGGATCTGCTCGGCCATGTAAGCGTCAAAACCACAGAGATTTATGCCAAAACGGATGCAAAGCTCAAGCGTGAAGCCATTGAAGCAGCAAGCAGGGAGATTGTTCCTCACGAAGATGCTAAGTGGGACAGCGATGATGACTTGAAATCCTGGCTTAAATCATTTAATAAGCATTGATTATTATGTAAAGAAATCCATGCCGGAGCTGCTGCATTTCAGGCCTCGGCGGGCATTTCTTTACATAACGGATTTCTTTACTTAACCCTTGTTATGTAAATCTTTACATAACAAGGGCAAAATAGAAAAATTCCACCAGAAAGTGGACCAGTTCACAGCGGAGATACGAGTGGCACATGTGCATTCCGTGGAAGAACTGAACCGCAGGTGGAAGTTTTTTCTGGAGCAGGAATACCAGAAGGAGGCACATGCAGGGATCCGGGAGTATTATGAATCCTATGGGGCGTCTGTGCCTTCCTGCGGGATCACGCCGGAGCAGGAATGGATGAGGGACGAAAGGGGGCTTGTCTTTCTGGATGTTTCCGTGGTGGCGGAAGCATTTCTGCACCGTGAGACGCGCAGGATAGATGAAGCCGGGTGCTTTTCACTCGGAGGAAACCGGTATGAGGCAAGCGCGGCGCTTGCAAACCTGAAGGCGGAAATAGCATATGACCCCATGGACATGGAAATAGTCACGGTATGCTGCCGCGGGGCGGCCCCGCTGGCAGCGCACCGGATGGAGATCGGGGCATTTGCATCCAAAGTGCCGCCCGTGCCTTTGGGGATGACGGGAAACATCCCGGAAACTTCAAGGCTTTTGGACGCGCTGGAAAAGAAATATAAGGAAGACCACGGGCAGATGGCGGTTGCGCTTTCCTTTGGGGACTACGGGAAGGGGGAGGGGAGCCGTGTATGAGAGTTTTTTTGAAATGGAGCATACCCCTTTCACAAGGGACATCCCGGTGGAGAGGCTGTATACATCCCCCCGGATAGAGGACGCCCTGGGGAGGCTTGTTTATGTGGTTGACCACCAGATGTTTGCCGTGGTGACGGCATATCCCGGATGTGGGAAATCGACGATGGTGAGGATGCTTGACGGGAGGCTTGGGAAGGAAAAATACCTGCTGTTATACCTGTCAGATTCCAAGCTGACGCCGAGGTGGCTGTATGCGGGGCTCTTAGGGCAGCTGGGGCTGGAGCCGCATTATTTCAGCGGGGATTCCAAACGGCTGCCGCAGAAAGAGATCCGGGCGGTCAGTACGGAGCAGAAAAAGAAAGTCGTGTGCGTGCTGGACGAGGCACACCTGCTGGGGAAGGACATGCTGGAAGAACTGCGGTTCCTGCTGAATTATAAATTTGACTCCACAAGCCCGATGTCACTGGTGCTTGTGGGGCAGACGGAACTGTGGGAGCAGAAACTGAAGCTGCAGGCATATGAGGCCATAAGGCAGCGTATCGACATGAACATCGTGCTGGGGAGGCTGGACCGTGCGGAGACAGGGAAATATATCGCAGCCCATATGGCGTATGCAGGGGCGGAGAAAGAGATCTTCACCAGCGGGGCAGAAGACGAAGTATATAAGATATCAGCTGGGATTCCGCGGATGATAAACCGTGTATGTGAAAAGGCGCTGATGTATGCCAGCCAGCAGCAGAAGCGGCTTCTGGATGAACACATGGTGCGTTTTGTGGCGGACCATGAGATGCTGGGAGGTGCGGGATGACGGCCTGGCCGGAGGGGCGCATGGAGTTTGTATGTACCACCCCGGCAGAAGAAGGGGAAAGGGAAGAGAAATGGCTGGGGGAAGTTGTGGTAAAGAACCACAGCATGTTCATGGCAGAGCTGCTTATTTATGGCAGGTACAGCTGCATAAACGCGGTGATCGGTAAATATATGAGCGGCCAGTATATCTGTATCCCGGACATTGATACAGGATGCCCATTGAGCAGCTTGTCAGATATATTTTGGAACAGGGAGAGACTGTCAGCCCATATGAATGAGACAGACGCGGTGACAGTTGCGCACGCCTTGCGGGCATTATCCGGGTATACGGGAAGGGACTGGCTTTAAAATGGGAGGTCATCTATACGCAAAAAACGGGTTTATCGAAGTGTGTGGGAAACGTGGACAATGATATAAAGGGATAGACAGACAGGCCGTCCGGGGTGTTTCGGGCGGCCTGTCTGTCTGAATTGCACATGTTTATGGCACAATTTCTTGCAGGGAGATAATTTGAGGTGCCAGAAATTATGAGACGGTTTCTGGAAACAGTATGAGAAACGTTGCCGGAGAAGGAGTTTCAGACGGTAGGGACAATAACTGTATATACAGTTAGGCCCTTGACAGGAAAATGGATAAATCTGTGACAGTGAGTGAGGTTAAATTTGTGACAGCTTATGAAGTTATTAACAGTATTCGACGGGAACCACCAGAAAGTAAAGAAAGTCCTCATCAGGGAAACGCAAAATCGGCCGGAGGCAATGGAACGGTACCAGCTTTATGAAAAGGAAGTCAAGAGTATTATGCGCAGGATGAAGCCAAGGCTTCTGCCGGTACTAAGCTGCCAGGGGAGCCAAATGGAACGGAGGCTGTTCTTTGGCTCCAGGCTGGATTACCAGGCACTTTATGATCCGGGCGGACGGATTTTCCAGAACATGGACATTGTCCGGAAGGTAGATACGGCGGTAGCGCTGCTGATCGACTTATCGGACTCCATGTACGGGGAACGTATCCATCAGGCGAGGTTATGCGCCTTATGCCTGTATGAGTTCTGCAGAAGCGCGGATATCCCGGTCCTGATCTATGGGCACCATATCGACGGGAAGCATCGGCGCGTACAGGATGAAACGGTGTTTTTCCATTCGTTTGCGGAGTTTGAGGCAGACCGCGGGGACAGATACCGGATCGCTTCCATGGAAACGGGAGGCTACAACCGGGACGGGGCCGCTCTCTGCTTTGTGGGAGAAAAGCTTGCAAAGCGCCCGGAGAAGATCCGGATTTTGTTTGTGATCAGCGACGGCTTCCCCAACGCGACCCGTTATAATGGGAAAAAGGCGGAAGAGGACATGCTGCGGATCAAGGAATCCCTGGAAAGGAAACGGATCACCGTCCTGACAGCGGCGATCGGTTCCGATAAAGAGCAGATCCAGCGGATTTACAAGGAAGGGTTCCTGGATATTTCCGATATCGGACAGCTCCCGTATGTCCTGCCGAAGCAGATACTGATGCGGATCAGGAGATAAGGAGCCATAAGAAAGGAAGGCACATATGGAAGAATTAAGGGAGGACATACTACACATGCCGCTGGATCTGGATCAGCTCTTTCCTGCCGGTTACATGATCGGCCTTGGAGGAAGCATGTATTACCAGGAACACTGGGATGGCAGGATCATGTGCTGCAGATCGGCAGGGGCAAAGCGGTTCCGGAGAAAGGAGGATGCAGAGCGGTTTGCCCGGCGACATCTGGGATACGCAGGGATGAAAGTTTCCCTCTGTGAGGTGTGCTGGGTGCTGATCTCGGTTGAAAACGGACTGTTGGAGCCGGAACAGTATTGGGACGGCTGCCGGTTTTCATGTGACCCGGAGAACGCGGCTGTTTTTTCAGATTATCAGAAGGCCGCAGACTGCCAAAAACGATGCGGCCTGCGGGCTGCCAGCATGATCGACCAGCGGATATTTTGCAGGGGACCGATCCGGATGGCAGCCTGATCACAATAATGTGGAAGAAAAGAATGTGAGTCAAAGAAAAGAAATCAAAGAGAAGGAAGGGGCCGGTTCTGGCTCCTTTTCCTTTGGAAAGGAGAAGCGGATGCTGAGAAAATTTTATGAAACTGTTTTTGATGTGGAACTGTACTGCCAGATGGCGGATCTGATCTGCCGCCTGTCAGAAAAAAAGAACAAGGAACAGTTATACCGGCGGATACAGCAGGCATCTTTGTTCCTGGAAAAGCCGGAGCAGGAAATGGAGGAGGATTACGGGTTCCGTTATCCCGGGGAAGTGCTGGAACGCCTGGATGAAAAGACAGAAGTGACAGAGAGGCAGCTCCGTGCGCTGGGGCTGGCCCTGGCGGAGATGAAAGAGCTGCAGGATGTTCGTTGGAAAACAGGAGCCTTCCTTCTGGAAACGGCTGAAACGCACGCTTGGGCAGTCTGACCTGTACTGGCTGGGAATCCAGTATCTGTCAGGGGATGGGCAGCAAAAGGAATTGTATGGGAAACTGCTGGATTTTCCGGCGCAGTCCGTGGAAGAGATGGTGTTTATCCTATCGGTGCTTCCGGACGACCATGCGGTATGGGAGGCCGTAAAGGGAAAACTGGACCGGCTTCTGGGAAAGGACAGGAGCTTTTCCGTATACACCCATACGGAGATCTACGCATGGCTGGCCATACGTTTCCAGGCAAGGCTTTCCGGGTATCGGAAAAAGGATATTGAGACGCTGAAATATGTGCTTCGTCTCCCATTTTCCTATGCAAAGGCCGGAAGCACGGCCCGGGAGAAACTCCTGGAGGCAGGATACAGCGCAGAGGAGGTCATGTTCCTTAGCATGTCCCTATTGCCCCGGATGGAGGCGCAGGGGGCATTGAAGAAAAATGGTCTGACAGCGGAACGGATGGCGGTGGAGACCTGCATGCTGTTCCTGGGCGGGGACGGCAGGCTCCTTGACCAGGCAGGGGATTTATGCAGGCAGCTTCTGACGGATTACCGCAGCTTTGACGTACGCTTAGACGACACGCCCGGCATTTTTGACCGGCTCTATGAACTGCTGAAGGTAGAAAATATCCATACCTACTGCCTGCTGCTGTCCTGCGATGGGCGGGAGGAGTTGCACAGCGACTGGTTCCTAATCGACCTGACCGAGCCTAAGTGGCAGGGGCTGTACCCTCTGTTGGAACGGGAACGCTTTGACAAATGGGTGTTCCAGACTTTATGGAAGAAAGCCTACGCAAAAGATGAGATCAAAGCGTATCTTGCCGTTTATAAAAACCTGACAGGGGAGGAATTTTTCACACACTTCTGGAATTCGGCAGGAACCGAGCTGCGACGGATATTCCAGAGGCTGGCGGAACTGGAGCTGATCCAGCCTTTATCCCTGTTGGAAGAATATCTGGAAGAGGACAGAGGCGGCAATAGGGAGGCAGGCCAAAAGTGGTCCTTCATGGCAGAACATCTGAAAGCCTATATGGAAGGATTAAAAAACCCGACGGCAGTGGAAATGCTGTTTCGGATGGAAAGAGCGTCCGGTATTTCCAGGGATACCCTGCTCCCCATGGAGGAGCTTCTGTGGAACGGCCTCGGGATCCGGTTCCAATACGGGAAAATATCTTTTTCCGGGCTGGATTTTTCCCGGCCGTTTTTAAGCGTGGAAGAACATCAGCGGATTTTTGGCATTACGGATCGGTATCTTTTCAAAAGATATCCAGAGCAGTATATCCCATTCCTGGTCCAGGTGCTGACGACGGAAGCCAATTTTTCCTGGTTTCCAAAGGATGAGGCACGCAGCGTATTTCTGCAGCTTTCCGGAATGGACAAAAGACTGCCAGAGATGGAGAGGCTCCGGGAGATCTACCTGACCGAGGAGGAACTGGAAGCAATCAAGGCGAAAGAAAAGGAAAAGGAAGAGCGCCGTCTGTGGCTGGAAGAGCGGGAGAAAATACGCGCGATCAGGAAAGAATTTGACCTGTTGGTAGCGAAAACCAGGAATACGGAAACGCAGTTTAAAGAACTGCTGGATTATGTACAGAGATATTATACTAGCAAAAAATCCAGGAAGGAGAGGCGATACATTGTGAAGAGATACCTGTGCAGCCTGTTTCAGAGGAATCCGGAGATGCTTTTGGGGCAGAAAGAAGCGGAGGCCCTGTGCGAACTGGCCACAGTCCTGTTCGTAAAGGCAGAGCTTGATTTTTCGGAACTAAAGTGGATATTGAATCAGATAGAATTTAAGAAGGAGGCGGCGTAGAATGCAGTTTGTTAAAAATATTGAGAACCATCTGGATCTGCTGCAGGAAATGGGAAAAGCAGGGGTACCGGATTCGTTTATAAAGGAATATCAGGAAGAGGAGCTTTTGGAGCTGAGCCGGAAAATTTGCCGGATGGACGCAAAAGGAGCGATATCAGCCATAGATAAGCAGGCATTGGGATATCTGGTACATGACCAGGGCTTCCTGGCCTATCTGGTCCGGCTGCTTGGGGAAGGCGTCTGTGAGCCTGCCCGGGCCGGAAGGCTGCTTATTGATGCAGGAGACGACGTTTTATCGGAAGGCCATTCCTATGAGGAGATTGCTTCCGTCCTGTCAGACCAGAAGATAAAGACAAAAAAGAGTTATGTGTACCTGAAATACTTTTCCGCAGGTTCTCTGGATGAAGCGCAGAAGGAGTACCTGATGTACGGGCTGGAGGCCCTGGATATCTGTACGGAATTTACGGCTGCAGATCTGGAAGGGGAGGAACGCAGGCTTTTGATGGAACCGGCTGTTTCCAGTGCCTTTTTATGCAGGCAGATCGCAGAACGGGATTTTTGGAAGCGGCTGTTGCAGCCGGCTTACCGCTCCCTTTTAAGTGACCTGTCTATCTATGCAGGTGCAGGGGTGTGCTTAGAAGAAATCCAGGCGGAGGAACTGTGGCAGCATACGGAGGAAATCCAGGCGGGACTGGATTAGGTCCTGCCAAGGATCCCAGCTCATGAGATCGGGAAATTCCTGGCCCTTTGGCTGGACAATGAGGCGCTGGCCTATGACCTGGGCAGGCTGAAACGGCTGCTCCCAGATAGCTCCAGCAGTATGGCAGAGGGAACGCCGGATGGGGAAAGCAATAGCAGGGAAAAAAGTTTTACCCAGAACCGGGTCTCCTACCTGAATTTCCTTTATGGGGATCAGCTAGGCGGCGTGGACCTTGGGGAGCTGTCTGAATCTCAGAAGGCCCTGCTGGTCTATGGGATCACACATAAAAAGAAGCACTTTCTTGCCATGGTGCGGGAACATTTTGAAGATTTTACCGATCTGCATCCCTACCATCTTTTGATGGATGCGGATACCTACGTTCGTTACCTGAACGTTAATACGTTGAATCCGAAGAATCTGAAAGAAAGCGTGAGTCTGCCTGCACTGAACGACAAGACGAAACAGTATCTTACTAGGGATCAGTATACGTTTGAGGAATTGAAGCTGTTTGCGGATATACAAAACAAATATGTACATCTCTACCACCTGCTGTCCTGTCCAAAGAGCGATGACCGCCTGCGGGTAATCCGTGAGGCGGTAAAGAGGGAATGCCTGCCGGAAAGGATGGAAGAGGAACACATGATCAGGCTCGGGGAGATGCTAAGCCAAAAGCCGCTCTCCAAATGGCTGTCAGAGGATATGGGGCATATAAGAAACCTGTCTTGCCGGCAGGCGGCGCTCCTTCTGTCCGTCTGGGACCGGGCAGCACATTTTATTCCTGGAATCCAGACCGGGCATCAGGCCGATTTCCTGCTCCATAACATGGAAGCATTAAAGAATCTCCCGGATTTCCAGGCTGTCACGGAGCAGATGCTGGAACTCGACCATACCTGGGTGAATCTGAATGAGATGCTCCAGATAGGGGAGGGATTTCTCCGGAAAAACAGGGAAGGCGTGAAGCAGTTCCTATATGACGGAGGTTCGGAGATCTTTTACGCATTTTTATCCGGAATGGATGAGAAAGAATGGGAAAAGGCCAGGCGGCTCTGCGCTGCGGAGATCGCAGGGCGGTTCCGGGAACTGAAATATTATAAGAACGATCTGGAGCGTGAGATTGCCCTGCGCATTTCTGAGGATGTCCAGAAGCACTGGACAGAAAACATGGAAACCAAAAAGGGGGCTTTCCGGCTCTGGGAAGAGGACCGGCTCCTGCCGGTCATGCAGATCGGGGAAGTTCCCGGGCACACCTGCCTTTCATATCGCAACGGCATTTATAAAAAGTGCCTGCTGTCCTGTTTTGACGCGAACAAGAAGGTGGCCTTTGTATCTGTCGGAGGGCGGCTGGTATTCCGAGCCATGATCCGGCTGACCAAAGGAACGTTTTCACGGGTTCCCGGCGGCGGGCAGAGCCTGCAGTTCGCAGACCTCATACAGGAGGATATGGAAGACGGGGTGAGAAACCGACGGGAGTATCTGACCCTGTTCCTGGAACGGCCGTATTTTAAAGGTATTTCGGATGAGAAAGTACAGGAAGCGGTGAGGCTGACGGTAAGGATGCTTCGGGAAAAAGCGGAACAGCTGGGGGCGGAACTGGTGCTCAGCGATTCCTACAAGGGCTATGCGTTGGAGGAGATGAAGTTCATCCGGGCGAAATATTATATGTACATTTCCGCTTCCAAGAACGGGAAGCAGTATCTGGACAGCCTAGGAGGCATGGCTGGCGTACAGAATGAAGGGAGCTATGAGGAAGGGTATTTTCTCCTGCAGGAAGCTTTTGTAAACCCGAAGGCAGGGGAATCGTAAAGGAGGATGCATATGAGTGAAGATCTATATCTGTACCAGAAAGAGATCCGCCGTCTGAGAGGTGTTGTAAGGTACTATGAAGCGCAGATGCGGGAAATGGAGGATTATTTGGAGAAATTGGAAGAAAGTAAAACGCTCGGAGAGGAAGCGGTGCAGACTGTCCATGAGATTTCTGATTTTTGGAGGCAGCTGCAGGAAGATTAAAGAAAGGGACTTATGATGCCAAAATTTATGAATATAGATTTGCTGGAGAATCTGGAGAAGATCATGAGGGTCAATACCAGAAGCTATCAGTCTGATTTTGAATGGGACAGGAAGACGCTCATGGATGCGGCCGCAAATGCCGATACCGTGCCATTAAGGGACAGAACCTATCTTTGGATGTCCCGTCCCTGCGGAACCTGGTGTGTGAAAGAAAAGGAGTAAGCGGTAAATAATCGGCGTCTTATAATTAGTCTCCTATTCTGGTAGTATTATTCTAAAATACTATCATACAGGA
>QXWX01000140.1 GCA_009911175.1 Lachnospiraceae bacterium | reverse complement strand
CTGCGGAGCGAAAAGGATATTCTGAAACTCGTAAACACGATTATTGTCAACACCAAAGGGGAGGGGCAGCAATCCGGAGAGGATTTTTGGGTGAAGGCTGAGAAACTGTATTACACAGCCCTGATCGCTTATATCTGGTACGAAGCCCCGGAGGAAGAACAGAATTTCGCCATGCTGATTGATTTGATTGATGCAAGCGAAGCAAGGGAAGATGACGAGAATTTCAAGAACGCCGTTGACCTGCTGTTTGAGGAACTGGAGGAAAAAGACCCTAATCATTTCGCTGTCCGCCAATATAAAAAGTATAAACTTGCGGCGGGTGATATATGCTCTAAATGACTTCTTAATCACGAGATTTTCTCATGGTTAGTGAAGAACTCATTTAGAGCATATTTCATGTAAGGAGGCAGACGCTATGACGAAAACCAAGATTACCCCGCTGTACGAGAGGCTCTCCCGTGACGATGAACTCCAAGGTGAGAGTAATTCCATCAGCAACCAGAAATCCATGCTGGAAGATTACGCCCGCCGCAACGGTTTTCCCAACCCGACCCATTTTACGGACGATGGAATCTCCGGAACCCGGTTCGACCGCCCCGGATTTATCGCCATGATGGAGGAAGTGGAGGCCGGGAACGTGGAGGCAATCATTATCAAAGATATGAGCCGTCTGGGGCGTGACTATCTCAAAGTCGGCCAGGTCATGGAAATCCTGCGGCAGAGAGGTGTCCGGCTGATCGCCATCAATGACGGAGTGGACAGCGCCAATGGAGAGAATGATTTTACCCCGTTCTTGAACATCATGTATGAATTTTATGCCAGAGATACCAGCCGCAAGATTAAATCCGTATTCAAGGCAAAAGGCATGAGCGGCAAGCACCTGACAGGTACTGTCATTTACGGCTACTTGTGGGACGAAAAGCGGGAACACTGGATTGTGGACGAAGAAGCCGCTGACGTGGTGCACCGGATATTCGCTATGGCTATGGACGGATATGGTCCTTATCAGATTGCAAACCGGCTGTCACAGGAAAAGATTGAGATACCTTCCCTGCACCTCTCCCATTACGGAGAGGGCGTGAATCAATCCAAGACGTTTAAAGACCCTTATGGCTGGGGTTCTTCCACTATCGTCAATATCCTGAAAAAACGTGAGTATTTAGGCCACACCATCAACTTTAAGACCCGCAAACATTTCAAGGACAAGAAAAGCCACTACGTTGACGAAAACGAATGGGTAATCTTTGAGAATACCCATACCGCTATTATTGACCCGGAAACCTTTGAGAATGTGCAGAGAATCCGTTCCAATGTGAAGCGTTACCCGGACGGCTGGGGAGAAGCCGCACCGCTCACCGGCCTGCTCTACTGCGCCGACTGCGGCGGCAAGATGTACGTCCACCGCACCAACAACGGCAAGCGTATCTCACAATATACCTGCTCCCAATATAGCAAGGTTCCGGTTGGCGTCCTCTGCTCCACGCAGCACCGAATCAACGAAAGCGCCGTCCTGGCACTGGTTTCCGATATGCTCCGGGCGATTGCGGAGTATTCCAGAAATGACCGGGCAGAGTTTATCAAAGCGGTTCAGGAAACCCAGGCCGAGCAGCAGGCCAGCGACATCACCAGAAAGAGGAAACGGCTGGCGGCGGCACAGAAACGGGCCGGGGAACTGGAAAAACTGATATGCAAGATTTATGAGGACAATGTGCTGGGCAAGCTGCCGGACACAAGATATGCCGCCCTGGACGCACAATATGCAAAGGAGCAGGAATCCCTTTCCGGCGAGATTGCCGAACTGGAAAAGACAATCGCCGGATATGAGCAGAGCCGGAAATCAGCGGAGAAATTTATCGCCCTTGTTGACAAGTACGAGAATTTTGACAACCTGACTACCACCATGCTGAATGAGTTTGTGGAGAAAATCCTTGTCCATGAGCGTGACCGGAAAGGCAGCATTGAAACCACGCAGGAGGTTGAGATTTACTTCAATTTTGTCGGTAGGTACATACCACCTCACTTCGGAGAAGTGAACCTCACGCCGGAGGAACTGGAAGCCCTGCGGAAGAAAGAGGAACGTAAGGACAAGCTGCACCAGGCATATCTCCGTCGCAAGGCCAACGGGACACAGAAACGGTATGAGGATAAAATCAAAGCAAAGAAAAAGGCTGAAATCGAGGCGAAGAAAGCCGCTATCCGTGCCGAGGACATGGAAAAAGGCGTGTTTATCCCGGCCGGCAGCCTGCCAAAGAAAGAACCCCAAAGAGCACCAATACCAACCAGAGCCGCTATGTAGGCGGCTGGCATACAACAGAAAAGACAAGGAGGCATATACATGAATGGACTGACTTATACAAAGGTTGGAGATTACTATCTCCCGAATCTGGTATTAAAAGAGCAGCCGGACACGCCAATCGGCAAGTATGGGCGCATGAGGCTCCGCTATCTGAAAGAACACCGGAAGGGGCTGTATACCAGCCTGCTCCTGACGGAAAAACTCTATCCCCATTTGTTGGAGATTGACGAGGCCGTCAATGAGCGAATGGATATTCTTATGCCGCAGCTGATGAAGGCCGCCGGTGTGACCGAAGAACTGAAAGCAGCCGACCAGATGAAATGGGTAGGACTGGCTAATAACTGTAAGGCGCAGGCAGAGGAAATCATTTTACATGAACTGATTTACGATGGAATTTGAAAAGCGTTCGGAAGGGCATTGACAGACGGGTATGAGTGTAGTATGATTGTTGGCGTGGGAATTTCCCTCAAAGGAGAACCGAAATGAATTTTTATTTGACCAATCAACCTAAAAAGAAACTGAACTCTGTACAATCCATTCCGATGAAACATTGTACAGAGTATGGCGTATAAATAACGCATTAAGATTTCATCGGAAAACAAGGCAATAGCTATTCTGACTATCAGTATATTTATTGCTTGTTTTCCGTATGCAGATTAAGCGTATGAAAGGCTATGGACAATGTTTTGTCTGTAGCCTTTTGTCATATAGGAACAGGAATCCATATAGGCAGAAGGCAGTACACAGATGTGTGCAGGTGCTTTCTGCCTTTTTGTGTTTATAGTAGTAATTTTATACCTTGTGAAATGGTTGAATAAATGAAACCTTCAAAGATACCAGTATTGCTGTTAGGCAAAAACAAATGAAAGGATTGTGATTAACATGAGTTTATTAGAAATCGAAGGACTGACACACTCTTTTGGGGATAATCTGCTCTACAAAAATGCAGGGTTCTCTCTGAATAAAGGCGAGCATATCGGGATTGTTGGACAAAACGGAACAGGTAAAAGTACATTGATTAAGATTTGTACAGAGCAGATAATTCCAGATAATGGACGCATTATCTGGCAGTCCCAAGTATCGATTGGTTATCTGGATCAGTATGCAGAGATAGAGAAAAGTCTTACCATGCGTTCCTTTTTGAAGTCAGCTTTTTCGAGATTGTACCAGATTGAAAAAGAAATGACGCAGCTTTATGAGAAAGCAGCCGGAGGACATACAGAATGTCTTGACCTTGCGGCGAGATATCAGGAACAGCTTGAAATCCATGACTTTTATTCTATCGAAACTCAAATTGAGCAAGTGGCGAATGGTTTAGGGTTATTGGCGATAGGATTGGAAAGGCCGATTGAGCAGATGAGCGGCGGTCAAAGGGCAAAGGTAATATTGGCAAAATTACTTCTTGAAAAGCCAGACGTACTATTGCTTGACGAACCAACAAATTTTTTGGACAAAGAGCATATTTTATGGCTTTCTGATTACTTATCGAATCTTGAAAATGCTTTTATGGTGGTATCTCACGACTATGCGTTTTTAGAAAAAATCGCTAATCGGATTTGTGATATTGACAACGATACGATAACAAAGTATTACGGAACTTATTCTGAATTTTTGAGAAAGAAAACTCTGTTGCGGGAAGATTATGTACGCCAGTATTCCGCCCAACAAAAGGAGATTAAAAAAACGGAAGAATTTATCCGTAAAAATATTGCCGGAAGAAAGTCAAAAATGGCGAGAGGACGAAGGAAACAGCTTGAACGAATGGAAAAAATGGAAGCATTAGACCAGAAAGAGATAACGCCATATTTCCATTTTCCATCAAGGCCATTTACGAATACAGAACACCTTTTCGTAAAGCATTTATCCGTAGGCTATCATTATCCGGTTTTGTCTGATATTGGTTTTACAATAAAGGGCGGGCAAAAAGTAGTGATTACGGGTTTCAATGGGATTGGCAAGTCAACTTTGCTGAAAACACTGATTGGAGAGATTCCGTCAATGAACGGTCATTATAAATTTTCCGATCAGGTTACTATTGGATATTTTGAACAGGATTTATTATGGGACGATACAACAAGAACTCCCATACAAATTATTTCAGACAATTACCCGGAAATGGTGATGAAAGAGGTGCGTAAATCACTTGCCAGATGTGGCATTTCCAGCAAACACGCCATGCAGCCGATTGCAACGTTAAGCGGCGGCGAACAGGCAAAAGTGAAAATGTGTTTGCTGACTCTAAAGCCATGTAATTTTCTAATACTGGACGAGCCAACAAACCATTTAGATGTGCAGGCGAAAGCATCTTTAAAAACAGCACTAGAAGAATTTCCCGGTACAGTGTTACTTGTTTCGCATGAAGAAAATTTTTACCGGGAGTGGACACAAAAGGTAATTAACATAGAAAAACGGTAAGCGATTTCATAAAACAAGATAGTCTGCCTGGCGGCAGAAAAGAAAAAAACCGCCGCTTGGCAGAGCCTTTTGTGCGCTCATTTTACATGAATATTTTCTGGCGGTTTTGTCAAAAGCAAAGCCGCCTTTTTGCATATCGTGTTGTTCATATAAAGCGGCTGTAAGGAGGAGCCGTTTTGAAAAGTCATTTGTTTTGGCACAAGCTGCCAGAAGGTTCACTGTTAAAAAAATACTGAATACGGAACAGGAACACCCTGACAGCAAATGCGAAATTTGTCATATTCTAACTGAATACCGTACCTTATGCGTCCGAATGGAATTTAACCATCCGGGCGCTTTTGTTTTCTTAGGAGGTGTACACGCTCCCCACTGCCGTTCCCCGCCTCACTCCGTTCAGGAATCTTTGCAAAAAATCTGAACGGAGGAAAGGAAGATGGAAGTCACCATCAACATAGACGGACAAGCCCTGTCCGTGGAGGTCACAGTCGAAGTATACGAGTATCTGGACAGAGCTAGCCACAAGGAAGAAAACCTTGCCCATGAGAAGCGGAGGCACTGGGACAGCCGGGAGTTTGACGAGTACATAGTCCTCACCGAAGGGCGTTCCTGCTACTACCAGACACCGGAACAGTGGATATGCAGGAAAGAAACCATGCTGGAGATTAAGGCCGCCCTTGCGCTCTGCACCGAGGCGCAGCGCCGCCGGTTCCTGCTCTACGCACTGGAGGGTTTGAGCTATGCCGAGATTGCCGGGCTTTGCCGCTGCTCCAAAGCTGCCATACAGGACAGCATTGAGGCGGTACGGAAGAAAATCAAAAAATTTTTTTGATACAGACCCTACGATTGGCCGTTTTCGGGCTAACCAGTGAAGGGAATTTTTCCCTATCACATTTCCGGGGAGGACAAGCAGGAAACCGCTGCCTGTCCTCTCCGCATTTTAGGAGGTCAGCCATGAAAACAATCAATCTAAGGTACTGTTATCCCTACTACACCGGGGACGTGTTTGTGGAGGTATCGGACGAAGTGGCCGAGGTCATGGTGCAGTCTGTCCGGCAGATGTACAACTATGACCGCCGGACACGCTACCACAAGGCATTTTACTCCTTGGACGCTTTTGAATGGACGGAGAAGTACGCACTGGAACACAGCCCGTCAGCGGAAGAGATTATCCTGATGAAAGAGGAACAGGCCGCCCATGAAAAGCTGCTTGCTATGCTGGACGAGGCGTTTTCCGTTATCACTCCCATGCAGGCAAGACGTGTTAAGGGCTATTACATCAGGGGATTAGATTTTACCCGAATTGCCAAAGAGGAAGGCGTTGACAAAAGTGTGGTAAACCGTTCCGTACACCGTGGCCTGAAATGTATGCGTGAGTTTTACAGCCGCCAGCAGACGGAATGAGGTGCAGCCTATGCAGACAATCAATCTGAAAAAATATTATTACCCGCTTTTTGCCACGGACACAATGATTGAGGTATCGGACGAGGTGGCCGAGGCTTTGCTGCTTATGCGGAGGGAAGAAAACAATCGTTCCCGCAAAATCTGGTATCACAAGGCGTACTATTCACTTGATTGTGAGGATGGGATTGAAAACTGTGCCTTTGATTTTACCGCCAAATCCCCGGAGGAGATTCTGCTGGAACAGGAGGAAGAACAGCTTTTCCTTGCCACACTGGAACATCTGTCCGAAGCTATGAATAATCTGACCGATACACAGGCAAGGCGTATCCACGCACGCTACATACTTGGCAAAAAACTGATTGAGATTGCCGCAGAGGAAGGCGTGAGCGTATCTGTAGTACAGCAGACCGTTAAGAGCGGATTAAAGCGAATGCGGAACTATTTTGAGAAAAAGAAGTGGAGGGAATAAGGGAAATGAATTTTACCAAAAGCGAACTGGAAATGCTCTACCAGTATGCCGCACCAACGAAGGAAGAAACCCTTGCCGGGCTGAAAGAGATTGTGCCGGTTCTGGAAAGGAAGGACGATCTACTCTCAAAAGTGATTGTCGAGAATACCATACGGAAACTGGAAAAACTGGCGGAGCCGGAGTGCAGCCGGTTTATTGCGGATAACCGGGCAGCCTTTATCGAAAAACGGGATAATTCTATCCGCCAGAGGCTTGCCGCAGCCAAGGCCAGGAAGGGGGAGCCGGTTCTGCAGGGGCATGACCTGGCAGGCATGGAGCGGTTCCTGCCGGAAACAAGGCACATGGTAACGGTGGATATTCTGAACAGTGACAGCCCAGTGGGATTCCCCGGAGAGCGATACCGATTTTTCCTCTCTGATGAGGGTTACAAAAACGCCAGAGCCAGTGAGAAGCGGGGAGAAATCAAAATCAGGAACCATGCCGCTGTCATGGCCGGGAAACTCTACCTGGATAAGAAACCGCCGGCGCAGGAACGGTGAAGGCAATAAAAAAAGAGGCTCTGCAAATCCAAATCTGCATTGCCCCTTTAGTCCGTATCTTCGTCTGGTACATACTCCATGATGTCCTCAATACGGCAGTTTAGAATCCGGCACAGGTTGTTGAGAATCATGGTTTTGACAACCATGTTTTTCCGCAGCCGATGAAGCTGTGCTTTATCTATGCCGAAATCCTTGATTAGTCTGTACTGGCTAATCTCCCGCTCTTTGAGGGTAGACCAGAGCCGGTCATATTTAATCATGCTGTCAGCCCCCTTTCCCTTGTATTTTAACTGTCAGCAAGCCTTAATCATATGGTGCGTGTATGCTCCCTTTTTATGCTGAATTGGAATATAAAAAACGATTATCAGAGAATACAGACAACAAGGAGGGGAACAAAATCAATTCATGTAATGACTGTAACAACCAAATTTTTCATTACACGAGGCAACCGCAAACGGTTGTCTTTTTTTGCCGCCCGAAAGGAGGTGATTACAAATGCCAGATATAGACAAGCTGAAAAACCAGCAGGAAAAAGTAAAGACGGAAATCCGCCAGTTGGAGAACCGCCAGAAGATTCTCCTGAACCGGAAAACAGACGCAGAGCGGAAGGCCAGGACACGCCGCCTGATTGAGCATGGGGCAATTCTGGAAAATATCTTCCCTGCCACTACCGCCATGACCGGCGAGGAAGCCAAAGCATTTTTATCTGCTATTTCCCGCCTGCCGGAAGTCATGCGGCTGCTGAAAAACGAGCCTGAAAGCCAAGGTATGCAGCAATCTTAGAAATCCAACGGCGCACTTATACACCGTTCCGGTGCGTGCGCCCTGCCGGGGGCATGGCGTCCGCTGGACGCAATGGGGAGCTACACTCCCCAAACCCCTTGTACGCTCCGCCGGAAAGGACACCCGCTCTGCGTCTGCCCTTTTCAGCGAAGCCGATATATCCCACCCGAAAGGAGGCGAACCGCCATAGCCATATTCCATATGCCCGTCCAGATTATCAAGCGCAGCAAGGCCAAGTCTGCCGTGGGCGCTGCCGCTTACCGGAGCGGAACCAAAATGACCAACGAATGGGACGGGCTTACCCATGATTACACCCGGAAACGTGGCGTAGTCCACTCTGAAATCATATTGCCGTCCCATGCCCCGCCGGAATTTCAAGACCGAAACACTCTCTGGAACAGTGTGGAGATGGTTGAAAAAACCCGTGACGCACAGTTTGCCCGTGAGATAGAAATTTCCCTGCCAGTAGAACTGAACCGGGAGGAACAATTACAGCTTGCCCGCTCTTTCATCAGAGATACTTTTGTCGCTGCTGGTATGTGTGCGGATTTCTCTATCCATGACAAGAAAGACGGCAACCCCCACTTCCATGTCATGCTCACTATCAGGCCGCTAAAGGAGGACGGACAGTGGGGAGCGAAATGCCGGAAGGTCTACGAACTGGACGAAAACGGCCAGAGAATCCCCAACGGCAAAGGCGGCTGGAAGAACCACCGAGAGGACACTACCGACTGGAACGACAAGGGAAATGTAGAGAAGTGGAGGTCTGCCTGGGCAGCTTACGCCAATAAAGCATTGGAGGCAGTGGGCAGGCCGGAACGGATTGACCACCGCTCCTACGAGCGTCAGGGCATTGACAAGATACCTTCCATCCATCTGGGAGTTGCCGCAAGCCAGATGGAGCGGAAAGGCATTGCCACAGAGAAAGGAAATATCAACCGCCAGATTGCTGCCGACAATAAGCTGCTGAAGGAAATCAAGGCACGGATTACCCGGCTCTATAAATGGACGAAAGAGCAGGCAGAGAAACCGGAAGGAAAAGACAGTATCATGGCGCAGCTTTACGAGGCACAGTTGTCAACAGGGAAACCCGGCTCCCGGTATGGGAAGATAAGGAACCTGAAAGATAGCGCCGCCCTGTTCAATTTCCTGAAAGGCAACAACATCACTTCCATGGAGCAGCTTTATGAAAAAGTGGCCGCCATGAACAAAGATTACTATTCCATGCGTGGGAAGATTGTCACCGCCGAGCGGCGTATCAAAGCGCTGGACGAACATCTCTCCATGTGGGAGAAATACGAGAGGAACAAAGGAACCCGCCGCCAGTTTGACAAGATGAAGCCGGGGAGGAAAAAGGAACAGTTTGAGCAGAAGCACGGTGCGGAACTGGCATTATATGAGGCCGCTGTCCGGTATCTGGAAAAGCTGAAAGCCAACGGCGAAGAAATCACCCCGAAGAAATGGCAGGCCGAGGCCGACCGCCTGAAAGCGGAGAAATCGGTGCAGTACCAGAAAATGAAAGCCATGCGGGAGGACATCAAGGCGGTGGAGAATCTGAAAAAGACAGCGGAACAGTTGGCCAGGACGGAAAATGAACCAGCCAGAAAGAAGGAGGAACAGGAATTATGACACAGCGGTTTATCACCATGACAATCACCATCACCATAAAGATACCCATGCCGCCCACGCCGCCAGCGCTTACGGGGGCGAAAGCGCCGGAGCCGGTTTTCCTTTTCAGGGAAGGGCAGCCGCCTTTGTGCCGTTGCAAGGTGAGATATGGGAAACAGGCGGCATGAGCGAATCCCGGCCATGGACTATCGGCAGTACCGCAGGGCGAGGCGGCTGGTACGTGAGTGCTGCAACTACGACAACGGCCAGTGTATGGCGCTTGACGAGGGGGACGGGTGCGTCTGTGTCCAGAGCATTTCCCACTCCCTGCTCTGCCGCTGGTTCCGTGCGGCGGTGCTTCCCTTAGACCACCAGCTGGAAACGGCCCTTTACCACCGGCTGGAAAGCAGGCGGTGCAGCGAGTGCGGTGCTCTTTTCCTGCCTGGCTCCAACCGGGCGAAATACTGTAAGGATTGTGCCGCCAGGGTGCGCCGGAGGAAGGAGGCAGAACGCCAGCGGAAAAGATACCATGATTCTACGCATTTAGGAACGGAAAAAGCCTTGTAAATCAAGCACTTTCGGAGCGTGTCGGAGGGGAGGCAATACTTTTTATCACCGACACTCCAAAAGCCCCTTAAAATGCGTACAAGAACCAAGAAAGACCATTCTGAACCAAAGGAGCAACTAAATGACAGAAAATCGACGATTCTATTACCTCAAACTGAAAGAGAATTTTTATAACAGCGAAACCATGGTCATTCTGGAAAGTATGCAGGACGGCCTTCTGTACTCCAATCTCCTTCTCAAGATGTATTTGATGTCCCTGAAAAGCAATGGCGTACTCCTGCTGAATGACTACCTGCCCCATACCGTGCAGACCATAGCCACCTTTACCCGGCATCAGGTAGGCACGGTGGAACGGGCTTTGAAAATATTCCAGGAGTTCGGTCTTGTGGAGATACTGACGGACGGAGCCTATTACATGAGCGATATCCAGCTGCTGATCGGCCAGTCGTCCAGCGAGGGGGAGCGGAAGAAAAAGGAGCGCATGAGGCTGAAACGCCAGAACCTGCTCCCGTCCGGGGAAACAGACATTTGTCCGTCCAATGGCCGGGTGGACAAATGTCCGCCTATATTAGAGTATAGAGATAAAGAGATTAGAGATAAGAGTATAGAGAATAGAGAGGGGGATATGGCACACGCCTTTGGGAGATACCGGAATGTGTTTCTATCTTCTGCAGAACTGGCAGAACTCCAGACGGAACTCCCCTCTCTTTGGGAACAGTACATTGAGCGGCTGTCCGAGTACATGGAATCCAGCGGAAAAGGATATAAAAACCATGCCGCCACAATCCGGCGCTGGGCGAACGCCGACAAAAAGAAAGAGGAACCGCCTGCCCGGAACCGGGATTATAGCGTAGAGGAAGGAGAAACCATATGATAGAGATTACCGCAGAAGTCCGGGCGGCCATTGACCGGGCCGCCGGGGATATGGAGCTTGCCGGGGACGAGTATATAGAACCGGCTGACGGGCTTATCCACTGTAAGAAATGCCGTGGCAGCCGCCAGACTGTCGTGCCAAGGTTCGGAGGCTCCGGCTATTTCATGCCCCGCTGTCTCTGCCCCTGCCAGCAGAAAGGGCAGGAAGAACGGAAAGCCATGGAGGAACAGAGGGAGCGCATGGAGCGTATCAAGCGCCGGAAGGCGCAGGGACTTCAAGACCGATACCTTTATGATTACACCTTCGCCAATGATAACGGCCAGAATCCCGTCATGGAGAAGGCACACGCTTATGTGGAGCATTGGAAGGAGGCATACCGGGACAACACTGGCCTTCTGCTCTTTGGTGACGTGGGAACTGGGAAATCCTTTTTTGCCGGCTGTATCGCCAATGCCCTGCTTGACCGTGACGTGCCGGTTCTGATGACGAATTTTCCGTCTATCCTGAACCGGCTGACCGGCGTGTTTGCCGAGGACAGGGCGGCTTTTATCGCCAGCCTGGACGATTACAGCCTGCTTGTCATTGACGATTTAGGAGTGGAACGCAGTACCGAGTATGCCATGGAGCAGATGTTTACCGTCATTGACAGCCGGTATCGGAGTAAGAAGCCGCTGATTGTCACGACAAACCTGAAACTGGAAGAAATCAAGAACCCGCCAGACCTTGCCCACGCAAGGATTTATGACCGCATACTGGAACGGTGTGCGCCGGTTCTCTTTTCCGGTAAGAATTTCCGGGAGGAAGGAGCCAGGGCGACCAAAGCGGCGGCGAAGGAGATTGTGAGGAAGGATAACAAAGTTTGATTGCATGAAAAGGAGGATTTATGGGCAGCGACAAAATCACAGAGGATATTACCACCACGACACCGGCTAAGGACGCTCCCGCACTGGTGAAGAAGATTGGCCGGACTACCTACATTGTGCGGGTTCACTTTAGCAAGACGAGCAAGGAAACCATGAGCGACAAAATCAAGCGTATGCTGAAAAATGAGATACAGCAGATGTAAAAAAGCGATAACGGAAACAGGCCGGGAATCAGAAATGCGCTGGCTCCCGGCTTGTAAAATCGGGAGGTTTATGGTAGTATGGAAATATGAAAACAGAAGGGAAAGCAGGTGGGAAGATTGACAGTGACGGAACAGATAGACCAGAAACATCAGGAAGATTTACAGAGGCTAAGAGGCTTTCGCCTGCTTGACGATGATTTCCTCACAAAGTGTTTTGAGGGAGATACGGCAAGCATAGAACTGGTATTGCAGATTGTGCTGGAAAAGCCGGATTTAAAGGTGCTGGACGTCCGTACCCAGGTATTTGTGGAGAACCTGCTGAACCGTTCAGTGAGGTTTGATATTCTTGCTACTGACAGTACTGGTGCTAAAATAAATGTTGAAATCCAACGAGCCGATAAAGGAGCCGGGAGAAAAAGGGCAAGATATAATTCCAGCATGATGGACGCAACTCTTTTGAAGAAAGGTGATGATTTTGGCAATCTCCCAGAAACATGGGTAGTGTTCATCACGGAAAATGATGTGATAGGAAAAGGGCTGCCACTCTATCCAGTTGAGCGTTGCTTTTTAGGAACCGGAGAAAGATTTGAGGACGGTTCACATATACTGTATGTAAACGGTGCTTATCGTGGAGATACACCAATCGGAAAACTCATGCATGATTTTTCATGTACGAATGCGGCAGATATGTATTATACGACACTGGCAGACAGAGTTCGTTTTTTTAAGGAAAGTAAGGAGGGCATTTTAATCATGTGCAAAGTCATGGAGGATATGAGAAAAGAATCTTTACAAGAGGGTGTAAAAGAGGGCATAAAAGAAGGGGCAATAAATACTGCTAAAAGAATGTTGGCAGATGGAATGTTAACACTTGAAAAAATTGCGGAATACGCAGGACTTCCACTTGACGAAGTGAAAAAACTGAAAGCAGAACGGACAGCATAGTAAAACCGTAGGCCGGGAATCTAAAAACAGGTTCCCGGTCTTATTTTTTTGCCCTGAAATGTAAATTTTCTGTGAACTTGATTAAAAAGTCCTTTACAAAACGTTTCTGGCAAGACAGCAAAATCTATCCTGATTAGCTGCGGCGCAAGGTTAGCGCCATTTGACATAAAAGAGCTGCGTGACCTTATGGAATATGACGATCTGGAGCTTGACACGCTCGGAGAGCAGAAAACAGCGATGTTCGTTATTATTTCAGATACGGACGCTACATTTAATTTCGTGGTGTCAATCATGTATTCACAGCTCTTTAACCTACTCTGTGACAAGGCAGATGATGTCTATAACGGCAGGCTCCCGGTTCATGTGAGGATGCTGTTGGACGAGTTTGCAAATATCGGTCAGATTCCGCAGTTTGAGAAGCTGATCGCCACAATCCGGAGCCGTGAAATATCGGCTTCCATTATTTTGCAGTCTAAATCCCAGCTAAAAGCAATCTATAAGGACAACGCTGACACGATTGAAGGGAATTGCGATACCACCTTATTCCTCGGAGGGAAGGAAAAGACCACTCTAAAAGAGATGGCGGAAATTTTGGGTAAGGAAACGAT
>QXWX01000139.1 GCA_009911175.1 Lachnospiraceae bacterium | reverse complement strand
GCCCTTTGAAGGGCGGCGACGAGTCAAGGGCGTAGTGGCTTGAACGAAGTGAAAGCCAGCGTCTTTAGGCGCTGGCCAGTAACAAAGGCTTATAGCCGCAGAGCAAACCACCCGTTTGACGGGTGGTTATGATTGGCCATAGTAATAAATAAAGTATCTCTTCCCGCTTTACAAAGATATTTCCGCATGATAAAATAACCACCGTAGTGTTAGAAATTTTGTAACTGTTTATACCCCGCGGGAGCCTGCGGCGGCCAGAATCGGCGGATGTTCGGATACAGAGGCAGGGCGCGGGGCTGCATCTGATAAAGGAGGAGCATGATATCATGATAAAACTTTATGACAATGGAGTCTATCTGCTGAACGGCACAGAGATGATCGAAGATAAGGGCGGCGCGCAGGTTCCGCTTTCGAAGGAGGAAGCGTCGCGGCAGACGATGGCTTACAGCATCCTGCGCGACCACAATACCTCGGGCAATATGGAAAACCTGCAGATCAGATTTGACAAGCTGACCTCCCATGATATCACGTTCGTGGGGATCATCCAGACGGCTCGGGCTTCGGGGCTGGAGAAGTTCCCAATCCCCTATGTGCTGACCAACTGCCACAATTCCCTGTGCGCGGTGGGTGGTACGATCAATGAAGATGACCATATGTTCGGGCTGACCTGCGCGAAGAAATACGGCGGTGTCTATGTACCGCCTCATCAGGCGGTCATCCATCAGTACGCGCGGGAGATGCTTGCGGGCGGCGGCAGGATGATCCTTGGTTCGGACAGCCATACCCGCTACGGCGCGCTGGGCACCATGGCCATGGGCGAGGGCGGACCGGAGCTTGTGAAGCAGCTTCTGAATAAGACCTATGATATCAAGATGCCGGGCGTGATCGGCATTTACCTGGACGGCGAGCCGAGGAAGGGAGTGGGCCCCCAGGACGTAGCCCTGGCGATCATCGGCGCCACCTTTGGAAATGGTTATGTCAACAATAAGGTGATGGAATTTGTAGGACCCGGCGTGCACAAGCTGAGCGCGGACTTCCGGATCGGCGTGGACGTGATGACGACAGAGACCACCTGCCTGTCCTCCATCTGGGCGACAGACGAGAAGATCCGGGAATTTTACGAGATCCACGGCAGAAGCGAAGACTATAAGGAACTGAATCCGGGGGCATGCGCATATTATGACGGCATGGTCTATGTGAACCTGAGCGAGATCAAGCCTATGATCGCAATGCCGTTCCACCCCAGCAATGTCTATACGATTGAGGAATTGAACGCCAATTTAAAGGACATCCTTCATGATGTCGAGCAGAAGGCGTTGGTGAGCCTGGACGGCGCGGTGGATTACAGCCTGCAGGACAAGGTGGTTGACGGGAAATTATATGTGGAGCAGGGGATCATTGCCGGCTGCGCGGGCGGCGGATTTGAAAATATCTGTGCGGCGGCGGATATCATCCGGGGAAAGAACATCGGCTCCGGGGCGTTTACGTTCAGCGTTTATCCGGCCAGCACCCCGGTCTATATGGAGCTGGTAAAAAATGGGGCGGTCGCGGATCTGATCGGGGCAGGTACCATCGTGAAGACGGCGTTCTGCGGACCATGCTTCGGCGCGGGAGATACACCGGCCAACAATGCGCTGTCCATCCGCCACTCTACCAGGAATTTCCCCAACCGGGAGGGTTCCAAGCTGCAGAGCGGACAGATTTCCTCTGTCGCGCTGATGGATGCCCGTTCCATTGCGGCGACCGCGGCGAACCAGGGCTTCCTGACCCCGGCAACTGTACTGGATGTAGAGTACAAGGGGCAGAAATACCACTTCGACAGGAGCATTTACGAAAACCGGGTATTTGACAGCAAGGGTGTGGCGGATCCTTCCGTGGAAATCCAGTTCGGTCCCAATATCAAGGACTGGCCGGCCATGTCCGCACTGCCGGAGAACCTGATCCTGAAAGTCGTATCTGAGATTCATGATCCCGTCACGACCACGGACGAGCTGATTCCCTCCGGAGAGACTTCTTCCTACCGTTCCAATCCGTTGGGGCTTGCGGAATTTGCATTGTCCAGAAAGGATCCGGCTTATGTGGGACGGGCTAAGGAAGTGCAGGCGGCACAGAAGGCGATCGAGGCAGGCGCCTGTCCGCTGGATGCGCTGGAAGAGTTAAAGCCGGTGATGGCTGCGATCCAGAAGGATTTCCCGGAGACAGGCAAAGGAAATATTGGCGTGGGAAGCACGATCTTCGCGGTGAAGCCGGGAGACGGATCCGCGCGGGAGCAGGCGGCATCCTGCCAGAAGGTACTGGGCGGTTGGGCCAATATTGCCAACGAATACGCGACCAAGCGTTACCGCTCCAACTTGATCAACTGGGGTATGCTTCCGTTCCTGACAGAGGCGGATCATGAGGCGCTTCCATTTCAAAATGGGGATTATCTGTTCATCCCTGAGGCGCGCAAGGTGATCGAAGAAAAGCAGAGCACAGTAAAGGCGTTTGTGGTGAAGGACGGACTGCGGGAGATCGAATTGAAGCTGGGAGAAATGACTGACGCGGAGAGAGAGATCATCCTGAAAGGATGCCTGATCAATTATTATAGAGGATAAAAAAATATAAGTGGGTTGGATGCTCCTGGGAGCATCCAACCGTACAAGTGGAAAAAAGGGACGGTTTCAAGTGACCGTCCCTTTTCTGTGACCATATATTCGGTAAATCTTTGTAGGATCAGCGTTTCAGCTTAAACTTCTCTGTCTGCGCTTCCAGCATATGAACCTGTTCGAAGAGCTCTGCGCTGACAGCCGCGGATTCCTCACTGCTGGCAGAATTGGACTGGACCACTGTGGAGATCTGTCCGATTCCTTCGGTAACCTGTGAAATGGAATCTGCTTCGCCCTGGATGGCGTCTGCTATCGTATGTATCGCTTCGTTGGACTGTTCTACCAGCTCCAGCGTCTTTTTCAGGGAGGCGGAAACCTTTCCTACGATCTCGGTTCCGCGCGCCGTTGTCTGTACGGAATTCTCAATCAGATCCTTGGTAGCCTTGGCTGCTTCATCTGACTTGGCTGCCAGATTGCGGACCTCATCCGATACTACGGCAAAGCCTTTGCCTGCTTCTCCGGCGCGGGCAGCCTCTACTGCCGCGTTCAATGCCAGGATATTGGTCTGGAAAGCGATATTCTCGATCGTAGCAATGATATTGCCGATCTGCTGGGAGGAAGCGCTGATATCTTCCATGGCCTGCACCATCTGTTCCATCTGCTGGCTGCTGACGGATACCTGCTCTCCGGTGAGGCGTGCATTTTCCTGGGCTTCCTGAGCCACGCCTACATTGCGGTCCGCATTGCGGGAAAGCTCTTCCAGAGTAGCGTACAGCTCTTCCACCGCACTTGCCTGCTGAGTTGCGCCCTGGGACAGTGTCTGGGAGCTGCTGGATAATTGCTCTGCATTGCCGGATACCATCTTTTCCGCCCGGAGGATGTTGGACATGGTTCCGGACAGGGTGGAGGTCAGGCTGTTCAGTGACATCTCAATGGTACGGAAGTCACCGATAAACGGAGCGGTCGTGGCAACATCAAAGTTGCCGCGGGAAAGCTGTTCCATGATCCGGTTCAGATCTTCCACATAATCGTGGATCAGGCCCATGGATTTTCTCAGGGTATCTGCCAGGTAGCCCAGCTCGTTTTCCGCATGGTAATCCAGCTCAAATTCCAGATTTCCATCCTGAAGAGGACGGCTCTGGTCGGTAATGTGAATGATTGGTTTTACAATGTGCTTCAGAACGTACTGAACCAGGCTGAGCAGACATACAAGCGCGAGGGTCAGGCAGACCGCGCACAAAATGTTCATGGTCAGGATCATCTGCCGCATTTCGGTGGTGCTGTCCAGGCTCTTCTGAGTACAGTCCTCAACGATCTGATCCAAGAATCCTACCAGTGTGGACAGGTTGGAGAGGATCGTATTCTGATAGTAAGCCTGTGCCTGTGACGGACTGGAATTCATCTGATCCAGTACATGGATAGCGGATTCATGCAGCTCCTTGTGGAGGGGCTCGATCTGGTCGCGCAGGGCCAGGATATCAGGATCCGCGGTGCTGCTGTCGCCGTAGATCCACTGTCCGAGGACACAGGTAGTCGGGTCGGTACTGCCGGTAAATTCGGCATCGGCATACAGCGCGTTGCTCAGTCCGCTGGACCATTTGTAATGGGCTGTCTCGGCAGCCTGTACGGTGGACAGCAAGTTGTTGACGTCAGCATTATCAGCCTGCATATTCTTAATGCGGAAAATGTTTATCGTCATGACACTGCTGAACAAAATTACGGAAGCGAGTGCCGCAATCACTCGGATTCCAACGTTTGTTTTAATACTTTTTCGCATAAATGTACATCCTTTCGTTAGTTGAGTATGGGAAGGCTTCTACTCTCTTCGATTTGTTTCCCTTTCTGTCTAGTATAACATGAGAGGTGAGGGATTTTCAATACTTTATTAAGGTATTCAAGGGGCACATTTTGTGTTATACTTCCTTTAGCGGGACCTGAACCGTAATTTAACAGAAATTATACTGTGGTATCTGGATTAAAGGCTCAGAAAAGTGATATAGTTATTACTATGTAAAATCACGTAAAATAAAAAACTTTGCAACACTTTCTCATTTTTTATACTCTTATTTACATCACCATCAGTTGGTGAGAAACAGCGGTCATGCCGGATTGGAAGGAGGGGGAGCGGATGTATGATTACAAGGATAGTTCAGAGCTGGTCCTGATCCAAAGGGCGCGGCGCGGGGATGTGAAAGCGTTTTCGGGGCTGTACGCGCGGATCTATAAGGAGCTGTACCGGTTTGCGCTGTACACAATGAAACATCCCCAGGATGCGGAGGACGCAGTCAGCGAGGCGGTCATTGCGGCGTATGAGAATATCCATAAGCTGAAAAAGGAGGAGTCTTTCCGAAGCTGGATATTTACGATCCTGGCGAATCAGTGCAGGAGAAAATTAAAAAACGTACAGAGGACAGAGGAGCTGCCGGAGGGCCTGGCGGCTGAGGAACGGGACCAAGCTGGAGATTGCGATGTCAGGGCGGCTTTTATGCGGCTGGATGAAGAGGACCGGGTTATTGTGGCCTGCTCTGTGCTGGAAGGGTATGCCAGCGCGGAGATTGGCAGGATGCTGGGGATGAACCCGGCGACAGTCCGTTCGCGGAAGGCGCGCGCCATGGACAGGCTTCGCCGGATCCTGAGCTGAAATGACCGATACCGGGGACGCGGTATGATGCGTCGGGAATGTCCGAAAGGAATCACATCGAACATGTCCCTGCGGGACGGCGGACTTTGTGCGGCAAAAGTGCGCCCAGCGGCATCCCATTATAGCCATGCGGTCGTTTCACAAGGTATACCCAAGGGCACCCCGTTATGGCCATATGGCCGTTTCATAAGGTATACCCAAGGGCACCCCGTTATGGCCATATGGCCGTTTCACAAGGTATACCCAAGGGCACCCCGTTATGGCCATACGGCCGTTTCACAAGGTATAGAAAGGAGACGCGGAATATGAGTATGGATGAGAAAGATTTAAAAAAGCTTGCGGAAGAGCAAAGTGAAAATATAAAAATCCCGGATTCCCTGCAGCCGGACCAGATCCAGCAGATGCTGGAATCCAGGGGACAGAAAAAAAGAAAATATTATTATGGAAAGATCACGGCGGCAGCAGCCTGCGGCCTGCTGGTCATCGGTGCTGTTGCCGCCGGGACAGTAGGATTCGGCTTCGGTACTGGAACCAAGTCGGATCATGCGGAGTTCCAGATGATAGCGGACGCAGACAGCGGCGCGGCTGCTGGTTCGGAAGAGATGCTTACGGAATCAGCGGCAGACAGCGCCGCGGACAGTTCAGGAGGTTCGGAAAGCGGCGCGGCCGGAGAGCAGGATGGAGCTGCCGGCGGGCAGAATGGAAAGGAAAGCAGTGTATCCGGCCGGTCGGATCGGAGCGGAGACCCCTTCGAAGTAACAGATATCAAAACCGCAAAGAACTATGACGAGGTTTTTGAATACATCGAAGCGGAAAATAAACGGATGCAGGAGATGCAGGAGATGCAGAGATCCACGGAGGAGTATGCGGTGATGGACGACGTGGACGGCGGGATGGCCGGCGGCAGCGCAAAAATGGAAAGCGCGCCTATGGAAAACGAGGTATCAGCAGACACGGCCGGGGAGGCCGGCGGAGCTTCCGGCTATTCAGATACCAACGTCCGGGAAGAAGGCGTTGGAGAAGCGGACATTGTAAAGACAGACGGAAAACGGCTGTATATCGTGAATAACCAGCAGATCCAGATCGTCGGCATCGAGAAGGAAGAGATGGAGCACTTAAGCACCATCCGGCTGGATCAGGAATGCTATGTTTCTGAGATCTTTGTGAAGGGCGACCGGCTCATTGCGGTGTACAGCCAGTCAGAGTACCGGGATCAGGGCGACGTGTCCACCGGGGAATACGGCGGGCGCTATCTGCAGTATGCCGTGGCAGAGACATTTGACATCAGTAAGCCGGAAAAACCGAAGTCCGTAGGAAAGATTTCCCAGAGCGGGAATTACAACACCATGCGGGTGTCCGGGGACTATGTGTATCTGCTCAGTGATTTTTACGCGGAGATCTACAGCTCCAGGACGGACCGGGACGGATATATCCCGATGGCGCAGGGGAAGCGGATCGAAAGCGGGGACATTCTGATGCCCATGGGCGCGCGGGCGGAAAAATACACCATCATCTCCGCGTTTTCCATCAAGGATCCGGAGAAAAAGGTGGATACCAAGGCGGTATTCGGAAGCGCGGGAATGTGCTACGTGAGCAGGAACAATATCTACATCTGTGAGAGTGATTACGGCGACTACGGCATCATGCCACTGGCGCGTCAGGGAGGCGGCAGCTCCGGGCGGAGTGTGTCCGGAACCTGTATCCGGAAGGTTTCTTATAAGGACGGAAGGCTTACGGCTGTGGGGCAGACGGAAGTGGACGGGACGCTCAACGATTCGTTCAGCATTGACGAATATGAGGGAAATCTGCGTCTGGTCGTGACCGTGACCCCGATTTCCTCCGACAACAGCAGCACGCCCCGGCTGTTTGGGCTTACCGAGGAGGCCGAACAGGAGCTTAAGGACACCAATTCCCTTTATATTCTGGATAAAAATCTGGAAGAGCTGTCCCGGATCGAAGGGCTGGCGGAGGACGAGGCCGTTTACTCTGCGAGATTTATGGGCGATACCGGGTATTTTGTCACATTCCGGCAGATGGATCCGCTGTTTTCCGTGGACCTGTCAGACCCGAAGAAGCCGGAGATCTTAGGAAAGCTGAAAATCCCGGGATTCTCGGAATACCTGCACCCTTATGGGGAAGGGAAGCTTCTGGGGATCGGCATGGACGTGGACGAAACAGGGACTGCGACAGAGGGCGTGAAGCTCTCCATGTTCGATATTACAGATCCGGAAAATGTTACGGAAGCGGAGAAGTACGTGCTGGAAAATACGTATTCCTCGGATGTATTTTATGATTATAAATCAGCACTGGTGGATGTGGAAAAGAACCTGATCGGATTCCGCGTGGACGGGGACGTGATGCGGTATGTGATCTTTTCCTACGGGAAAAATGGGTTCGAATGCATTTTCGAGCGGGAGCTGAGCGGGTACGCATGGAACGCGCGGGCATTGTATTCCGGCAGCAGGCTCTACCTGACAGCGGGAAATACGGTGGAATCCTACGATATGAAGAGCTTTCAGAAGATCGACGATATCGTGTTGTAAAGTGGGTTCGCACAATAGGAAGAGTTTTCAGAAGATTGATGATATCGTGTTGTAAAGTGGGTTCGCACAATAGGAAGAGTTTTCAGAAGATTGATGGTATCGTGTTATAAAGTGGGTAACACAATGGAGGAGAATATGATTTTTGATACGCATGCGCATTATGATGATCCGCAGTTTGATCCGGACCGGGAGGCGCTTCTTGGGCAGATGGAGGCCGGCGGGGTCGGCACCATCGTCAATGCCAGCGCTTCGGTGGAATCCTGGGAACGGGTTCTGGAGCTGACCCGGAAGTATCCGTTTGTATACGGCATGATCGGGGTACACCCGGACGAGGTAGGCGGTCTGGATGAGGAAGCATTTTCCAGGATGAAGCGGTTATTGAAGGACGAAAAGATCGCGGCGGTGGGAGAGATCGGGCTGGACTACTACTGGGATAAGGAAAAGCACGACCTGCAGAAGGAGTGGTTTGTGCGGCAGCTCGCGCTAGCGCGGCAGGAAGGGCTTCCGGTGAACGTCCACAGCCGGGAGGCCGCGGCGGATACGATGGAGATTCTCAAAGAGCATGGCCGGGGAATGGACGTGATCGTACACTGCTATTCCTATTCACAGGAGATGGCCGAGGAATACGTGAAGATGGGGTATCTCATCGGGGTCGGCGGCGTGGTCACATTTAAAAACGCGAAAAAATTAAAGGAAGCGGTACAGGCTGTGCCGCTTTCCCATATTGTATTGGAGACGGACTGCCCTTACCTGGCGCCCGAGCCCTACCGGGGAAAACGGAACTCCTCGCTGAACCTGACCTATGTGGCACAGGCAGTGGCAGAATTGAAGGGCGTGACGGCGGAGGAAGTGATCCGGGCGACAGAGGAAAACGCGCGGGCGTTTTATCGGATAGCCTGATCCGGAACGCGCGATCCTGAAATTTTGGCATTTCGCGCAGGCGATTGCTGCTAAATGCTTAAAGAACTGTGTGAAATGGCTGTGAAAAGCAGCGGAAAAGGAAAGCGGGAGGACATTAGAAAGGAGCGGGCAGATATGTGTAAAATTATGATTCCGGTAGGAACCTCGGATTTTACGGAAATCAGAAAAGAAGGATTCTACTATGTGGATAAATCAGGGATGATTGCCGAACTGATGAAGACCAGCGGAACAAAGGTTACATTGATCACACGGCCGCGGCGTTTTGGAAAAACGCTGGGGATGTCTATGCTGGCCGCTTTTTTCGATATCCGGCAAGACAGCAGGGAATTGTTTGAAGGGCTGGAGATTTCAAAACAGACAAGGCTCTGCGCGGAATGGATGAATCAGTATCCGACGTTATTTTTGTCGCTGAAAAGCGTGGATGGCCTAGACTTTTCGGGGGCATACGGACGGCTTACGTCAGTGATCGCCAAGACTTATAAAGAGCATCTCTACCTTTTAGACAGTGATAAGATCAATCCGTATGATAAAGAAATTTTTCAGCGGATCGCGGCAAAGAAGCCGACGCCGGAGGAAATAAAAGACAGCCTTTTTATGCTCACAAGAATGCTGGAGGCTTACTATGAAAAGCAGGTCATTCTTCTCATAGATGAGTATGACGTGCCGCTCGCAAAGGCCAGTGAAAAAGGATATTATCCTGAAATGCTGGATATGCTCAAAGGGCTTATGCAGACATTTAAGGATAACAGCTCACTAAAATTTGCAGTAATAACAGGCTGCCTTCGGATCGCGAAGGAGAGTATTTTTACCGGAACAAATAATTTTGTGGCGAATACGGTATCAGACACCCGGCTCAATGAATATTTTGGGTTTACACAGACCGAACTGGACCGGCTACTACGGGATACGGGACTTACGTCCCATGCCGCGGAGATGAAGGCATGGTACGACGGGTACCATTTTGGGGATTTGGATGTGTACTGTCCGTGGGATGTTGTAAACCATGTAAAAAATCTGCTGCTGGATCCGTCAAAGAAGCCTCTGAGCTATTGGAAGGACAGCAGCGACAACGCAGTGATCCGGTCATTTATCGACTATGCGGGGGATGACGTTACCAGAAAATTCGAGACCCTGCTTTCAGGCGGATATGTGGTCCAGAGTGTTGAAGAAGATCTGACATATGACTACCTGCACTCATCCGAAGAAAATCTTTGGAGTATTTTATATCTGACAGGATATTTAACCAGGGTCCGCGCGCAGGAATTGGGAAATGAGCTGATTCCGAAGGGCAGCCTGGCTCTGAGGATCCCAAATGCAGAAGTAAAAGAGATTTTTGAGAGCTCAATCAAAAAGTGGTTCGAGGATAGCTCAAAGGCGTGGAAAAGAGAAGAATTGTTTGCGGCAGTCTGGAACGGTGAAGCGGAAAAGGTGACGTCAGAAATGACAAGACTGCTCCGAAAAACCATCAGCTATCATGATTATAAAGAAGACTTTTATCATGCGTTTCTTGCGGGGATATTTGCGGGAGCGGGTTATGCCGTGGAATCCAACAAAGAACACGGCGAGGGGAGATGCGATGTGGTTGTGCTGGATCCTGCCGGAGACCGGGCAGCAGTCTTTGAAGCAAAATATTCAAAGGAGCTGAAAAATCTGACAAAGGACTGCGATGAAGCAGCGGCGCAGATTGATGAGAGAATGTATGCGGAAGAATTTGAGGAGGAATATTCTCAGGTAGTATGCTATGGGATCGCATTTTACAAAAAGAGGTGCATGGTCCGGTGTAAGGAACTGTAGAAAGGACGTTACAGGTCACACCTTCACCAGGCGTGACCTGTAACGAAAGGACATCATATTATGAAGGAACCAACGCTGGGAAATCCGCAGAATACGATTGCGGTTCTCCAAAAATATCAGTTTACATTTCAAAAAAAATACGGGCAGAATTTCCTGATCGATACTCATGTTCTGGATAAGATCATACGCTCTGCGGAGATTTCCCAGGAGGATATGGTGCTGGAGATCGGCCCCGGGATCGGGACTATGACTCAGTACCTGGCCTGCGCGGCGGGAAAGGTGATCGCCGTGGAGATCGACCGGGCGCTGATCCCGATCCTGGAGGATACGCTGGACGGCTATGACAATGTGCGGATCATCAACGGCGACATTTTAAAAATAGATCTGGCAAAGCTGGTTGAAGAAGAAAATGGAGGGCGGCCGATCAAGGTGGTGGCGAATCTTCCTTATTATATAACCACCCCGATCATCATGAGTCTGTTTGAGGGGCATGTGCCGCTCCGGAGCATTACGGTGATGGTGCAGAAGGAAGTGGCGGACCGGATGCAGGCGGGGCCGGGCAGCAAGGATTACGGCGCCCTTTCCCTGGCAGTGCAGTATTACGCGAAGCCTTATATTGCGGCAAATGTCCCTCAGAACTGCTTTATGCCCCGGCCCAGGATCGGATCCGCGGTGATCCGCCTGGAACGCTACGAGACTCCGCCGGTGGCGGTGAAGGACGAAAGGCTGCTCTTTGGGATCATACGCGCGTCCTTTAACCAGAGGCGGAAAACGCTGGCGAATGGGCTGAAGAACTCGCCGGAGCTGGATTTTACAAAGGAAGAGATCGAGGCGGCCATTGAAAAGCTGGGAAAGGGCGCTTCGGTGCGGGGGGAAGCGCTGACACTGGGGGAATTTGCGGAATTGAGCAACTGGCTTTACAGGGGATGATGGAACGGGAGGAAACATGTTGATTCAGATCATAGAGAATGACCGGGAGTTGCATCCAGGGCAGGGATATCTGTGGAAATGGGTTGAGCTTTTTTGTCACACATAAACTATAATAGGATTACAGCCGGATAAAACATTAAATGAGACTTTCAGCATTTCAATCCACACTTTATAAAGTGACATAGATAGTTTTATTCAGAATATTATAAAATTTATTGTGGATTGTCTGGACGAAGATCAGATTAACGTGCTGGAGGATAGATTTGTATTTATTGAATACAAGCAGGGGATGGTAGGAGCGGAAGTGACTCCGTATACCATTATGATTGAAAATAAGCCTTTAACGATGAAAAAAATTACATTAGATAATTTTATGCTGCTTTATCGTGCTTTAGAAAATAAAAGAGCTTTCTGACTAAAGCGCCTGTAAAACAGACACCGTACAGAAAACCCTTTAGAAAACCCTTTAGAAAACCCTTTAGAAAACCCTTTAGAAAACAATTGTTTGTACCTTTGGCTGCAGCGTTTATAAACACCGAGCTTAACAGCACATGATTTATTTTATGTAATTTCATGTAACAGTATACTGGAAAATGCGGCCACTGTAAACAGAAAATAAGAAAAAATGCAATTTTCAGAAACAGGGGGGATTTTTTGTTGCCCATATTTCAGACGATGGATCCGGCAGGGAAGAATCTGTTGCGGAACATACAAACTGAGAGGAAGTGTTGGACATGCTTCAACAGGAGTAAAATATATTTACGGCTTGCGCCTAGTACAACGAATAATAAATAACTAGCCATATCACTTGTCTGATTTTCCAGCTACTGCGTTAGATTTTCTAGCCGTAGCCACCGCTACGCCGTCGAAAATCTGCCTTGTATCTGAAAAATCATCCTGCGCGATATAGCCAGATACTTATTATTCGTTGTACTAGAAGCTTGAAAATGAAATTGTAGGGAAAACAGAAGACTATCAATCTATACTTGTAATATTGAATACGAAATCAGCCGTTAGGGTAATACCCGTCGCTCCCTACGTGGGAGTGTGGATTGAAATACCTATATCCTTATAACCCCTTTCGTTCATACTTTTCGGCCAGGCCTTTGGCCTTCCGCTTGCCCAACAGCTGATTGAAATACAGAAAATATACGCCCAGCATCTGGGATTCTTCTTTTCCACACTCCTCCTGGCGCGGATTCGGGTTGACTCTTAACTCAAAAATGTCTGCAGCCCAATCCAGATATGTGTCTGCGCTATGCAATGCAAGAACCTAATCCACGAACTCGGATAACAGATAAAATAGATGTCCAATATATTCAAAATCCATACAGCGGTAAAAATCAACGTAAAGTTTGCGCGGTTTTCTAAAGTCTCCATCTTCAAACCATTTTTTTGTATGTAATTCAATGTGCGGCTTTCCGCTTTTCTGACCTGGCGTACATCCAGTGTTCCAAGCAGATTTTTCTTCAGGACAAGGTTGGCTTTTCCAAGGGATTCTCCCTGATTGGATACCGACTCAAATGCTCATGTGCGATAAAGTAATACACGGGAATTTGATAGGATTCCCAACCTCAAACTTTCGGATACAACGGAATATCAGATCGGGAAGTATGGACGGATGAGGAAGCGCTTTTTAGAAGAAAACCACAGGGGCATTTATTCGCATATGCCTTTGTCGGAAACCTTATGGAAGCATCTTGCGGAGATTGACGAGGAATGTAATGAGATGATGGACAGGCTTGTAAGACAGATGGCAAAGAAAGAGGGAGTGACGGAGCAGCTTAAATCCGATGACTGGCTCTGTTGGCTCCCAAAAATGAACAGCATTAGGAGCAGGGCGGAGGAAGTAGTGCTACATGATCTGATATATTCCCTTTAGAGTTGCTTCGATTTTAAGTTTTGCAGCATGATGAGCAGATGATGTCAAGACACAAAAATAGCCGCCCACCCGACCAAAGGTTACGGCTATTTTGTGACTAAATAATCGGGCTAACCGTCTATCGGTAGCTCCTGTTGGACATCTGTTAGCGCAGATGTCCTTCTTTATGTTCAATATACCACAATTTCTAAAGTGCCGCAAGTATTTTTTAGCGGTTGGGTGCAGATAATTTTTGTTGGTTTTTAGGTTCTGATAAAGAAAAGGCATACGCTTTTTTGATGCGTATGCCTT